>NZ_CP071130.1:660418-1320836 GCF_017220215.1 Caballeronia sp. M1242 | reverse complement strand
ACAGGTATCAGATTCAGTATTGCGGCAAGCATAACGGGCGCGGTGATTCGCGTCTACCGGGTGCGTTCACCCTTGAATGGTGATCGAGGTTGCAGCTCGGCGACTCACTGCGGTGCGCTCCTGAAAAGGCTCACCACTCACCGGTTGTCGCTAGCGGACGCGTCCAGCGCCCGCGCGGGTAAACGGACCGCTGTGTTTTTAGCCCACGGCCTTGGTGTACGGCAAGGTTCCCGAAAACACTCACCTTAAAAAGATCTCGTTACAAAGACACGGTGTAGCGCACGCGAGACACCGGAAGGTCGTCCGATTTTTTTGCGCAGTGCGTCCTTGCAGCACGTGGCGCAGGCCGGTGCCGCGGTCATCGCGAAGCTCCTCCAATAAGGACAGCAGTCGATACCGTCCCGCCGTAAGCGCTGTGGCGGCTAGTAGTCGCTGTTGGGCAAACTTAGCGGCAGTCGCTCCCGCAAAGCCTCACCTTTACGCGCGAGGTAAGTCATCGACCGGCTCTCGCAACTGCCGCGCATGCTGGAACTGGGGGCGCCGAGTCCCGAAACCTCTCACCTTGCCGACGCGGGACATGCAAATTGGCTCCTGAAAAAACTCACCTGAGGCGTCCCGCAAGCACTCACCTCTGAGATTAGCGCGGCTGCAAGGCACGCAAGAAAGGCGGCTTCAGAAGAATGCGTTGTCCTTTAACGTCGGGTGCTCCCGAAAATGCTCACTTTAGCAAGTGCTCGGACTCGCAGCCGAAGTAGAGGGCTTCCAGGCTTCCAACATACTTTACAGATGTGGTCTAAGTCGTTGATCAAACTACATAGTCTCTGCAGGACGTGCGCGGCGCGACCCAATATCCGCATATCCCGAATATTCTCACCCATCACGAGTGGGCCGTCTCAACGGACAATTCGCTCCTGAAAACCTTCACCTTTGGCCACTGCGCTTGTCCTTTGCGCTCCCGCAAAGGCTCACCTCGGATGGTGCGGACACGTCTTTGGCCTCTACAAGCCGGCTCTCGCTCCTGTATTTGCTCACCTTGCAGGACGAATTTGGCCCGTAAACGCTCACCAAAGGGAAAAAACTACACAAAAAGGTACAGCACGGATACTACTGGACGGCTCCTGCATCGTCTCACCGACGCGAACACACGGAAGTTCGGCCACCACGGCGCCATAAGGCGCTCAATGCCGTGCTATCCCGTATTCGCTCACCTATCAAAAGATTCGCTCCCCTGAAGCCGCTCACTATGTGTCCTGCTTCTCCTCACTGAGCCTCCCGAAGCCGACCACCCATGACACCCGTAGAGACTCACCATGTATCCCGCAAACGCTCACCGAGACGGCCGGAGAGCCTTGCTCCACAAGGGTTTGCAGAGGCGTTAACTGTTTCAACAAGGGTTCAAGGGTGTTTACTTCTAATACTCTCAAAGCTGCGCGCTTGAATGCAGAAGATCGCCCCAACGTCATTGCTCAAGGACTGGTTTTTCGTACGAAACATCTGTGGAACAGTGCGTTTTCTCTCGCGATCACCCTAAACCGTGTCAAATCATGATGTTAGAAGAACATCCTCATCATGTTTCACAACGAATGGTCTACAATAGCCAGCATTGCGTACTCGAAACGCACGGCGGGCAGCAAAATAACCGCGTTTCTGCAACCCAAGTCGCTTGTTGTAACGCCTGAAACGTAAAACGTGACAGGCATAACATGTCTAGTTGAGGATCAATGGACTCGCACCTGCGCGACACCGTTCGCCAAGAGCTAGAGAGAATGCGTTCAGCCGGCGCCCGTCGCCACGAACTCTCCCAGCACGCTTGCCGACGATTATTCTTCGACCTCGGCATCCGTCCTTCGGTTACGACCGTTCGAGATCTGACGCAGGTCGGGAGTGCCACCGACATCCCGCGAGACATCGACGCGTTTTGGGAAACCGTGCGCTCGAGTGTTCGCGTGCGTGTCGAGGCAGGCGGCATCCCGCAGGCACTTCAGGAACGCGCGGGCGAATTGTTGGCGGAGCTTTTCGACGAAGCCAGGCGGCAAGCGGCCGCTACGTTCGACGATGAACGCTCGCGAGTGGATGCGATGACTCGGCATACTGCAGCGAGCGCGCACGAAGCAGAGATTCGCTGCGAAGCGATGGAGCAGGCACGCCAAGCTGCCGAGAGTCGAGTCGAATCGGCCGCGGCGCGCATAGCGTCGCTCGAATCCGAAGTAAGCCGGCTGCGCCAGCGCGAGCTTGAGATTCAAGAAGAACTTCGCAACGCAATTGCGCGGTCCCAGGCTGAGAACTCGGCTCTTGCGGAGCGTCTTGCGACAGAGCAATCCCAAACGGCGCGTCTGCGCGACCGGCTAGATGAGCTTCAAGACGAATTGCGCAGCAACACAGAACGTTACGCGCAGCAGATCAACGACGCCGTAAAGGACGCAGAGCGCCGCGTCAAGCCGATGCTTGTCGAACTCGATAGCCTAAGAGGTGTCGCCGCGACCTATCAGGCGAGCATCCGCGAAGCCGGCCGCAAGGAGTTCGAATTCATTCAACAGCTTAGTGTCGCGCGCAGTCGTGCCGATCGCCTGGAGTCGCAGGTACGCGCGCAGTCCGACGAGATCGACGCACTCACGCGCGAGCGTGACGCCCACCGGGTGCGGGCTCGCATGAGCACGGAAGTCGGCGAATTGCTCGCGTCGCTGGTCGCGGAAGGACGGCTCGCGGACGAAGAGATCGCTGCCCTCGGAACGCAAGCCGATCCGTATGTGGCCGTGCCGGGGGCCTGCCCCGGCTGCGAAGACGGAGAGCCTGAATTGCAGTTGCACGAGGACGAATACGAGTTGTGTTGTCCCAAATGCGAGCGAACGTCCGGGCCGGCCTCGTCGAAATTGTCGGCGTTGTATGGCTTCCGCCATGCCTCGAAAGTTCGCGCCTGATGGCGCACCGGCTCGTCCGAGCGATAAGGTGAGCGTTTTCGGGAGCGTCGTCAGAGTCCCGTGATGCCTGCCTCGTCGCTCGAACCGGCACGGGCCTGAGCAATATCGCGCTCCCGTATTTGCTCACCCATCCAATCCTGCCATGCCCGGTGCAGCCGATGCACCGAGATCATCTGCTGAAAACCTAGCCACTGGCCAACGCGCTCGGGCTCGACGCCTTCGTCGAACAGCTCGGCCGCGTAGGAGTTGCGAAGCGTCTGGGGGCTGGCTCGCGCGACGCGAGACGCTGCGATGCCCGACGCAGCGACGACCGCATCGATGGCGCGTAGCATCGTCGCCTTGTGCATCGGCCGGCCGGACGGCGCCGCGGGAAAGAGCAGTTCGCCCTCCAGCCCGGCTGCTCGGCGCTCGGTGATCCAGCCGTCCAGCAACTCGACGGCGAACGGCGCAAGGCGCGCCTGGCGGATCAAAAGCGGATTTGATGCATCGACTGTTATGTAAGGCGCGCCAGGCGCATAGCAATCGACGGTTAACTGCGCCGCCTCGCCGGTTTTCACCCCTGCGCCCAAAAAGGCGGCAACCAGTGCTCGGTCGCGTTGTTCACGCCACCGCTGTCCGGCAGGCAGCGCGCCCAAAGGCGAAAACAGATGCGCGATCAGCAAGGCGCGCTCGTCGTGCGTCAGAAAGCCGGTCGGCTCGTTGTCGCGGGCTTTGCGCCAGGCTGCATCGCCGTCCTGCGCGATGAACCGCGCGGGATTGGTCCCCGCGGCCTCGATTTCCCGCACGTGATCGAGCACGCGTTCGATCAAACGCAAGTAGCGCATCCGCTGCGGACGCCGAATGTCGAGCTGCGAGACGAACTGTTCAATGACGGGCCGTTGCACCGTATGGAGCGTCGCCCGTTTCGCCTGGAGCCATTCGAGGAAGTTGCCCCATTGCGCGCGATAAACGTCGGCCGAAGACGCACGGAATTCTTGTTGAGCAAGCCATGCGTCGAAGGCAGCGTGCGGGTCGGCCTGCCAGTCCGCGCGCTGTTGGTCGAAGAGATCGGTGGTAGTCGGCATTGTGTTCGAAGGGCGATATGACGCTGTTCGCTTTAGAGAAAGAGTCGGGCCTCGCGCGGCGGGCGTCAACCATCCACTGTATCGAACCCTGCGCGCGCTCGCTGCGCCCATATGCTCATCGGCGAAGTCAGGCTTTGGCACGACCTTGGACGGCGATCCGTAGCCTCGCCCAATCAATGGCCCGCGAGGGCTAGTCGCGGCTGGCCTTGCCGCGCAGCGCACTCGTACGCGTCGACGGCGAAGCCGAAGACTGCCGGCAAAGCGTCGGACGACGCGACGTCCACTACGTCGTCAGTTTCTGGATAGGCAAAGTTGTCGGGGCGCGCGAACAATTCACGCAGCGCGGCTTCGTGACGCCCCGCAAACCCGAGGTCTGCAACTGCCTCGGCTTCGATGGCGTGCAAGAGGCGCCACGTCAACGGCACGCCCTTGTCGATGTAGCGAGCCGCTATCTGCCGCGTGATGCTTTCCAGGTCGCGCACGGCCCGCTCGAACTGTTTTTTGCTCAGATGTTCGCCGTTTGACTCCATGTTGTCACCTCTCGCACCGGTCGTCGCACTGTATAAATATACAGTATCCTCGCGCCTGAAAATAGCGTCGCGCCGTTCTCACTCGGTGTATGTGCGATTCCGCCTACGCGTTGTTCAGACATCCGCGGCTGCCGAAAGGTGGTGAGATAGCGCATCCTAAATTGGCGCTCGGAGCAGAGCTCTGTAGCCGCACATCAGTTTCTGCGATGAGCATCGAGACTGTTTCCCGCTGAACCTCAAGGAGAAAAGCGATGAACAAGGACCAAGTTAAGGGCGTCGGCGAACAAGTGAAGGGGAAGATCAACGAAGTAGTCGGCAAGGCTACTGACGATCCCGCGCAAGAAGCGAAGGGCGACATGCAACAGGTCGCCGGCAAGATTCAGAAGGGAGCGGGCGATGTCCGCGAAGACCTGAAGGACAGCGTGCGGAAGAACCCTTAATCCAAGTTTCCGGCCATCACGGTGTTTTGATGCGGGGCGTCCACTGAACGCCCCGCGTCGCGTGGTCCGCACGGCGACAGAACTTGATGCGCATAAAGTCAGCGAGCCCCCTCTTTTATCAGCCATGAATCACGACTAGCAACGCCTTCGCTTCCGAGCGCCCCGCGTTGCGAATCGCGTGACTGTCGTCCGCTGCATAACGCGCGGTCTCGCCTGTCTTAAGACGACGCGTCAGCGCGGCTACTTCCACTTCGATCGTTCCGTTCAAAACCGTCAAATGCTCGCGCGTGCCTGGCTCGTGAGCGTTGGAGCGGAGCGCCGCGCCGGCCTGCAACGTGAGCTCGTACCACTCGAACTTGCCCGCGAGTTCTATCGGCCCCCAGACGCGTAATTGATAGCCACCGTTGTCACCGCTCAAGGTCGGTATGTCGTGCGGGCTCGCGACCCGGATCGCCTCCGCAGGACGTTGTTGCGCGAATAACTGGTCCAAGCTGATGCCAAGCGCGTTTGTCAGCCGCCATGCTACTGCGATAGTCGGGTTCGCTCTGTCCCGCTCGATCTCTGACAGCATCGACTTCGATACGCCCGCCGCGCGCGACAGATCGTCGAGCGTCAGCTTTCTTTCGTTGCGCAGCCGTTGAATGTACTCGCCGACCCGCGGCGGCACAGGTCCGGCCGCCGTTGATTCGGCGGCCGTCGGTTCTGAGCGCGAACTTGCCATGACGCCATTCTTCCCTTAGAGTGTTCTCCATATTGGAATTTCGTTCGAAATATCGAACGCGTCCAATGCGATGTTTCGACTATAGCAGGGCTAAACGACCGCGTGCGTACGCGGATGCAACCGGACCACGCCATGAGAGACCGATATTTGTCCTACCTGCGCGACGTCATCGACGATATTCGCGCTGCGGGCTTCTACAAGAACGAGCGCGTCATTGCGAGTCCGCAGTCGCCGGAGATCCGCCTCGCGGATGGACGGGTCGTCCTCAACTTCTGCGCGAATAATTACCTGGGGCTTGCAGATGATCCGCGTCTGATCGAAGCAGCCAAAGCGGGCCTCGACGCCGACGGCTTCGGCATGGCGTCGGTGCGCTTCATTTGCGGCACGCAGACCGTGCACCGGTCGCTGGAAAACGCCATTGCGCAGTTCCTTCGAACCGACGACGCGATTCTCTATTCGAGTTGCTTCGATGCCAACGGCGGCCTGTTCGAGACGCTGCTGAGCGAAGAAGACGCCATCATCAGCGATGAACTGAATCACGCCAGCATCATCGACGGCGTGCGGCTTTCGAAAGCGCGACGCCTGCGCTACAAGAACAACGATCTGTCGGATCTCGAGGCGCGTTTGAGAGAAGCCGAGGCCGCCGGCGCACGCTACAAGCTGATCGCTACCGACGGCGTGTTCTCGATGGACGGCATCATCGCGAATCTCGCGGGTATCTGCGATCTCGCCGACCGCTACGGCGCGCTCGTCATGGTTGACGATTCGCACGCGGTCGGATTCATAGGCGAGAAAGGACGCGGCACGCCCGAGCACTGCGGCGTGTTGGATCGCGTCGATATCATCACCGGCACGCTCGGGAAGGCGCTCGGCGGCGCTTCCGGCGGTTACATCGCGGCTCACAAGGAGATTGTCGAACTGCTGCGCCAGCGGAGCCGGCCGTATCTGTTCTCCAATACGCTTGCGCCCAGCATCGCGGCGGCGTCGCTGGAAGTGTTGAACCTGCTTGACAGCGATGAAGGTGCGACGCTCCGCTCGCGCGTGCGCGAGAACGGGGCTCGCTTCCGTCACGCGATGTCTTCTCTCGGTTTCGATCTCGTGGCGGGCGAGCATCCGATCATTCCCGTCATGCTCGGCGATGCGCAGCTCGCCTCTCGGATGGCCGACGCACTTCTCGAAGAAGGTGTGTACGTGATCGGCTTTTCATATCCAGTGGTGCCACGGGGACGTGCCCGCATTCGCACGCAGATGAGCGCGGCGCATACGCCAGACCAGATCGATCGCGCGGTGGCGGCTTTCGCTCGTGTGGGAGGGTCGCTTGGCGTGATCCGGTGAGCGTGTCACTCAGCCGGCGCAGAGCTTTATGCGCATAAAGGGCCATCGCTCGCCCCGCACGCGAAAACCGCAACGACAACCGTCAGGATCAACAGCACATGAAAGCTCTAGCCAAACTCGAACGCGCGCCTGGCCTCACGTTGACCCGCGTAAAGCGTCCGGAGGTCGGCCATAACGACGTTCTCATCCGTATTCGCAAGACGGCGATCTGCGGTACGGACATCCATATCTGGAAGTGGGACCACTGGGCGCAAAAGACGGTGCCGGTGCCAATGCATGTAGGCCACGAATACGTCGGCGAGATCGTCGAGATGGGACAAGAAGTGCGCGGCTTTGCGATCGGCGATCGGGTGTCGGGCGAAGGTCACATCACATGTGGCTTCTGCCGCAATTGCCGCGCGGGACGACGCCACCTGTGCCGCAACACGGTCGGCGTGGGTGTCAACCGTGAAGGCGCCTTCGCCGAATATCTCGTGATTCCGGCGTTCAACGCTTTCAAGATCCCGGCCGGCATTTCTGACGACCTCGCCGCCATCTTCGACCCTTTCGGCAACGCCACGCATACCGCCCTGTCGTTCAACCTCGTCGGCGAGGACGTGCTCATCACCGGCGCGGGTCCGATCGGCGTGATGGCGGCTGCCATTGCCCGGCACGTCGGCGCGCGGAACGTCGTGATTACTGACGTCAACGACTATCGGCTCGAACTCGCGCGCAAGATGGGCGCGACGCGTACCGTCAACGTCGCCCAAGAGGATTTGCGCGGCGTCATGCGCGAGCTCGGCATGACCGAAGGGTTCGACATCGGTCTGGAGATGTCCGGCGTGCCGAGCGCCTTCACGGGCATGCTCGAAGCGATGAATCATGGGGGCAAGATCGCGCTGCTTGGCATTCCGCCCGCGCAAACGGCTATCGACTGGAATCAGGTCATCTTCAAGGGACTCGAGATCAAAGGCATCTATGGGCGAGAGATGTTCGAGACCTGGTACAAGATGGTCGCGATGCTGCAAAGCGGGCTCGATCTCTCGCCCATCCTTACGCACACCTTTTCCGTCGACGATTACGAGCAGGCGTTCGCGACCATGCTCTCCGGCAACAGCGGCAAAGTCGTGCTCGACTGGACTGCGGCCTGACCTCCGAGTTATTCCTTCTGCTTTCCGAACTCCGCCTGAATGGCGACGTGGACATTGTCGCCGACTGCGGGAAACCAGGTCCTCAGGCCGAACGCCGCGCGGCTGAAATGCCCGTCGGCGGAGAACCCGAGCGTTTCCTGTTTCGTCAGCGGGTTCACCGCGTGGCCGTTGAACGTGACAGTCAGCTTTACCGGCCGTGTCACGCCGCGAATGGTCAAGTCGCCGGTGAGTGTGCCGGTGTCATCACCCGTACGTTCGAATGTCGTGCTCTGAAAAGCGATGTTCGGATACCGCGCTGCGTCGAACATGTCGGGTCCCTTCAGCATCCGGTCGAGCAGCGGCACATTCGTATCGACGCTCGACGCGTCGATAGTCGCCTCAACGCGACTCGCCGCGATTCCGCCACCGTTCCAGTTTAGGCGCGCCGAAACTTTGTCGAAGCGCATAACGAATCGCGAGTAATGAAAGTGATCGACGTCGAAGCTCACGTTCCAATGGTGCGGATCCAGCTCATACAATCCGACCGGAACGCTCGCCTCGTTCGCCGAAACGTAGTGCGTCACGACCTTAAACGCCGTGCATCCGCATAGCAGCGCAACCGCGCAGATCATCGTCAAATAGTGCCTCGCAGCGTGCATCATGAACTCACTCCCGTAAGACCGTCATTTGCAATCAGAAATACAACGGCCGCCACGCCGATTTCGTCCGCGCACACGAAAATCACGCGATTCATGTAGAGTTCGCGTCGATTCTCATCTCAAAAAGGCGCCATGGCCACGCGCGATGGCGGATAAAACATGCGCTCCTTGCGGCACCGCCTTTACCCGCTCCGTTCTCGCTGGTTCATTGTCGCGCTGCTGATGGTGTCAGCCGCGTTCGCGTGGGCGCCGCCTGCGAACGCGGCATGGTGTGACGACGGGCTCTGGATCGACGCAATGGTCGGCTCTCACCACTTTCACCCGGACAAGCACTTCGAGCAATTCAATCCGGGAATTGGCGCGGAGTGCTGGCTCGCGCCGCAGTGGGCCGTAACGGGCGGCTATTTTCGTAACTCGCTGTCGAAACCGTCGTTTTATGGCGGCGGCGTCTGGGCGCCCGAATTCCTCCATTGGGGCTTTGTGCGGCTTGCGGCAATGGGCGGCCTGATTTCCGGCTATGACTACGGCCGCTGGGGCATCGGACACGATCACATGATCGGCCCCGTGGCCGCGCCGCTGGTGATGGTGGACTATAAGCGCGTCGGCGCGAACTTCATTCTGATCCCGCCGATTCCGTCCAGCGACCTGCCGTTCACTATCGGGTTTCAGCTTCGAGTGAAGTTCTGATACGTGTCGGATGACATCCAAGTTCCGAGCAAGTTTGGAGAGGCGTTGTTTGAACAGCATCGACCATCTCGGTGAGCGCAGACAGTCGTTCCCGCCTCAAAGAAACAGCCGCAAAACTCCGGCTTCTTACTAGTCGAACGTCAATCAAGAAGCGGTGGATCGCACCGCTTGCTATCGACATACCGCGCCGGCCTTACGTCAGCGTGTTGGCGCGGCGCGCGAAGACTGCAGTTCGGCTCCCGCATATGCTCACCTTTCGATCGTATGGCTCGGTCCCACCGTGTGCTCGGCTCTCGCGCAGAACAATTTAGACCTCCGAACATTGCGTAGGTGAGCATTTCCGGGACCGCATGCTAGCGACCTTAAATAGCACCTATGCTCCTCGACTCGGAGGTCGCGATTCACTTTGTTTTGCGGGATTGCGTCACCGCTGGCGCGTTCTTCGAAACGCGGCGGTTGCGCGACGCTCCGAGCTGGTCACCTTTGCTCAACGGATGAGGAATCGCGTCTATGCTTCAACAGCTCGAAAACTGCAAGGGGTCGCATGCCGAGCTACCAGCGATCGACCGCACTTATAACGCTCGAGCTTTGTCGATAGTCGGACTTGTCGATCGCATCGAGTAAGCAGAGTGTCGACGAACAAGCACGACCCGACGGACTCTAAGTCTTCTAATGCGGAAGAATTCGCGCGGTCTCCGGTTCTATAAGCCGAAGCCTTTTGTCCGTAGTCGACTCTTTCCCTTTGCGATATCCCCTCCGACCCGCAGCAAGAGACCGGCTCCGTCTTGAGATTCGTGCGGTAAACGTTCAATCAGCCAACACGGCAATAGCCTTGATTTCGATGACGTATCCGGCGGCGCCACCCAGCATGTGTGCGCCCACAGCGGTCCATGCAGGCAAGGGATGCGTGTTGAGATACCGGTCACGCACTTCCATGAACAACGGAAGGTCGCGCATGTCCGTGTGAAACGTGGTGACATCGACGATGTCGGCAAGCGTGCCGCCGGCAGCTTCGAGCACTGCCTTCAAGTTCTCGAACGCTTGCACAATCTGCGCTTCGCGTTCTGCCACCAGCTTCATGCTGGCATCCCGGCCAATTTGGCCTGAGACATAGACCGTGTTCGCGACCTTCACAGCAGGCGCGTAGCGAATCTTCTCGTACACCGCTTCCATCCCAGCGGGGACAATGGCTTTGCGTTCACTCATCGAGGCGTCTCCGATATCGTTATTCATTCGCGGCTTTAGCCGTTGTCTCCACCAGCAACCGGCAACACGGCACCTGTGATGTAACCTGCCTCGTCCGAGGCAAGGAACAGAATGGGCGCAATCTGCTCCTCGAGCGTTCCGTAACGCTTAAAGAACGTCGACTCAGTGACCTGCTTCACCGCTTCGGCCATCCACGTCTTCTCTTGCTCGCTGTCGCCGGCAAGATTGCGGGGCACGCGTCGCGGAGGCGCTTGCGTTCCACCGGGCGCCGCAGCGACGACACGGATGTTGTGCTCGCCGTACTCCATCGCGAGCGACTGAGTCATCGCATTCACTCCGCCCTTGGCGGCGGAATACGGCACGCGGCGGATCCCGCGCGTGGCGTTCGACGAGACATTCACAATCGTTCCGCCACCTTGCGCTAGCATGTGCGGCAGCACGGCGTGACACGCATACAAAGTGGGCATCAGCGAGCGGCGAATCTCGGCATCGATCTGTGCCGGCTCGAATTCGGCGAACGGCCGCATGCGAATCGCACCACCCACTCCGTTGACCAGAATGTCGACCCGACCGAACTTCCGCACGGCAAAGTCGATGGCAGCGGCCGCGCCTTCGTAAGTTTCCAAGTCCGCGACGAAGCCGGCGGTATCCGCGCCGGTCGCCTCGGCTGCGACCTCGGAGACGAAGTCGGCGCGGTCGACGAACACCACTTTCGCGCCTTCCGCAGCCGCACGCAGCGCCACGCCACGACCGATTCCCTGCGCGGCTCCCGTGACGACCATCACTTTTCCTTCGAACCTGCGCTCGTTCATGACATCACCGGCGCAACGTTAGGCGTGAACTTTTCGTAGTGGAAGCTATTCGGCTTCACGCCACTGTCGTCGAAGTACTTGCGTACGGCGTCGACCATCGGCGGAGGGCCGCAAAGATAAACGTCGATATCTCCGTCGTTCAGACATTCAGCGGGCACATGCTGGGTCACCCAGCCTTTGCGTGGATGGCTGGATTCCGGATCCGCAACGACAGTACTGAAAGTGAAGTTCGCAAGCTTCTCCGTGTACGCCTGGATCGCCTGCACCAGCACCAGGTCCAGGTCTCGCGTTACACCGTAGATGAGGTGTACCTTCTGCTGCGAGTTCGCGCGAACGAGTACTTCGAGCATCGACAGGAAAGGGGCGAGTCCTGTTCCGCCCGCCAGGAATAGCAGCGGTCGCTCGACAGCGCGCAGATAGAAAACTCCCATCGGTCCGGTCATCTGCACCGTGTTCCCCGGCTGAGCAGATTCGAGCCAGGTGCTCATCACGCCACCCGGGATCTTCTTAATCAAGAAGCTGATTTTTGATGCGCCTGGCGTCGATAAGAACGAGTACGAGCGATGCTGACCGGTTCCCGGCACGTCAATATTGACGTACTGACCGGCCAGGAAAACGGGCGGAACGCCGTCCACGTCAAGCTCGAGTACAACGGCTGCGTCGTTGTGCTGCTCTACCTTCGTGACCGTCGCGGAGAACTTGTTATGTTCCGTTTTGCACGAGGTCGACGATGCCGGGACCGCAATGACGCAATCGCTCTGCGGCACCATCTGGCAGGTGAGCACGAGACCGCTGTCCTTTTCGTCGTCGGTCAGCGCGTCCTCGATGTAGTCATCACCGAGGTCGTAACTGCCGCTCTCGGCGCGGCACTTACAGGTGCCGCATACGCCATCGGAGCAATCCATCGGCAGATTTATTTTGGCGCGAAACGCGGCATCGAGGACCTTCTCGCCGGCTTTACATTCGACGAAGCGAGTCACTCCGTCTTCAAAGTTCAGTGCGATGTTGTAGCTGGACATGTTGCCTCCTACTTCATTTCTCTACCGGCAGCACACTCAGACGTGGTAGACGTCGAGCACTTGCCGGATGTAGTCGTTCTTCAACGCAATCTTCTTGCGGGAGATCAGCAGACGGTCGTCGACTTTCCGAAACGTGACGTAGATGGTGCCGAAGAACTGGTCGGTGATCTTGTATCGATGGTTGAGCGTGTTGAAGTTGTATCGGACGTCGACTTCGTTGTCGCGTTCGGCCAGCACTTCCACATTCGTCACGTTGTGGCTCGTGCGCGGTTCCGGCATGGACGCGCCGCTTCGCTCGGTTTTGATGCGGAAGACGCGGTCTTCTAAACCACCACGGTCCGGGTAATACATGAGCGAAATCTGGCTCTGCGGGTCCTCGGTGAGTTTGTCGTCGTCGTCCCAGGCCGGCATCCAGTACGTCACGTCCTCGGTATAGCAGTCGAGCCACTCGTCCCACTGCCGGTCATCCAGGAAACGCGCCTCTTGATAGAGCGCATTGCAGATTTTCTGGTACTCGAAGCTCATACCGTTGCCTCCGCCTGTTCCTTTTGAAGTGCTTGCCGCATGACCTTTGCCCAGTACTCGTGTTGCACGACAAACAGACCTTCGTCTTCGCTGCGCTCACCCGAGATGAGCGGATTCAGGCCCATACCCTTTGCGTTCTCATCGGGTCCGTGGACCCACAGCGGCGCACCGCGCGACATGTCATTCCACATGGACGTGGTGGGACCGTAACCGGCCTGGCAAGCACGAAACTCTTCCAGATCGTCGCTCGTGCCCATGCCCGAAACGTTGAAGAAGTCTTCGTATTGACGGATGCGAACGGCGCGGTTTTCTGCGCTTTCTCCCTTCGGCGCGAAGCAGAAAATGCTGACCTCTGTCTTGTCGACGCTGATCGGACGGACCACGCGAATCTGTGTGCTGAACTGGTCCATCAGGAACACGTTCGGATACAGGCAAAGATTGCGCGTTTGATTGACGATGTAGTTAGCCTTCTCTTCGCCCACGCGTGCTGCGATTTCGTCGCGATGTTGATAGACCGGACGGACCTCTGGGTTCATCGTTCTGGTCCACAAGAGAATATGGCCGTGTTCGAAGCCATAAACGCCAGCGACAGATTTGCTCCAGCTGTTCGCATCGACCGCTTTCGTGCCCTCGACCTTGCGCCGACCCATGGTCGCGGCGTAGTTCCAGTGAACGGTGCTGACGTGATAGCCGTCGCAGCCGTTTTCCATCTGCAACTTCCAGTTGCCCTCGTAGATGTATGACGAGTTGCCACGCAACACTTCGAGTCCGTCCGTCGCCTGTTCGACGATTTGGTCGATGATGACCTTGGTCTCGCCGAGATAGTCTTCGAGCGGCAAGACGTCTTCGCTGAGGCTGCCGAACAGGAAGCCCCGGTAGTTTTGGAAGCGCGCGACTTTCTTCAGGTCGTGCGAGCCTTGCTTGTTGAATTGCACGGGATATTCGGTCGTCTTCTCGTCCTTCACCTTCAGCAGCTTGCCGGCGTTCGAGAACGTCCAGCCGTGGAACGGGCACGTGAAGCTGCCCTTGTTGCCGTGTTTGCGACGGCAGAGCATCGCGCCCTTATGCGCGCACGCATTGATGACCGCGTGCAATTCGCCGGCTTTGTCCCGAGTGATGACAATCGGCTGACGACCGATATACGTGGTGTAGTAGTCGTTGTTGTTCGGGATCTGGCTTTCGTGCGCGAGATAGACCCAGTTGCTCTCGAAGATGTGCTTCATCTCGAGTTCATACAGGTCGGGATTCGTGAAAATGTCGCGGCGGCAACGGAAGACACCATTTTCGTTATCGTCCTGAACAGCATTGCTGAGCAAATCGTCCAGTTGTCGCGCTTTATCGATAGTTGCAGACATGAGTCGTCTCCCTGCGGGCTTCTCGTTGAAGCCCGCAGTATCGGTTCAGATGGGTAGTGCGCAGAGGTGGCGGCCTGAGGGCGGCCGCCAACGAGCAGTTACGCTGTGACGGCGACGCGCGGACGATTCACCAGTTGGTTGTCCTTGCCTTGCACGAGCGGAGTCAACGTGAAGTTGAACTCGATTTCCTTGTATGCGTCGTTCTTGAGACCGAGCGCGAGGCCGCCGGTTTTGTCGACTACGTGCGGCACGAGCTCTTCGCGCGTTGCGTAAGCGAAGTCATCCCAAATCAGCGGGTCGCCTTCGATGTTGATTTGCGTCGTGAGCTTGCGTGTGTTGTCGCTGGTCACGAAGAAGTGCACATGCGCCGGGCGATTACCATGACGGGCAATGGCGTTGAGCAACTGCTGCGTCGCGCCGTTAGGCGGGCAGCCGTAGCCCACAGGCATGAGCGTACGGAATTCATACTTGCCGTCAGCGCCGGTTCTTACCGCGCCGCGAAGATTGAAGTCGTCCTGCGCGCCCGTCGGGTCGAAGTGCGAGTAAAAGCCCTTGGAGTTCGCGTGCCAGCACTCGACAACTGCGTCCGCCACAGGCTTCCCATCCGGTCCGGTCACCGTGCCTCGGATAACCAGCGGACCCGCGTCTTCATCCGCGTTGATGTCGATCTTCGAGACGCTATCGCGCACAGGAGCGCCAGCAACGTACAGCGGCCCTTCGATAGTGCGCGGCGTCCCGCCGTGAATGTCGGCTTCGCGGTCTTCCGCATCCATGCGGATATCCAGATACTTTTCGAGACCCAGGCCAGCGGCCAACAGGGCGGCCTCGCCGTCTTGACCGAGCTTATTGAAATAGTTGACGCCGGCCCAGATTTCGTCGGGCGTCATGTCGAGGTCGTCGATGGCCTTAAACAGGTCGCTCAGCAGGCGATGGACGATTTGCTTGGCGCGCGCATTGCCATCGTCACGGCCCAGGTTCGCGGCGGCTTTCAGCAGGTCTCGTACTTCCGGGGTGTCGAACACTTTGACGCTCATGTCTGCTCCTGAATCTCTCTATCAGTCGGGTTAACCCTCGCCTTTCGCCTGGCCTTCTATGTTTAGAAGGTATAATTGGCCGTCGGAATAGCGTGTGAATGCAGGATAGTGGACAGATTACCCCTCGGTCCAACACTGTTTTAGTATCGGGCTATATCTGGGAGGTATAGAGATGGAGATGCGACATTTGCGGTATTTCGTCGCCGTCGCGGAAGAGAAAAACTTCACACGCGCCGCTCAGCGATTGAATATCGCGCAGCCTCCGTTGAGCCGCCAAATACAGCAGCTCGAAGAGACGCTTGGCGTTCAGCTTCTGGAGCGCAACTCGCGGCCATTGAAGCTCACCGAGACGGGGAAATTCTTCTACAGCCACGCGTCGCAGTTGCTGGCTCAAACGGCCGAACTCGAATCGATGACGAGGCGGGTGGGCAACATCGAGCGCAGTCTTTCCGTCGGTTTCGTCGGTTCGACGCTCTATGGCTTGCTTCCGAAAATCATCCGGCGCTTTCGCGACGAGAACCCGACTGTAGAACTGAGTCTTCACGAGATGTCGACGATGGATCAGCTCCGTGCGCTCAAGGAAGGACGGATCGACGTCGGATTCGGCCGCATCAGGAACGAAGATGCGAACATCCGCCGGGTCGTGCTGCGGGAAGAGAAGTTGATTGCCGCACTCCCTTTCGGGCATCCGCTGTCGACCGCGAAACCTGTCATCGCGCTACGTGACCTGCTCAACGAGACCCTGATCATCTTCCCCAAGGCGCCTCGCCCGAGCTACGCGGACCAGGTACTGGCGGCATTCGACGAGCGCGGCCTCAAGCCTCGGCGCATTTACGAGGTGCGCGAACTCCAGATTGCCCTGGGTCTCGTCGCAGCAGGAGAAGGGGTGTCCGTGGTTCCCAGTAGCGTCTATGGATTGAAGCGGGACGATGTCAGCTATATGGAACTCGACGACCCGACGCTTGTATCGCCCATCATCATGAGCACGCGAGCAATGGACGAATCCCGGGACCTGCGCGAGATCCTCGAGCTCATTTATCGCCTTTACGAAGAGCATCACATCCCCTACGTCCCGCGTGTCGAAAGGGGGCGGTAGTCGTCATACCCGACGAGTATGGCATTAGACGTGCAAGGTGTTGGACACACGGTGTTTTGCCGGTCAATACTGGAGCAACCACTCCACTTTGCCGCTCCAGGTATGAACGCCCACATTACATCCGTCGAAGCGATTCTGGTCGACCTGCCGACCATTCGCGCGCATCAGCTATCCATGGCGACCATGCAGCAACAGACCATGGTCATCATCCGTCTACGCTCGAGCGACGGCATCGAGGGCATTGGTGAAGCCACGACCATCGGTGGACTCTCGTACGGCGAGGAATCTCCGGAAGGCATCAAGCTGACCATCGACACCTATCTGGCGCCAGCGTTGATCGGTCAGGACGCGGCCAACATCAACGCCGCCATGCTCAAGCTCAACAAGGTCGCCCGAGGCAACCGGTTCGCGAAGTCAGGCATTGAAACGGCATTGCTGGACGCACAGGGCAAGCGCCTAGGTGTTCCCGTGTCAGCGCTTCTCGGTGGCTCGGCCCGCGAGACGCTTCCGGTGCTGTGGACGCTCGCCAGCGGCGACACCCACCGCGACATTGAAGAAGCGGAGATGTTTCTCGCCGAACGCCGCCACAACGTCTTCAAGTTGAAGATCGGCCGCCGAAGCGTGCGCGATGACGTGGCTCACGTGTCGAAAATCAAGGCAGCACTGGGTGACCGGGCTAAGGTCACTGTCGACGTGAATCAGGCATGGAACGAAGTCGATGCTGCGCTAGGCATCGAAGCGCTCGAGGCTGCGGGTATCGACCTCATCGAGCAGCCCACGCCTCGCGAGCAACGCGGCGCGCTTGCGCGACTGGCTGCGCGCTTCGTCGTGCCGATCATGGCCGATGAAGCCGTCACCGGGCCGGAGGACGCGCTCGACCTGGTGCGAGGCGCGTGCGCCGATGTCTTCGCGCTCAAGATCGCGAAGTCGGGCGGCATCTACGGCATGATGCGCACGGCTGCCATCGCCGACGCGGCGGGCGTGCTGCTCTATGGCGGGACGATGCTCGAGGGCAGCATCGGCTCTATTGCATCCGCGCACGGCTTCAGCGCGCTCCCGCAATTGGCATGGGGTACCGAACTATTCGGACCGCTGTTGCTCAAGGATGACATCGTGACCGCCCGTCCGCAGTATCGTGACTTCGACCTGCATCTTCCGGAAGGACCGGGCCTGGGCTTGCACATCGACGAAGACAAGCTGGCGTTCTACCGCCGCGACAAGAAGGCTTAAGCGCGCGTCAACAAGAACATCGACATGACGCTCCTTTTCGCTTGCAACGGGAGTGTCCCCCTCAGGAGGAAACATGCTGTATCTCGTAAGAATGGACGTGCGTCTGCCGCACGATATGCCGGCGGCACAGGCCGATGAGATCAAAGCACGCGAGAAAGCTTACTCGCAGGAACTGCAGCGATCCGGAAAGTGGCAGCAGTTGCACCGCGTCGTTGGCGAGTACGCGAACTACAGTGTCTTTGATGTCGACTCGCACGACGAATTGCACACCATCTTGTCGGCGCTGCCCTTGTTCCCGTATATGACGATGCAAGTCACGCCGCTTGCACGGCATCCGTCGTCGATTCGTTGAGGGCACCCGTTGCCGCCATGAGTCGGAGCACGAGCGGTCTGTATCAGCAATTGCCTGTTCGCCGCGCATCTTAATGCCTTCGTGGCAGTGCTAGCTCGGCGTGGCTCTATTGGCATCGTGCAGGACGAGGGTGATGGACAAGCATCGCGACTGCCTCGGATTCGAGCTTCGCGGGACTCGGCTCCGCGTTTTGGGGAATCGTTCCCGGAACGGCGCCGCACGTTGTTCTCCGACGAACTGTCAGCACGCGTCGACGGAAGGTGTGCCTTCCTCGCGCTTACTGGCGCGTTTCGCGGGAAAGGGGAGAAAGGCTGCTCCCGAAAAACCTCACCTGAGCCACGCGCAGAAGCCCGCCAGCGGGCGGTTCCTCCACGTGATTCCCGAAAACTCTCACCTCAAGCAGGCCGGAGCGCGCGCCGGACAAAAAAAGAGCCCGGCCAAGAGCCGGGCTCGAACCGGACCGGGCGAGTTCCGAGTCACGCCCGACCGCGTGGACTTCTCGCCGACAGCGCGCCGCGACGACGGCAGCAGCCGCGGCACGACGGCTTTCGGCAGATTGCAGTTGGACGAGCCGCGCAGCATCGTCCGTAAACCGCGTCGGATACGAGCGTCGCGAAGCCTGTGCGCCCGCCGCGCCCGCGCGACGCGCATCCGCAGACCGCGCGGCATAGCTCCAAAAGCACCGCATGCGCGCCGCAAAACGAGAACGGTCGCTCGCACCCAAGAAGCGCGCGTGCACGGTTTGCGGCGCGCCTGGCGGTATAGTGCGGGCTGGTTGCTTATGCGATCCTTAAGTCCGGCGTGCCGGGCGTTAAGTGGCGCTTAAGCAAGACGCAAGGAGAATGGCCGCGACGTCAAAGCTTGGGGAAGGGCATGCGCCTGCTTTTGGTAGAGGACGACGAAATGATCGCCGAGACGGTGCTGGCCGCGTTGCGCCGCTCCAGCTACACCGTGGACTGGGCGCAGGATGGCCGCGCGGCCGAGTTGTCGCTCGGCAACGACGTGTACGACCTCGTGTTGCTGGATCTCACCTTGCCGAAGCGCGACGGCCTCGATCTGCTCGGCGTCTACCGCAAGAACGGCGGCCATGCGCCGGTCATGATTCTCACGGCGCGCGACGCGGTGGATGACCGCATTCGTGGCCTCGACGCCGGCGCGGACGACTATCTGCTCAAGCCCTTCGATCTCGACGAACTCGCCGCCCGCGTGCGCGCGCTGCTGCGCCGCCGCACGGGCCATACGCAACTCGTGTACACGCACGGCGACTTGTCGCTCGATCCTGCCGCGCACGAAGCGTCGAAGGGCGGCGTCGCGCTGAATCTCGTGCCGCGCGAATTCGCGCTGCTTCAGGCGTTGATCGAGGAGCCGTCGCGCGTATTCCGCCGCTCGGAGCTGGAAGAGAAACTCTATGGATGGGGCGAGGAAGTGGGCAGCAACGCGATCGAAGTCCACGTGCACAGCCTGCGGCGCAAGATCGGCGCCGAGCAGATCGTGACCGTGCGCGGCGTAGGCTATCGGCTGAAGAGGATCGGATGAACTCCATCCGGCGCTGGCTGCTCGGCTGGCTCATCTGCGGACTCGCCGCGGCGTGTCTGCTCGCGGGTTACGGCATCTTTCACATGGCGCAGCTGGAGGCGGGCGAACTGTTCGACTACGAACTGCGCACCGTCGCGGTCTCGCTGCCGGGCAACATCACTGCGTCGGATGTCGCGGAGGGACGCAGCCACGACCTCGTAGGCATCGCCGACGACCGGCTCGTCATCGACATCTGGGACAAAACCGGGCGGCTCATCTATCACTCGCCGCATGAACCCGCGCTGCCGCGTTTCGGCGACGGCTTCCGCTCCGCCGAGCGCGAAGGCTACCGCTGGCGCGCGTTCGGCATGACCTTGCCGGATCGCTTCGTGCAAGTGGCGCAGCCGTACTTCGTGCGCGAGGACATGGCCATTTCGCTCGCGCTGCGCACCATCTGGCCGCTCGCGCTGTTGATACCGGTCATCGTGGTGATCGTGCTCGTGGTTGTGGCGCGCGGTCTCGCGCCGGTGCGCTGGCTCTCGCGGTCGCTCGCCGCGCGTTCGCCGGAATCGGTTGCGCCCGTGTCGCTTGCCGCGAGCACGCCCGTCGAACTGCGTCCGCTCGTCGATGCGCTGAACGGCCTGCTCACGCGTCTCAACGAGGCGGCGGAGGCACAGCGCACGTTCATCGCGGATGCCGCCCACGAACTGCGCACGCCGCTCACCGCGCTCAAATTGCAGATACAAGGCGCCATCAGCGACGGCTCGCTGAAAGTGGACGACGCGACGGTCGGCAAGATCGACGGGCGGCTGAACCGGCTGATCCATCTTGCGCAGCAGTTGCTGAGCATGGCACGCGAGGACGCGGCACGTGAGGCGGCCATCGCGCCGATGAGCCTGCGCACGCTATGCGAGACGCGGGTGTCGGACTTCTCGCTGATTGCGGAGGCGAAGTCGATCGACCTCGGCCTCGAACTGGAGGATGCGCGCAGCGAGGACGACGCGTTCGCGATTCTCGGCGACACGCATGCGCTCGCTGTGCTGCTCAACAATCTGCTCGATAACGCGATCCGCCACACGCCGCCCGGCGGACGCGTCGATGTGACGCTGCGCCGCGAGCCGAGCGGCATCGCGCTGACGGTCCTCGATACGGGCCCCGGCATTCCGCCCGACGAGATCGAGCGCGCGTGCGACCGCTTTTATCGCGGCGCGGGGACGCACGGGCAGGGCAGCGGGCTAGGGCTTGCCATTGCGTCGCGCGTGGCGCAGCGGCATCAGGCGACCTTGACTGTCGAGAACCGCGCGGGCGCGGGCGGGCTCGCGGTGTCGGTGCGCGGCTTGCGCGGCGTCGAAATGAAAGAGCAAACAACGGAGTGCGCTGCGGTGGCGGTGCGGTGAGGCTCTGAGCTTTCACGAGGCTCGACCATGATGAACCGCTGGTTTCGTATTGCTTTGCTGCTTATCGGCTTCGCATCGGCGCAGACTTCCCACGCCGACGATGCCGCCAGCGCGTCCGCCGCCTCCGAGCCTAAGACGCTGAAAGAACGGCTCGGCGACAAAGCCAGCGACGAGCAACGCGTCGACAATTGCAAGGTGCCGCCCGAGCGTCGCGGCGCGAAAGCGCGTCCGGATGCCTGCGCGCGCTGACCACGCCGCGCGATCAGCGCGACTTCGATAAACGCCGCGCACCGCAATCACCCGCCTGTCTCCGCCCCGGTCAACGCAATCACCATGTCGAGAAACGCCCGCGTCTTGGCCGGCGGATGATGCCGCGACGGATGAAACGCATAGAGCGGAAAGCGCTCGTCGGGCCAGTCCGGAAACAGGTCGATCAGCGCACCTTCCGCCATCAGATCCGCGTGACCGAGTTCGAGTATCTGCGCGATGCCGTACCCGGACAGGCACGCGTTCAGCATCGTGCCGGGATCGTTCAGCGTCAGATGCCCGCGCGTTGCGACGGTGAGCCGCTTCTTTTTCCGATGAAACTCCCACGGAAACGGCCGCCCCGTTTCCGGATCGCGGAATTCGATGCACGTGTGCGCGCCGCTCGCAAGCGCCTGCGGCGTCGCCGGCCGCCCGCAGCGCGCGATATACGAAGGCGCGGCCACCGTGCGCACCGGCGTATCCAGCAACTTGCGCGCGACGAGGCTCGAATTGCGCGGCTCGCCGAAGCGCACGGCGAGATCAAAGCCATCGGCGATCATGTCGCCCAGACGGTCGCGCGTGAGCAGTTCAAGTTCGAGTTCGGGATGCGCTTCCATGAACGCTTCGAGTTTCGGTCCGAGCAGGAGCCGCGAGAAGATCGGGTCGACGTTCACGCGCAGCCGCCCGCGCACCGCCGTCGCGCTGCCCGACGCAGTGGACGCCGCTTCCTCGAGGCCGATCAGATGCGGCATGACTTGTTCGAAGAAGCGGCGGCCGTCGTCGGTGAGCGAGACCGTGCGCGTCGTGCGGTCGAACAGGCGTATCTTGAGTCGCGCTTCCAGACGCGCGATGGCGCGGCTCACGCCCGGTTGCGACATGCCGAGCTTCTCGCCGGCTGCGGCAAACGTGCCCGCATCGACGATCGCCGCGAACACGCTGATGCCGTTCAGGATGCGCTCGTTGAACCCCGCCATTCATGCCTCCGCGTCATGCAAGAAGTGGCTCGCATGTTATCGCGAAGCAACAAAAAGGGCCCCGAAGGGCCCCGTGGAACACGCGCGTGTTCCGGTCAGGCGTGAGCCTTGGCCACTTTCTCGACGGCCATCGAATCGGCGCGCATGCGTTCGTATTCCTGCTCGCTCATCGGCACGGCGTCCTTCTTGCCGAGGTCGTCCAGACGCACGCGATACGTTTCGCGCGCCGACCACGCCGCAATCGACGCGATGATCGTCACGCCGAACGCCAGCGCGCCGACCGTGAGCGGAATGTTGGCCGATCCCGGCGGCGCGACCGCCGCGAAGAGCGCGGGCAGCAGCGCGGTAATCGTCGTGCCGATGTTCTGCGCAATCGCCATGGCCGACACGCGTGAACGCGTCGGGAACAGTTCGGGGAAGAAGCTCGGGAAGATCGCGTTATAGCCCTGATACACGACCCCCCACATCAACAGCGACATGACGATGGCGAGCGGCACGTTGCGAATGCTGATGGCATACAGATACGCGAACGACAAGAGACCCGCGAGCAGCGAACCGACGATCATCGGCATGCGGCGGCCAATCTTGTCGGACAGGTTGCCGACAAACGGAATCACCAGCACCGCGAGAATGTTGCCGACGACCGGAATCCACAGATACACGCTCTTCTGGAAGCCGATGCCGTACGAAGCCTGCACCGCATAGGCCGCGCCGAAGATGGTCGCGACGACCGGAATCACGTTCATGAGCGCCATGCAAACGACGCGGATCATGTCGGGCGTGCTGTTCGCAAAGGCTTCCTTGATCGGCGACTTCGGCAGCTCGCCGTGCGCGCCTTCCGCTGCGAACGCGGGCGTTTCGTGAACTTCGCGACGAATGATGTAGCCCGCGACCAGCACCAGTGCCGACAGCAGGAACGGCACGCGCCAGCCCCACGAATTGAACATGGACTCGGGCATGAAGGCGGCGAGCGGCAGGAAAACGGCAGCCGCGAGGATCTGGCCGGCCTGCACGCCCTGAAGCGTGAAGCTCGCGTAGTAGCCGCGTCGGCCGAACGGTGCGTGTTCCAGAATCATCGAGCTTGCGCCGGAAATCTCGCCGGCTACCGCGAAGCCTTGAATCAGCCGCAACACGACGAGCAGCGTGGGCGCCAGCATGCCGACACTGTGATACGTCGGCAAGAGACCGACCGCCATCGTCGAGAAGCCCATCAGGAACATGCAGATGAGCAGCACATTCTTGCGGCCGTGCGTGTCGCCCAGATGACCGAGCACGAACGCGCCGATCGGCCGCGCCACATAACCCACGCCGTACGTTGCGAGCGATGCGACGATCGCCACTTTCGGATTGCCCGACGGGAAGAACAGCTGCGGAAAGATGAGCGCCGCCGCCTGCGCGTAGATGAAGAAATCGTAGTACTCGAGCGCCGAGCCGATCCAGCCGCTCGCCGTCGCTTTTTTCGCCTGGCGGCCGCCGTGCGCCTCTTCCTTAGGGCTAGCCATAAAGTGTCTCCGAATGTTGGTTTAACGAGTGGTTACGCTACCGCCTGTGCGTTTCTTCTTACCTGCGTTTTCTGCCGATTCGCGCCGCCGCGTGGTCGGGCGGCGAGGCAATCGAGCCAGGCTCGCGAACATGTCCCTTACGAGTGAAACGAGCATAAGAGCGCAACCCCGAGCGGGCAACGATTTGTGATAAATTGTGCGCGATTATCGCACGCACGCGTTCGATAATCGGCCGCTTTGGGGGTTAGCACTAGCAAAGGCTCGAACCGCATATGACAAAACCGGCACTGGACAAGCGAGACTGGATCGCCGGGCTCGAGAAGGGTTTGGCGATCCTCGAAGCGTTCGACGACCAGCACGCGCGCATGACGCCGACGCAAGCGGCCGTGCGCACCGGCATCACGCGCACGGCGGCGCGGCGGTATCTGCTCACGCTCGCGCACCTCGGTTACGTGCAGACCGACGGCAAGCTCTTCAATCTGACGCCGCGCGTGTTGCGCGTGGGCTGGTCGTATTTCGACTCGGCGCGGCTGCCGCGCATCGTTCAGCCGTATTTGCAGCACCTGAGCGCGTTGATCCACGAGAACGTGTATGTCAGCGTGCTCGACGAATGGGATCTCGTCATCATTGCGCGCAACGGCGCCTCGCGCGTGATGACCACCGGCTTCGTGCTGGGCGCGCGCGTGCCGGCTGCGTTGATGTCGGCCGGACTCGTGATGCTCGCCTACAAGACGGACGAGGACGCGGTGCGCGCATGGCTCGACGCAACGGAGTTCAGGCCGTTCACGCCGCTCACCATCACCGATAAGGATGCGCTCTACGACAAGATTCGGCAGGCGCGCGCGGACGGCTTCGTGGTCTTCGAA
This sequence comes from Caballeronia sp. M1242, assembly GCF_017220215.1. Lineage (NCBI taxonomy): Bacteria > Pseudomonadati > Pseudomonadota > Betaproteobacteria > Burkholderiales > Burkholderiaceae > Caballeronia > Caballeronia sp. M1242. Next base: position 1,296,244 of record NZ_CP071130.1, on the reverse strand, counting down.
CAGCAGTTGCAAGTGGGCGTGCGCGGCGTCGCGGTGCCGATCAAGAACCGGCACGGACAAGTGGTCGCGGCGCTGTCCGTGAACATGCCGATCGGGAAAGAGACGAGCGAGGCCGCGCTCGCCCGCGTATTGCCGCCGTTGCAGGAAACGGCGCTCGCGATGCTCAATGTGATCTAGCGGCGACCGCCGTTTTATCGCGTAGACCAGAACGCCCGCTGCACGCGCAAGACTTCTTCCTCGACTTCCGCGATCGGGCCGATCAGTTCCACCTGCTTCTGGCAATGGTCGAAGACATAGCGCGACGAGACGCTCATCGTCGGATTCTCTGCGTGATTGCCGGTGGCTTCGAGCAGGCGCGCTTCGGTCAGCCCGTAGACCACGCGTCCGATGTTGGCCCAGTAGGCCGTTCCCGCGCACATGCAGCACGGCTCGACCGATGTATACAGCGTGCAACTCCACAGATACTCCGGCGTGAAGTTGAGCGCCGCGACGCGCGCCAATACCGATTCCGCGTGGTTGACGGTATCGACGTTGCCTTGCTCCATCAACACGCTTTCCTGATCCGGGCCGACGAGAATCGCGCCGAACGGATGATGCCCGAGCAAGGTCGCGCGCTCGGCGACGGCGCTCGCGCGCCGCAGATGCCGGATGATTTGCTCGCGCGTGGGCGTGAGGCCCTGTGGCGGTAGATTGTCGGGATGCGAGGCGGGGGCGGTCAGGCTCATGGTGGCGGGCTTGGCAAAGGTGAGGAGTTACGGGATTCGTTTGTGGTGAGAATGTTCGGGAGCGCTGGCGCGCGGTCTGCGCGCGTCGTCGCCGGGCTTGTGAACAACGGTAAAGTCTCATTGCCTCCGACGCAACCGCCACGATGGAACGAGTAACGCCACGCCGTCTGCGATAGTCATGCAGTTCTGCTGGCGCACGCGGCGTGACGTTTGCGAGGGCCAAGCAATGTATCGTTAGGTTTCCGAATGAAACCGGCTCGAAGTGCGAGCGCTTTCCGTCCGCACGTCCAGAACATCGTGCGCCGTTCGGTGCGGCCGTCCTCGCGCGTTGCAGGAACGCACCCGATGGTGTACACGGTCGCTTGCCAACACCGTTCCTGCCGTTCACCGGATAGATCGCTGCGTTCAGCGCTGCAGCCGGCGACAGCGCGCTAAGCGTCGGCACTCGCGGATTGGAGATACACGGCGGCGCGCCGTCAAGCATGCCCGCTCGCAGCCGTCGATACCCGCTTTCACGCGACCATGCATGAATAAGAGAACGGACCGGCGCAAGCAGCGGCCGGTCCGATCGCGCCTTGCAGTGGCAGGCAGCAAGCCGCGACGCACTCGCTATGCAGCGAGCGTGCCAATCCTCTCGCGACGGCTTGCAGCGAGGCTAGCGCGAGCGCCGCGCATCGCACTTGTCGCATAAGCGCCAACAGACTGAGTCAAGCGTGTCGGCCAGCGCCACTCAGTCGAGCGTCTCACTTGCCCGCGATCTTGACTGCCAGTTCGGCGACGTGCTTGCCCTGATATCGCGCGATGTCGAGTTCGTTCTGCGTCGGATGACGCTTGCCGTCCGCACCGACGATGGTGGTCGCGCCGTACGGCGTGCCGCCCGAGATTTCCGCCATGCTGGTGAGCGCGGCGCACGCGTACGGCACGCCGGCGACGATCATGCCGTGATGCAGGAGCGTCGTGTGAAACGACGTGATGGTGGTTTCCTGCCCGCCGTGTTGCGAAGCCGTGGACGTGAACACGCTGCCGATCTTGCCGACCAGCGCGCCTTTCACCCACAGGCCGCCCGTCTGGTCGAGGAACGTGCGCATCTGCCCGGCCATGTTCCCGAAGCGCGTGGGCGTGCCCAAGATGATGGCGTCGTAGTTCGCGAGTTCGTCGATGGTGGCCACGGGCGCCTGCTGGTCTAGCTTCACGCCGATGACGGCCGCCTGATCCGCCGGAATGGTTTCCGGCACGCGCTTCACCGTGACCTCGACGCCCGGCACGCCGCCCGCGCCTTCGGCTACCGCTTGCGCCATCGTTTCGACGTGACCGTACATCGAGTAATAGAGCACCAGTACTTTCGCCATGGAATGTCCTTGTAATGTCGCCGGTTGATCGCGGGTCGCGAGTCTCAACCATAGCATCGGCGTGCGGATGTTGCCGGACGTCGACGCTTCCATTGCGCTCGCGCCGATCCGCGTCTACGCTCAGACAAGACCCCGCCACCGCCGACGATGCCGAACGACCATTCCACGATTAACGACCCTTCCGCCACGTCGCGCAGCGCCTTCGCGGCATTCGACGCCCTCGCTGATCTCGTGCGCGAGGCATTCGTATCGCTCGGGCGCGAACTCGCCGCCATCCGACCGACGCCCGCCCGCGCGTTCTTCGCGACGCAGGCGATGGCATCCGTCGCGCTCGCGGTCGCGCTTGCATACGCCTTTCGGCTCGAACATATCTGGTGGGCGGCGATCAGCGGCTTCGCGGTCATGCAGTCGAAGTTCTCGGCCTGCGCGCAGCGTGGCGTGCATCGCGTGCTCGGCACCATCGCCGGCGCGTTGCTCGGCGCGACGGCGGGACCGCTGATCGGCGATACACCGTGGCTCTTCGTGCCGTTGCTGGCGCTGATCGCGGGCGTGTCGGTGTATCGCGCGCTGGCTTCGGATGCGGGCTATGCATGGGTGCTCGGCGCGGTGACCGCGCTGATGGTGACGTTCGAGGCGCATCGGCTGGCGTCGGCTTCGGCGACGGCTTCGTTTGCGCTATCGCGCGTGGCCGAAGTCGTCGTCGGGACGCTCGCGTGCGTGGCCGTGTCCGCGCTCTCTCACGCGGCCGCGCAGCAGTATCGGAGGTCGCGGGGCGCGGCGCCCGTATCGAGCGCGAGGGCGTCCTCAACGGCGGATCGCGTCGATGGATCGAGTCACGAAACGGCGGCCGTGTCCATCATTCAGTCCGGTCCGCTCCACGCACTCAGCGCGAAGCAGGAAATGCAGTCCGCCCGAGCGATGCGCAAGCGCCTCGCGTGGCATGCGGCGTGGTCGGTGGCGATACTGGCGTCGGTGGCGTATGCGTGGAACTTGCCCGGCTTCGCGCAGGCGATGGTCACGGCCATCGCCGTATTGATTCTGCCCGCATCGGCGCTCGGCAAGCCGACGCGGCGGCCGATCGGGTCGCGCATGGTGCAGCGCGTGCTCGGCTGCCTGATCGCGGGCGCGGCGAGTCTCGCGCTTCTGCCGCTGATCGGCGATAGCGAGCCCGCGTGCATGCTCGCGCTATGCGCGGGCGTGTGGATCGGCTGTCATGTGCAGACGGGCGCGCAAGGCGCGAGCTATGTCGGGCGGCAATTCACCATCGCGTTCATCATGGTGTTCGTGCAGGATCACCACTGGTCGTCTGATCCGATGCCCGCGGCGCTTCGGCTCGCGGGCATTCTCTGCGGAATCGCCGTGCTCGCGGCGGTGATGGCCGCGGGCAGGGCGCTCGCATCGCGACGCGCGGCGCGCCCCGCGATGCGCTGAATCAACCTTCTTCCGCCCACGCGAGATTCTCGCGCGCCATCAACGCGGAAGACGCCGCCGGGCCGAACGTGCCCGCCGTGTAGCCACGCGGCCGGTCGCCGAGTTCCTTCCAGCCGTTGAGAATCGGCTCGACCCACGCCCACGCGGCTTCCAGTTCGTCGCGGCGCATGAAGTGCGTGAGCCGGCCGCGAATCACGTCGATCAGCAAGCGTTCGTACGCTTCCGCGCGGCGCTGCGTCATGGCCTGCTGAAGATCGAGATTGAGGTTCACGGGCAGCATCTGCATGCCGCTGCCCGGTTCCTTCGCGAGCATCTGCAACTGGATGGACTCTTCCGGCTGCAACGTAATGATGAGCCGGTTGCCATAGTTGCGCGGCCCGCTCGGGATGATGGAAAACGGCAGGTCCGCGAAGTCGATGACGATTTCCGAACGCCGCGTCTGCATGCGCTTGCCGGTGCGCAGGAAGAACGGCACGTTGGCCCAGCGCCAGTTGTTGATATGCGCGCGCAACGCCACGAACGTCTCCGCGCGGCTGTCGGGCGGCACGTTGTCTTCCTGCAAGTAACCCTTGACCGGCTCGCCGCCCACGGCGCCCGCCGCGTACTGGCCGCGCACGGTGTCGCGGGCGGTGTCGGAAACGGTCATCGGACGCAGCGATTTCAGCACCTTCAGCTTTTCGTCGCGCACGGCGTCCGGATCGAGCGAAACGGGCGGCTCCATTGCGACGATGCACAGCAGTTGCAGCAAGTGGTTCTGCACCATGTCGCGCAGCGCGCCGGTGTGATCGTAGAAGCCCGCGCGGCTGCCCACGCCCACCGTTTCCGCCACCGTGATCTGCACGCTCTTGATGTACGGCGCCTGCCACAGCGGCCCGAAAATCGGATTGCCGAAGCGCAGCACCATCAGGTTCTGCACCGTTTCCTTGCCGAGATAATGGTCGATACGGTAGATCTGCTCTTCCTTGAAGTGCCGGCCGACCGCGTCGTTGATGGCGCGCGCGGAGGCGAGATCATGGCCGAGCGGCTTTTCGAGCACGACGCGCGCTTGATCGTCGACGATGCCGGCCGCCGAGAGGTTGTCGCAAATCGTCGTGAACAGTTCAGGCGAAGTCGAGAGATAGAACACGCGCTGCACGTTCGGCCGCGTGGCTTCGGCGAGACGGCGGAAGTCGTCGGGATTCTCGACATCGACGCGCACGTAGTCGAACAGCGCGAGGAATTTGTCCCAGGACTGCGCATCGAAAGCCTTCTCGTCGATGAACGGACGCGACTGCTTCTCCATGAAGTTCTTCAGATAATCTTCGCGCGTCCAGTCCTTGCGGCCGATCGCGAGAATGCGCGTCTCGGCGGGCAGGTTGCAGTGCGAATGCGCCATGTACAGCGCGGGCAGCAGCTTGCGCGCCGCCAGGTCTCCGCCGCCGCCGAAGATGATCATGTCGAGCGGGCGTTCATTGTTGGGAGAGGTCGGGTTCGTCATGGTGCGTGAGCCGTTGAGGTTCGGAAGAGCCGGTTCGTCGAGCCGGAACGCGGCTGGAAGCGCAAATACGCCGAAGAGAGCTATGTTGCATGGTTTGCCGCCATTTTGCACGGCTCGCGCGCTAACGGGCGTTCGATTCCTCAAAGATTCACGAAGCCGCCACGCCCTTCCTTTAGCGCGATTAGCGCAACGATGCATCCGCGCGCAAGGTCGCCACGGCCAGATCGAGGAACGCGCGGACCTTCTGCGTGACGTGGCGTCCTTCGCGATGCACGAGATGAATAGGCAGCGGCGGCGGCTCGAATTCGGCGAGCACGATCACGAGCCGACCTTCGCTTACGTGCTGCGCGACTTGATACGACAGGAGCCGCGCGATACCGAAGTCCGCGAGCGCCGCATCGATGGCCGAATCGTTCGTCGTCGTGATGAAGCGCGCTCGCGTACGGACGATCACGGTGCGATCGCCATCGTGAAGACGCCATTCCGGCGGCGAAGACGATCCCGTAGACGCGATGATCGTGTGCGCGTCGAGGTCTTCCGGGCGCGACGGCGTGCCGTGCTTCGCGAGATAGGCGGGCGACGCGCAGAGCACGCGCCGCACGCGTCCGACGGGAATCGCCTGAAGCGACGAATCCGGCAGTTGCGCGATGCGCACGGCCACGTCGATGCCCTCGTCGACGAGATTCACCACGCGGTCGACGAACCAGCAGTTCGCATCGGCTTCGGGATAACGCGACAGGTAGTCGAGCACGATGGGCGTCACATGCAGCCGGCCGAACAAGACAGGCGCGGTCAGCGAGAGCACGCCGCGCGGCGATGCGTGCGTGCCTCGCGCGGCGAGCTCGGCGGTGTCCACTTCGCCGAGTATGCGCCGGCAGTCTTCGAAGAAGCCGTTGCCAGCGTCGGTCAGGCGCACGACGCGCGTGGTGCGCGTGAGCAGGCGCACGCCAAGGCGCTCTTCGAGCTCAGTCACGACGCGGCTCACGACCGAAGGCGAGACATCGAGCTTGCGCGCGGCCGACGCGAAGCCGCCTGTTTCGACCACCGTGACGAAGGTCGACATTGCCTGAAAACGGTCCATGTCGGATGCGGGAAGCGGGCGAGAAAGTTGCCGTGCATTCTCGGGCATGCCGGGACGTCCCGCAATGGCGCTTTGGTCTACAGATCGAGTTGCAGCGGGGCGTCGGCGTCCGCTGCCGGGCGGGCGCAGCAGATCAGCGCCTCCTTTTCGTCGACGTGGAACGCCGGCTCGCTCGCATACGACACCGCGCCGCTCACGATGCGCGTTCTGCACGTCCCGCACGTTCCGCCGCGACAGTTCGATTCCGTCTCCACGCCAGACGCTTCGGCCAGTTCCAGCAGCGTGCCGCTCGCGGGCTGCCATTGCACGTCGCGTTGCGACTTCACGAAGCGCACGGGCACGGCTTCGGTGGCGGGCGGGCGCATGGGCTTCATCTCGACGCCGCGATCCGGCGTGCGCACGAGCGATGCAGGACCGAACGCCTCCGCATGAATGCGCGTGTCGGCAACGTTCAGTGCGCGCAGGCCGTCGTAGAGCGATTGCATGAACGCGCCCGGTCCGCACAGATAGAAGTCGTAGTCGTTGAACGGCAGGACGCTCGTCAGAAGATCGATGTCGATGCGGCCCGACACGTCGTAATCGCGCTTGAGTTGCGCGCCTTGCGGGTCGCTCAGCACGCGTATCATGTTGACCGCGCCGCCCGCACTTTGCGCGAGTGTGTCGATCTCGGCGGCGAACGCGCGGTTCGCGAGCGTGCGCGCCGACGCGATCAGCCAGACCGGACGCACGCGCCGCTTGCGCAGTCCTTCGTAGACGACATGGCGCAACATCGCGAGCATCGGCGTGATGCCGACGCCCGCCGCCAGCAGCACGGCGGGGCGCGCTTCGAACGGATCGATCGTGAAGTTGCCCGCCGGCTGCCGCGCTTCGATGATGTCGCCCACTTTCAGCGCGTCGTGCAGATACGCCGACGCCCGGCCTTCGCGCTTCACGCTGATGCGATACACGCCGTCAGCCGGCCCGACCGACAGCGTGTACGTGCGCACGAGCGGCTTCGTTTCGCCCGGCAACGTGAGCCGCACCGGCAAATGCTGTCCCGCCGCGTGCGGCACGATGCCCGCGCCATCCGCCGGTTCGAGCCAGAACGAGCGGATCACGTCGCTTTCGTCGACGATGCGGCTCACGCGATACGGCCGCCACGCATTCGCGAGCGCCGCAGCCTTCATGCGCTGCGCGGCTTCGTTCCAGTCGCCCGTCATCAGCGAGTTCGGCGACCAGCCTTCGCGGCGAAACGTCCAGCGCAGCGGCAGCGCGTCTTCGCGCAAGAGAACGCGGCGCGGCACGAAGCGCCACAGGCGCTCGGCGCCCTGAAAAGCGGCGGTTTCGGGCGAGTCGAGCAGCACTTGCGCATCGCCTGTGAGTTGCAGGACGTCGCCGGTTTCGAAGTCGGCGAACACGAGTCCCGCCCGGCCGTTGACCGCGATATTGCCGAGCGTGTTGAAGAACAGATTGCCCGCGAAGTCGGGAATCGTGAGCGCGCCGTCGTCGGACACGCGCACGAAGCCCGCCTTGCCGCCGCGATGCGACACGTCCACCTGGCGATGCCCGTCCTCGCGATCGAAGTACGACGCGACGAAGAACGTATCGGCGCGCTCGATCATCGCCCGCATGCGCGGCGACTGCGCATCGAGCGAAACGGGACTGGACGGCGAGGGCGTTGACGCGTCGCGCACGAACGCAAAGTCGCGCAACTGAATGTATTGCGGACAATTGCCGAAGCTCTGCTCGACGGCCACTTCGAATGCTTGCCCGTGAGCCGCGTTATCGCGATGAATCACGCCGTTCACGCGATTGCGCCGCCGCGTATGCATCTCGATGCCGAGCAAGCCGACCGACGCGCCGTCCGCAAGACCCGCGTCGGCGGGATCGAGCGGATCGCGAATGTGCCCGACGGAAAGCGTGGTCGCATCCGGCGTGCTCAGAAAGCCGGGGCGGCCGGTGAGGAACGTGGCCCAGGCGTCGCCGTCGGCATCGACCGTACCGGCGACGATGAAGGGCAACTGCGCGAAGAATTGCCGATGCTGTTCCGGCATGAATGGGCGCACGACGCGCTGTCCGACGTCGTGCATGCGCGCCGCGACGCCAGCGGCGGTTTGCATCTCGACTTCGCCGCGATGCCAGGGCGAAGGCGCGGTAATCGAAGCGGTGGCAGGCATGATCGTCGTCTCCGGCAAGAGGTTAGGCGCGCAGGCCCGCAGCGGTCTGCTGGAACGGCACGAAGCCCGGCAACGCCTCGATGCGCGCGAGCCACGCCAGCACGTTGCGATAGCCGGACAGATCGACATTGCCTTCCGGCGCGCCCGCGATGTAGCTGTAAAGCGCGATATCCGCGATGGTCGGATGCGCGTTGCCGATATCCGCGATCCAGTCGCGGCTTTGCAATTCGTCGTCGATCAGCTTGAGCACCGCATGCGCGCGGGCGATGACTTCATCGACGTCGAACTTGCTGCCGAACACCGTGACGAGACGCGCGGCGGCCGGACCGAACGCGATCTGCCCTGCCGCGACCGAAAGCCAGCGCTGCACGGCGGCGGCTTCGGCGGGCGTTTCGGGCAGCCATTGCGTCGCGCCGGCCTTCTTGGCGATGTAAACGAGGATTGCGTTCGAGTCCTGGACGACGTGCTCGCCGTCGACGAGCACGGGCACCTGGCCGAAGCGGTTCAGGCGCAGAAACTCGGGCGATTTGTGCGCGCGGGCGGCGAGATCGACTTCCTCTTCGTCGTGCTCGATGTTCAGCAGATGCAGGAAGAGACGAGCGCGGTGCGAATGGCCGGAAAGCGGGTGGTGGTAGAGCTTCATGGCAACTCCTCTCATGTGGACCGGGGGAATCCCGATCGCCTGAGAAGCAGTATGGGTTCGTGCGTCGTGAAGCAGAATACGAGCGGAAATCAAATCACTATTCTTGTTTGCAGTTCAATCAGCGCCCGTCATCCCGTATCCGCTCACCTTTTGGCGCAGCTCTCCCGAAAACTCTCACCGGCACGCGCCTTGCTTCTTTCGGAAAGTATTTCCTACGAGCCGACTCCATGCCTCCACTTCCCGGCCCGCGCCGGCCTCCTGCGAAGATCCTGCCGCCCGACGCGCCGGGCCTGCGCGCGCTGGCGTCGCTCGTGGCGGTCGTCGTCGTGATTTGCGCTTTGTATTTCGGGCGCGCAGTGATGATCCCGATCATCCTCGCAATCCTGCTGAGTTTTCTGCTCGCGCCGTTCGTCGATTTTCTGCGGCGGCTGCGCTTCGGTCAGGTGCCGTCGGTGATCGTCGCGGTCTTCGTCGCGTTGTCCGTGCTCACGGCTGTCGGCGCGCTGATCGGCGCGCAGGTCGCGCAACTCGCGAGCGATCTGCCGAAGTATCAGGTGGCCGTCGAGCGCAAGGTCGACAGCGTGCAGCGCATGACGGTCGGCCGCGCGGACGCGTTTCTCGGGCGCGCGTCGCGTGCGCTGAAGCGCCTGTCGCCGGCGCGCGAGCAAGAACCCCACGCGAACGAGGACAACCCGGCGGCTTCGCCCATCGATCAGCCGATGCCCGTCGAAGTCCACGAGCCGGCGCCGTCGCCGCTGGAACTGGCGCAGCGGTTTCTATCGCCCGTCATCAGTCCGCTGGAAACGACCGGCATCGTGCTCGTCGTCGCGGTGTTCATCCTGTTGCAGCGGGAAGACCTGCGCGACCGGCTGATCCGCCTCTTCGGTTCGCGCGACCTGCACCGCGCGACCACGGCGATGGACGAGGCCGCGCGCCGCCTCTCCCGTTATTTTCTGGCGCAGCTGGGCATCAACGTCGGGGTGGGTATCGTCATTTGCATCGGGCTCGCGGTGATCGGCGTGCCGGGTGCGTTGCTGTTTGGCGTGATGACGGCGCTCCTGCGCTTCGTGCCCTACGTCGGGACGTGGATTGCCGCGTTGCTCGCGGTGATCTTCGCGGCGGCGGTCGGGCCGGGCTGGACCATGCTGATCTGGACCATCGTGCTATACGGCGCGACCGACATCATCGCCGGGCAGATCGTCGAGCCGCTTCTGTACGGCCACAGCACGGGCCTTTCGCCGTTCGCGGTGATCGTCGCAGCGATTTTCTGGAGCTGGATCTGGGGGCCGATCGGCCTCGTCCTTTCGACGCCGCTCACGCTTTGCCTCGTCATTCTCGGGCGACATGTGGACCGCCTCGAATTCCTCGATGTGCTTTTCGGCGACCGGCCCGCGCTGACACCAGCGGAAAACTTCTATCAGCGCCTGCTCGCCAACGATCCCGATGAGGCGCTCGTGCAGGCCGAATCGCTGCTGAAGGACCGCTCGCTCGTCGCGTATTACGACGAAGTCGCGCTCGAAGGCTTGCGCCTCGCGCATAACGACGTGCTGCGCGGCGTCGTGACGGCGGACCAGTTGAAGCGCATCAACGAATCGGCGCTCGACATCATCGAAGGGCTGGAGGACGCCGAGGACGTGACGCCCGTGGTTCAGCGCAAGGAAGAGCCGCTCGTGAATCTCGCCGCCGACGATACGACGGCAATCGCATCCGAATCGCCGCCCGAATACTTCGACGCAGGCGCGGAAGGGCACACGGCGTCAGTGCTGTGCATCGCGGGGAGAAGCCCGCTGGACGATCTCGCCGCGACCATCGCCGTGCAGCTTTTCCGCAAGCACGGGCTGGGCGCGGATCTGACCGGCTACGAGCGGTTCTCGCGCGGGCGCTTCGGCGAAGTGGACTTGTCGGGCGTGACCATCATCTGCGTCGTCTCGTTCGATGCCGCCGAATCGCCGCCGTATCTGCGCAATCTGCTGCGCCGGCTGCATCAGCGCGCGCCTGCGGCAGAGTTGATCGTCGGGCTCGTGGTCGCGGAAAGTCCGTTGCAAGGCGAAGTGCTCGTGCGGACGAGTTCGGCGGCGGTGTCGTTCAAGGAACTGGTCGATGCCTGCGTGGCGGCCGCGCGCCGCCAGTCCACCGATGGCGTGTCGTGGTCCGGCCTCGATTCGCAGGCGTCCGCGCCCACCGTGGATAACCGCAGCCGCGCCGCGCAAGCCGACGCGCCGGCCTTGCGCAACGTGCTGGGCGACGCCTAGCGATTGCCGTCGAAGAGATCGTTGAGCATGGTGTCGAAGGACGCCTGCGCGTCTTCGAGCTCCTGCAGCGCGGCGTCGAACGTCTGGAGCGCCATCTGCGAGGGCCGGCCGTCGCCTTCGGGCGGAAACTGCTTCTGCAGCGCGACAAACGCGGACTGCACCTGCCGCGTGGCATTGACGATACGTTCCATCGCGCGCGCTTCTTCCGCGCGATTGTTCTCAGCGGTCATCGGAGACACTCCTCGTTGGCAATGTCCCGATAGTACCAAGCGCGGCGCGCTTGCAGACTACGCCGTCGCCGTTTCGCGCGGCGGCGCGACCGTGAAGAGCCGCACGGCTTCGTCCAGCACGACCGCGCGCTCGGCGAGCCGCTTGGCCGTTGTCGCCGCCTGCTCGACGAGCGCGGCGTTTTGCTGCGTCGAATCGTCCAGATGCGCGACCGCCTGATTCACCTGCGCGATGCCTTCCGCCTGCTCGCCGCTCGCCTTCGCCACTTCCATGATGATGGTCGAAACGCGATGCACCGCTTCGTCGATGGCGCGCATCTGGCTCGTCGTGCGCGACACGAGGTTCGTGCCTTCCTCGATCTGCGCGACGCTGATGGCGACGACGTTCTCGATCTCCTTCGCCGACGCCGCGCACCGCTGCGCGAGATTGCGCACTTCGGTCGCCACGACGGCGAACGAGCGGCCCGCCTCGCCCGCGCGCGCCGCTTCCACGGCCGCGTTGAGCGCCAGAATGTTCGTCTGAAACGCGATGCCGTCGATCACGTCGGTGATATCCGCGATCTTGCGCGACGCGGCCGTGATGCCCGCCATCGTGCGCTCGACCTGGCCCGCGATGCGTCCGCCGTCTTCCGCTGCCGACTGCGCTTCCTTCACGAGTTCCAGCGCGCGCACCGTGGCGTCCGCGTTGCCCTGAACGGTCGTGGTGAGCTGGTCCATCGTCGCTGCCGTCTGTTCGAGCGACGCCGCCTGCAATTCGGTGCGGCGCGACAGATCCGTGTTGCCGTTGGCGATATCGCGCGCGGCGTCCAGCACGCCGCCGATCTGCCCGCGCACGTCGAAGACGATCGCCGCGAGATTCGCCTTCAGTTGGCCGAGCGCGCGCTGCACGTCGCCGAGATCGTCGTGGCGCGCGGCGGGCATGTCAACCGTGAGATCGCCCGCCGCCATGCGGGCGGCAAAGCCGGACATGGTGCGCACCGGCGCGTCCAGTTGACGCGAAAGCGCGAGCCATCCCGCGACGCTCGCCGCCGCGCCCGCGCCGAGCGCGATCCAGAACGGCAGCGGCGGCGCGCCGCGCCAGGCGGCAAGCGCCGCAATCAGCGCGGTGACTGGCGCGGCCGCGAAGCCCGCCGCGACGCGCGCGCTCACCGGCACGCGCCCGAGCGCCGCCAGCTTGCCCGCGATGCCGCGCCGGACGAGCGCGCCGCGCTCGAGCCGGAAGGGCGCATCGCCGGCGCGCATCGTCGCGTAGAGGGCTTCGGCTTCTTTGACTTCGGCGCGGCTCGGCTTCACGCGCACGCTCAGATAGCCAATCGCCTTGCCGTGCTCCATGACCGGCGTGACGTTGGCGCGCACCCAGTAGTGGTCGCCGTTCTTGCGGCGGTTCTTGACGAGCGCGGTCCACGAACGGCCGGCACGCACGGTCGCCCACAAGTCCGCGAAGGCTTCGCGCGGCATGTCCGGATGCCGGATGATGTTGTGCGGCTGGCCGATCAGTTCTTCGCGCGAGAAACCCGACACGTCGACGAAAGCCGGATTGCAGTACTGAATGTTGCCGGAGAGATCCGTGGCGGAGACCAGCATTTCTGCTGCGGGGAAATCGAATTCTCGCTGGGTGACGGGCTGGTTGTCGCGCATGATGTCCTTGTAAGTTCGCTTCGCGAGGAGCGTTCCGACGTCGAACGCGGCCTCGCATTACAAGGACATAACGGCTAATAGCCCCACAACCTTTACGGACAAAGGCGCCGCGCGCATGCGGCGCATTGTCGCTGACGCTTACTGCGCGCTCCATCCACCGTCGATCTGCAACGCCGATCCGCGCATCTCGCTCGCGGCATCCGAGCACAGAAACACGGCCATGTCGCCGATCTGCTGCGGCGTGACGAACTGCGCGGACGGCTGCTTTTCGCCGAGCAGTTTCGCGCGGGCCGCGTCGGGCGAGAGCGATTCGCGGGCGGCGAGATCGTCGATCTGCTTTTGCACGAGCGGCGTCAGCACGAAGCCGGGGCAAATGGCGTTGACGGTCACGCCCGTGCGCGCGTTTTCGAGCGCCGCCACTTTCGTGAGTCCGAGAATGCCGTGCTTGGCCGCGACATACGCTGACTTGCCCGCCGAGCCGACGAGCCCATGCACCGACGCGATGTTGATGACACGGCCCCAGCCGCGCTCGCGCATGCCGGGCAGCGCGACGCGCATCGTATGGAACGCGGAACTCAAGTTGATCGCGATGATCGCGTCCCAGCGTTCGACCGGGAATTCGTCGATGGTCGCGACGTGCTGAATGCCCGCGTTGTTCACCAGGATGTCGAGCGCGCCGAAGCGTTCTGTCGCGAACGCGATCATGGCCTCGATCTCGGCGGGCTTGGTCATGTCGGCTGCGTGATGCACGGCCTTCGCGCCGGTCGCCTCGATCTGCGCGAGCGCGCCGCTCACGTCGCCGAAGCCGTTCAGCACGAGATTCGCCCCCGCTTGCGCGAGCGCCGTGGCAATGCCGAGGCCGATACCGCTCGTCGAGCCGGTGACGAGCGCGGTCTTGCCGGCGAGGGTGTTCGATGCGGACTGAGTCATGAGCGGTTTCCTTTTTCTGTAGCGCTGCGGGTACGACTATCTTCGATATTGCTTCGACAAAAACAACTAATCGCTTTCAGGCGTCGCCGGGGCAGCCGATTTTCGCACGACGCGATTAACGACGCGCATGGCGCGTTCCCGCGTCTGTTTGACGAATTGCTTCGTCATATAACCGGTTTGTCCCCACGGCGTCGCGAGCACCATGAATGAGGACATCGGATACGACTCGCCGCCGCTCCACGACGTTTTGTAGCGTTGGTCGCCGGGACCGAAGTCGAAGTCCAAATGATGTTCGAAAGCCCATTTCACGCATTCATCGACGAGAATGGTGCCGGGTGAGAATTTCTTCAGGTTTAAATCGTAAGTGATCGCGATGAGATAGAACGTATCGCTATTCATCGAAACAATATTCGCCGCGACCGGTTCGCCATTGAACGTCATGACGAAGAGCCGAAAGATTCCGGAGGCCGCGGCCGGACCGGAAAGAAGCGCTTTCCAGAATTTCAGGCTGGCATCGGAGAATGTCCATTGACTCTCGCCGACTTTCTCGGTCGCCCACTTTCGCTTTTGAACCACGAACCATTCGATGAACGATTCGAGACGCGGATCGGAAGCGTCGATTAATTCGATTTTGAACTGTCCTTCTTTCGCGAGCCGCCGTTTCAGGTACTCCGGTTTGGTCTTCTCGCGTCCGGACCGCGAGCGGCTGAAAGCATCCCAGTCTTGAACGCCGCGTAACGCCGCGTAAGGCGTGAGGTCATCTTCTTCGCGGCGAATTACGGCATGGCGCTTCACGCACGCATAAAGCGGCGAAGTCTTGCGAACGCGCCATAACTCGAAAACGTCGGCGCGCGTGGCTCGCACGGTCTCTTTGTACAGCGCTTCGACGATTTGCTGCGCGTCCTTTTCCGGTGCGACGAGAATATCGCTCGGCGAACGGTTTTGCGGTGTCAGCGGTTCAGCGAATTTCCAGCAATTGCGATAAGACACGAGCAGCGGCCACACGGCCACCATTTTTCCATTGCGCCTCGCGACGACGCAATGCGGTTTGCGCCGCGTGCCGACGTGTTCGCACATCAGGCTGTTATAGCAATACTCGAATGACTGAAAATATTCGCCGTCGACATGGCGATATAATGCGCTCCATTCCGCTTGGAGAGCGCGAATGCTTTCAGGATCGCGGCAGTGCTCGAATGTCAGAGACCGATCGGCGGACGTCGGAATATCAGCGCGAGAGACATTTTCTTTTTCAGGAGTCAGATTCACTTAAAAGCCCGCGATTAAGATGTTCCAGATTAAGCGTGAGCACATGCTTACGCTGGACGACACTGTCGTCCCGTCATTTTATCAGGCATCAGTTAATCGAGCACATAACTGGCGCATTAGATACTAGATGACCGACTATCGGGCGGTAATAAGGGTAAACGTGCTCGTTTTAATCGGACAAACAATAGCGAATGGCCGCCGCTTTAAAGCGTGCGGCCATTCGACCCATTAGACGATTCCAGTCGCGTAGTACACGCCGATGACGAAGAACACCGCGAGCGTCTTGATGACGGTGACAGCAAAAATGTCGCGATAGGACTCGCGGTGCGTGAGCCCGGTGACCGCAAGCAGCGTGATGACCGCGCCGTTGTGCGGCAGCGTGTCCATGCCGCCGCTCGCCATCGCGACCACCCGGTGCAGGACTTCCAGCGGAATATGCGCGGCTTCCGCGCCCTTGATGAATAGGTCCGACATGGCGGCGAGCGCGATGCTCATGCCGCCCGACGCGGAGCCGGTGATGCCCGCGAGCGAACTCACGGAAATCGCGGCGTTGACGAGCGGATTCGGGATGCTTTTCAGCGCGTCCGAGACGACCAGAAAGCCCGGCAGCGCCGCGATCACGCCGCCGAAGCCGTATTCGGACGCGGTGTTCATCGCGGCAAGCAAAGCGCCCGCGACGGCGGCGCGCGTGCCCGGCGCGAAGCGTTCCTTCACGCGGGAAAACGCCGTCAGCAACACGAGCAGAATGCCGAGCAGCAACGCGCCCTCGACCGCCCAGATCGCGATGACCGGCTTGATCGCGGTGGTCACCGGCGTGTGCACGCCCGGCAGCGCGTTGGGCGCGACGGTATAACTCGCGCCGTACCACGTCGGGATCCAGCGGGTGAGCGCGAAGTTCGCGACACCCACGAGCACCAGCGGCGCGACGGCGAGCATCGGATTCGGCAGATTGGCGGACTCGACGCGTTCCGGCTCGTTCACGAGCGAGGTGCCATAGCCTTCGCCCTTGGCCATGGCCGAACGCCGGCGCCACTCCAGAAACGAAAGCCCCACGACGATGATGAACACCGAGCCGATCACGCCCAGCCACGGCGCGGCCCAGCCGGTCGTCTTGAAGAACGTCGTCGGGATGATGTTCTGAATCTGCGGCGTGCCGGGCAGCGAATCCATCGTAAAAGAGAACGCGCCGAGCGCGATGGCGCCGGGCATCAGCCGTTTCGGGATATTGCTCTGGCGGTACATTTCCGCCGCGAACGGATACACGGCGAACACGACCACGAACAGCGACACGCCGCCATAGGTGAGCAGCGCGCACACGGCCACGATCACCGCATTGACCCGCGACTTGCCGATATAGCGGATCGCGGCGGCGACGATCGACTCGGAAAATCCGGACAGCTCGATCACCTTGCCGAATACCGCGCCCAGCAGGAACACCGGGAAATAGAGCTTCACGAAGCCGACCATCTTCTCCATGAAGATGCCCGAGAACACCGGCGCGACGGCCGCGGGATCGGTGAGCAGGACGGCCGCGAGCGCGGCGATCGGCGCGAACAGGATGACGCTGTAGCCGCGATAGGCGGCCAGCATCAGGAACGCCAGGGCGGCGAGCACGATGAGGAACGACATTGAGTCTCCGTTAATGGTTGTTCTTTGAACTTCGTCCACGGCTTTTACGGCAGGCCGTCGGCGGCGCGCAATGATGCAGCTTCCGTGCCAACAATCGCGAACTCACACTGGCGCGCGCGCAAAGGCGGCGCGAGCTGCCCGAAGCCGCCGGATTGTCTCCGATAAGAGACGGCCAAGCTATCAATCGTTGCGGTCGCCAAGCCTTTCAAGGCTGTCGACTGTCTCCGATATGAGATACGCTGTCGCCAACAAGAGAAAACACGGAGACAAGCGCCGATGCGCAACGACTGGATCAACGTACCCGCCGACTATAGCGACGTCATGCGGCGCGCCATGGAGTCGCTCTTCAAGACGTTCGAGAACCTGAGCGAAGGCACTTTCATCGTCGATGCCGACGCCCGCGTCGTCTGGATCAACAAGCGTTATGCGGCCCGCTTCGGCTTCTCCGATCCAACAGACGCCATCGGTCTCGACTGCGAAGCGGTCATCCCGAACAGCCTGATGCGCGAAGTCGTCGCGACCGGCAAGCCGATTCTGCTCGACGTGCTCGAAACGGACCGCGAGCCGCTCGTCGTCACGCGCCTGCCGCTGAAGGACGATCAGGGCGCGACCGTCGGCGCAATCGGCTTCGCGCTCTTCGACGAGATGAAGGCGCTCACGCCGCTTTTCGCGCACTACTCGCGCGTGCAGCAGGAACTGATCGCGACGCGGCAGTCGCTCGCGCAGGCGCGGCGGGCCAAGTACACCTTCGCGAGCTTCGTCGGCACGAGTCCGGCCAGTCTCGAAGTGAAGCGGCAGGCGCGGCGCGCCGCGCTCGTCGATTCGCCCGTGCTGCTGCTCGGCGAAACCGGCACGGGCAAGGAACTGCTCGCGCACGCGATTCACGGCGCATCGACGCGGGCGGCCAAGCCGCTCGTCACCGTCAACGTCGCGGCGATTCCGGACACGCTGCTCGAAGTGGAATTTTTCGGCGCGGCGCCGGGCGCGTACACGGGCGCGGAGCGCAAAGGGCGCATCGGCAAGTTCGAACTGGCGGACGGCGGCACGCTGTTTCTCGACGAGATCGGCGACATGCCGCTGCCGTTGCAGGGCAAGCTCTTGCGCGTGTTGCAGGACAAGGAGTTCGAGCCGCTCGGGTCGAACCGCATCGTGCGCGCGGACGTGCGGATCATCGCGGCGACGTCGGCGGATCTGCCCGCGCTCGTCGCGGCGGGGCGCTTTCGTGCCGACCTGTTTTATCGGCTGAACGTGCTGACGATTCACGCGCCGCCTCTGCGCGAGCGGCTCGGCGATATCGAGGCACTCGCGTACGCGATCCTCGAAGACCTGTCGGGCGAAGCGCGCACGGGTCGCATCCGCCAGTTCGTGCTTCACGACGACGCGCTGCGTCTTCTGACCGCGTGCGCGTGGCCCGGCAACGTGCGCGAGCTGCGCAACACGCTCGAACGGGCGCTGATGCTTTCTGACAGCGAACATATCGATGCGCGCGCGCTCGCTCCGTTCATCGACTCGAAGCCGGCCGCGCTGCCCGCGCCCGCTGAAAAGGCGCAAGCGGAAGCCGCCGTACCCTACGCGCAGGCGATGAACGACTTCGAGCGCCGCTTTCTTGCCGACGCATTGCGCGCGAGCGGCGGACGCGTGGCGGAAGCAGCGCAACGTATCGGCATCGGGCGGGCGACGATGTACAAGAAGATCGAGGCGCTCGGCATCGAGGTGTGAATCGCGCTTCGCGTCATAAATCGACGCGAAAGTTCCGCGTGGCATACTCGTGAAACGACGCAATCAAGAATAACGACCTGAAAACAAGGGGTGCGGGATGAAGCTCGGCAAGGCAATCGGCCATATCGTCATGCTCGCTGCGAGCGCGTGGGCGCTCGGCGGATGCAGCAGCGCGCCGCCGCTTTTTTCCGCCGACGGCCGGCCGACGCAACTCGTCACCTGTCCGGCCTATGGCGGCTGGCGCTTGTGTACCGACAACGCGAAGGTCGCGTGTCCCGCCGGCTACGACGTGCTCGATCAGTCGAGCGACAACAATCAGAATTCGCTGCTCCTCGCCTGCAAGGCGAACTGAGCCGGAACTGGCTCAGTCGTGTTGCGTTTCGCGCAGCATCGTGGTGTCGTAGCCGAGCGCGGCGGCGCGCACGAGCAGCGTGCGGCGCAGTTCGGCCGACGGGCGGGCTTCGCGCGTGAGAATCCACAGATAGCGCCCCGTCGGCTCGCCGACGATGGACCACGAATAGTCGTCGGCGTGATCGAGAATCCAGTAGTCGCCGACATAGAACGGGCCGAAGAACGAAACTTTGAGCTTCGTTCCGTTCGATCCGGGCACGACCTTCGCGCGTCCTTCCGCCGACCGGTATCGCCCGGTCAGGCTGCCTTCCCGGCACGCGTTGATGACCGAAATGAGACCGTCCTCGCGCCGCGCGTAGTTGGCGGTGACCGCTTCGCAATTGCGCTCGAAGCGGTTCTCGTAGCGGGCGAATTCGAACCAGTGGCCGAGATAGCGGTCGAGGTCCACGGCCTTCGACGGCTCCGGCACGTGCTCGTTGCCGCTGCGCTTCGCGCCCTTCAGTCCATAGGCCGCGAGCGCGCCGATGCCTCCTATCGCTATCAGCGCCGCGGCGCCGTACGCCCAGGGTCGTCGTGATTTCATTGGCTTCAGAGTCCGTTAGAGATTGATTCGATAGCAATGACCGTTCCGTTGCGAGCGGTCCCGGAAAGTCTCACCTATCGCCCGTATGGCGGCGCGAGGCGCGCGACGGCTATTGCGCAAGGCGTTGCGATCATTGGTTTTTTTCTCGCAAGTCGATCACGCAGTTCGCCGCGCTCGCCGCATCCCGAATCGTCTCACCTCTAAGCACTGCCGCGTGCGAGCCGTGGACGCTGGGCGAGCGCGTCTTCACGAAAGCGCGAAATCCGCGAAACCCGCGATTTGTCTGGAATCAACGAGTTGCGGCAAAGAGTGAAAGCTGTGTCACGCGTTCGCCAGATCAAAAAGTGAGACCCCTTGGCACGGCGGTCCTCACCCTGCGACTGCTCCCGAAAGCTCTCACCGGTCGATCTGCGAGTATGCTTTCGGCTCTTCCGATTCGGCTCGCGCGCCACCGCTCTTTCATGTCATCGCCGGTTTCTTCGCCCGTTGCGTTTCTCTCGTCGCTGCTCGGTCCGCTCGTCACCATTATCTTGCCCGTGTTCGGCCTCATCGCCGCGGGCTATGTATGCCGCAAGTTCAACAAGCTCGGGCCCACCGCGGCGTCCGAACTGAACCGATTCGTCGTCTATCTCGCGCTACCGGCGCTACTCTTCGACATCATGGCGAAGACGCCATTGAAGACGCTCGATCAACCAGCGTTCATCGCGGTGTTCGGCATCGGATCGGCGGTCGTGTTCGTGCTGACGCTCGGCGTTCGGCTGCTGCAAGCGCGTCCGCTCGCCGATGCCAGCATCGACGGGCTCAACGCCGCCTATCCGAACACCGGTTTCGTGGGCTTGCCGCTCTGCCTGCTCGCGTTCGGCAAGCCAAGCCTCGCGCCCGCCGTCATCGCGACGATCATGACCGTGTGCGTGCTCTTCGGCATCGCGATCGTGCTGATCGAACTCGGCTTGCAAGCGGGAAGCGGTATCGGCGCGACGCTGTGGCGCGTGGCGAAGTCGCTTGGCAAGAATCCGCTTCTGATCGCGCCGGTCGCGGGCGCGCTGATGAGCGGCAGCGGCGTGGCGGTGCCCGAAGGCGCAGAAGCGCTCATCAAGCTGCTCGGCGGCGCGGCGAGTCCCTGCGCGCTCGTCGCGCTCGGACTGTTTCTCGGCGCGAAGGGCGAAGCACGCAACGCGCGGACGACGAGCGCGCTCGTCGCGCTCAAGCTCCTGGCGCAGCCGCTTCTGACGTGGTGGCTCGCGTTTCAAGTGTTCGCGCTGCCGCCGCTGTGGGCGAAAACCGCCGTGATCCTCAGCGCGCTGCCCACCGGCACCGGCCCGTTCATGCTCGCCGAGTTCTATCGGCGCGAGGGCAGCGTGACGTCGAGCACGATTCTTTTCTCGACCGTACTGTCGCTCGTCACGGTCACGCTCTGTCTTGCAGTGATGCTGTGATCGCTCAGCGAAACCGCCGCGATTATTACAATTTTGGCAAAAACCACTTCGGTCGCAGCCGCTTTTTCCGCTGTCGCCGCCCCGCTAAAGTTCGCCTCAACCGGTCCGACCGGTCGGTCAACGAATTCAACAGAGGCATCTCATGAAGCGCATTCTTTCCATTCTCGCCGCATCCATCGCTCTTTTTGCCGCAGCCGGCGCGGCGCACGCGGCCGATTCTCAGCCGTCGACGTGTCAGGGCACGGCCGCGCAATGCAACGTCTTCTTCGGTCAGTAAGAGGCATCCATATCGCACGGAAACAGGCCTGCCGCTGCGTTTTGTTTCGTCCGTGAATCGAAAAACGGGGTCCACTGACGATTTCCGCGACTTATCCACAGTTTCTGTGGATAAAGGTGGGGATAGCTGGCCGCAAAGCGAGCATTCATGCGGCGCGGGCTGGACTGCCCAATTGGCTACAAAAACGGACCCGGTCACCCATCGCAGCATCACCGTGACGACCGCCCGACGCGGGCCTATGATGTGCTCTCGCGTCGGTTACAGACGACGTATCGGACGTTCAATCTCATCCTTTCGACGGGGGAAATGTCATGGCGTACAAGATCGCGGTGGTCGTGGGGAGCCTGCGCAAGGATTCGTACAATCGGCAGCTTGCCCACGCGCTCGAATCGCTCGCGCCGAGCGATTTCACTTTCGAGCATCTGGACATCGGCAGCTTGCCGCTCTACAGCCAGGAATACGACAGCGACTTCCCGGAAGCCGCGCGCACGCTGAAGCAGAAGATTTCCGAAGCCGACGGGCTGCTGTTCGTCACGCCCGAGTACAACCGCTCGATTCCCGGCGTGCTGAAAAACGCGCTCGACTGGGGTTCCCGGCCGTGGGGACAAAGCGCGTGGGGCGGCAAGCCGGGCGCGGTGATCGGCACGTCGGTCGGCGCCATCGGCACGGCGCTCGCGCAGGCGCATCTGCGCAGCGTGTGCGCATACCTCGACGTCGCGCTGATGGGCCAGCCGGAGATGTACATCAAGCACGACGAAAAGCGCATCGACGCGAACGGAAATATCGTGAGCGAAGACACGCGCAAGTTCTTGCAGACCTTCGTGGACCGATACGTCGCGTGGGTGCGCGATTTCGCCGCCTGAGGCGCCGCAAACAACAACGGCCCGCGCGAGCGGGCCGTTGTCATTTGGAGCAATCGCCGGTCACGCGTGATGTTGCCCGGTCACGCGATCCCAGCCGTGACGGATCGCCGCCTTGAAGCGGTCCCACGTATCGCCTTCGGGATGGCGGCTCTCCCAATCCCGCCGCATCTCATACTCCATCTGGTCGTCCCACGCGCGGTTGCGGAAACGCTCGTCGTTGCCGAGCGTCGCGCCGTAGCGATACGCGCTTTCATAGTCCTCGTACGGCTCGCCGGTCGTCGCGTACTTCGTGGCGTAGTCAGCGCGGAAGTCCTCTTCGTACTCCATGTACTCGTTCGGCACCGTGCGCGGACCGAGCGGAACCGCCGCCTGCGACGCCGCCGACGTGCCGATCGGATCGCCCGCCGCGCCCATCGCGGGCATCGATTGCGATTGCACCTGATTCTGCATGTTCAGTTGCTGCGGCTTGGCGGGCTCGTCCAGCGTGCTCAACGGCTCGATTGAGTCGATGGAGCGCCAGTCCGTGTTCGGATCGACGTGCACGCCGGTCAGCGGATCGGTCGGCGCCGGTGCTTGCGCCTGTCCTTGCGTCTGTGTTTGCGCGGTGCTAGCCGGCTTCGTTTCGACCTGCTCGTATTGCGTCGTCGACGGCTCCGGCGTGCCGCGCTGCGGGCGCGTCGCCGGCATCAGCGGATCGTCGGCGGGGTCGGTCACGTAGTCGCGCGAGGTCAGCGTCGCGGGGTCAGTGCGCGTGAAGGCTTCGGCGCCGGTCTCGCTGCCGATTCCACCGCCTGCCGGCGTACGCGGCTCGCCGATCGGATCGAGCAGCGGATCGCCGAGCGGACCGGCGAGCGGGTCGACGATCGGCGGCGCGACCGGATCGGCAGCGGCGGCGTCCGAACGCGGATAAGCACGCGCGCGCGGCACGTCCGCACGCTGCGGATTCACAGGATCGCGGCCCGGAACGCCGCTGCCCCGACCGAGACCGAGTTCGTCGAGAATGGAGTGATCGCGGTCGTCGGTGGTCGTGGGCGGCGTCGCGGCCGCGCCGTGCGACAGCGTCGACCAGCTCGCCGCGCGTTCGTCGATGTCGATCGCGCCGCAGTCGGTCAGCGTCGTGCGCGCGATATCGGCTTGCGCCTCGCTCGGCGTATCGACGGCGACGAGCACCGCGCCCCGGCGCACCGCTTCCGAATAATGCGCGACCTCGGGCGGATGATCGCGTCCGCCGAACAGCATGCTGAAGAACCGCTCGATGTTCGCGAGCACGCCGGGCTGCGCGTGCGTCTCGGCGTCGCTCAAGCTCGAGGGCTGCGCGGCATCGTCCCGCTTCGGGTTCGCCTGAAGCTCGATATCGCCGCGCGCGAAGCCCGCCGTGACGAGCGCCGAGCGCGCATTCTCGGCCTCAGCGTAGGTATCGAATACTCCAATGACGGTGTGTCGCATTGTCGCCTCCTCGATGAGCGGAATCCGCGGATCGGCAACGCCGGGTTGCCGCACATGCGTTTGATGGACGCAACACTCGTGCCGGAGCCGCGTCAGCGATCGATGGAGCGCGCCGCCTGATCCTCGCGGATGCCGCGCAGCAGCGTATCCAGCAGCGCGATATCGAAGGGCTTCGCGAGCACGCGCGCATCGACTTGCCGCGCGCGGTCGAGTTCTTCAGCATAGCCGGTGACGAGAATGACCGGGATGCGCGGCTCGAACCGCTGCATGCGTTCAGCGAGATCGATACCGTTGAGCTGGCCGGGCATGTGGATGTCCGAGAGCACGACATCGAACGGAAAACCTGACACCGCCATGTTCTCCCGAGCCGCTTCGAGCAGCGTCATCGCAGTGTCGGCGTTGAACACGTACGTCACGCGATGACCCATCATCGTGAGCAGCGCCTCCGTGCCGGCGGCGACTTCCTCGTTGTCTTCGACGAGCAGCACGCGCAGGCCTTCGGCCTCCTGCGCCGTCGCGGCGGCCTGTTCCGGCTCCGCGCCGGGCGCGTCGGTCGCGGCGGCCCGCGGCAGATAGAGACG
The DNA here is from genome assembly GCF_017220215.1 of Caballeronia sp. M1242. NCBI lineage: Bacteria > Pseudomonadati > Pseudomonadota > Betaproteobacteria > Burkholderiales > Burkholderiaceae > Caballeronia > Caballeronia sp. M1242. The sequence goes on along the minus strand of NZ_CP071130.1, from coordinate 1,272,184 downwards.
CACCGACGTGCCCGCGCCGATGGCGCTGTCGATGGTCGCGATGCCGCCCGCCCGCTCGCAGAACGCGAAGACCTGCGGCAAGCCGAGCCCGGTGCCCATGCCTTTCGGCTTGGTCGTGAAAAGCGGCTCGAACGCGCGCGCGAGCACGTCCGCGCTCATGCCGACGCCCGTGTCTTCCAGCGAAATCTGCACGAATTCGCCGATGAGCGGAAAGCCGTCCTCGTGGCGAAAGCGCACGTTTTCCGCGCGCGCGGTGAATGTGCCGCCGTTCGGCATCGCGTCGCGCGCGTTCACGGCCACGTTGATGAGCGCGAGTTCCAGCTCGGCCGGATCGACGCGGATCGTCCACACGTCCGCCGCGACTTCCGAGTGCAGCGCGACCTTCGCGCCGAGCGACGCGCGCAGCAGTTCGCGCTCCGCCGTCACCCATTTGCCGATGGCGATGACCTCGCTGCGCAACGGCTGCTTGCGCGCGACGCCGAGCAACTGCCGCGTGAGCGACTGGCCGCTCTTCAACGCGCGCTCCATCGCGCTCAGTTCGCGGTCGAGTCCGATCGGGCCGCGCCGCCGGGCGATCTGCACGTTCGTCGAGACGATCATCAGCAGATTGTTGAAGTCGTGCGCGACGCTGCCGACCAGATTGCCGAGCGCCTCCATCTTGCGCGCCTGCCGGTACGCCGATTCGATGGAGCGGCGCATCGACGCCTCGGCCTGCCAGCGTTCCCACGCTTCTTCTTCGATAGCGAGCCGCCGCAGCGACTGCCCGATCACGCCCCACAGCACGACGCACGGCGCGAGAATCGACAGCGCGAGCACGGTCAAATGCCGATACCACTGCGTCCAGATGGTATCGATGGGAAAGCCGCTCGACACATACAGCGGATAGTCGCCGACCCGGCGAAACGCGACGATCTTCAACTCGTTGTCGAGTCCCGAGACCATCTTCATGACGCCGTCGTGCGTGCCGGCGCGATACGCCTCGCGCAGCGGCGAACTCGCGGCGAGCGCCATTCGCGCGGGCGGCCGCTCGGGATACCACGCGAGCACTTCGCCGTCGGCGCGGGCGAGACCGATCGACACGGTCGGGCTGTCGCCGAGCAGTTCGCGATAGAAGTCGTTGAAGTACGACGGACGCAGCGCGATCGACACCATGCCGGCGAATTGCCCGTCGCGCGTCTTGCGGGCGACGGCTGTGTTGAACACGCGCTCGCCGGCGACTTTCCCGAGCATCACGCGAGAAATCTGCGCAAGCCGGCTGTCGGTGCGCAGGCCGATGAAGTCCTCTCGCGTGCCCACCGTGACATCGGGCGTCGGCCACGCGCGGCTGGTGGCGAGCAACTGCCCGTCGGGACCGAACACCGAGGCCGCCGACACCTGACGGTAGCCGCCGATCAACTGACTGAGCCGCGTATGAACGACGCCGTCTTCGCGGCGAATCGCGTCGGCGTCGAGGTCGTCGAGCAGATCGACGATGCGTTCGTTCAGCGTGACGTTGAGATCGAAGACTTTGAGCGCGTGCTCTTCCGCGATTCGCGCGTTGCGGGCGACCGCGTCGGAGGCGCTCGCCACGCGTGCGTGGTAATCCGAGATCGCGGTAATGGCGACGTAGACGCACGGAAGCACGACGGCAGCCACGAGCAGCGCGTAGAGCGTCATGCGCTGCGCGGCGAAGTTCCGTTCGGGGACGACCGGAAACGGCGGTTCGTCCTGCCGCGCTATAGCGGCAGGCTTGGCGTCGTGCTCCTCACGTTGCAGCGTCATTTTGGCAGCGAAGTGGAAAACTTTACTCGACCGTCGGCGCGATCGCCCGTTCGGTTATGGGCGGGCGAGGCGCGCGCGGCGTAATCGTTCGAGGAATGCAGAAACCATGCCAAGAGGCTACCGCGCCGCGCGTCGGCATTCGCGCCGACGCCTGGTTTTCGCACGCGTGTGCGGTGCGCAGTTAGCGAGAATATCCGTAGCGCAAACGTACAGCGAAGTATCGGACGATTCGCCCTAGGCGCACCGAGAAAGTCCATTCTCGATTGGAGCGAAACGCGAGAAGAGTTATTCCGCAGCAGCGCGCCTGCGAGTTGCTTTCGCGTCGATCGAGGCCGACAATGCAATCTTCCGATCAATCTGCCGTCAGAGCGGATGTCGGGCAGAAAAAGCTCGCCACGCGCGCCGCGCGAGCGGGCAACAGAACAAAAGGCCAAGGTCCGGCACGGCTCGCCGCCCGGACGACGCACGGGGCAAGGCAACATGACGCCGAACCAGACACTCGGGTGCGCCCTCGCCGCGTGCCGTTCCATCGCGCCGGATAGCCGCGCTGCTTGGGCGCCTTTACATTCGATTTCGCCTGCCATCAGCGGCTGGCGACGTACGCGCCGCCCGTCTCCCTAAAGAACTCCGCAGCCACGCCGTAAACGCATACGAGAGCATGCCGTGTAGCCATGCATCCCGTCAGCCACGAACGTTCACCGATTCGACCGACCATGCCTTTGCCGATTGTCATTGCCGATGATTCCCTGCTCGCGCGCAAGGTGTTGACGCGCGCACTGCCCGCGGACTGGGACGTCGATATCTCCTACGCGACGAATGGACGCGAGGCGCTCGAGTTGTATCGCGCGGGCCGCGCATCCGTCATGTTTCTCGATCTGACGATGCCGGACATGACCGGCTATCAGGTTCTCGACGCGCTTCAGCACGAAGACCTGAACACGTTCGTGATCGTCGTTTCCGCCGACGTGCAACCGCTCGCGCAGGAACGCGTGCGCGCGCTCGGAGCCATTGCGTTCCTGCCGAAGCCCGTGACGCCCGAAGCGCTGCGTCCCGTTTTGAAGGAGTACGGTCTCCATGGTTGAACCCGCCCTCAACGAAGACCAGCGCGACGCGCTGCAGGAAGTCGCCAACATGGCGATGGGCCAGGCCGCCACGCGCCTGTCGAAGCTGCTCGGCACGTTTATCGAACTGTCGGTGCCGCGCGTGCGCGTGGTGAACGTGTCCGAAGCGTCCGCCGCGCTGCGCGAGATGACCGGCATCACCGACGCCGTGACCGCCGTGCGCCAGGGCTTTCGCTCGGACATCAAGGGCGAGGCGATCGTGCTGTGCAAGAGCGGCAGCGTCGATGACCTTTGCGCGCTCGTCGACGATCCCTACACCAAGTCCACCTACGAAGCGACCACGCGCACGGAACTCGTCTTCGACGTGGCGACGGTGTTGATCGGCGCGTGCGTGTCGTGCATTCTGGACCGCCTCGGCCGCGCGCCGATCTTCTCGCCGCCGGGCATGCTCGGCGCGGAACTGGCGCTCGAAGAAGTCTTCCAGCCCGCGATGCTCGCGTGGAAAACGGCGCTGCTGCTCGAAGTCAACTTCGCGCTGGAGGATCACAGCTTCCGCGCGCATCTGGTGATGCTGATGGCCGAAGACGCCATTGCGCATCTGAACGAGGCGCTCGACGCGCTGCTTTCCAGCTTCTGACGCCGCGCCGATATGGAAGAACTGCGGCATGTGCTGAGCGAACTGGTGATCGAGCGCGTCGGCTTCGGCATTTTCGTGCTGGACCGCGATCTGAACGTGCTCATGTGGAACCGCTTCATGGCGGACCACAGCGGCAAAACGGCCGAGCAGGTGACGGGCAAGTCGATTTTCGCGAGCTTTCCGGAACTGCCGCGCGTGTGGCTCACGCGCAAGGTGGAAAGCGTGTTCCAACTCGGCAGCTTCGCGTTCAGTTCGTGGGAACAGCGGCCGTATCTCTTCAAGTTCGATCACGACCGGCCGATTACCGGCGGCGTCGACTTCATGCAGCAGGACTGCACGTTCATGCCGCTCACGCACGAGCGCGAAGTGCGGGCCGTCTGCGTGACCATTTCCGATGCCACCCACGCGAGCATGATGCAGCGCGCCCGCGACGAAGCCGTGGCCAAGCTACAGGAATTTGCCGACCGCGACGGCCTGACCGGCATCGCGAACCGGCGCTATTTCGAGCTGCGCATTCGCGACGAATTCTCGCGCTGGCAACGCTACGGCGGCGATTTGTCGATGCTGCTATTCGATCTCGACCACTTCAAGCGCATCAACGACGAGTTCGGCCATCTGGTCGGCGACACGGTGCTGCGCGTGATGGCCGAGCGCGTTGCTGCGACCGTGCGCGTGCAGGACGTGTTCGGGCGCTTCGGCGGCGAGGAATTCGCGCTGCTTCTGCCGTGCACGAACTTCGACGACGCGATGATCGTCGCGGAGAAAGTGCGCCACTCGATCTGCGAAACGCCTATCGACGTGCAGGGCGCCCGCGTGCCGGTGACGGCGAGTGTCGGCGTGGCGTGCGCGCGGCGCGAGGTGACGTCGTCTTACGAGGCGCTCATCAACGAAGCCGACGCCGCGCTGTACGTGGCGAAGCGCGAGGGGCGCAACCGCTCGGTCGGCTTCGCCTGATCGCGGCCACGCGCGCCGCCGCAAGGCGCAATCGGGCCGAATCATTGGTATACTCCTAGCCGCTTCCGGCGCAGTTCGCAGCCGGCGCGCGCCGGCCGTCTCCTTCGGTCATTCCCTCTTCAGCGCCACGTCGTTCCGCGCGCTCAACGGGATCGTCGGAACCGGCGCCCGATCTCTTAATTTGCCCTTGGGGGCGCCACAGCGGAGTCCGTCTTGGCCGTTTCCAACTTCATCGCCGACGAATCCACCACCGAGGCCGCGAAGGCATCGTCGGGCAGTTCGTTCTATCTCGCCATGCGCATCCTTCCGGCTGCGCAGCGGGACGCGATGTACCAGATCTACGCCTTTTGCCGCGCGGTGGACGATATCGCCGACGAAGGCGCGCTGCCGCGCCGCGAACGCGCGCTCGCGCTGGAAGGCTGGCGCGAGGACATCGACGCCTGCTATCGCGGCGCGCCGAAGCGCTCCCTCGAGGCGCTGACCCGCCACATTCACGCTTTCCATCTCTCTCGCGACGACTTTCACGCCGTGATCGACGGCATGGCGATGGACGCCGCCGGCGACATCGTCGCGCCCGACGAAGCCACGCTCGACCTGTATTGCGACCGCGTCGCGAGCGCGGTCGGGCGGCTGTCGGTGAGAATCTTCGGGATGCAGGAAGACGCGGGCCGGCGGCTCGCGCATCACCTCGGGCGCGCGCTGCAACTCACCAACATCCTGCGCGATATCGACGAGGACGCCGCCATCGGCCGCGTTTATCTGCCGCGCGAACTGCTGGCGCGCGAAGGCATCGCGACGAGCAACCCGGCGGCGATCGTCGGCGATGCGCGGCTGCCGCGCGTGTGCGCCGTGCTCGCCGAGCGCGCGAAAGGCCACTACGCGCAGTCCGACGCCATCATGGCGGCCTCGCCGCGCCACGAAGTGCGCGCGCCGCGCATCATGTCGGCGGCGTATCGCGCGGTGCTCGAGGCGAACCTGAAACGCGGCTTCGACCTGCCGCGCACGCGCGTGCGCACGCCGCGTGCGCGCCTGCTCTGGATCGTCGCGCGCAATCTTCTCTGATGTCCCGGCTCGTACACGTCGTCGGGGCCGGCCTCGCCGGTCTCGCCGCCGCAGTGCAGGCGCAGCGGCGCGGCGCGCGCGTCGTTCTCCACGAATCGGCGCCTCGCGCAGGCGGCCGCAGCCGCTCGTACTTCGACGCGAAACTCGGCATGACGGTCGATAACGGCTGTCATCTGCTGCTCTCGGGCGATCACGCCACGCTCGGCTTTCTGCGGGCGATCAGTTCCGCAGATAACGTCAGCGGCCCGACGCAGGCCGACTATCCTTTTTTCGATGCCGCGAGCGGTCAGGCGTGGGCCATCCGCATGACGCCGGGACGCTTGCCGCGCTGGATCTTCGACGCCGAGGCGCGGCTGCCCGGCACGCAGCCCGCCGACTATCTGCCCATGCTGCCGCTCTTTTTCGGCAAGCCGGGGCGCACCGTCGAGGAGTCGATGCGCGCGCGCGGCCGCGTGTGGGATTCACTTGCGCGGCCACTGTTGCGCACGCTGCTGAAGGCTGACCCGTCCGAAGCCAGCGCGACGGTCGCGTCGCATCTTCTGCGCGAGACGCTGGCGGCGGGCGGCCAGGCGTGCCGGCCGCTCATCGCGAAAAACGGCGTGGCGCATGCGTTCGTCGAACCCGCGCTGCGGCTCTTGCAGTACGGCGGCGCGGACATCCGGCTCGGCGCGCGGGCGACGAACATCCGTTTTTCGGGCACGGATTCGAAGGAACGGGTAAGCTCGCTCGCTTTCGAGGGCGCGGGCGAGTCTGTCGCGCTCGGACCGGGCGATGGCGTCGTGCTCGCGGTGCCGCCCGACGCGGCGCGCGCGCTGGTGCCGGAAATCGTCGCGCCGGATGAATTCCGCGCGATCGTCACCGTGCACTTCGCGGTGGATGCGCCGGTCGGTTCGATCGGTTCGATCGGCTCGGAGCGGCTGACGTTCTTCGTGAACGGCGCGGCGGACTGGCTCTGTGCAGGCGATGGCCGGCTCACGGCGACCATCGTCAGCGCGGATCGGCTGCTATCGACGCCGCACGAGGACATCGCGGCGGCCGTTTGGCGCGACGTGGCGAAAGCCGTGCGCCTGCCGCCCGTGCCGATGCCGCCGTGGCAGGTCATCGCGGAAGAACGCGCGACCTTCGCGGCGGTGCCCTCGCAGGAAGGCTTGCGGGCCGCGACGCGCACGCGCTGGCCCAATCTCACGCTCGCGGGCGACTGGACGGCAACGGACCTCCCCGCGACGATCGAAGGCGCGATCCGCTCCGGCCAGAAGGCCGCGGATGCGCTGTTGAACCCATCGATGGAACGCTGATGAACGATTTATCCCTGTCGGCCGTGGGCGCGCCGGCGTCGAATGCCGCGCTGGACCACGCCGTCACCCACGCCACCGACGCGCTGCTCGCGGCGCAGTTTCCCGAAGGCTATTGGCTCTACGAACTCGAAGCCGACGCAACGATTCCCGCTGAATACGTGCTGCTCGTGCATTACCTCGGCGAGACGGCTGACGACAAGCTGGAAGCGAAGATCGGCCGCTATCTGCGCCGCATTCAGCGCGAAGACGGCGGCTGGCCGCTTTTCACGGACGGCGCGATGGACGTCTCCGCGACCGTGAAGGCGTACTTCGCGCTGAAGATGATCGGCGATTCGCCCGATGCCGAGCACATGCAGCGCGCGCGTCGCGCCATTCTCGCGGCGGGCGGCGCGGAAAAGGTCAACGTCTTCACGCGCATTTTGCTGGCGCTCTTCGGCGTGGTGTCGTGGCGCGCGGTGCCGATGATGCCCGTCGAAATCATGCGACTGCCGATGTGGTTTCCGTTCCACCTGTCGAAGGTGTCGTACTGGGCGCGCACGGTGATCGTGCCGCTGCTCGTGCTGAATGCGAAACGGCCGGTGGCGCGCAATCCGCGCGGCGTGCGCATCGACGAAGTGTTCACCGACGCGCCGGTGAACACCGGCATGCCGGAGCGCGCGGGGCATCAGAACCGCGGCTGGTTCACCTTCTTCCGCATGGTCGACACCGTGCTGCGCGCAACCGACAGCGTGTTCCCGAAAGCCGGCCGCGAGCGCGCGATCGCGGAGGCGGTGCGCTTCGTCGACGAGCGGCTGAACGGCGAAGACGGCCTCGGCGCCATCTTCCCGGCCATGGCGAACGCCGTGATGATGTACGACGTGCTCGGCTATCCGCCCGAGCATCCGAACCGCGCGATCGCGCGCAAGTCGGTCGACAAGCTGCTGGTCATCGACGAAGCGGACGACGGCGAGGCCTACTGCCAGCCGTGTCTGTCGCCGGTCTGGGACACGTCGCTCGCGGCGCACGCGTTGCTCGAAACCGGCATGCCGAAGGCGCGCGCCGCCGTCGCGCGCGGGCTCGAATGGCTGCGTCCGTTGCAGATTCTCGACGTGCGCGGCGACTGGATCTCGCGCCGTCCGAACGTGCGGCCGGGCGGCTGGGCGTTCCAGTTCGCGAACCCGCACTATCCGGATGTCGACGACACCGCCGTCGTCGCGATGGCGATGGAGCGCGCGGGCCGCGAGAACGGCACGCCGATGTTCGACGAGGCGATCTCCCGCGCGCGCGAATGGGTCGTCGGCATGCAGAGCAGCGACGGCGGCTGGGGCGCGTTCGAACCGGAAAACACGCAGTATTACCTGAACAACATCCCGTTCTCGGACCACGGCGCGCTGCTCGATCCGCCGACCGTCGACGTCTCCGCCCGCTGTCTTTCGATGCTCGCGCAACTCGGCGAAACGCCCGCGAACAGCGAGCCGGCGCGCCGCGCGTTCGACTACATCGTGAGAAATCAGGAGCGCGACGGAAGCTGGTACGGGCGCTGGGGCATGAACTACGTGTACGGCACGTGGTCGGCGCTCTGCGCGCTCAACGCGGCGGGCGTCGCGCCAACGGATTCGCGCATGAAGCGCGGCGCGGAATGGCTCATCGGCGTTCAGAACGCGGACGGCGGCTGGGGCGAGGACGGCGAGAGCTACAAGCTCGACTATCGCGGCTACGAACAGGCGCCGAGCACCGCGTCGCAGACGGCGTGGGCGCTGCTCGGGCTGATGGCGGCGGGACTCGTGGAACATCCGGCGGTCGCGAGAGGCATCGAGTATCTGATCCGGACCCAGCAGGCGCACGGCCTCTGGGACGAAACGCGCTTTACCGCGACGGGCTTCCCGCGCGTGTTCTATCTGCGCTATCACGGCTATCGCAAGTTCTTCCCGTTGTGGGCGCTCGCGCGTTACCGCAACCTGACGCGCGAAGGCGAAACGCGCGTGACGGCGGGCATGTGAACGCGCGCGACGCACGCTCGGCCGCGCTTTCGCGTCCTTTGGTCGGCGCGCCCGTCGTCGCGGTGACGGGCATGGCGTTCGAGGCGAAGATCGTGCGCGGGCGCGGCGTGGATGCCGTGTTCGCCGCGCGATCGGACTGGCTCGAACGCGCCTTGTCGGATGCCGTGGCGCGCGGCTGCGCGGGCATCATCAGCTTCGGGACGGCGGGCGGACTCGCGCCGGATCTGGAGCCGGGAACGCTGATCGTCGCAGAGAGCGTGTCGGGCCCGTTCGGCAGCTTGCCGACCGATGCCGCGTGGTCCGCGCGCATCGTCGAGGCTTTCGGCGGATCGCCGCTCGCCCGCATCACGCGCTCCGGTCCGATGGCGGCCGTCGCCGCGCCGGTCACGAGCGAGTCCGACAAGCGGTCGCTGCATTCGTCGACGGGCGCGCTCGCGGTCGACATGGAGTCGCATATCGCGGGCGCCATCGCGACGGCGCGCGGCTTGCCGTTCGCGGTGTGTCGCGCGGTCGTCGATCCGGCGTGGCGCACGCTTCCGCCCGCCGCGACGGCTGGCCTGCGCGATGACGGCACCACCGCTATCGGTCCGATCTTGCGTGAACTCGCGCGCCAGCCGTCGCAAATCGGCGCGCTACTGCGGCTCGCAGGCGATGCGCGCGCCGCCCGCACGACGCTCGTCCACGCGCGCCATGCGATGGAAAAGGCGCGGGCGCTTTCCTTCGACTAGTCGCGTTCGCGCGGTCTTGCTTTCTGCGGGTTAACCCTCAGCTTGGTTATAATCAGGGAAAACCCTAGGTTGGCTGCGTGAAGTACGCGGTCATCGCAGGAACGTAAGAGGAAGCGCACCATGAATTTTCACACTCGCAAATGGGTCAAGCCCGAAGACCTTAATCCCAACGGCACGTTGTTCGGCGGCAGCCTGCTGCGCTGGATCGACGAAGAAGCCGCCATCTACGCCATCTCGCAGCTGGGCAATCAGCGCGTCGTGACCAAGTTCATGTCGGAGATCAACTTCGTCAGTTCGGCGCGGCAGGGCGACATCATCGAGCTGGGCATTACGGCGACGAATTTCGGACGCACGTCGATCACGCTGCGCGCGGAAGTGCGCAACAAGATCACGCGCAAGAGCATTCTGACCGTCGAGAAGATGGTGTTCGTCAACCTGAACGAACAGGGCGAACCGGCGCCGCACGGCCGCACGCAGATTCGCTATGCGGACGAGTTGTTCGAAGCGTATCGGCGCGACCAGCGCGCGGTGGAAGCGCCGAAAGCATCGACCGATGACATCGGCCGCGAAGAAGCCGCCGAGGCGGCGCATTGAGACAAAAACGGGCGCCTGAGCGCCCGTTTCTCTTTGCAGCACTGCCGGCAGCGGCTTACTTGCTTTCCGCCGGGTCCTCGTACTGAGGCAGACCCTGCGACTTGCTCGAACTCGGCGACGGCGCGGTGTTCGACTCGCCCGCGCCCGGCGCCGGCGATTTCGGCCCGACGCCGCCCGCAGGCGATGCCGCCGCGCCCGGATCGACGTAATTCGGCAGACCTTGCTCCTGGCTGCTGCTGCCCGGCGCGCTCGCTCCTTCGGGCGCGCTCGCGCCTTCGTCGCCGTAATCGGGCAGCGACGCCGACGAGCCGCCCGTCAGCAAGTATTGGCGGCGCTGCGTGTAGGCGTCGCGCACGAACGCGTATTTGTCGAGCGCGGCTTGCGAGAGCAGATCGGTCGCGCCGAGCAGGTCCGCGCGCGCGCTCACGAAGTTCACGCCATACAGCGGCCAGCGAATCTCCGAATCTGCATAGCTGACCGGATTCACCCGCCAGTCGACGAGCCATGTCGTCGAATCGCGCACCGAGCTCGGGCCGAGCAGCGGCAGCACGACGTACGGCCCCGACGGCACGCCGTAATGGCCGAGCGTCAGGCCGAAGTCCTGATGATGCTTCGGCAAGCCCGCAGGCGATGCAATGTCGATCAGCCCGCCGATGCCGAACACCGAATTCATCGCGATGCGCATCAGATCCTGCGTGGCGTCCGTGATCTTCAGTTGCAGCAGGTTGTTCGCGAAGTTGCTGAAATCGCCCAGATTCGAGAAGAAGTTGCTGACCGCCGTGCGGAACGGGCTCGGCGTCCAGTCCACGTAGAACTGCGCGACGGGACGCGCCACGTAATTGTCGACTGTGTCGTTGAACTTGAAGATGGTCCGGTTCATCGGTTCGAGCGGATCGTGCGGATTGCGGTCCGGACCCGTCGCGCACCCAGCCATCAAAAGCGCGCCCGCGACGGCGAAACTCGTCGCCAGCTTGCGAAGCGCGGCAGCGGCAGGCGCCGCTGGAGCCATTCTCATTCTTCAATTCCTCTTAGATTGTCATGCCGCTGGCTCGCGCGCAGCCTCGCGCGGTCCGCCGCGCGCACCTTGCGCGGTTTGCCCATCAGCACGGGCTGAAACACCACGGCGCCGATCAGCGTGCACAGAAGCGACAACGCCAGAAGCCGCCCCATGCTCGACGTGCCCGGATGATGCGAGAACCAGAGACTGCCGAAAGCCGTCGCGGTGGTGGCCGCGCTGAACATCACGGCGTGCGTGAGGCTCGACTGGAGAAGGCGCGTCTGTCCTTGCCGCCAGGCCATCACGAAATAGATCTTGAACGCGACGCCGACTCCTAGCATCAGCGGCAACGCGATGATATTCGCGAAGTTGAGCGGCATGCGGAAGACGACGCACAACTCCAGCGTCACGATCGCCGAAACGAGCAACGGTACCAAAGTTCGCAGAACGTCGCCGAAACGACGCAGCGCGAGCCACAGCAGCACTGTTATGGCGATGAGCGAATACAACGCGGCATGCTCGAACGCGGTGATGATGACCTCGGCCGAATGGCGCACGGAAATGGGCCCGCCGATGGCGTTCGGCTCGACCCGCTGCACGGCATCCGCGAAATGCGCGAGCAGCGTGTCGTCGTTCGGATCGACGCCCGGCGGCGCTTTCGGCGACACGTTCACGAGCGCCTGACCGCCCGGCGTCACCCACGACTCGACCATCGCGGGCGGCAGCGTCGCGCGGGTGATTTCGGTCGGCTGCAACAACGCGCGAAGCTGCGCGAGGGCGAGGCGCAGCGGCTCGGCCATCGCGTGCTCGGCGCGGTCGCGCGTGGCGGCGTCGGCTTGGGCGAGCTTCGCGAGCGTCGCCGACAAATGCTTGGCTTCCGGCGCGCCTTGGCCGGGATGCTCGTCGGCGGCGAGCGAAAGCTGGTTCGACACGCGCTTGAGCGTCGCGACCCGCACCGCGTCCGTCACCGGCGACGCCACCGGCTGATTCAGCGCGGGCAGCAGTTGATCGGCGGCGTCCTGAATCAGCTTGAGCTTCGCCGGCTGATCGGCGGGAATGAGCGACGACAGCGTGGTCGCGCGTTCCACTTCGGGCAGCTTGTCGAGCTTCGCCGCGATGCGGTCCGCGTCCGCGAGCGACGGCGCGAGCACGGCGACATCGTTCACCGCGGCTTCGGGCGAGTCCTTGAGCGAGATGAGCGTCGCCATCGACTCGGTGTGCGGGTCTTTGAGATGCAGCGGATTGAAGTCGAAGCGCAAGTGCGTGAGCAGCGGCAGCGCGCCAATCACGACGACGAGCGTGCCGACCAGCACCGGCTTGCGATTCCGGTCGAGGAATTCATCGACCGGCGCGAGCATCGGAAAGCCGGGCGCTTTCGCCTCGCCGGGCGGCGCGAACACTTTGATGAGCGCGGGCAAGAGCGTCATGTTGGTCACGTACGCGACGAACATGCCGACGCCCGCGATCAGCCCCAGCTCGGACACGCCGCGATAGGCGGTCGGCAAGAACGAGAAGAAGCTCGCGGCGGTGGCGGTCGCGGCGAGCGTGAGCGGCACGGCGACATGCCGGGCAGTCTCCGCGAGCGAGACGTCGAGCCGCTTGTGCCGATGCCGCTCCTCACGATACTTCACGCCGAACTGAATGCCGAAGTCCACGCCGAGCCCGACGAAGAGCACCATGAACGCAACGGAGATCATGTTGAGCGCGTGCACCATCATCAGGCCGAGCGCCGCCGTCACCGAGAGCCCGACGAAGAGCGTGATGAACACCGCGAGGATCATGCGCTTCGAGCGCAGCGCGACCCAGAGAATCATCAGCACGACGAGGAAAGTAAGCGCGCCGTTGAGCGCCGCGCCGTCCTGCACGGAGGCGAATTCCTCGTCGGCGAGCGGTTGCGCGCCGGTCAGATGCAGCGTCGCGCCGTATTTCTTGTCGAGGCCGAGCTTCGCGGCCACCGCGCGGATTTCGTTGGATGTGCCGGCGGCCGCTTTCAACGCGCTGAAATTGAGTTGCGGCAATACGGTGATAAAGGCGCGGCCGGGGCCGTCGCCGCCCGGACTCGCGACATCGCGCCATGAGAATGCGGCGGGCTGATTCGCGAGCACGCGGTCCAGCACGGTCGCGCTGCGGCCAAGCAGATTGGCCATTTGGCCGAGATTGACCTGACCGAGCATCAACGGCACATTGAGCGTGGTATTCAGCGTCTGCGCGAGGCCCGTGAGCGTGGGGTCGTGCGCCAGCGTGTTGATGAGCGGGCGCGCCTGAACCAGCTGCTTCGTGACCTGATCGACCTTGTCGGTGGGCAGATAGAGCAGGCCGTTGTGCGCGAAGAATTCGCCGCCTTCCGGCTGCGAGATCGACTTGAAGCGGTCCGGCTCTTTGGCGAGCGCGGCGGCGAGTTCGTTCGCGGCGGCATCGGCGAATTCGGCGGCGGGCGCTTCGACGACGATGAGCAGCGTGGCGCCGCGCTGCGGAAAGGCTTTTACGATGGCGTCGCCGCGTGCCGCCCATTCCGGCTCGTTTTCGATCAGCTGGCTGACGTCGGTGCTGATCTTGAAGTGGTGAACGACATAAATCGTGGAGAGGATGCCGAGCAGAATCGAAGCGGCGATAATCCACGCCGGCCGGCGAATGGCGAGCGTGACGAAGCGGGTAATGTTGGACGTCAGCATGAAGACGCTACCTGGTGTGACCTGTTATTTTCGCGGACCGCATATTGCGAGCCGCGTAGTGACGCTGCCGCGTTCGCGCGCCGGCTTTCGCTTCGGCGGCCGAACCGCGAGTCCAACGACGGCGGTTGATGCCGCGCAAGTATACCGGTGGAGACGGCGCGGTCGGGCGGCGGTGAACTGTCGGCCCGCTGGTCTGTCGATATACTGGCTCGACGGCCTGACGAGTCCGCGCCGAACAATTGGATCATTAGAGAACGGGTGCCATGAAACGCTATCTGTCTGTCTGCTTCGCTTTTCTCTTCGCAACGCTGTCGTTTTCCGGTGCGGCGGTCGCCCAAACGAGCCCCGAGGCCGTCGTCAAAAGTGCTGTCGAAGGCACCGTCAACGCGATGAAGGCCGACCCGCAAGCGCGCGGCGGCGACATGGCGAAGATCACGCAACTCGTGCAAGCGCGCTTCCTGCCCGCTACCGACTTTCAGCGCACTACGCGCATTGCATTGGGCAAGGCGTGGGCCAGCGCCACGCCCGAGCAGCAAAAGCAGCTTTACGACCAGTTCCAGACGCTGCTCGTGCATACGTATGCGGCTTCGCTCGCGCAACTGCGGGACCAGGACGTGACGTTCCGCTTCGACCCGCCGAACGTCGACGCCAGCGCGAAAGACGCGGTCGTTGAATCGCACGTCGTCTCGACAGGCGGCGACAACCCGGTGCGCTATCGCCTCGGCAAGACGGCGCAGGGCTGGAAAATCTACGACATCGACATGATGGGCGCGTGGCTCATTCAGGTCTATCAGCAGCAGTTCGCCGGTCAGCTTAAAAAGGGCGGCGTGGACGGGTTGATCAAATACCTGGCCGAGCATAACGCGCGTTCGGCCGGCTGACCTAGCCGCGCCGGTTTTCCACGGCGAACTTGATCAGTTCCGCCTGCCCGTCGATGGCGAGCTTGCGCTTGAGATTCAGCCGGTGCGTTTCCACCGTGCGCACCGACAAGCCATGCTGCGTTGCAATCTGCTTGCTCGACAAGCCCTGCGCGAGCGCGTCGAGAATGTCGCGCTCGCGCGGCGTCAGACGTTCCAACGGCGTTTGCATGGCCTGCGCCTGAATCATGCGGGCTGCGAGCCCGGCGCTGAAGAAGGTCTTGCCGGCGAGCACGGCGTCGATCGCCTGAATGATCTCGGCGGCGGGCGAATCCTTGAGCACGTAGCCGCTCGCGCCGGCGCGCACGGCTTGCGTCACGTACTCCACGTTGTCGTGCATCGAGAGCATCAGCACGCGGATAGCCGGGAAGCGCTCGTGAAAAAGCGCGGCCAGTTCGATGCCGCTCATGCCCGCCATGCCGACGTCCATCAGCACGAGGTCGGGGCGCGTGGCTTCGTCGGCGGCGAGCGCGAGCGCGAGCGCGTCGTGGCCGTTGCCCGCTTCGCCGGTGACAGAGAGACGCGGGACGGCTTCGAGCCGCGCGCGCAGGCCGTCGCGCACGAGCGGATGATCGTCGACGAGCAGCAGTCGGGCGGGTTCAGGCGTCATCGGAAAGTCCTTGCAGGTTCGGAGCGGCGAGCGGCAACGGCACGTGCGCCGTGATCGACGTGCGGCCCAGTTGCGACTGGATGGAAAGCGTGCCGCCGAGCGTGTCCAGCCGCTCGCGCATGTTGCGCAGGCCGAGGCCGCTCGCCGGATCGGCCAGCGCGGATTGCGCATCGAAACCGCGGCCATTGTCGCTGACGACGAGCCGCACGCCGTTCGGGGCGATATCGAGCGCAAGCGTCGCCCGGCTCGCGTGCGCGTGCCGCGCGATGTTGTTCAGCGCTTCCTGCGCAATGCGAAACAGCACCGTATTCACCGGATCGGGCAGCGCGGGCGGTTTGCCGTCCGCCGTCCGTTCGAAGCGCACTTCGATGCCGTCCTGCCCGTCCATCTCGCGGGCAAGCTGCTCCAGCGCGGCGGCGAGGCCGAGGTCGTCGAGCATCGTGGGGCGCAGCGCGTGCGAGATGCGGCGGACTTCGCGCAAGGTCGCGGCGAGACGCCCGAGACCGGTGGAAAGCGCAGCTTCGGCGGCGGCTTCGCGCGTGGGCGACCGTTCGAAGCGCGCGAGCGCCGATTCCAGCAGCAGCTTGACGGACACCAGCATCTGGCTGATGCCGTCGTGCAGTTCGCGCGAGAGCCGCGCCCGTTCGTGCTCCTGAGACTCCACCACCTGCCGCGCGAGGCGCTTGAGCTTGGCATCCGCGCTGCGATGCTCGCTGATATTGAGCACCGCGCCGCACAACGCGATCACGCCGAGCGCCGCCAGCGCGATGCCGCCGATCCACATCACGGTTCTGTCGATGTTCGCGGCGGCCTGGCCGTCGATGCGCGTGAGCGCCGTCTCCACATCCTCCAGATAGATGCCGGTGCCGATCATCCAGCCCCAGCGTTCGAGCGGCACCACGTAGCCGAGCTTCGGCGCAAGTTGGCCGCTGGACGGCCGCTGCCACACATAGCGCACGTAGCCGCCGCCCTTCGACGCTTCGCGGATCAACTGCTGAATGGTCAGTTCGCCTGCGGGATCGCGCATGGTCCACAAGTCTCGTCCGACGAGATCCGGCTGGCGCGGATGCATCAGCGACTTGCCGCGCATCGTGTAGACGAAAAAGTAGCCGTCCGGCCCGAAGTCGAGACGATGCAGCGTATCGAGCGCAAGCTGGCGGCGTTCGTCGTCGCTGCGCGGATCGCCGGGCGGCGCGTCGTAATACGGCGCGATGGCGCTCTGCGCCAGTTCGACGTAATGCCGCAACTCGACTTCCTTGCTGGACATGTACGCCGTTTGCAGCGTCGCGTGCTGGGCGCGGGCGAGCGAGGTCGCCTGATGGCGCACGCCATATTCGATACCGCCAATGGCGAGCGCGAACGGCACGATCGCCAGCACAACAATCTTCGCTTTCAGGTTCATGACGCTGGAACGTTCGATGCTCTACGTAGTTTCGCGTAGCGAGCGTACGTAGTTGTCCGGTTGTGAGGTCCGGGACGAAGGCGAATACTACACGCCCGAGGCGCTCCACGGCGCGAGCCGCGCGGGCGGAAATCCAAGACTTACCAAAATAGGAGACACCATGAATCGGGCTTCCGGATTCCTGGTCTGGATCGCGCTCGCGCTCTTGGGCGCGTTCGCTTTCGGCACCATCGCGCTCGCGCACGGCGAGCGGGTCAGCGCACTATGGATCGTCATCGCGGCGGTCTGCGTCTATCTCATCGCGTATCGATTCTATTCGCGCTTCATCGCCGGCACGGTGTTGAAGCTCGACGGCTTGCGCATGACGCCGGCCGTGCGTCACAACGACGGCCTCGATTACGTGCCGACCAACAAATACGTGCTGTTCGGCCACCATTTCGCGGCGATTGCGGGCGCGGGTCCGCTCGTCGGTCCGGTGCTCGCCGCGCAGATGGGCTACACGCCCGGCATGCTGTGGATTCTGGCGGGCGTCGTGTTCGCGGGCGCGGTGCAGGATTTCGTCGTGCTTTTCATCTCGACGCGCCGCGACGGCCGCTCGCTCGGCGATCTCATCAAGATGGAACTGGGCACCGTGCCCGGCGTGATCGCGCTCTTCGGCGCGTTCCTCATCATGGTGATTATTCTCGCGGTGCTCGCGCTGATCGTCGTGAAAGCGCTGACGAATTCGCCGTGGGGCACGTTCACCGTCGCGGCGACCATTCCGATCGCGCTCTTCATGGGCGTCTATACGCGCTTCATTCGTCCGGGGCGCATCGGCGAAGTGTCGATCATCGGCTTCGTGCTGCTGATGCTCGCGATCACCTACGGCGGCCAGGTCGCGCAATCGCCGACGCTCGCGCCGCTCTTCACGTTCACGGGCGTTCAGCTGACGTGGATTCTGATCGGCTACGGCTTTATCGCGTCGGTGTTGCCGGTGTGGCTGCTGCTCGCGCCGCGCGATTATCTGTCGACGTTCCTCAAGATCGGCACCATTCTCGGACTCGCGATCGGCATCCTGATCGTCGCGCCCGAACTGAAGATGCCTGCGTTCACGAAGTTCGTCGACGGCTCCGGTCCCGTCTGGGCGGGCAACCTGTTCCCGTTCCTCTTCATCACGATCGCGTGCGGCGCGGTGTCCGGCTTCCACGCGCTGATCTCGTCGGGCACCACGCCCAAAATGGTCGACAACGAAGTGAACATGCGTTTCATCGGCTACGGCGCGATGCTGATGGAGTCGTTCGTCGCGATCATGGCGCTCGTCGCCGCCTGCGTGATCGAGCCGGGCGTCTACTTCGCGATGAACAGCCCGGCCGCGCTGCTCGGCACGACGCCGGACGCGGTCGCGCAGACGGTCACGTCGTGGGGCTTCACGCTGACGCCGGACATGCTCACCTCGACGGCGAAGGCCGTTGGCGAAACCACCATCGTGGCGCGGGCGGGCGGCGCGCCGACGCTGGCAGTCGGCATGGCGGAGATTCTGCATCGCGTGATCGGCGGCCCGGCGATGATGGCCTTCTGGTATCACTTCGCGATTCTCTTCGAGGCGCTCTTCATTCTGACCGCAGTCGACGCCGGCACGCGCGCCGGACGCTTCATGCTGCAAGACCTGCTCGGCACGTTCCACCCGGCGCTGCGCCGCACGGAATCGCTGGTAGCCAATCTCGTCGCGACCGGCTTGTGCGTCGCGGCGTGGGGCTACTTCCTGTATCAGGGCGTGGTAGATCCGTTCGGCGGCATCAATACGCTGTGGCCGCTCTTCGGCATCTCGAACCAGATGCTCGCGGGCATTGCGCTGACGCTCGGCACCGTCGTGCTGTTCAAGATGAAGCGCGAGCGTTTCGCGTGGGTGACGATTGTGCCGACGGTGTGGTTGCTCATCTGCACGCTGACTGCCGGCTGGCAGAAGATCTTCGACGCGAATCCGAAGGTCGGCTTCCTCGCGCATGCCGGCAAGCTGCGCGACGCGTTCGAGGCAGGCAAGGTGATGGCGCCGGCGAAGTCGTTGCCGGAGATGCAGCGCATCATCTTCAACGATTACATCGATGCCGCGCTGGCCGGTCTTTTCATGTTCGTCGTGGTGAGCATCGCGGTCTATGCCGTGCTGGCCGTGCTGCGCGCGCGCCGCGAGGCGAGGCCGACGGTGCGCGAAACGCCGTTCGAACCGATGCCCACGGGCGGCGGCGCGGCAGTGCGCTCGGGTCATTGAGCACGAGAACCAGGAGTCGGCCATGTTCAGCGATCTTCGGCAAGCAGGGCGGTATCTCGGCCAGGCGATGCGCCTGATGGTCGGCATGCCTGATTACGATGCGTACGTCACGCATATGCAGACGACGCATCCCGACAAGCCCGTGATGACGTACGCGGAGTTCTTTCGCGAGCGGCAGGAGGCGAGATATGGATCGGGAGCGGGGAAGTGTTGTTGATGCGTGATTGATCTTCGCAAGCACTGAAGATGACGCGACGGCGAGAGCCGTCGCGTTTTTATTTGGACTTCGAAAAATGTCCGTTTTGCCTAATCCATTCGGACGAGGCTAAAATGACTACCGTCACGTGACCAGGGTCGATATCATGTCTCACAAGCGAGTTTCCAAATCGGAGTTCAAGGCGAAGGCGCTCGAATACTTCCGGCTCGTCGAATCAACAGGAGAAAGCATGATCGTGACGAACCATGGAAAGCCCGTGCTCGAGGTACGGCGGTATGACAACTCGGCGCTCACGCCGCTGCAGGAATTGCGGGGCAGCGTGCTGTTTTGTGAAGACGCGTTCGAGCCCATCGGCGAGGACGATTGGGAGGCGTATCGGTGATCGTGCTGGACACGCATACGCTGCTGTGGTGGGTCAGCGGAGGCGCGCTCAGCAAGCAGGCGCGCGCGGCAATCGAGAAGGAATCAGGCGAACGCGGCGAGATCGTCGTCTCGACCATCTCGGCGTGGGAGATCGCGCTGCTCGTGCGGCGCGGCAAGATAGGACTGTCGATGGACGTCGGCGACTGGATCGACAAGGTCAGTCGTATCGACGCCGTGCGGTTCATGCCCGTAGATAGCAGCATCGCCATCAAGTCGATCGACTTGCCGGGCGAGTTTCACAACGACCCGGCGGATCGCCTGATCGTCGCGACGGCGCGTGCGCTCGCGGCGCCTATCGTGACGCGGGATCGGTTGATTCGCGAGTATGAGCACGTCAAGACGATCTGGTAGCCGCAAACAAAAAAGGCGAATGGCCCGCAAGCCATCCGCCCTTCGCACATCTCAACCTTCGACTAAAACTCAGTGCGCCGCCGCAGCCGTCTTCGACGACTTGTTCTTTTGCGCGCGCCCGATCTCTTCGAGCTTGATCTCGACGTGCTTCGAGAACACGTATTCGGCCGGACGCTGCTTGTCGATCGGCAGTTCCTTCGCGTAAGCGCCTTCCGTGCGCGGCCCGCGCATCGACACGCCCAGCGCCTTCAGCGGATGCGCGACCGTGTCCATCACGGCGGTCGCTTCGAAGCCGCTGTGGACCATGCAGTCCGCGCACTTTTCGTAGTTGCCCGTGCCGTACTTTTCCCACTCCGTGGTTTCCATCAGTTCCTTGAAGGTCTTCGCGTAGCCTTCGCCGAGCAGGTAGCACGGACGCTGCCAGCCGAACACCGTGCGCGCCGGGTTGCCCCACGGCGTGCATTGATACGTCTGGTTGCCGGCGAGGAAGTCGAGGAACATGGCCGACTGGCTGAACGACCAGTTCTTGCCGTTGTTGCCGCGCTTGAAGATCTCGCGGAAGAGCGTCTTGGTCTTGTCGCGATTCAGGAAGTGCTGCTGGTCCGGCGCGCGCTCGTAAGCGTAGCCGGGCGACACCGTGATGCCGTCCACGCCCATCGGGCCGAGCGTGTCGAAGAACTTCGCGACGCGTTCCGGATCGGCATCGTTGAACAGCGTGCAGTTGATGTTCACGCGGAAGCCGCGGCGCTTCGCTTCGCGGATCGCTTTGGTGGCCTTCTCGTACACGCCGTCCTGCGAAACCGAATGGTCGTGCATGGCCTGATCGCCGTCGAGGTGAACGGACCAGACGAAGTACGGGCTCGGCTGGTAATCATCCATCTTCTTTTCCATCAGGAGCGCGTTCGTGCACAGATACACGAACTTCTTGCGCGCGATGATGCCCTTCACGATCTGCGGCATTTCCTTATGCAGCAGCGGCTCGCCGCCCGCAATGGAGACGACCGGCGCGCCGCACTCGTCGACGGCGCCGAGGCATTCTTCCAGCGACAGGCGCTGGTTCAGGATCGGGTCCGGATAGTCGATCTTGCCGCAGCCGTTACACGCCAGATTGCAGCGGAACAGCGGTTCCAGCATGAGCGCGAGCGGATAACGCTTGTTGCGCGAAAAATGCTGGCGGGCGATGTACGCGCCAACGCGGACCTTCTGGAGCATCGGAATAGACAATTTGCGTCCTCTCCTTATTCTTCGCGAATGGCCGTTGCCGTTGCCGTGGCCGACAGCGCGGCGAGCGGTTGCAGCAACTTCGCGGGGAGTTTGAATTCGACCTTTTCCTCGCGGCCGTTCATCGTCGTGACTTCGACGTGTCCGAAGGCGCGCAGGGCATCGATCACATGTTCGACCATTTCTTCGGGCGCCGAAGCGCCCGCCGTGATGCCGACCGTCTGCGCATGCGCAAACCATTCGGGCTTGATTTCGGAACCGTCCGCGACGAGATAGCTCGGCACGCCGCTCTCGGTGCCGATCTCCCGCAGACGGTTCGAATTGGAACTGTTGGTCGCGCCGACCACGAGCAGGACATCGACTTGCGTCGACAACTCGCGCACCGCGGCCTGCCGGTTCTGCGTCGCATAGCAGATGTCGCGCGTGTCCGGCCCGACGATATCGCTGAAGCGGCGCTGCAATGCGTCGATGATGCCGCGCGTGTCGTCCACCGAAAGCGTCGTCTGCGTGACGTAAGCGACGGGCGTGTCGGGCGGCAGCGACATGGTGTCGACTTCGGCTTCGCTCTGCACGAGCACCACCTTGCCGGGAATCTGGCCGATGGTGCCTTCCACTTCCGGATGCCCGGCGTGGCCGATCAGAATCAGCGTGCGCCCTTGCGATACATACTGCCGGCCCTGCACGTGAACCTTGGTCACGAGCGGGCAGGTGGCGTCGAGCACATCGAGACCGCGCGCCTCGGCGTCGCGCTCGACGCTGTGCGCCACGCCGTGCGCGCTGAAAATGGCGACCGCGCCTTGCGGCACTTCGTCGAGCTCTTCCACGAAACGCGCGCCCTTGCCACGCAGGTTGTCGACAACGTGCCGGTTATGAACGATCTCATGGCGAACGTAGACCGGGGCGCCATGCCGTTCGAGCGCGCGATCGACGATTTCGATCGCACGGACCACGCCCGCACAAAAACCGCGGGGTTGAGCAAGGATGATACGCATGTTCGAGCGAACTCCGACTAGCGCGGGTTTCGGGTAATAGACGCGCAACTCACGCTTCGATTGACTGACGTTGCATTCGCAATGCCTGCAACGTCCTGAAAGCACACCGGCAGAAGGACCCGGTAAGTTTGTCTGCGCGCCGAGATTGACCGCGTATTCTAACGCGTTCCCTTTTTGAGCGCTCGCCGCGCGGCGCGGGCGAACGCGTGCGGCGCGACGTCGATACGCCCGCGCGCCAAAGCCATTAAACTGTCGGTCGCCCGGGACGGCGTGAAGGCGTGCCGCATCGCGTTTCCCGCGCCGTGTACATCCGCGGCGGCTGGTTTCGGCAGGCCGCCGCCATCCTGATTCGTGTGTCCTCCGCGCAACGCGTGCTTCGCCGTCAAGCGCGGTCGGTGCTCGCGCGCGCATGGGTGCGCTGCCCGCCACGCGGGTTCAAGCTAATCGTCAAACTCATGTTACTCATCGCCTGGCTGTCATTCCTGATCTGGATCGTGCTGCTCGTTGCGCGAGGTGGCTTCTGGCGCGCGCAGCCCGCGCCCGCGCTTTCGGATGCCGCGGTGCACGCCGTCGGCCGAGCGGAGATCGCGCGACGCGGCGCGTGGCCCGCGCTCGTCGCGGTCGTGCCCGCCCGCAATGAAGCCGACGTGATCGGCCGCGCGGTCGGCTCGTTGCTGAAGCAGGACTATGCGGGCGCGTTCCACGTCGTGGTCGTCGACGATCACAGCGCCGATGGCACGGCCGCCGTCGCGCTCGCTGCGGCCCGCGATCTCGGCCTCGAAGACCGCCTGACCGTGCTGACGGGCAAGCCGTTGCCGCCGGGATGGTCGGGCAAGGTCTGGGCGCAGTCGCAGGGCATCAATGCAATCGACACGCTTGGTCTTCCCGCCGAATTCCTGCTGCTCACCGACGCCGACATCTACCATCCGGCCGATGCCGCGACGCAACTGGTCGCGCGTACCATTCTGGAAGATCGCGATCTCGTTTCGCTGATGGTGCGCCTGCGCTGCGATTCGCCGTGGGAGAAGGCGCTGATTCCGGCGTTCGTGTTTTTTTTCGCGAAGCTGTACCCGTTCGCGTGGGTCAACGACCGGCGCAAGATGACCGCGGGCGCGGCGGGCGGCTGCATGCTCGTGCGCCGTTCGGCGCTGGCGGAGGCGGGCGGCATCGAATCGATTCGCGGCGAACTGATCGACGATTGCAGTCTCGCGCTGCGCATCAAGCATCGCGCGGGCAAAGCGGACGCGCGCCCCATTCGCCTCGATCTCGCGGACCGCAGCGAGTCGCTGCGCCCGTACGACGACTGGCGCGAAATTTGGAACATGATCGCCCGCACCGCGTTCACGCAGTTGCGCTATTCGCCGCTGCTGCTTGCCGGCACGGTGCTCGGCATGGCGCTGATCTATCTGGTGCCGCCGGTCTTCGCGCTGACGTGGGGCGCGCGCGCATGGCCGGCTTGCGCAGCCTGGGCGATGATGTGCATCGCCTATGGCCCGATGTTGCGATACTACCGGCGGTCGTTGTTGTGGGCGCCGATGTTGCCGCTCGTCGCGCTGTTCTATGTTTCGGCGACGATCGGTTCGGCCGTGCGCTACTGGAGCGGCAAGGGCGGTCAGTGGAAGGCGCGCGTTCAGGCGCCGACGCAGGAAGGTTCTTGATTGGGCGGCGGCGCGGGACTTAGCGCCGCGTCAGCATCGCGTACAGTTCGACGACCATGTCCGGCGAAAAGGTGAACGGCACCCAGCCGTGACCCGTGTGCCGCATGATCAGCAGGCGGTCGCCGTTCGCGTGCTTCTGCACCGCCATCACCGGGTTCTTCGTCGCCGCGAAGCGCCAGCCGGGCGCGACGCCCATCGGCTGTTCCACCGACATCGACGCCCGCACGTTCGACAACTCCTCGATCAGTTCCGACACGCCCTGCGGATTCAGCAGCACGGACTTGCCCGCGATGGTCATCTGAATGGTGTCGCGGTCCGGGCGCGAAACGGTCAGCGCGGGCGGCGCGTCGGACTCGGGCTCGGACTCGGGCTCGGCCTCGGCGGGCGCTTGCTTCTGAGCGTCGGCGGCTGCGAGCGCGGTGTCCTCGAACTCGTCCGCGCGAGGCGGCAGCGGCGCGGGCGGCTCGGCGATATCGTCGGTGGCGGACGCAGCGACGGACGCAGCGGCAGACTGAGCGGCAGCGCCGGTAACAGGAGGAACGGTGGCGGCCCGGAGGAGCGCATCGAGGCTCGACTCCAGCGCGCCGAGCTGGTCATGTAGATTCATGCGAAGTTGGATGTCTTGCGAAGCTGGCAGCGAGGGCAAGAATTTTACCTGCTCCCCTTCCTGCGAGCCGGCACACGTTGTAACCAAATGCGTTGAAACGGCGCGGAGCGGAATACCGCTGAGACGGAACGCCGCGAAAAGGCGCTCGAAAAGAAATCGCGTTGGCGCCGAACGCCAACGCGATGGTGAGCGCGGGCATGCCGCCCGCGCTCGTTGCTGCGTTACTTCGTTTGCGCCTGTGCGAGCGCGGCGTTGAGCGTCTGGCTCGGACGCATCACGGCGGCGAGCTTCGCGTCTTCCGGCTTGTAGTAGCCGCCGATATCCGCTTCGCTGCCCTGCACGACGGTCAGTTCCTCGACGATCTTCTGCTCGTTCTCGGCCAGGCTCTTTGCGAGCGGCGCGAAGAACTCGGCCAGTTCGCGATCTTCCGTCTGGCTCGCCAATTCCTGCGCCCAGTACATGGCGAGGTAGAACTGGCTGCCGCGGTTGTCGAGCTGGCCGGTCTTCGGCGACGGGCCCTTGTTGTTGTCGAGCAGCTTGCCGGTGGCGGCGTCGAGCGCCTTCGCGACGAGCTTCGCCTTCGCGTTGTTGCTCTTGATGCCGAGCTCTTCCAGCGATACGGCCAGCGCGAGGAACTCGCCGAGCGAATCCCAGCGCAGATGGTTCTCCTGCACCAGTTGCTGCACGTGCTTCGGCGCCGAGCCGCCCGCGCCGGTTTCATACAGGCCGCCGCCCGCCATCAGCGGAACGATGGACAGCATCTTCGCGCTCGTGCCGAGTTCCATGATCGGGAACAGGTCGGTCAGGTAGTCGCGCAGAATGTTGCCGGTCACCGAAATGGTGTCGAGGCCGCGGATCACGCGCTCGAGCGTGTAACGCATGGCGCGCACTTGCGACATGATCTGGATGTCGAGCCCTTCGGTATCGTGATCCTTCAGGTACTTCTCGACCTTCTTGATGAGCTCGTTTTCGTGCGGACGGTACGGGTCGAGCCAGAACACCGCCGGCATGCCCGAGTTGCGCACGCGCGTGACGGCGAGCTTCACCCAGTCGCGGATCGGCGCGTCCTTCACGAGGCACATGCGCCAGATGTCGCCTTGCTCCACTTGCTGCGTGAGCGATTCGATGACCTCGTTCGTCGCGTTATCGACGATACGCGCCGTGCCGTCTTCCGGAATCTCGAAGGTCTTGTCGTGCGAGCCGTACTCTTCGGCCTTCTGCGCCATCAGGCCGACGTTCGGCACCGTGCCCATTGTGCGCGGATCGAATGCGCCGTTGGTCTTGCAGAAGTTGATGATTTCCTGATAGATGCGCGCGAACGTGCTTTCCGGAATCAGACACTTCGTGTCTTGCGGGCGGCCATCGGCGCCCCACATCTTGCCGCCGGCGCGAATCATCGCGGGCATCGACGCGTCCACGATCACGTCGTTCGGCGCGTGCAGGTTCGAGATGCCCTTCGCCGAATCCACCATCGCCAGTGCCGGACGGTGCTCGTGGCACGCGTGCATGTCGCGGATGACTTCATCGCGCTGCGATTCCGGCAGCGCCTCGATCTTCGAGTACAGATCGACGAGACCGTTGTTGACGTTCACGCCGAGTTCTTCGAAGAGCTTCGCGTGCTTGGCGAACGCGTCCTTGTAGAACACCTTCACCGCGTGGCCGAAGACGATCGGGTGCGAGACCTTCATCATGGTCGCCTTCACGTGCAGCGACAGCATGACGCCGGTCTTGCGCGCGTCTTCCATCTGGTCTTCGTAGAACGCGATCAGCGCCTTCTTGCTCATGAACATGCTGTCGACGATCTCGCCATCCTGCAGCTTGACCTTCGGCTTCAGCACGATGGTTTCGCCGCGCTTCGTGACGAGTTCCATGCGCACTTCGCGCGCCTTGTCATTCGTGATGGACTTTTCGCCGTGATAGAAGTCGCCGTGCTTCATGTGCGCGACGTGCGTGCGCGACGCCATGCTCCATTCGCCCATGCTGTGCGGATGCTTCTTCGCGTAGTTCTTGACGGCGAGCGGCGCGCGGCGGTCCGAGTTGCCTTCGCGCAGAACCGGGTTCACCGCGCTGCCGAGACACTTCGAGTAACGCTGGGCGATGGCCTTTTCTTCGTCGTTCTTCGGCTCTTCCGGATAGTTGGGCACCTTGTAGCCCTTGCCCTGAAGTTCCTTGATCGCGGCGACGAGCTGCGGCACCGAAGCGCTGATGTTCGGCAGCTTGATGATGTTGGTGTCCGGAAGCTGCGTGAGGCGGCCAAGTTCGGCGAGGTTGTCCGGAACGCGCTGCTCTTCGGTCAGGAATTCGGGAAATTCGCCGAGAATGCGCCCGGCGAGCGAGATGTCGCTGGTTTCCACGTTCACGCCGGCCGGCGCGGTGAACGTGCGGATGATCGGCAGAAAGGCGCTGGTCGCGAGCAGCGGAGCTTCGTCGGTCAGGGTGTAGATGATGGTGGGTTGCTGATTACTCATCGCTTGTCTCGACATCCAGAAACGGGTTGAAAAAGGACCGCCGGCTGCTGTGGACCTGCGCGGGCGCTTTCGCGCGCTGCGGTCGCACGCAACATGGTTGCTCGCGCCTTCCGGCATCAGTCCGCTATTTTGCCTGATTTTGCGGGCGTCGCGTGCGCAAAATCGCTCGCCGAAGCATCAGAAAACAGGCCTTTCTCCGTTATTTCAATGACTTAGAATTTTTGGGTCTTATACAAGAGTGCGTTGCAGGCGATCGACGGACTGCGCCCGCGCTTGTTACGCGTCGAGATAGCCGTTCGCCCGGAACCAGTCGAGCGCGTCGCGCAAGCCTTCGCGATACGGCCGCGCCTGATAGCCCAGTTCCGCTTCCGCCTTCGCCGACGTGAAGTACATCTTGTTTTTCGACATCCGCAGGCCGTCGACGGTCACGAACGGCTCCTTGCCGCTCATCTTCGCGAACATTTCCGCGCCGATGGCGAGCGGATAAAGCGGCCCGCGCGGCAGCTTGATGGTCGGTGGTTTGCGGCCGACGAGTCCGGCGATATCCGCGAGCATCTGCTGCAACGGCAGGTTCTCGCCGCCGAGAATGTAGCGCTCGCCGACCTTGCCGCGTTCCAGCGCCAGGAAGTGGCCGTTCGCGACGTCATCCACATGCACGAGATTCAGCCCCGTATCGACGAACGCGGGAATCTTGCCGGTCGCCGCCTCGACGATGATGCGCCCCGTCGGCGTAGGACGCACGTCGCGCGGGCCGATGGGCGTCGACGGATTGACGATGACGGCGGGCAGCGCGTCGTTCGCGACCATCCGCTCCACCGCGCGCTCGGCCAGCACCTTGCTGCGCTTGTACGCGCCGATGGTGCTCGCCGCATCCGACGGCTTCGTTTCGTCGACGATCGCGCCGGAGCTCGTCACCTTCAACGTCGCGACGCTGCTCGTGTACACGATGCGCTCGACGCCTTCCGCGAGCGCCGCGCGCATGGTGGCCTCGGTGCCTTGCAGATTCGCGCGCTCGATCTCGCTCGGGTCCGGCGCCCAGATGCGATAGTCCGCCGCGACGTGAAAGAGATAGCGCACGCCCTTGAGCGCCGCGCGCATCGACGCTTCGTCGCGCATGTCGCCGACGACGATCTCCGCGTCGAGCGACTCCACGTTCTTGCGCGGACTCGTCGCGCGCACGAGCAGCCGCACGTCGAAACCGCGTTCGATGGCGAGCCGCGCGAGCGCCGACCCGACGAAACCCGAGGCGCCGGTGATGAGCACGCGAGAGCCGGATATATCTGTCATTCTTACCTCGTGAGATGCGCTCTTCGCGCGATCGTTCGTAACAAGTGCCGCGCCGAAATGGCTGCGCAAATCGCCGCCGGAGCCGATGTGACAAGGCGTTGCGGCTCGTGCTATGGTCCGTGCCTGCTGCGGGGCGCGCGGCCTTCGCGAAACGGACACACTACTGGTCAACGATGCCTCAGGACAACCGCAACCACTCCTTGTGGATCTACTTCGCCATCGCGATTTCTCTTGCGCTGGTGTTCGCCGTCGATGTGCTGACGCCCATGCGCGTCGCGATCTGGGTGTTCTACGTGTTGCCGGTCGTGCTGTGCATGTGGATCAACCGCCCGGCCGTGCCGATGATTACCGCCGGCGCGGCGTCGGTGCTGATGATTCTCGGCTACGTGCTTTCCACGGGAGACTCCGTCGCCAGCCGCGAAGTGCTGCAACTGAATCGCGCGATGGGCATATTCGTGCTGCTCGTGCTTTCGATCGTGGCGCACCTGTATATCAAATCGCGGCTCGCGGTACAACGCACCGCCTGGTTGCAGGAAGGCGTCGCGCAGATGAGTCTGCAATTGCGCGGCGAGCAATCTCCGGCGTCCATCGGCGTCAGCATTTTGCGTTCTCTCATTCCGTATGTGAACGCGAAGGTCGGCGTAGTCTACGCTCTCGAAGGCGAGACGCTCGAACGCATCGCCGCCTGGGCGCTGCCGGACGAGAACGGCGCGCCGCGCCGCATCGCGCGCGGCGAGGGGCTCGTCGGACAAGCAATCGTCGACAAGCGCGTGCTTCAGCTTCGCGATGCCTCCGCGCATTATCTGAAGGCGGGATCGGCGCTCGGCGCGGCGGCGGCATCGCGCGTGATCGTGTCGCCGCTTTACGCCGATGGCGATGTGGCGGGCGCAATCGAAGTGGGTTTCGTCGGCGACGAGGGCCGCTTCGACGACGCCCGCGTGCTGCTCGAAATGGCCGGCGAAGCGATGGGCATGGCGATGCGCTCGGCGCGGTATCGCATGCGGCTTGTCGAATTGCTGGAAGAAACACAGCGCCAGAGCGAAGAGTTGCAGGTCCAGCAGGAAGAGCTGCGCGTCTCGAACGAAGAACTGGAGGAACGCGGCCGCGCGCTGCAGGACTCGCAGGCGCGTCTCGAACAGCAACAGGCCGAGCTCGAACAGACCAATGTGCAGCTCGAAGAACACGCGCAGCATCTGGAGCGGCAGAAGACCGAACTGCTTCAGGCGCAACAGGAGTTGACCGCCAACGCGCTGGAAATGGAGCGCGCGAGCCAGTACAAGTCCGAGTTCCTCGCGAACATGTCGCACGAGTTGCGCACGCCGCTTAATAGCTCGCTGATTCTCGCGAAGCTCCTTCAGGACAACAAGCAAGGCAACCTGACGGACGAGCAGGTGCGCTACGCCGCGACGATTCACTCATCCAATAGCGATCTGCTTTCGCTCATCAACGACATTCTCGATCTGTCGAAGGTCGAAGCCGGCCAGATGGACGTGCAGTTCGCGCCGACGGCCGTGGAATCGCTGATGCAGGCGCTGCGGCAATCGTTCACGCCGGTCGCGGAAACCAAGGGCCTTTCGTTCATCACCGAAATCGCCGCCGATGTGCCGCAGTACTTCGTCACCGACAGTCAGCGGCTGCTGCAAGTGCTGCGCAATCTGCTGTCCAACGCGTTCAAGTTCACCGAGCGCGGCAGCGTGACCGTCGCCGTGCAGCGCGCGGGCGACGACGCAGTGCGCTTCGAAGTGCGCGATACAGGCATCGGCATTCCGCGCGACAAGCAAGACCTCATCTTCCAGGCGTTCCAGCAGGCGGACGGCACGACGAGCCGCAAATACGGCGGCAGCGGCCTCGGCCTGTCGATCTCGCGCGAATTCTCGCGGCTGCTCGGCGGCTCGGTCGGGGTATCGAGCGAAGTGGGCCGGGGCAGCGTGTTCTCGGTGACGCTGCCGATCGCCGCCCGCGAAGGCACCGTGACCGCGAAGCTCGACACCATCGGCCACATGAAGGAGCCGGAACCGGCTGCGATCGAGCCGCCGCGCGCCGTGGCGCCTGCGCCCGCGCCCCTTGCCCCGCAACCGGTTCCCGCGATGCCCGAGCCGCAAGGCATCGCCGATGACCGCGCGAAACGTCAGCGGCCGGATCGCGTCATTCTCGTGATCGAGGACGATCAGCGTTTCGCGCATATCCTGTACGACCTCGCGCACGAACTCGACTTCGATTGCGTGCACGCGGCCACGGCGACGCAGGGCGTCGAGCTCGCGCGGTCCATGCAACCGAACGGCATTTTGCTGGATATCGGCCTGCCCGATCAGTCGGGTCTCACCGTGCTCGAATGGCTCAAGCACGACCCGATGACGCGCCACATTCCGATTCATATCGTGTCCGCCACGGATCACGCCGATGTCGCGCTGCATCTGGGCGCAATTGGCTACACGCTCAAGCCGAGCGCCCGCGATGATCTCGCGCAGGCCATCCGCAAGCTGGAAGCGCGTTCGTCGCAGGGCGCGCGGCGCGTGCTCGTGGTCGAGGACGACCCTGCGCTGCGGCAAAGCATTCACGCGTTGCTGGCGAGCGAGACGGTCGGCATCGTGGAAGCGGGGTCGATATCCGAGGCGCTTGAGGAAATGAAGCGCGCGCCGTTCGATTGCGTCGTGATGGACCTCGCGCTGCCCGACGGCTCGGGCTACGAGTTGCTGGAGAAAGTCTCGACGAGCAGCGGAAACGCGTCGCCGCCGGTCATCGTCTATACCGGCCGGCAGATTTCGGCGGAAGAAGAGCAGCGTCTGCGGCGTTACTCCAAGTCCATCATCATCAAGGGCGCGAAGTCGCCGGAGCGCTTGCTCGACGAAGTCACGCTGTTTCTGCATAGCGTCGAAAGCGCGCTGCCGCCGGAGCAGCAGCGCATGCTGCGCGCGGCGCGCCAGCGCGACGACGTGTTCGAAGGCCGCAACATCCTTCTCGCGGAAGACGACGTGCGCAATATCTTCGCGCTTTCGCGCGTGATCGAGCCGCTCGGCGCGACGCTCGAAATCGCGCGCAACGGACGCGAGGCGCTGGAGGCGCTCGCGCGCCGCGACGACATCGATCTCGTTCTGATGGACGTGATGATGCCCGAGATGGACGGCCTCACCGCGATGACCGAAATTCGCAAGCACCCCGAGCACGCGCGCCTGCCGATCATCGCGCTGACGGCGAAAGCCATGCAGAGCGATCGCGAGAAATGTCTCGAGGCGGGTGCGGACGACTACATATCGAAGCCCATCGACGTGGATAAGCTCGTGTCGTTATGCCGCGTCTGGCTGCGGCAGCGATGAACCCGAATTCGACCCGATGAACGACAGCAAGCACGAGGAAGACGCCACGTTCGACATCGAACTGAAGCTGCTCCTCGAAGCCATCTATCTCAAGTATCAGCACGACTTCCGGCATTACTCGGTGAGTTCGCTGCGGCGCAGGCTCGCGCAGGCCGTGCATGACCTGGAGTGCGCCACACTTTCGCAATTGCAGGAGCGCATACTGCGCGAACCGGCGCTCTTCGCGCGGCTCTTTCAGTACCTCACGGTGCAGGTCAGCGAAATGTTTCGCGACCCGAGCTATTTCCGCGCGATACGCGAGCAGGTCGTGCCGATTCTGCAGACGTATCCGTCCATCAAGGTTTGGGTCGCGGGGTGCAGCAGCGGCGAAGAGTTGTGGTCGCTCGCGGTGCTGTTCGCCGAAGAGAACATTGCGGAGCGGACGCTGTTCTATGCCACCGACATCAACGCCGAAGCGTTGCGGCAGGCCGAGAGCGGCATTTATCCGCTGGAGCGCATGGCGGGCTTCAGCCAGAACTATCTTGCGGCGGGCGGCAAACGTTCGCTGTCGGACTACTATCACGCGGCATACGGCGCGGCGAAGTTCTCGCAGACGCTCAAGTCGCGCGTCGTGTTCGCGGATCACAGTCTCGCCACCGACAGCGTGTTTCTGGAAGCGCATCTCGTTTCGTGCCGCAACGTGCTGATCTATTTCGATCGCGCGTTGCAGGACCGCGCGCTCGGACTCTTCAGCGATTCGCTCGTGCGGCGCGGCTTTCTCGGACTCGGCAGCAAGGAAAGCCTGCGCTTTTCCAGACACTCGGACCGCTTCGCGGATTTCAACGCGCGCGAGCGGCTTTATCAGAAGGTATAGCGATGAGCCCCGCAGCCATCCCCGATGCCTTCGACGCCGTGGTGATCGGCGCATCCGCGGGCGGCGTCGAGGCGCTCAACCTGCTGCTGCCCGAGTTGCCGCGCGACTTCGCGGCGCCGGTGCTGATCGTGGTGCATGTGCGGCACGGTCAGCCGAGCCTCTTGCCCGCGCTGTTCGCCGAGCGCTGTCGGTTGCGCGTGGTGGAACCGTTCGACAAGGACGAGATCGCGCCCGGCACCGTGTATTTCGCGCCGCCCGGCTATCACATGATGGTCGAGGCCGAAGGCGGCGAGCCGCCTGCCATCGCGCTGTCGGTGGATCCGCCGGTGCGCTTCTCGCGGCCGTCGGTGGACGTGCTGTTCGAATCGGCGGCGCATGCGTACGGCAAGCGGCTGCTCGGCATCGTGCTCTCGGGCGCGAACGACGACGGCGCGCGCGGCGCGCGGGCGATTCGCGACGCGGGCGGCCTGTGCTGGGCGCAGGACCCGAACACGGCGTCCGCGACCGCGATGCCGCTCGGGGCCATCGCACAAGGGGTGCAGGACATTCTCACGCTGGACGACATGGTCGCGCGCCTCGCGGGGCGCGCGCGCCGATAAGACGTTCGACACGCAACAACGAAGGCAAGGAGTCACCAGATGACGCAACCCATTCACGTGCTGATCGTCGACGACATCCGCAACAACATCACCGCGCTCGAAGCGTCGCTCGCGCGGCCGGATCTGTCGGTGCTGAAGGCGGAATCGGGTCCGGCTGCGCTCGAACTCCTGCTCAAGCACGAAGTCGCGCTCGCGATCCTCGACGTCAACATGCCCGGCATGGATGGCTTCGAGCTCGCGGAATTCATGCGCGGCAGCCCGCGCACCGCGCATGTGCCGATCATCTTCCTGACCGCGACGGCGCAGGACACGAACCGCACGTTTCGCGGCTACGAAGCGGGCGCGGTGGACTTCCTGTACAAGCCGTTCGATTCCCGCATCCTCAATTCGAAGGTCGATGTCTTCATTCAGATCGAACGGCAGAAGCAGCAACTCGCGACGCAACTCGCCACCGTGCAGCAGTTGCTCGATGCGAACGAGATGCTGATGGCCGTGCTCGGTCATGACCTGCGCACGCCGCTGTCGGCGGTGATCGCGTCGGCCGAATATCTGTCGCGCTTCGTGAAGGACGAGAACGTCGCGAATATCGGCACGCGCATCAAGTCGAGCGGCATGCGCATGGTCCGCATGGTCGATCAGTTGCTGAACCTCGCGCGGCTGCGCGGCGGGCGCGTGACGTTGCAGCCGCGTGCGGTCGAACTCAGTACGCTCGCGAAGAATATCGTCGAGGAATACGAGGCGCGCGTCGGCAAGGGACGCATTTTCGTGCTGCGTCAGGGCGATACGCTCTTGCAGGCCGACGGCGATCTGCTCTCGCAAGTGTTCTCGAATCTGATCGGCAACGCGCTGCAGCACGGGCTCGAAGGCGCGGCGATACAAGTGCGGCTCGAAGGCGGCGCGAAGGACGTCAGCATCATCGTGCAGAACGCAGGCGAGATTCCGGCCGACGTGCTGCCGAACATCTTCGCGCCGTATCGCTCGGGGCGGCGTCAGCATGAGTCGGGCGGGCTCGGGCTCGGCCTGTACATCACGCGGGAAATCGCGCGGATGCACGGCGGCGACGTGAAAGTGCGCTCGTCAGCGGAGACGGGCACCATTTTCGAAGTCACGCTGCCTCGCGTGGCGCGTCCCACTACGGGCGATCGGGACGACAACGCGCAGACGTTTCGTCTCGGCTGAACGCGCGGGTCCAACGCGCGGTCCACGCAGATTCGCGCGCGTGACTACAATGCGGCGTATGAATCAGTCACGAGGAATTGCATGATGTCCGGCCCGGATCTCGATACGAGAATCGAAACCTATTACGTGCGTGTGAAAGGCGTGGTGCAGGGCGTCGGCTTTCGCCATCACACGGTGCGGCGCGCGCATGCGCTCGGCGTGCGCGGCTATGTCGCGAATCTCAACGACGGCTCGGTGGAAGCCGTCATTCAGGGCGCGGCGAATCAGGTCGATCTGATGCTCGAATGGCTGCGACGCGGGCCGCCGCATGCCCGCGTCACCGATTTCTTCAGCGAAGAGCGTTACGTCGAAAAGCGCTACGAACGCTTCGAGCAGCACTGAGCGACACTGAGCGGCACGTTTAGCGCGCGACCAGCAGGCTCTCCGCGAAGTGCCATTCGTCGTCGCGCCATTGATGCGTGCATTCGAAGCCGGCATCGATGGCAATCGGCGCGACTTCTTCGGCCGCGTACTTGTGGCTGCTTTCCGTCCAGATGGTTTCGCCTTCGCGGAAGTCGACGTGCAAGCCGGCATCGCGCACGCGCGCCGTCAAGGGGCGTTTCGCGCGAAGATGCATTTCGATGCTGCGCGCGTCGGGATTGAAGCGCGCGACGTGTTCGAACGCGTTGAGCGGAAAGTCGCCGTGCAACTCGCGGTTGATGCGCGCGAGCAGGTTCAGGTTGAACGCCGCCGTCACGCCGATGGGATCGTCGTAGGCCGCGATCAGCATCGGCAGGGGCTTGATCAGATCGGTGCCGAGCAGGAGGGCATCGCCGGGTTCGAGCATGCTGCGGATCGACTGGAGAAACTTGGTGGCCGCAAGGCGCGCGAAGTTGCCGATGGTGCTGCCGAGAAAAAGCACGAGCAGCCGCTCGCCCTCGTTACGCCGGGCGCTCACTTCGGACAGGCCGGCCAGATAGTCGCGTTCGTAGCCGACAATCGAAATGCGCTCGATATCGCCCAGTTCTCGACGGCACAGCTGTAAAGCCGTGCGGGAGATCTCGATTGGGTAATAGGCGGTCGGCTGCTTTTTACACAGTGCTTCAAGAATGCGGCGCGTCTTGCGTCCGCTTCCGCTTCCGAGTTCCGCGACTTTCACATTTCCCGGCAGCGCGGCCACGATGTCGGTGGCGTGCGCCTTCAGCACGCGTTCTTCGGCGCGCGTCACGCCGTATTCCGGCAGCGCGGTGATCACTTCGAAGAGGGCGGAGCCGACTTCGTCATACAGATACATCGAAGGCAGTTCTTTCTGCGGGCGCTTGGATAGCCCCGCATGGACGGCTTCGGCAAAGGCACTGGAAAAGCGGGGCGACGGGGCAGCTTGAGTCATGACGTCTCCATCGATGCGGCGTTTTCTTCGCGTGCTGGCGTGAATCGGGCACGGCGTTCGGATGCTGCTGATGCAATGACGTGAGCGGCGGCTTCGCGCGTTGCTCGACTTTCTGTGGACTTCTGGGTTGCCCGTGGGCGTAGACGGTTTAAGACAACGTTCCGGTGCAGCCAGTTCAGACCTATTCGCGGTTCATGCGCCGGTGTTCGCGCGATACGACGTTTAGAATGCGCACTTCGTCCGCTTTGCCGGCCAACGCAACCACTCGGCGCTTCGCGCTTTTTCGATGAATCAGCATGTCCTCGGACGCGGCATTGCGCTTTCCGTCGCCGCTTCCGCTTTGTTCGCGCTCCTGTCGGGCTATACGAAATGGCTTGCGCCGCTCGACGGACTCGACATTTTTGCATGGCGCATCGTCTGGACATTGCCGGGTGCGCTGCTGCTCGTGGCGCTCTCCAGGCGATGGCCGCAATTATGCGCGCTCGTGGCGAACCTCGCCAAAAACGCGCGCCTGCTCGCGGCTTTCGTTGTCTCCACAGCGCTGCTCGGCGTGCAGCTATGGATATTCCTGTGGGCGCCGCTGCATGGACGCGCGCTCGAAGTGTCGCTCGGCTACTTTCTGTTGCCGCTCGCGATGGTGCTGATCGGGCGCTTCTATTACCGCGAACCGCTCGACGCGCTGCAATGGGCGGGCGTGGCCGCGGCTGCGGTGGGCGTGGCGCACGAGTTCTTCGTGACGCGTGCGTTCGCGTGGCCGACGCTCGTCGTGATGCTCGGTTATCCGCCGTATTTCATGCTGCGGCGGCGGCTCAACGTCGATGCGCTTGTGGCCTTCGCCATCGAAATGATGATGCTGGCTCCGTTCTGCGTGATCGCGCTGATCGTGCGTGGTTCGTTCGCCGTCGTCGCAAATTCGCCGCTTCTATGGAGTGTCTTGCTGCCGGGCCTCGGCGCCCTGAGCACGATTGCGCTGGGCTCGTATCTGCGGGCAAGCCGCTATTTGCCGCTCGTGCTGTTCGGCATTCTCGGCTATGTCGAACCGGTGTTGCTCGTGGCTGTCGCGGTCTTGCTGCTCGGCGAGCCGTTCAGCGCGAGTCAGTTGGGAACGTATGGACCGATATGGGTCGCTGTCGCGCTGACGGCTGTGCATAGCGCGCGGCTCTTGATGCGCGAGCGCGCGTCGAAGGCCGCGTTGCCGATGAGCGAACATCACGCGAGCGTCGAACACGAAACGGGTGCCGAGCGCGTCGACTAAGCGGTCCTCTACAGGTCGCGCCGCATCTTTACTCGCACACTTCCGCGCCGAGCGTATGCAGATGCGCATGCAGGGCTTCGACGAAACGGCGCGCGAGCAGAGACGGAGCCGTGTGCAAAGGCATGGCCATGCGCACAGGAACGTCGATAGACGGCATGAGCGGCCGGATCGACAACTTCCCGGCATACGTGTTGGCGACATACGGGTTCACGATGCCCACGCCGTTGCCGGCCGCCACCAGCGCGCAGATCGTGATCGACGATGTCGTCTGGATCGAGAACTCGGCCGGCATGTCGTGGGCGAGGAGCACGTTCTCGATGTCGATCGTCAGGTCGTCCATCTCGCCCAGCGACAACAACGGCTCCGATTGCAACATCCGCACATGCACCACGGATTCGCTTTCGAGCCGATGCCCCGGCGGCAGCACGCATACGGCCGGCATCGTCTTCACGATCGTCGTCTCGAAGTCGTGCTCGTCGAGCTTGCCCGTGGTCAGAATGAGATCGAACAGATCCTGGCGCAACAAGTCGGTCAGTTGTGTCGTGGCGAGCGTCTGAATGTTGATGTACGTCTCCGGAAACTGCGCCCTAAACGCCCGAACGACCTCCGGCAGCAGTCCAACTCCCAGCGTGGGCGTGCAGCCCAGGCAGAGCGCGCCGGTGCCCGACTTGCGCAGCAGCGACACCACCGACTCGATCTTCTCGAGGCCGTCGAAGTGCTTCTGCACGGTCTTGTACAGCAGCTTGCCTTCGCTCGTCGGTCTCAATCTCCCATGGTGCACTTCAAACAGTTTGAGGCCCGAGAACCTCTGCAACTCGGAGAGGCGGCGGCTAATGGAAGGCTGCGTCGTGTTGAGCATCGCTGCGGCGCCAGTGGTGGTGCCCTTCTGCATCACGGCGCGAAACGCCTGGATAAGCTGAAAATTCAACGGTCGGGTCATGTGTTTCGCGATCTGTCGAACGAGGATGCACCGCGCGTCGCGCAAGAGAGGCTATATCGAAACTGAATAGCATCGCGACAAAATCGAATTTTATCGGTTCTAATCGCAGAGATATCCTGACGTCTATCTTTCGTCAAGGGTCGCGCCGATGCGTTTGCTTTATCCGCTTCCAACCGCCGCGATGGCCGGAGCCATGTCGTCCGCTACGCCCGGCGTCGTTCGTCCGTGCGCGGTCAGCCGCTTGGGCCAGGGCACAGGACATCACTTCTTCGGCTACTACAACAAGACGGCGTGGGATCGCACCGGGCGATACATGCTGGCCCATCGCGCCGCCATGATGGATGCGCGGCTCGCTCCGGAACTGCAAGTCGAGGTCGGCTGCTTCGACTTGCAAGACAATGCAGCGTTCCACGCCTTCGACACGACCGGCGCGTGGAACTGGCAAATGGGCAGTCAATTGCAATGGCTGGAGGGCGAGCCTGGCCGCAAGGTCATCTATAACGTGCGCACCGACGACGTTTCTGCGCGCTTTCCGGGCTTTGGCGCGACGATTCTCGATCTGGACACCGGCGCGAAGCAGTCGTTGCCGATGCCCGTCTACGTGACGGCGCCGAATAGCCGCTATGCGCTATGCGTCGACTACCGGCGTCTTTATGTCACGCACGAAACCATCGGCTACAGCGCGCACGGCGGACCGCTCTGCCTGCTGCGCGCGCCCGCGACGGACGGCATCTACCGGATGGATCTCGCGACGGGAAAGGTGGCGCTCCTCGTGAGCTACGCGGCGCTGCGCCGCTTCCAGCCAAAGTTATCGATGGAGCGCGCCATTCATTGGGTCAGCCACATCGAGATTAATCCTTCGTCGTCGCGCGTGTTGTTCTTGCATCGCTGGACCGAGCGCGTGGAAGATGAAACCTGCTTCCTGCATCGCCTGATTACCATGAATCCGGACGGTTCCGGCATGCGGCTGCTCGAATGCTCGGACCATCCGCTGCCACACATCGCGAGGCGCTTCGATCCGAAGGCCGTCGGCACGTTCGACTAT
Source organism: Caballeronia sp. M1242 (assembly GCF_017220215.1). Taxonomy (NCBI): domain Bacteria; kingdom Pseudomonadati; phylum Pseudomonadota; class Betaproteobacteria; order Burkholderiales; family Burkholderiaceae; genus Caballeronia; species Caballeronia sp. M1242. Next base: position 1,233,492 of record NZ_CP071130.1, on the reverse strand, counting down.
GAGAAGTCGGAGCACCAGATTTCGCATCCATTGTGGCGCGACGACTCGCACATCGTCGTGTGGAGTCCGCATGCCGGCGAGATTCACTATCACCTTTACGAAGACAGCGACGCAGGCGGCGTGGAAGTGCTGGGCCGCGACGTGCTCACCGAGAACGGCCACATGTCGTTCTCTCCGGTCGACTCGCGTTGGCTGGTCTCGGATACTTATCCCGACGCGCAGAGCAACAAGCGCGTCCTGTTTCTCTTCGACGCGCGCGACGGCGTGCGCATCGACATAGGCGAGTTCTACGCGACACCTGAGCTCAAGAAGGAAAACCGCTGCGATCTGCACCCGCGCTGGAGCCGCGACGGCATGGCCGTTTGCATCGACTCGGTTCACGAAGGCATGCGTCAGATGTACGTGATCGACGTCTCGCCCATCACGGGCACGCGCGGCCGATTGCAGTCCGCGAGCCCCGCGCATTAGCTTCCATGGAGCCGAGCATGAAACGACACTATTCGTTGCGCCCCGCCACGCGCATGACGGCCGGCCTCTCTGCGCTGGCGTGGATGGCGGGTGCGTTTGCCGCCGAGCCGGCCGTTAGCGGCACGCTCGACAAGATACGCAGCGAACACGCCGTCACCATCGGCTATCGCGATGCCTCCATCCCGCTGTCCTACTACGATGCACAGCAAAAGCCGATCGGCTATTCGATAGACTTCGCCAATCTGATCGTCGAACGCATCAAGTCTCAGCTCAAGCTCTCCGAACTGACGGTGCGCATGATTCCGATCACGTCGCAGAACCGCATCTCGCTCTTGCAGAACGGCACGATCGACTTCGAATGCACGAGCACCACGAACAACGCCGAGCGCGCGCAACAGGTCGCGTTCTCGAACAGCTTCTTCGCGATCAGCACGCGCCTGCTTGTCAAGAAGTCGACCGGTATCAAAGATTTTGCCGACCTTCACGACAACACCGTCGTCGTCGGAGCAGGCACGACGTCGGAAAAAATCCTGCGCCGGTTGAACGCGGAGAAGTCGATGAACATGAAGATCATCAGCGCGAAGGATCATTCGGAGTCCTTTCTTCTGTTGTCGACGGGCCGAGCGAAAGCCATGATGATGGATGACGCCTTGCTCGCCGGCGAGCGCGCGAAGTCGCCGCATCCCGACGACTACGAGATCGTCGGCACCCCTCAGTCGCACGAGGTGTACGGCTGCATGCTGCGCAAGAACGACGCGCCGATGAAGGCCTTGATGGACGCCGCCATCGCCGACGCTGAAAGATCCGGACAAGCCTCGCGCATCTACGCGCGTTGGTTCACGCAGCCAATCCCGCCCAGGCAGATCAACCTCGACTTTCAGATGTCGCCGCGCATTCAGGCGCTCTTCGCGCAGCCGAGCGACAAGCCGTCCTCCTGAGCCGCGTGTGACGCTGGCGTAGCGAAAGGGCAAACCAAGCAATGGATTACTCGTGGAATTGGCGCGTGCTGTTTCAGCCGGTGGCGACGGGCGAGCCGGAAGTCTATGTCAACTGGCTCATCTCGGGCCTGCTGAATACGGTCGTGCTGACCTTGCTCGCATTCATGCTCGCGCTGGTAATCGGCATGGCTCTCGGCATCATGCGCACGTTGCCCAATCGCGCGATACGGACGGCCGCTGCGGTGTATGTGTCGATCTTTCGCGGCGTGCCGCTGATCGTGCAGTTCTTCATCTGGTTCTTCGCGCTGCCGGAGTGGCTGCCGGCGTCGCTCGGCGACCGGCTCAAGGACCTGTCGCCGAATGTGCAGTTCCTGAGCGCATCGGTGCTCACGCTCGCTGTCTACACCGGTTCTCGCATCTGCGAACAGGTGCGCGCGGGCTTGCTGGCGCGCCCGCCCGGACAGCTTCACGCAGCACTCGCGCTGGGACTCACGCGTCCGCAGGCTTATCGACATGTCCTGCTGCCGATGACGCTGCGCACTATTGCCGGGCCGCTGACGTCCGAGTTCCTCATCCTTTCGAAGAACTCGGCGGTGGCATCGACAATCGGCCTTCTCGAATTGTCGGGACAGGCGCGGCAACTCGTCGACTACACCGCACAGCCGTATGAGTCGTTCATCTGCGTAACGGTCGTCTACGTAGCGCTGAACTTCGTGATCTTGTGGGGCGTGGGCCGGCTGCGTCGGCTGAATACCGTGCCCGGTTCGATGGAGAGTTGACCGATATGTTCGAGATGGACTGGCAGGCTCTATATGCCGCTACACCGGTTTTGCTCGAAGGCATGGGCGTCACGTTGCAGATCACCGTGGTTGCCATCCTCTGCGGCCTGGCGTGGGGCACCGTGCTCGCGGTGCTGAGCCTGTCGCCGGTCAGGCTGCTTAGGACGGGCGCGCATGCGTATGTCGCGCTCTTTCGCTCGATACCGCTCGTGATGCTGCTGTTATGGTTCTTCCTCATCGTGCCTCAGTTTCTGAAGGCGCTGTTCGATCTTCCATCGAGCGTCGACGTGCGGCTCGTCTCGGCGATGGTCGCTTACTCGCTACTCGAGGGCGCATTCTTCTGCGAGATCATCCGGGCCGGGATTGCCAGCTTGCCGCGCGGCCAGATGCACGCGGCGCAGGCGCTCGGCATGACGCCCGCGCAATCGATGCGCTATGTGATTTTGCCGCAGGCGTTTCGCGCGATGGTGCCTGTCGCGCTTACGCAATGCATCGTGATTTTTCAGGACACGTCGCTCGTATATGTGATCGCGCTCGGCGATTTCTTTCGGCGCACGACAGCCATCGGCGAACGTGACGGCACGCTCATTCCGATGCTGCTATTCGCGGGCGCGACATATTGGCTCGTAAGCACGACCATGATCGCGATGACTCGCATGCTGAAGACAAGGATCGCGCGGTGATTGATCGCGGATTTCAAACACGCTGCCGGGCGATTCGCCGCGCACGCATCAGCAAACGGCCCCGGTGCCACGCCGGACTTGAGATGACATGAAGATTCACCAGCTTCGCGCGCTTGTCGCTGTCGCCGATACGGGCAGCGTGCGCGGCGCCGCGCGCCTGCTTCAGGCGTCGCCGGCCGCCATCACGCAGAGCCTTCAGCAGATCGAGGGCGATCTCAGGCTGCGTCTCGTCGCGCGCACGCCATCTGGAGTCACGCTCACGTCGGACGGGCGAACGCTTCTCGAACACGCACGCCTGATCGTCGGTCAGATCGCTCGCGCGCATCAAGCTGTGGACACCATGCGCGGCGAGGCGCGCGGACGGCTTTCGATTGCGGTGACGGCCTGGGGCGCGATGACGTTCCTGCCCGAGGTCGTGCTGCGGTTTCGGCGGATCATGCCGGACGTGCAGTTGGAATTCTTCGAGGGACTGCTCGCGATCGCGAATCCGCGGCTGCGCGATGGCAGTCTCGACATTTACATCGGGCGTCAGACGCCGGGCGAGATCGCGTCGGAGTTCACGTTCAGGCCGCTTTTTCTGACGACGCTGGCGGTGGTCGCGCGGCAGGGTCATCCGCGCGCGGAGAGTCGCTCGCTTGCTGATCTCCTCGATTGCGACTGGCTCGTCGCGCTCGATCCGGAGACCGAGGGGCTCGCGCCGTACACGATGTTCGCGAAGCACGGGTTGCCCGCGCCACGCAGTGTCCATTTCCTGCATTCGCTGACCGTTGCCGTTTCGTTACTGCAAAGAACGGATATGGTCAGCATCTTTCCCTGGCCGCTCGTCGAACGCTGCGCGCCGCGCGAATCGCTCTGCGCCATTCCGCTGCGCGAGCAACTCGACGACTCGATCGTCGGGGTCATCACGCGCACGGGACAACCGCGCAGCGCCGCGGTCGAGTGCTTCGTCGATTGCCTCATCGACACCATCCGCGATCCAACGTCGATCAACACACCGGAGATACAGCGAGCAATGCACTCGGTCGACATACTCATCTAGCCTGCCTCACGGAAGCGGTTGCAGTGCAGTCCACGGAGACCAGCCGGTTTCGCTGTCCGGCTTGGCGACGCGCAATGCCCGCGAGCCGTCGCCGAAGATCAGCGACTCCGCACGAAAGGCGTTGGTGTCGGGAGCGCCGCAGGTGCCGACATAACCGAGTTCATGAGTGAACTGTAGATTGCCTTCACGCAACACCCCGAGGTAAGCGTCAACGTCTTCATCGCTCGAATGATTAGCACAACGATTCAAAAACATTGCGACGAATTCTGCATCGAACATGGTTTCCTCCCGTATTTTTGCGCCATCTCCTCTGGCGCTGTCATGGCATGCTTGTTCTGGCGGGGATACGGCCACACGCGGTCGAGTCGTTTGCTTCTCTCTGACTTGCGTCAATGCGCGGGCCTTGCGCGATTTTGGGCCAATAGGTGAGTGAATTCTGTCGGGCTTGTCGCGCGGCCGAACAGATAGCCTTGCAGCAAGTCGCAGCCGAGCGCCCATAAGGCCGTGGCCTGATCCGCGGTCTCGACGCCTTCGGCGGTCACGGTCATGTCGAGCGCATGCGCCATGTCGATGAGCGCGCGAGTGATTGCAATCGAATCGTGACTGCGCGGAAGATCGGCGACGAACAGACGGTCGATCTTCAGGTTGTGCAGACGAAACCGCTTCAAGTACGACAACGACGCATAGCCCGTCCCGAAGTCGTCGATGGCGAGCTTCACTCCAAGGTCGGAAAGCGCCTGTGCCGTCGATACGCTGGCCGCGGTGTCGGGCATCGGCATGCTCTCGGTGATTTCCAGTTGCAACGCGGAGGCTTCGAGTCCGGTGCGTTCGAGGCAGGTCGTGATATGGCGCAAGAGGCTGTCGTCGAATTGCACGGCCGACACGTTCACCGATACGACGAGGCGCGGCGCAATGATCCGTCGCCAGCGAGCAACCTGAACACAGGCTCGCAGCAACGCCCAGTCGCCAATGTTCTTGAGAAAGCCGGTCTTTTCGGCGATCGGTATGAACTCTGCCGGCCCGACGTCGCCCAATTCGTTGTTCTTCCAGCGCAGCAAGGCCTCGGCGCCTACGGTTTCGCGCGTGACGCTGTCGATGACGGGTTGATAGGCGAGCGTCAATTCGCCAGCGGCCAGCGCGTGAGGCAGCAACGCTTCGATACGGAGGCGGCGCTGTGAATCAGCTTCTAAGCGCGCCAGTGCGGGCTGCGCGCCGCCGCTCGCATTCGATGTCCGCGGAGAGCGCGGCCGCAGTGAAGTCGACTGTGATGCCCGCCCGTTTATGCGCAGTGGAAGAGTTCGATGCATCGTCTTCGCGATCCTATGCTAAGGCAACCATTGACGTCCGATAGAAACAGCGCAACCAAAGTGAGCGTTGATGGCGTTCGCTGCACGCAACCGCGCACGAAGGAGTCTGTTTCGATTCGCCAGCCAGTGCAGCTACGATAGCGCGCCATCGTCGACGCGACTACGCAAGGGAACGGCTAACGCGTAAAGCAGGGCTGAACACTGGTGGTTGCTATAGCGTTAAGTACCTACAGGACGATTGCATGGCGGTGTGCGCTCGAACGGGTGCTTGCCCGTTCGCGACAGGCAGCAAGAGCGGCGCAGGCATCGAAACACGGCGCGAGTGTTCATCGAAGGTGTTCGTTGACGCCATGGGTTGGCGTTCGCGCAAGCGCCAATAAAAAAGCGAGCCCGCAGGCTCGCCAGATGTCACAACGCATGGGACGCTTCTGCCGACGCGCCCCATTGCGCGATGCGATTGACGCCGGCCTCCCTTACTTCTTCGCCGCGTCGACCTTCGCATCGGCAGCCGCCTTGTTCGCGTCGCTTTGTGCCTCGACTTTTTCTTTGTCGGCTTTGGCTTGCGCCACCTTGGCATCTTGCGCTGCGTCCTGCTTCTTCTTGTCGGCCTTGGACTGTGCAGCGTGCTTCTTCTTGTCGGCTTTCGCCTGTGCCTTGGCGGCATCACCGCGGGCGTCGGAGGCTTGCTCCGGCGTGGTCGCCTGCGCTACCTTCGCGGCTTCCTTGTTGGCATCGTCCTGAGCGGATGCCTTGTCCTTGTTGGCGGATGCCTGCGCCTTGGCGGCATCCTGTTGAGCATCGGTCTTCTTTCGATTGGCAGTGGACTGAGCCTCCGCCTTTTCGTGGTTGGCTTTGACTTGCGCCTTGGCGGCATCGGATGCGGCCGTTTGAGCGAAGACAGTGCTTGCGAGCAGCGTGGATGCGAGAGCGGCGACGATTTTCTTCATGATGTTCGACTCCTATGATCCTGCGTTTCTTTGGACACGCCATGATCGGCATGTGACGATGAAAACGCTGTGCCGTCGCGCGTCGTTGACCGTGATCTCGTGACAAACCGTAACCGGTGCGAGCAAATGCAACGGCGTAACAGCGGTTTCGATCACAATGCATGCCAACGTTGGAAGTCAATATAAGCTTTGTTACCACATGGCAAATTCAGTCAAGCATGTTACGTCGGTTGATTGGGAATCCGAACGAAACGAAATTTGTAATCGTTGAAATGCGCCGTTACCAACTGCTGCAGATATTTCCAAAGCGTCTGCTTAAGATGCGTCCATACACCCGGCATTCCCGGAACGGAGAAGAAGTCATGAAACGCGCAGCCCTTGTCTTGTTGATGATTGGTAGTTTGTCGATGGCCGGTCAGGCGTCCGCGCATGGGCACGGCGGCGGTCATGGCCGCGGCGGCGGCGATGGCGGCGCGATCGTCGGCGCCCTGATCGGTGGCGCGGTGCTCGGCGCTCTGGTCACGTCGGTCGTGAATGCGCAGCCAGCTTATTCGGAGCCGGTCTACGCGCAACCGGCGTACGCGCAACCAGCCTATGCGCAGCCTGCTTATGCACAACCCGCGCCGCCGGCTGGTTATTGCTACGACGGCTACCGCCGCGCTTATGTCCCGTGCGCGCCAGCCGGCTATGGCTATTGAACTGCCGCGCGCGAAGCAGATGCGGCACGTTGCTTGCGCTCAATAGATGCGGCGGGTGCGGCGGATTGGCTGCATCGGCCGGCACGCTAACTCTTGGAGACTTGCAATGAAAGCGATCAGGACGAAGCTGGTAGTTTCAGCGCTGGTGTTGGGCTTGTCGGGCGGCGTCTATGCGCAGGCAGGCGGCGGCGGTGGCGGTGCGGGCGGCGGCGGTAGCGCAGGCGGTGGTGGTGGCGCCGGAGCGGCAGGCGGGATGGGCGCGGGCGGCAATGGCTCGGCGGGAGCAGGCTCGAGCGCGTCGGGCAAGGGTGGCGGCGTCGGCATGGGCGGCACCGGCATGGGCGGTTCGAGCGACGGCACGAGCGGTACCGGCGTGAACAGCGGCATGGGCAACAACGGAGCGAACAACGGCATGGGCCAAGGCACCATGCAACGCAGTGGCCCCGGCAGCACCGGTAGCTCGAGCAGCAGAAGCCCTGGCGGCATGGCGCACGGCAACAACTCGCAGTAACAGCAGTTGAACACGACCGAAGCGGCTAGAGCCGCATCTCAGCGCGCAAGCGGGTTTTATCGCCGTGAAGTTTGCGGCATCCGCCACGCGGCGGCGCGCATGAAAAACAACTAAAAGCTATTACTGAGCAGGCGCGGACGTTGAATAGACAGCCGCTACCGGCTCAAACGTCTTGGCTCTCAGACTCACTTTCTCCGCATAAGCACGCGAACCGCCGTAGTTCTTGAGCGCGGCGTCGACATCTCCTTGCGCGGATTTCAGATAGCCATGCAGGATGGACGAGCCGATTTCGATATTCGTTTCAGGCTCCGTCAGGTCCACATTGCGCACGAGCTTCTTGTGCGCGGACGGCACCACTTGCATAAGCCCGGTTGCGTTGTTCGCACCGACGGCCGTTTCCTTGAAACGCGATTCGATTGAAATGATGGCGAGCAGCAGCGCCGGCGGCAGCGAGTATTTCGACGCGGACGCCATGACCGCGCTCGCTATCGTTTGCGCTTTCTCGCGCGCGACGCCGAACTTTCGCGTGATGACTTCCGAGATTTTGTGGCGCGCCGCGTCGAGGCGAGAGTCCTGCTGCACGACCTCTTGCGGGTTCGTGTCGCTGGCGGCGAGCGGGTCTGACTGGGCGAAGGCGGTGTTCGCGAAGGTCAGAACAAGGGCGAGGAGTAAGAATGTGCGGCGCATCGGTCTAGCAAGGAAAGCGGTGCCGCATTATATCGTCGAAAAATCTCCTTTTCGATCAGTCACTTGTCTTAAATACGAAGAATCGTTTCGATAGCCGGAAGAATTTACTTCGCGGAAGAAGCCGAGATGCCCTCGCCAGCGTCGGCGGATAGGCGCGCGAACATCGGCCACGAGGCGAGGACGAGCAACGCGGTTGCTGCGAATCCGCAAGCGAGTTGCCACCGTTCGGTCTGCGCGCCGCCGGAGACGAGCATCGTGGCCTGAATGGTTCCCGCCGCGACGGTCACGCCGAGCGCCTTCATCAATTGCTGCGCGGTGCCCTGGAACGAAGTCGCCGCCGATAGGCGCGGCTTCGGAACGTCGGCGAAGGCGAGCGCGCCCATCGTCGCGAAACTGAGCGAACGGCCGAGGCCGCCGACGAGCAGCAGCGCGAAGATGGCGCTGGCGGGCCACGCTTGCGACATCGTCGAACAGACGGCGAGCACGGCGGCGAACGAGACGCTGCCCGCGCACAGCACCGTGCGCACGGAAAAGTGCCGCAGCGCGAGCGCCGTCATCGGCCGCATGCAAAACGAGCCGAGCGCGCTCGCAAAGGTCACGAGCCCGCTCGCCGACGCGCTATAGCCGAAGCCTGTCTGCAACGTCAGCGGCACGAGAAACGGCAACGCGCCGGCACCCGCGCGAAAGAGACTGCCCGCGACGGTCGCGGCGTGGAACGTCGGAATGGAAAGCAGCGAGAAGTCGATGGCCGGATTCGGCGTCTTGCGGCAATGCACGACTGTGGCCCTGAAAAGCAGCACGCCGATGACGACGCATACCCACGGCACGCCGTCCGGCAACACGTGGCGGCCCGCGCTTTCGATCCCGACCATGAAGAGACTGAGCGACGCGCCCGAGAGCACCATGCCGCGCAGGTCCGGCGGCGTGCGCGCTTCGGGCGGCGAAGGCGGCAAGAGCTGCCACGTCAGGAGCAGGCCGGCCACTCCCACGGGCACGTTGACCCAGAAGATGCTGCGCCATGAGAGCGCGTCGGTGAGAAAGCCGCCGAGCGGCGGACCGAGAAGCGGACCGACGAGCGCGGGCATCGTCAGCCACGTCGTCGCCTGAAGCAATTCCTCGCGCTTGACGCCGCGAAACAGAATGAGCCGGCCGACGGGGACCATCATGGCGCCGCCGAGTCCCTGAACGACGCGCGCTGCGAGGAGCTGCGGCAGGTTCATCGCGGCGGCGCAGGCGATGGAAGCGAGCGTGAACGTGGCGATGGCCCACATGAAGACGCGTCGCGCGCCGAAACGGTCGGCCACCCAGCCGCTTGCGGGAATGAAGACCGTCAGCGCGACCAGATACGCGGTAATGGCGCTGCTCAGGTGGACGGCATCGACGTGCAGATCGCGGGCCATCGTCGGGATGGCGGTCGCGACGATCGTGCCGTCCATGTTCTGCATGAAGAGGGCGCTAGCGACGACGGCGGCGGTGATGCGGAAGTTGCCGCCTTTCATGACGCCCGGCTCGCGAAGACGTCCGGACGTTGCGGCCGCGTAGTTGTGATGTAATCAGCGTGCATGCACCGCAGTTTACTCGAACGGCCGTCGCACCGTTGCCCACTACGTAACGCTCGCCGCGATCCCCAAATAGTGCGAAAGAGGCGGCGTGACGCGGCTTGCGTCCTTCGCGGCGTCGTCCCAGCGTCGCAGGGTCATCGCGTCTTGCGCGTAACGCTTCGCTAGGAAAGCGCGCGCTTCGTCCGCATCGAACACGCCGCCTTGCAATTGCAGGCTGCGCACGGAATCCGCCGACAGCCGCGCGTGATACGCAGGATCCATCGCGCACAGGCAGCGTTTCGCATCCACATGAAGGCGAATCGGTTCGAGCACTGCATCGGCAAACACGGGCCGCAAGAACGGCAGCGCGTAGTACTGGTGCAGATCGTCGATGCCGCGCTCGGTCGGCGTCTCGCCTCGCACGTTCAGTAAATGCCCGAGGTCGTGCAGTAGCGCTGCGACGATCAACTCGCGACTCGCGCCTGCTTCTTCCGCGAGCCAGGCCGTCTGCAGCGCGTGCTGCAACTGGGTGACAGGTTCGCCGCTGTAGGCCATCGAACCGTGCGCATCGAAGAGATGCCGGATATCGTCGAGAGAAAGCGCCATCGTGAGTCAGTCGCCTCGGCGTATGCTAGATGGAACAAAGCCCGGCATTATCCACGCGCAATATGACGCGCTCATGGCGCAGCGAGTCAGTCATGCCGTTTCTTTTCCACCGACGCCCGGAACTCGCAGGTCTCAACCGTCGCGCGCGAAGCGACGTGCGACGCCTGGCGTGGCACTTCGCGCAGCGTCACTGGACGCTGCATGCGCCAGCCTTTGCATGGATCGTCTTCGTCGCGCTGCATACGCGCTTCGGCCTCGTGCCTGAGCCGCGCGCGTATCTGTTCGTGACGCTCGGGCTGTTCGCGGCCGCGGTGGTCGTGATTCGGCTGCATATCGCGCATTATCTGCGCGCGGCGCGCGCCATCTACGATGCCTTGGGACCGGCAAGCCTCGACTCCATCATCCGCACGCGCCGATAGGCAAGCCACGGAAAGTCCCCGTTTTTAGCGTGTTACGATGCCTTGCGTCCCTTCTCAACGACCGCACATGGCAACGTTATACGAAACGCTAGGCGTCGATGAACACGCCACCGAAGACGAGATCAAGCGTGCCTATCGCAAGGCCGCGATGCGCTGCCACCCGGATCGAAATGCCGGTCAGGAAGAGGAGGCGCGGGCCCGCTTTCAGGAAGTGAAGGAAGCGTACGCGATCCTGTCCGACCCCGCGCAACGCGAGGTGTACGACCGAACCTTCGCCGAAGAAATCGAACGCTGGGAAGCACGCATGCGCGAAGAGGAAGCGGAGCGTGAGGCGCTTTACGCGAAGCGCGTAGCGCTTGCCATGCGCTTTGCATCGCAGGGTCATAACCGCGATGTCGTGTTCGGCGTATTGCTTGGGCACGACTGCGATGAACCCACTGCGCGTCATATTGCGGAAAGCGTCGTCGCGTTGCACGAGTCACGTCAAGAACCCGCGACGAGCGAAGCGAAAGAAGAGCAGTCTGCAGAGCCTACACCCGAGAAACCAAAAGCCGACGAGCCCAACGCAGCCAACCCGCTCGGCGCGATGTGGTATCAGTTCTTCAACAATCTGCGCTTCTAGGCCGCGAGTCGTTCGGTGCGCATGTTCTCTTTGCGCGGCGCGGCGGGATAGACGCACCACTGCCCGTCGTCGTGACGGAAGAAGAACAGCGCCTTCGACGCAGTGCCTTGCATCGTCTCCACGCACACGAAACGCCGATGATCGGCTCGCGTGCGGCTGAACTGCTTGACATGGACCGGCACGCTTGCCGGCGCGAGCCATTTCTCGACCAGAAAACGAAGCGATCGTTCGTTCGCGCATTTCATCTGAAGTCTCCTGCATGCGGCGTTCGAGGCTGTATATCGGCCGAAAGCATTCGACGCTTGAGCGGTCCCATGAAAGACGCCTGCCGCAACGCACCACACTCATGACAAAGCACTTGAACTGTACGCCTGAATATCCCGTGCACGCGCAGTTTGGCGAAATAGCAACAGGAAGCGCGCGTGCCGGTCGGCAGCGCTTATATCAAAGCGGGCGCGCGAAGCTGAGTTCGTGGCCGTCGGGATCGGTAAGATGGAAATAGCGCTCGTTCCACGGCGCGTCGCGTGGTGCGAACTGAGGCTCGATACCGAGCGCCTTCACTTTGCGATAGAACGCATCGACATCAGATACATAGAAGATGATGCGGCCCCACCACGAGATGGGGCCGTGCGTTTCGCTCGTGATGTTGAGGTAAGAGTCGCCGAGCGCGAACGATGTGAACGCCTCGTTAGCGCCGCCGTGCACGATGCGAAAGCCCAGCGCCTGATAAAAGCCTACGGCCCGCGCCATGTCGTGCGTCGCGAGCGTGACTGCGCTGAGACTGACGATACGAGCATCGTCGATGGGTGTCGTCATGTAGCTCAGGAATGGTGGTGGTGCGAGACGATAGACAGCACGGACAGGTCCGGATGCGTGCCATCCACGATGCTCTTGCCGATGTGCCGCGCATCGTCTAAAGCGTCTGCGGCGGTCTTATATGCGTCGTCGCCATCGGAGTGAAAGTGAACGGCTTCTCCAGGCACGTCCGCATTCGCGCCATGAAGGCACACATGTCCGATGAAGGCGTACCGTTGCGCCGGTTCGGACCCGGGCTTTAACTGCGGAAGCACGTGGATATCGAAGCCTTCGTATTCGAAGACATGCCATTGAGTAGAGAGGTCGACGGTCATGATCGTCTCCTGTTTCGCCATGCCGGCAATCTGACCTTACTCCTCTCAACGTGAGTAATCCATTGGCGAATGCATCGATAAAGCAGTGGCGGCCCGCGTGCACGCACCCGCGCCGCCGCTGAACGTCGATCGGCATTGGCTTCAAACGATATAAGGACCGCCAACCCGTCCTTCGAAGATGGCGATATTCATCTGCCAGTCGTCGATGGCCGCGGTCGAACGGCCGTCGACAGTCGCGAGAACGGACCGTCCTCCGGCGATCTGCTGCATCTGTTGCCGCGATAGGGCGGCTTCGTTGGGGCGCGTGTTCGTGTCGAGCGTGAGGTCGGTAATGACGAGAGCGGGCTTCATGGCGTTTCTCCTGGCAGCGTGGCGTGGTGGATCGCATGGGCGGCGAGCACATCGAGTGCTCGCGCGAAATTCTGCAAAGCCTATGCCAATGCGACGCTCGAGCTCGCGTCGGCGCGCGCGCTATGGCCCTCGAGGTTCGAAGGCCGCGCTTAACCGATGCAAGGTGCACAGGAATGTTGGACAGAAGCCGACAGACCGGCGCATGCTGTTGGCTCCCGCGTCACCACGCAACGATCGAGACCAAGACCATGACATCCGTCGTCCGTATGCTGGCGTTACTCGTTCTATGTGGTCTGCCATTGAGTGGACAGGCGCAAGCTCAGCGAGCCCAACAATCCATCGCGCTGCTGGATTGCACATTGATCGACGACAACGCCGCCTATAACGATGCGGACACCAATCGCATACAGGCCGAGCGCCTCGCGATGGTCAGCAACGCACTGCGCGAACAACTGAGAGAGAAGACGCCCTTACATGTGACGGACAATGCACAGGCGAGCGATCTCATTGCAGCGCTTCAACGCGCGCAGGACGTGAGCGCCTGCAATGGCTGCGAGCTTCGCGTCGCGCGCGAACTGGGTGTATCGCGCGTCGGCGTGTGTTGGGTGCAGAAGATCAGCAACCTCATCCTCAATATCAATCTGCGCGTGGAGGACGTCGATAGCGGCGCGACGCTCTTCCAGCGTTCGGTCGATATGCGCGGCAACACGGACCAGTCGTGGCAGCGCGGCGCAAAGGCGCTCGTCGATCTGCTGACGACCGAAGCCTCCGTCATGCGTTAGGCTGCGGTCGCATGCACTATCCGCATTTCGGGAATTTCTCCCGTGTTGCAACGTTGCCTGCGCGCGGGATCCTGCGCTAAGTTGGCTGTGGGGCCGGCGTTTAATACGCCCTTAAAACGATACCAAGAACGTTCAGCCGGAGACGATCATGCATGTGAGCTTCAACGCGACGCGCCTTTCACTATCGTCGCTGTTAGCGCCTGCGCTGCTGCTTTGCGCAAGTCACGCACACGCGGCAGCGCCGCTGGCCTATGTGACGAGCGAAAGCAGCGGCGTCGGCGTGATCGATCTCGACGGCCTGTCGCTTACGAAGACCATCGACGTGGGCAAGGACGGTCCGCGTGGCCTGAGTCTCAACAGCGACGGCACGCGCCTCTACGTCGCGAACAAGTCGACGGGCGATCTGTCCGAGATCGATACGGCATCCGGCAACGTGCTGCGCCGCGCGAAGATCGGCAAGAATCCGGAGTTCGTGCGCGTGCACGGCGGCGCGGCTTATGTCACGTATGAGCCGGGCGAATCGGGCGCGCCGGGGAAACCCGGAGAGCAGCAGAAAGAAGACGATGACGCTCAATCGCCGCCCGCGGAAATCGCCATTGTCGATCTGAAGACGATGAAGGTCAGGCGTTCGGTCAAGAGCGGCCATGAGACGGAAGGCGTCGAGTTTTCGCGCGACGGCAAGCTTATACTCGTGACGAACGAGGGCGACGATACGGTATCGGTCTATCGCGCCGGCAGCGGCCAGCCCGTGCGCACGGTCAATCTGCCCAAAGGGTCGCGGCCGCGCGGCATCAAGGCATCGCCTGATGGCAAGGCTTATGTCGTTACGCTGGAGAACGCGAACAAGTTCATGGTGCTCGCGGGTAACGAGCTCAAGCCGGCGAAGACCGTCGATACGAAAGCCGGACCTTATGGCGTGTCGTTCGATCCATCGGGCAAGCGTCTTTTCGTAGCCGCATCTCGCGACAAGACGCTGCAAGTCTTTGATGCTTCCACATACGCGCACGTGAGCGACGCGCCGATTGGGCAGCGTTGCTGGCACTTCAGCTTCACGCCGGATGGCTCGAAGGTGCTGCTTGCATGCGGCCGTTCGAACGCGGTGTATGTGCTCGACGCTTCGAACTACGCGACCGTCAAGCAGATAAACGATGTACCGCTTGCATGGGGCATCGTGACGTACCCTCCGAGCGCGGGCTCCATCACCGGACGTTAAGTTCGAGCGCACAGCCGTTTCGTTTTGTGCCGCGCATCATTGCGCATTACACGTCGCGTCTCGCGGCGGGCGACTGCTAGTATCAGTTAGGCTCGCCGGCGAGGACAATCATGTGTACATTAGCCGAGGCGTTTGACACCATCAGCGATACACCCACGCGCAAGCGCGTGCTCATCGCGTCTCAGGGCGGCACGGGCAATTGCCGCTGGCTGCCTGCGTCCATAGGCAAACACGGCGAGTTGCGCTTCGACGTGTGCGAAGAAGAGGGCTTCGAGATCGACGACGAAGCCGCCGATGCAGTGCGCCTCTTCGATGCCGGCTCGCTCTCTTCCTGCGCATTGGTCGTGCATCTCGGCGCGCTCGGCGTGGGCGCGCTCGTCATGGGACCGGAATCGCCGAGCGACGCCATGCGCATGCTCGAACAACTGAAAGCGCATGCGCTAAGCCGCTTCGTGGAGAACTACTTGGCGGAACTGCGGCAGCGGCGGCCGGCCAAGGTCTATCCATTCAAGCCGCGCTGATGCGGGAAATTCTCCCGTTCATCGAAAGAAGCGCTCAAACGTGCGATGCCTACTGCGCCGCTTCCCACAGGCGTGCGTAGAATGTTTCGCGTGATGCCATCCGAGTCCTTCTCCTCGCCTGCGAAAGCGTCTTCCACTCGCACGCCGCGCTCGACGGTCGTGCGCGATCTCGCCTGCGTGCTCGCCGTCACGTTCGCCGCGGGCACCCTGTTCGCGACGTTCGACTTCAGCGAGTTCACGTATCGCTGGACGCGCAGCGCGGAGCGCTTCCAGCTCGACGAAATGCCCGCGACGCTTGTCGTGCTGGCGCTCGGCCTTGCGTGGTTCGCGTGGCGCCGCTATCGGGAAGCACAACGCGAAGCGCGGCGGCGTCGGACGTTGGAAGAGGAAGCCGAGCAACTGCTTGCGCAGAATCGCCGCCTCGCCAATCAGGCCATGTCCGCGCAGGAGAACGAGCGTCGTCATCTTGCACGCGAATTGCACGATGAACTCGGTCAATACCTGAACGCCATGTCGCTCGATGCAGCGCGCATTCGCGACCTTTCTGCGGGCCGCGAAGAGGAGATTCATCGGCTCTCTCTCGCGTTGATGCAAAGCGCGACGCATGTGTATCGCGAGATCGGCGGAATGATACGCAAGCTACGACCCATCGGGCTCGACGAATTCGGCTTGCCGACCGCGCTCGAACATTGCATCGAAGGCTGGCGCGAACGCTTGCCGCAGGCGGTGTTTTCGCTGACGGTGGAAGGCGACTTCGATCATCTGAGCGATGCGCTCAATATCACTTTGTATCGGCTGGTGCAGGAAGGGCTCACGAATATCTCGAAGTTCGCCCGCGATTCGCGTGTCGAGATCTATCTCGTGCGCACGCCGCAAGATGCGAACTCAGCCGCGGATGAAATCGTCGTCACGATGGCCGATGACGGTCCCGGCATCGACCTCACGATTCCCCGCAAGGGCCTGGGACTGGTCGGCATGCGCGAGCGTGTCGAGGCGCTCGGCGGCGAGTTCCATCTTGCAAGCAGCCCCGGCGAAGGCTTGCTCTTTTGCGCCCGCGTGCCCGCTCAAGCGGGACTGCCGTTGCCGAGCGAGCCGAACGGCGCATCGGCTGCGCCGGTGAAATCGGAGAAATGAAGACCGAGGCGGCTCGCGATTTGCGCAAGCTGCACGCCATTGTCCGCGCCGAACTTCTGGCGTATGACCGACTGATGATTCGCCACGGTCTTCTGGCTCAAACCGAGTTTCTCCGCGATGCTCGGCAACGTATAACCCTGCACCAGCAGACGCAAGACTTCGAACTCACGGGCCGATAACTGCCGTCCCGGCGGGCCTTCACGAATCGTTTCGCGCAATGCCAGCGCCTGCGATATGTCGGGACTCAGATAGCCGATGCGGCGCGCGACGGAGCGCACGGCTTCAACGAGCACGTCCGGCGCGCTGGCTTTCGTCACATAGCCGCGCGCGCCGGCATCGAGTGCGCGGCGTACGAAGATCGCTTCTTCATGCACGCTGAATATGAGCACGCGCGCCTGCGGCTCGCGTGCGAGCATGCGCCGCATCGCCTCTATGCCGCTTGCACCCGGCAATGCAAGGTCCATCACGACGACGTCCGGCTGCAACGCGCAGAACTTTTGGTAAGCCTGCGCCGCGTCCGCTGCTTCGCCCGCGACGCTCACGTGGGGGCTCAGTTCAAGCAGACGCTTGTAGCCCTCACGCACGACTGCGTGATCGTCCACCAGCAGCACGGAGATGTCGGCGGTCATGTGACTATCCTTCGTTGTCCGAATCAAGTGCGCGATGTGCCGCCGCCATGCGCCGCGAGTTCGCATCGTTGCGAAAGACGATGGGCTGTTCCGCTGGCTCTTGCCTGACCGATGCCGCGCGCACCACTTCGATGACGCGTTCATGATGCGGGGACTTGTCGCATACCGGGTCCGCGTTCGCCGGATCTTGCGTGAGCAGGTACGCCTGACAGCGGCAGCCGCCGAGGTCGATGGCTTTCTCGTCGCAGCTGCGGCACGGCTCCTTCATCCAGCCGAAGCCGCGGAAGCGGTTGAACGCATCGCTCTCATACCAGATGTCTTTGAGCGGCGTCTGCGTCACGTTGGGGAAGGTGAGGCCTGGCAAAGAGCGCGCCGTATGACACGGCAACGCGGCGCCATCCGGCGCGATGCCGAGAAACACGGAGCCCCATCCGTTCATGCAACGCTTCGGCCGACGCTCGTAGTAATCCGGCACGACGAAGAAAATCTTGCACTTGTCGCCTATCTCGCGCCGGTAACGCTCGACCACCGCTTCGGCTTCCTGCAACTGCTCCGCGGTCGGCATGAGTTGCGCGCGGTTCGCGTGCGCCCAGCCGTAGTACTGCGTGTTCGCGAGTTCGAGATACTCGGCGTCCATCGCGAGGGCCATGTCGATGATGCGGCCGATATGCGGCAGGTTATAGCGGTGCAAGACGCAATTGAGCACCATCGGGAAGCCGTGGGCCTTGATGAGATTGGCGACGCGTTTCTTCAGGTCGAAGGTCTTCGTGCTGGAGAGAAAGTCGTTCAGCTCCTGCGTCGAGTCCTGAAACGAGAGTTGAATATGATCGAGTCCCGCGTCCTTCAGCGCAGTCAGACGCTTGTCCGTGAGCCCGATGCCCGACGTGATGAGATTCGTATAGAAGCCGAGTTTGCGTGCTTCTGCGACGAGCGTTTCCAGATCGTCGCGAAGCAACGGCTCGCCGCCCGAAAAGCCGAGTTGCGCCGCGCCGAGCGCGCGCGCCTGCCGCAATGTGTCGAGCCATTGCTCGGTGTTCAACTCTTGCGTGTGTTCCGCGTAGTTCACAGGGTTGTAGCAGAAAACGCAATGCAGCGGACAGCGGTACGTCAGTTCGGCGAGCAGCCAGAGCGGCGGCGGTATGACCGCGCCTTCGTGCTCGGGCTTCGCAATGGGTTCGGAAAGATCGGTCATGCTCGTGCCTCTCTTTGTGCCTCTGCTTGTGCCTCGTTACTCCAGCCAGCCGCGCGAACGTGCGCCGGCGATGAACGCCCGCACGTCGTCGCCGAGGCCGCTTGCGTTGAACGCCTGTTCCAGATCCGCGACGAGCGCGGGAATGTCGCGTGTGCCGTCACAGCGCAAAAGAATCTGCGCGGCGCTTTGATTGAGTTTCACCATGCCTTCGGGATAAAGCAGGACGTGCGCATCCTGCGCGGGCTCCCATTGCAGGCGAAAGAGACGCTTGAGCTTCGGATGCAGTGAGTCATCCGGTGCTTCGACGGCTTCCTGAACACGCTGCGTCGGGTTCATATCGCTCATGACGGAAAGGCCTTTTCGATGGAATCCAGCATGGTCCAGAGAATATCCAGCTTGAATTGCAGAATATCGAGCGCGCGTTGTTGTTGCTCGCGTGTCGTGAAGTGAGCGAGCGTCACTTCGAGACCATGTTCGACATCGCGCTGCGCGAGCGACACACGCGAGCGAAAATAAGCGAGACCATCGGCTTCGATCCACTTGTAATGCTCGGGCCATGTCGCCAGGCGATCCTTGTGAATCTGCGGCGCGAACATCTCAGTCAACGACGAGCACACCGATTCCTGCCACGGCGCGCGCCGCGCGAAGTTCACGTAAGCGTCGACGGCAAAGCGCACGCCGGGCGTGACGAGCCGAAGTGACCACAGATCGTCGCGCGAGAGACCCACTGCATCGCCCAGTCGCGCCCATGCTTCGATGCCGCCCGGCTGATCTTCATAGCCGTCGTGATCGAGAATGCGCAGTACCCAACGGCGGCGCGTCTCGCGGTCCGGGCAGTTGGACATGACCGCCGCGTCCTTCAGCGGAATGTTGATCTGATAGTAGAAGCGGTTAGCGACCCAGCCGCGAATCTGCTCTGGCGAACATCCACCGCCATTCATCTTCACATTGAACGGATGATGGATGTGGTACGCCGTGCCTTTCGCGCGCAGTTGTTCCTCGAACTGTTCGCGCGTCCACGCTGGCTCCGCGGTCTTCACTGCGGTGAAGTGCGGGCCGGTCGTGGGATTGAGCATCGGCGTGAACGGGTGGTCAGACATTCATCGTTCTCCAGGGATTCTTCATAGCTCGAAGCTCATGCCGTCGTGCGCCACTTCGATGCCATGCTCCGACAGCATGCGGCGTTCGGGACCATCTTCGATGAGAATCGGGTTCGTGTTGTTGATATGGATTAGCACTTTGCGCATTCCCGCGCGCGCGATCGAATCGAGCACCTCGATCATGCCGCCTGCGCCGCTCTGAGCGAGATGACCCATGTCGGCGCCGGTCTTCTTCGTCAGGCCCAGACGAATCATTTCGTCGTCGGTCCAGACCGTGCCGTCGATCAGCAAGAGGTCGGCCCCGCGCATCGCCTCGAGCACCTGCGGTTCGATCGCGCCTAGCCCCGGCGCATAGAACGCCCGCTTGCCCGTTGCGCTGTTCGTGAACACGAGGCCAATGTTGTCGCCCACTTCGGGCGCTTCCCGATGCGGCGAGTAAGGCGGCGCCTTGCTCGAAAGCGGTAGCGCTTTTATCTGCACGCGCGGCAGTTCCGGCACGCTCAACGCGGCCCCGTCCAGCGCGATGCGCCGATGTTCGACGCCGCAGTAATGCGAGAGAATCGACGTGACCGGAAAACCCGTCGAGAGGTCTTGCCACACGGCGTCGGTCGCATAGAGCGGCAAGGGCGTGCCGCGTTCGCGCAGCATCAGAAGACCGGTGACATGATCGATCTGCGCGTCCATCACGATGACCGCTGCGATGCCCGTATCGCGCACGCGACGCGCGGGCTGCAACTCCGGATTCGCCGCGATTTGCGCGAGTATGTCGGGGGAAGCATTGACGAGCAGCCAGTCCTCGCCGTTATCGCTGATGGCAATGGAGGACTGCGTGCGCGCCCGCGCCGCTATCGTGCCGCGACGCACGCCGTCGCAATTGCGGCAGTTGCAGTTCCATTGCGGGAATCCGCCGCCTGCCGACGAGCCCAGCACACGAATCTTCATAAGCCAGCCTCGCTGACCTGCATCACGGCGCTCATGGCCACATTCTCCTTAACAGTCCGTCCTTGTCGATCAGTTGATGTTTCATCGCGCCCAGAAAATGCAGCGCGATCAGCACGGCCATGATCCACGCCAGATAAACGTGGATGCCGAAGAACAGTTCCCGCATGCCCTTGTCGTCCCATCCCCATTGCGGCAACGGCACGCCCCAAAAGCGCGTGCCGTACTTGTTGAACGACGAGCCGAGGTAACCGGTCAGCGGCATCGCGATCATGCCAACGTATAAAAGACCCTGCGTGGTGCTCGCGGCGGCGCGTTGCCACGCTCCCATCGGCGGCAGAGGCGGGCGGCCATAGGCCAGGCGTACCAGGATGCGGATCAGCACCAGCAGGAAAACCGTCATGCCGAGCGACTTGTGGAAGTTGATGAGCGCCGACTTGAACGGCAGCCCGCGCGGCAGGCCGACCATGTAGAAGCCGATGCACAACATCGCGATAATGGCGGCTGCGATGATCCAGTGCAGCGCGACGAGAGGACGCGCGAAGCGATCGTTCGCCGCGACCGCCTTGCCGTGCGCCGCAGCGGGAATTCGTGCAGCGGTCATGGCGCGCCTCCTTCGTCAAAGGGCAATCATCCGCGGGATAGAAGTCCATTGTTCTCGTCTGTTCACGAATTGGCGATCAGCAATTCCCCCCGTCCGTCCACGGCGAGATCGCCCGCATAGCGCGTCGGCATCATGCTGTCGGCGAGCGTCGCAAAGAGCGGCATCTCGCGCGCGAGCATGCGGGTCAGCAGCCGCCAGAAGACGTCGAAGCCACGGCCGCCTTCGACGAAAGTCGGTGCGATGCGTCGCGGTGCCTTCAATAGTACGACCGTGCCGCGTCGCATGCCATAACCGAGATGCGCGCCCGTTTCGCCCGCGATGCAAAGCGTCCCCGCCACGAGCCGCGATGCCGCGAAATCGCCCGCATTGCCGCCGACCAGCACAGTGCCGCGCCGCATGCGGTCTGCAAGACGCGCGCCTGCATCGCCGTGGACGATCAAAACGCCGCCGCGCATGCCCTCCATGTCGCCGGGCAGCGCGCCCGCTGCGAAATCGCCGACATGTCCGCGCACCGTCATGCGGCCGCCTTGCATTTCGCATGCGGTAAAGCGGCCCGCATTGCCGTCGATATGCAGCTCGCCGCCGCTCATGCCGATGCCCGCGTAGTCGCCTGCTTCGCCGTGCACGAAAAGCGAACCGGCATCGAGCGAGGCTCCGATGCGGTCGAGCCAGGCAACATCGCCTTCGATTCGAAGCGTTGGCGCTTCGCTCTGCGTTCTGCTGATGTCGAACAGATCGGCTATCGCGCACTGTTCGCCGTGCCCTTGCAATATGAATCCCGCGACTTCGCTATCTTCCAAGCGACCGAGTGCGCAAGGAAGTAACTTCGACGCATCGACGCGAAAGCCTGGCGCACTTTTTACACGAAGTGTGATGGCGCTCATGCATGGCTCCCATCGATGCCGGCTGCGAGTTCATGCAGCTTGAAGTGATACGGCCCGAGCTTGCCGCCGTAATTGCCCGCCGATATGCGCAGCATGCCGCCCGCTCGCCCGATGGCAGTCGCGGCCGCGATGCCGGCAGTCATCGCGGCGCGCACATCCGCATCGGTCAGACCGTCGATCACGATTTCGAGCACGCATGCGACCTCGGGCGTGAGCTCGCTCTTCCTCGACAAGCCGACGAGCGTGGGGCAGAACGCATCGTTCGTGGAGGCGGTCGCGCCCGCGTATTTCGAGCCGATCTTGGAGCCGGAGCGCACGACGCCGCCCGGAAACGGCGTGATGATGTCCGGCAGCGCGTGCATGGCGGCAACGGCGGCTTCGGCGGCGTGCAATGCGCTGTCGAGATCGCGCGCCAGGAACAGCAGATTGCCGCCGCCCACGGCCTTCACGGTAGCCGTAAATTCCTCGCAGACGAATTCGCCGTCCATCACGGGCACGCGCCAGTAGCGCGTCGCGCCGAGCACTTTCGATATCTGAAAGCCGTCGCCGAAGAAGCGCAGTCCCGCGCCGAGCGGTGCGTTGTCGGAGAGCGGCGCGCGGCTCGTTGCCGGATCGATGCCGCCATAGACTGCCGTGGTCGGGCACGTGAGCACGCATTGCCCGACGCGCCGCGCGACTTGCTTCGCCAGTTCTTTCGACGACACGGCAAAGATCAGCACCGAGATGCCCGGCCTGCCATCGGGCGTTTCATCGGCTGTGAGATCGCGTTCTATGCCCGCTTCGCATCCGCAATCGATCACGGATGTCGCAAAGCCCGTCAGCGAATTGGCGGCGTGACGCGCCCATGTCGGCGTATGCGCGGTAATGACGAGGCGCGTCGCCTTCATCGGGAACGCTTCGGCGAAGGTGTCGTCGATCTCCGTGTCGTTGATGTGCATGGCGGTCATGGTTGTGCGTTCCCGCGCGTGGCGAAGCACGCGACCGGCAACAGCCGGCCGCCGTTGCAGCATGCGCAGATCTCGTCGTCGCTGATGGCTGCATTCTCGAAGCGCGCCGCAAGGTTGGCTTCGGTGAAAGCGCGCACGCGCGCTTCGATGGAACGGTCATAGTCCGGCTGCACGTAGTGGATGCCGCCTGTCGGTACGTTCAAAAGTGTGCCATCGCGCGCGATTAATTCGCCATCCTTAAAAACATAGGCGGGTGACGTGAACATGCGCTCGCGGTCCGCATCCTCGCGATAAACGGCAATGTCCGCTGCTGCGCCGACTCCGAGATGCCCGCGATCCATCAGCCCGAGCAACCGCGCGGGTCCGGCGCGCGTGATGATGGCGATCTCGTAGAGCGAGAACTCGCGAGTGAGTTCACCGAGCGCGGTCGCGGTCTTCGCATCGGCGTGCAGCTTGTCGAGTTGCTCGTCGCGAAAGGACTTGTCCATTAGAAGCCGAATGAGATGCGGGTAACTCGTGAACGGACCGCCGTTCGGATGATCGGTCGTCATTGATACGCGCCACGGATCGTCCACGAGCAGAAAGATTTCCAGCCCGATGATCCATTGCAGCGCGTTCACGAAGCTCTGCTCGCGATACCGGAAGGGCAGCACGCCACAGCCGCCATCGCATTCGATATCGCCGAGTATCCATTTACGCGGTCGAGCGAGCGGCGCATTGCGGAACTGCATCATCGTGTCGCCGGAAGCGGTGACGGTCTGACCGAATATGATCTGTCCGACATCGATCGTCACATTGGGACGCGCGTTGACCGCTTCAGCAATGGCGCGCGCGCCGGATGAAAACTTGCGCGGCCCTTCGGTGCCGTAGCTGTGGAACTGGATGTGCGTGAGATGCACGGGCAGGCCTTCTGCCGCATCCATCGTCGCGATGGTCGAATCGACGTTGCCGGGCACGCCGAGATTGCTCGCGTGCACATGCAACGGATGCGGCACGCGCAAGTCGGTGAGCGCGCGCGTGAGTGTCTTCAGCACGTCACGCGGGGTGATGCCGTAATGCACGTGTGCTTCGTCGAGATCCAGCGAACGCTGATTGAACTTGAAAGCGGATATGCCGCCGGGGTTCACTACTTTGACGCCGAGCGCCTTGCTCGCGTTGATGGTCCAGCCGACGTAATCGCGCATGCGTTTGTAGTCTTCGCGCGCCGCCAGCATCTGCAGGAACAGTTCGTCGTTGCCCATCATCACATAGGCGCCGTGATCGATTATCGGCGTATCGCCCATTTCGAGGTGAGTATGACGCGCGTTCGAGGCGATCATCGCGGGCTCGAATGCAGCCGTATAGCCCATTTCCGCGTAACGATATCCGGTGGCGAGCGTGCCCGGCGCGCATGTGCCGCAGGAAGGCAGACGCATGTAGCGGCCTTCGTCGGGCCTGTTCGGCACGGCGCGCGGATCGTCGCGATGATCCTCCGGCAAGAGCAGTCGCGAGAGATTGGTCTTGCCGCCGCCGATATGCGAGTGCAGATCGATCCCGCCCGCCATGATCACCATGCCGCTCGCATCGAAGTCGCGTTCAGGCGGAATGTCGTGACTGTTCAGACCATCCACGATACGGCCGTCGCGGATCGTGATGTCGCGCTGTTCGCCGTTGATCCCGTTCGTCGGATCATAGACGGTGCCGCCTCTCAGTCGCGCCGTGCTCACTATGTTCTCCTTGCGCGTATCGACTGCACGAGTTCACTCGCGATGGCGGCCACGGTGGGCAATGCCGTATCGCGTGCAGGCACGAGCGGCGCGACCACCGATGTATCCATGCGAAAGAGATGTCCGCTGCTATCGACGCCGGGTGTCGCAACGGGAATGAACACGGTGGGCGCGCTGCGTTCGACGAGCGCGGTGGCGGGATGCGCGAGGATGATGGCGGGAATATCGTCGGCGAGTGCATCGGGCATCGGCTCGGGACCGAAGCTCGATACCCATAGCAGGGCGTCGGCCTCCCGCCTGTGCAAAAGCGTCTGCGTGCGATAGCGATACGGATCGTGATCGAGCGGCATTCCCACGGTGACGCGCGTTCGGAGCGGAAAGCCGGAGAGCCACGTGACCGTCTGATTGACCGAGAGCGCGCCGTCGTCCCCGGTCAATGCAAGCACGCCTGCGCGCGCGGTGCGATTCAGCGTCTTCACGATTCGGTGTAGCGCTTCGATCGCGAGCGCCGTGTGCGGGTGTGGCAATGCGGCGGGTTCATAGACGACCGCGGTGTAGTGGGCCGTGTGGATGCGATCGGTCAGCGCCTGCAAATTGCGGGCCGTTTCTGCGTCTGCGAACGCATCGGGCTTGCGATCTTCGACGAGCGCGGACCAGAGGGCGAGCGTATCGAAGGGATCGACATCGCGCAGCAATGTCTCGCCGTGCGGGGCGGCCGTATCGACATCGCATCCGATGAAGACGATCTTCTTCTCGCGCTGCGCGGTTTGCAGCCGCTCATAGAAGCGCGGATAACGGCGCGAGGGTTCGCACACGAACACGATGATGAGATCGGCGCGTGAACGCACTTCCGATAGCGTGGTGAAGAGCGCGCCCCGGTCTTGCAGCGCGAGCGTGGCCGCGGCGAGCGAATCGCCGTGCATGTGATCGAGGATGGCGCCGCTGTGAGCCGCGAGTTCGTAGAGCGCGCGTGCGCCGGCGACGTCGGTGGCGAGGCCGCCGAAGAGCGGGCGGCGGGCTTTCGTCAGTATGTCTGCAGCGCGCGAGATTGCTGTTGGTACGTCGGTTTGAGTTGCGTTGACCTTTGGCTGTGCGTTTGCCGTTCCGGCGTTGATGCTCGCGAGTGAGTTCGCTAGCCGCGGACATGAAGTGTTCGTTGCGCTCAGGCGCGCGTCGGCTGTGACGTCCAGCGCGATGTCGTCGCATAAGAGCGGGCAGAATGGACACGTCCAGTGGGATTTTGCTGGCGCTGGTTTCGGCATGGTGCGCGGGTGTTTGCAAGGTCTATGCCGAGGGTCTTCTCTTTGCTCGCGCTTGTCTTTTCGTGGAACTTGATTTCGCGTCGGTCTATTAGTGTTGCCCCTCCCCGGGGCGGGGGTTACTTTCTTTGCTGCTGCAAAGAAAGTAACCAAAGAAAGCAGCTTTTGTGGGCCCGCAGCAGCAAGAGCGTGGTCACTTCGCAGAAGAGCATTGGCACTCAGCTTGAATCAACCTTGAATCACCTTCCGCGCCCACTGAGCGCCACGTCCTCCGAGCCCCTTGGCTCGTCAACACCACACCCCGTTCAGCGCTTCGCGCTTCAGATCGCGCACTGTGCCGCGCAAGAGTCCGTTGAGACGTCGTTTCCCAATATGACTAGACCAACGCATGAGAAGCACGCACAGCGCTGCAAGCGTTCGGTGTTAACGAGCCAAGGGGCTCGGAGGACGTGGCGCTCAGCGGGCGTGGAAGGTGATTCAAGGCTGTCTATTGACTGAGTGCCACGGTCTCTCTACAGAGTGACCACACTGTTAATGCTGCGGGCCAAAGAAAAGCTGCTTTCTTTGGTTACTTTCTTTGCAGCAGCAAAGAAAGTGACCCCCGCCCCGGGGAGGGGCAACGCCAATAGACCGACACGAACACAAGTTCAACGCAAAAAAACCGACGCAGAAGAAAGACATATGAAACACACTGTCACGCCCGAGCGGCAGCTCATGGACCACAACACCGAACCAATGCCATTGGCACAAATATTGAGTCCCGGAGAAGCGAACGCCAAACTAAACCGTCCGATCATGAATCGCAGAAGCAACGAGCCACCCGTGCGCGCCGCGCAACCCGACCTGCGTGAGGTCGTCGCGATCCCGCACCCCTCCCGCGCCGATCAAAGAGCGCTCACCGGCCAAAGCCCGCACGGCATCGAACGTATCGAAGTCCGGCCCGGCCTTGGCACCGACATGATCCAGCGTCATCACAATGACGCGCGAAGGCCACCACGCGCTATCGCCGTCGAGCGCACCCAGCGCGCGCCCGCCGCGAAAGTCGAGCGAGAGAATCGGTTCATAGCCGGCGGCGCTCGCTTCGGCAATCGCGCCTGCGTCGAGCAAGGTCTCCGTGCCGAACACGGGCACGAGCGTCGCAACCGCAGCGCATGGCTTCACGTTCACGATGCGATCGAACAACGCGCGCATCGACGCGAAATCGCGAAAGCCCGCATCGAGCCAGATAGCGACGCCATCGCCGAGCGTCTCCCGCAGCGCCGCCAGCGTGTCGATATGCGCGCCGCGCCCGAGAATCGCGCCGAGATCGGCCACGTATAGCGTGCGAGCGCCGGTCGCGGCCAGCAACGCACGGGCGACCTCCAGAGGTTCGCTCGTCGCGCACAACGAAGACTGAATCGGCCGGTAGCGCGAACGCTCGCCGCGCACTGCGCGCACCGCGTGGCCGTCGAGCAGATCGAGAACGGGTATCACCTGCATGGATGGCTTCCCCTTGACCAGAATATTCGTGTTCGAGTATCTCACCGGCGGCGGCATCGAACCGGATGTCGCGAGCGCAAGCACGCTCGCGGATCTCAGCGCGCTCATCGTCGAAGGACGCGTCATGCGCGACGCCATCGCTGCCGACTTGCGCGCGCTCGAAGGCGTCGATGTCACCGTCGCCACGTCGCGCTTCGAACTGATGAGCAAGGATCACGCGCATGCGCGCCCGCTGCCCGGCGAGTCGATCACGCGCTTCGTCTCACGCATCGCGCGCGAGCACGACTATGCCATCATCATCGCGCCGGAATGCGACGGCCTGTTGTTGCAGTTGCACGATGCCGTCGGCGCCGCGCGCTGGCTCGGCTGCGCGAAAGAAGCCATACGCACGGCCTCGAGCAAGAGCGCGACAGCCGCATGCCTCGCCGCACACGACATCCCCGTGACGCCCGCGCTCGAACCCGAGCAAGCGGTCGCCGCACAGGGACGCCGCTGGGTCGTGAAGCCGGATGACGGCGCGGGCGGCCTCGATACGTATGTCTACGATCGACTCGACGCAGCCCGCGAAGAACACGAAGCGCGCGCTGCGGCAGGACGCAATCCCGTTCTGCAAGAATGGGTCGATGGCGAACCGCTCAGTCTTTCGCTTCTTTGCGATGACGCGGGCGCGCGGCTCTTGTCCATCAACCATCAACGTATCGCGCTTTCGGAAGCGGCGCAGTCGAAGCGCCGCGAATGCGTCGTACAGTTCGACGGCGTCGATGTGAATACCGTTGCGCGCAACGGCGAGCGAGGGCGCGTGCTCGAAAGACTCGCGCAGCGCGTGGCTCATGCGCTTCCCGGCTTGCGCGGGTTCGCGGGCATCGACCTCGTATGGCACCCGCGACGCGGACCGGTGGTTATCGAAATCAATCCCCGCCTGACGATGGCCTATGCCGAGCTCAGCAGAACACGGAACATCGCGGCCGACTTGCTCGCGGCGCATGGTGTACCGGGCTTCGAACAACGTGAGTCATCTTTGCGCGCATGCGGAGCGTCGTCATGACGACGCGTGCGGGCGGCGCGCCGGTCTTCGGCTGGGACGTGGGCGGCGCGCATGTGAAGGTGTGCCTCGCGACGGCGGGCGCGCCGGTCGATGTCGCGCAATGGGCGTGTCCGTTGTGGCAAGGCATCGCGCATCTTGAGCGAACGGTCGATAGCGTGTTCGAACGCTGGCCGCAAGCCGCCGACGCCACCGCGCGCCACGCGGTCACCATGACCGGCGAAATGGTCGATCTCTTTGCGGACCGCGCAGAAGGCGTGCGCACGCTGACCCGCATGCTCGCGCAACGGCTCGGGCCGCGCACGGTCTTTTACGGCGGCAAGGCGAACTGGCTCGCGCGTTCCGCGTGCCGCGACGGCTGGCGCAAGATCGCATCGGCGAACTGGTTCGCCACTGCTGAATACGTCGCGACGCGCTTGCCTCATGCCTTGCTCGTCGATATCGGCAGCACGACCACGGACATCATTCCGATCGTCGCGGGCCAGGTCGCCGCACGCGGCATGAACGATGCACAGCGTCTCATGAGCGGCGAGCTCGTGTATCAAGGCGTCGTTCGCACGCCGTTGTGCGGCGTCGCGCATCGCATCGCATTCAGGGGCGAAACCACGGGCGTGATGAACGAGTGGTTCGCGACGACAGCGGACGTGTATCGCCTGACCGGCGAGTTGTGGGCCGAGCATGATCAGCATCCGAGCGCGGACAACGGCCCGAAGACGGAAGCCGCGAGCCGTGCCCGTATCGCACGAATGATCGGACGTGACGCGTGCGATGCAAGCCCCGATGAATGGCGGCGATTCGCGCTCGCATGGCGGCGCGAACAGTTGCGCGTGCTCGAAGCGAATCTCGCTCGCGTGAGCGCGCAGCACGAGTCGTTGGCAAGGGCGCCTATCGTCGGCGCGGGATGCGGGCGCTTCCTGGCCGCCGCGCTGGCGCAACGGGAGGCGCGCAGCTACGTGGATTTCGCGCGGCTTGCTGGAGTCGCGTCGGACGATGCCGGGCAATACGAATGGGCTTCGACGTGCGCGCCGAGCGTGGCGGTCGCGCTGCTGGCTTCGTCGCCCGTAACGGATATGAATACGGGCGGCGCGAACGAGGCGGTCAATCTCGAACGAGGATAACGGGCATGTGGGTGATCAAAATCGGCGGAAGCCTGAGCCATGATCCCGTGCTGCGCGAGTGGCTCACGCGGCTCTGGGAACTGGGCGGCGGGCGTGTCGTGATCGTGCCTGGCGGCGGCGATTTCGCGGATGCGGTGCGGCAATATCAGCGCGAATGGCGCTTCGACGACCTCGCCGCGCACAACATGTGTCTGCTCGCGATGACCCAATACGCGATTCTCATGCAAGGCGTGCTGCCCGAGCTCGTGCTCGCCTCGAATGAAGAACGCATTCGGCGCGCGTTGCGCGATGGCCAGGTGGCCGTATGGGTGCCGACCGATCTGATGCGCACCACGCCCGACTCGATGACCAACTGGGACACGACATCCGACAGTCTCGCCGCGTGGCTTTCGACCACGCTCAATGCCGAGCGTCTGATGATCGTGAAGTCGTGCGCGATCGAAGCGCATGCGCCGCTCGAAGCGCTCGCCGCAAGCGGCATTATCGACAGACGTTTTCCGGCCTACGTGAAAGACGCGAATTATCTGGTGGAAGTGTTCAGCAAGAGCGATGCGTCGGTTATGCGCGAGCGGCTGCTCGCATTTCACGCGTGAGCGGTCATGCGCTCGCCATGCAGCGCCCGCGACCACTGACGCACACGGGATGCATCGAGCTGCCCCGTGCGTCCATCGCGCTCGTCGCATAGCGCGCCTCTGAAGCCCGCGATATCCGGTGCAAGCGCGCGTATCCGTTCGAGATCGCGCCAGCCTAGCGATCCTGCGATGGCCGTCATCATGCCGCGTGACCTCGCTTGCGAAAGGCAGGTGGCGAGCGTCGCCGTATCGACGCAATCGAACAGCGTGCGGCCGTCTTTGTTCTCCGTATCGAAGACGATCGCGACGAAGCCGAGTTGCGCGGCGAATGTAATCAGCGAACGCTCTATGCCGTCGTCCGAAAGCAGCACCGGCACGACCGTCGCCGGCAAGGACGCCAGATGACGCAAGCACGCCGCGGCGCGTGGACCCGGCGCGACGCCGACCTTCACGTAATCGACGCCCGTGCTCGCAACGTCCAGCACGCGGCTCGTCATTTCATCGAGCGCGTCGTTCGGCAAGTCTCCAATCGTCGCGCTGATGGGCCGAACCGCGTACCGCGCCCGCAATGCGCGCACGATGCGCTTTATGTCGTCCGTCGCGACGCCGCCCAGCGCGCCCGCGCGCGGTTCCTTCAGATCGATGACATCCGCGCCGGCTTGCGCGGCATCGAGCGCTTCATCCACCGAGCGGACGCTTGCCAGCAATGCGGTCATGGTCGAACTCCGGAGCGTTGAATCAGGGAGGAGGCGTCTTTGCGCGATGCTGTTCGATGGCCTGCAATAGCCAGTTCCACGCAGTGCGTTCCGCATCGCCCGCTGTCTTGTCGATGGCGATACGCAGATAGTCGATCTCGCTATCTACCTTCTCTTGCGGCAACATGAAGAGACGGCTAACCAGAATCGCGCCCTCTACAACGGCAGCCTGCGCGCGATTGAAGCCGGGAAACGGCGCGTGCGTCTCGCGATGCACGCACGCCATGCGCAGCGTCGGGCGCGTGTCGTCATCGTTCATTTCAATCAGTTGGAGTTCCGCATGCGCGAGGGTTTGCGCGAGCCGCACGCTCGGCACCACTGTCGCGTGAAGCGTCGGCCAGTCGCGCTGAAAGCCCGTGACGCAGCCCGCGAACACGCGCACGTCCGTCGTGAAGTTGATGACGGCGCTTCGGGTTGCGATGACGTTATCGAGCGTCGTCGACGGGCGAAACGGCGCGAGGATGGCTGAGTCTTGCTCGAAGCGCACGCCCATCGGCGCGACATGCGGACGGCCATCGCGATCCGCCGTGGTGACGATCGTCTCGTAGATCATGGCTGTCCGCGCGCGCGTGCATAGGCATGGGGCTCGCACGAAGGCGCGTTGACGCACGCGGCTTCGTGCAAGTGGGACGTCGCACTCAGCGCGTGGCGATATACATCGTGATTTCGAAACCGAAGCGCATATCGGTGAAGCTCGGCGTAGTCCATTGCATGGCAATTTCTCCTTGGTTGAACGAGTGAATCGGTCGATGCCAACGACGCCCTTTCAATTCGAGCGGCGTGCGCGTGCGAACCCACGCAAGCGCCATGCCAAAAAGATCCAATCGTTCGTGCGCGCTTCAGTGTCACGGAAACACAGCAAAGTGTCCCGTCTGCGTGATGCTCCATCCGATGAACGCGCGTCGATCAACGCTTTTTCATCGTCGTGCCGGGCGCGTGCCATGCCGTCAGGTCTTCCTCAGGGCGATCCACCTCGCATCCCCAATCGAGAGCCTGGTCCTGATCGAATCGCTTCCCGAGTTGCCATGCGATTTCGGCCCGCGCCAGTTGCACGCCCATGTAGAACGCGTGGCCGCCGTCGGCTTCCAGCTTCAGGTCAGGATAGAGCGCGAACGGGTCGGTGGCGATGCGATGTCCATCACGGTTATAGACATGAATCCCTTCGGCCGAAACCTGAACGCGAAAGTTAGGATCACGTACGGATTGCGCGAGCTCGTTAATCTCCTCAGCGCTGTAAGGAAAGGGGCGCTTTGCATGCAGCGCGGACAGGTCGCCCGACAGGCCCTTGGGCAGCCTCTGCGTTTCGCGCGCGGCGTGCATCACGCGTCTTGCGACATCGGCTTCGCGCACGGCACGGCGCGCATGCAGGCTCACGGATGTCGTGAGCACGGCCGCGATTCGCAGTTCCGCCGCCATGCCGAGCAGCACCGCGTTGATGCCGGTCGTGTCCGCTTCCGTCAACTCGGTCACGTTGCCGATGCCCATCATGATCGCAACATCCGGATGACGCTCGCGCAAGCTCACATAACGCGCGATGGATGCCGCGAGCCCGAACGGAATCGGATCGAGAATCGGGTCGGCGAGGAACGGGCGATTGCGTGCTTTCATCGCGTCGATCGCCGCTTCGAGCGATGCCATGTCGTGCGGCTCGCGCGGCACGAGAACGGGCGTCGATGCCGTTTCGTCGGCGATCCACAGCGTATCGACGTTCAGGCTCATCAGGTAATCGGCGCCTGCGCGTGCGCCGCGCACCAGTTCGTCGGCGAGCATCGAATCGACGCTCACGCGATAACCCTGTTCCTTGAGCATCGCCACGGCGTCTTCGAGATGCGGGAACGGCGTCTCGGGCAGGCAGCCGATGTCGATCACATCCGCGCCCTGTTTGGCGTAGTCGCGCGCGCGGGCGGCGATGCCTGCGAGGTCGAGTCGCGGCGCATCGACGATCTCGGCGAAGATCTCCGTCTCGTAGCGCGATAAATCGACATGCCTCGCTTCGCGTCCGAAAAACTGCGGCAAGTCCTTCACTTCCTCCGGGCCGCGCTCGACCTTCACGCCGTAGTGCGCGGTCAGCGCATCGAGGTCGCCGCGGCATCGGCCCGGCACGATCATGCGGCTCGTGCCTTCGCCGAGCGGCGTCGCGACGCGCCGGCGGATCATGTCGGCGGTCATGAGTCCTGCCACTTGCAGACCGATCTCGCGCACTTCCCATGTAAAGGGCGATGCAGTGCTCGTCGGCGCAATGCCTTCGAGCACGCGACGAAGGCTCTGTTCGGCGAGCCTGCCCGTCAGGAAGACGATGTGTTCCATGCGAGATTCAGGTCCGAAAGCCGTTGTTCGAGGGCGGCCTTCAGGTCGTCGAGCGTGTGCGCGACAGTCGTATATTCGATGCGCGCCAGGCGTTCGACGTTATCCAACTCGATGGCGCGCGGCCTGACTTCGACCCATTCGTGGGGCGTTTGCGTGATGACGCTCGGCGCCGTATCGCATGCGAAAACGATGCCCGGCACGCATTGCTTGCCGGCCTGCGCATAGAGATTCGTGGGCAACGTATCGGAGATGCCGAGCGCGCACTTCGCCACCGTGTTGCTGGTTGCGGGCGCAATCACGACGGTGTGATATTCGCCGTGATAGAGCATGCCCACGGGCACGCTGCTCGCGCTGTTGTCGCGAAAGACCTTGAAGTGCTCGCGCAGCTTACGGATGGGCCAGCCATAGAGCGGCAACACTTCTTCGCCCGCGCGTGACAGAAAGAGATCGCAGCGCGGCAGGCGCAAGGCGAGTTCGAGCGATTCCTCGATCATGTGCCCCGAACCGGTCACGCACCACGCGAAGCGCGCGTCGGGCTTGAACTCGTCGAGCCGGCGAGCGGGCGCGGGCTGCGTCATGCGTGATCCGGCGTGGCCGAATCGTGCGACAGCCTGATATGCAGCCGATGCATCTTGCGATACAACGTGTTCCGGCTGATGCCGAGCACCTTCGCGACGTTGCTCACGTTCCAGCGATGTTCGTCGAGCAGCAGCAACACGGTCTCGCGTTCCCTCACCTGTATCGCGTTGAGCGCGGACGTGTCGGCGTCGTCGGTGAGATGCGGCAGTGGCGCCGTGGCGCTTGCCGTGGATGCATTCGTCGCGCTCACGGCACGCGCGCCGTTCACGATCTCGGGCGGCAGGTGCGCGCAGCGAATCTCGGGACCGTCGCAAAGCGCGATCGCCATCTGCAGGACGTGCCGCAATTGCCGTATGTTTCCGGGCCACGAATAACTCAGCAACGCCTGTCGTGCCTCGGCGCTCAGCGCGGGCGGGTCGGTGGATTCGGTTTCGAGAATGTGGGCGATGAGCGCGAGCGCATCGGCGCGTTCGCGCAGCGGCGGCAAGTTGATCTCGATGCCGTTGAGCCGGTAATACAGGTCTTCGCGAAAGAGGCCTGTCTGCACGAGTTCCGCGAGATTGCGGTGGCTCGCGCTAATGAGCTGGAAGTCCACCTTCACGGTCGTTTCCGCGCCGAGCGGCGTGACTTCGTGTTCTTCGAGCACGCGCAGCAGCCGCGCCTGCAGCGTGAGCGGCATGTCGCCGATCTCATCGAGGAAGAGCGTGCCGCCGTTCGCCTGCACGATCTTGCCACGCCGTCCTTCACGCTGCGCGCCGGTGAAAGCGCCCGCGCGGTAACCGAACAGTTCGCTCTCGATGAGGTTCTCCGGCAGCGACGCGCAATTCACCGCGACGAACGCGCCCGCTCCGTTCGGGCTGATGCTGTGCAGCGCGTTGGCGAAGACTTCCTTGCCGGTGCCCGTTTGCCCGCGCAGGATGATCGGTATCTTGCGTTGAATCACGCGCGCGGCAAGCTGAATCTGCGAGGCCATGCGCGGATCGCCGAATTCCAGATGCGAGAGCTTG
Organism: Caballeronia sp. M1242; assembly: GCF_017220215.1. Taxonomy (NCBI): domain Bacteria; kingdom Pseudomonadati; phylum Pseudomonadota; class Betaproteobacteria; order Burkholderiales; family Burkholderiaceae; genus Caballeronia; species Caballeronia sp. M1242. Next base: position 1,198,997 of record NZ_CP071130.1, on the reverse strand, counting down.
TCGAGACGGCCTGCGCCCGAGCCGGCGTTCTCGCGCGACTCCTTGCGCGCGGGCTTCGCGCGTGTCGTCAGCGCGGAGTCGTTCATCAGGATGCGCGTTGCGCCGCCCGCCGCTTCGCGGGGCGTCTGCGCGGTGAGAAAGAAGCGGCTGTTCGCCTTCGCGCTATACACCGTGACCGGATGAAACGAGCCGCGTATGCTGCGCGCGATCATGTCTTCGAGCGACGCGTTGAACGCCTCTTCGATGCGCTTGCCGCACAGTTCCGCGGGCGTGCGCAGATCGAGCTGAAAGAGCGCGCTGCGGCTCGCGGCCAGCACCACGCCATCGTCGCTGACCGCGAGCTTGCCCGCGTGCAGCGTGCCGACGAATTCGGGCCGGCTATGAAAGTGGATCATGTTCGCGTGCCGGTAGCGCGCATCGATCAGACGATTTTCGATCATCTGCCGCGACATGCCGACGAGCACCAGCGAATGCTGCTGCAAGAGCTTCGAGCGGCTCGTGACATCGAGCGCGCCGGCGATCGTGCCGCGTTCGTCGAAGATCGGCGCGGCGGAGCAGGTGAGCGACGTATAGCGCGGATAGAAGTGCTCGTGCTGGCACACGGCAATGCAGTCGCGCTCGATCAGGCACGTGCCCATGCCGTTGGTGCCGGCTTCGCGCTCGCTCCACAGCGCGCCCACGCGCAGGCCGTCCGCGGCGACAGCCTCGCCGAACGGCACGGAGGACACCTGATGCACGATCACGCCGTCCGCATCGACGAGCACGACCGCGAGCTCGGGATCGGCGAGCTGCTGATACAGCGTCGTCATTTCGAGCTTGGAGCACGCGATGAGGTCGCTCGCGGCTTCACGGCGCTCGGTGAGTTCGCGCGATGTCAGCACGGGCGGCATCACGAAGCGCGCCGGGTCGAGGTGGAACTCGGTGAGGCAACGCATCCACGATTGCGCGACGGAATCGCTCGCGCGCCGCGTGGCGAGCGGGTTATTGACGATGTTCAGCACTTCCCGGACATGCGTGTCTACGTCAGCTAGCGACGACATGGGGCCGTGTCTCCGTGGCGTTTTTCGTTGCGGTCGCGCATGAGCCGCGCGTTGCGTCCGACGCCGAATCTGTTTGTGTTTTCCGCGGGCGCCGCGGCCGTCTCGTTGCCGTCGTGCTGTTAGCCGCACGCGTGCGCGCCTCGTGGCCGGGCGTGCGGTTCGGTCAGGTTTTCCGCCCCGATCTGGCCCGGTTCCCAAAAACTCTACATCCGATGGCGCGCCGGTTCAATAAGTAGTCGCATAGAGTTTGGCGCTGCGCGCGGTTTTTGCTTTTGTCCTCGAATCACCCGCGTTTCACGCTTTCATCACTCACCGGGCCGCTCGCGCGGCGACACGCACATGGGCCGATTCGATCCGATCCGCGAAGCCGTTCGCGACATGGCGCCGCGCGCTGCCGAGGAAAACCCGCCGATGGATATTGTTTTTATCGAGGGACTCACAGGGCAGACGGTGATCGGCATCGACAAGAGCGAACTGCACATCGCGCAGCCCGTACGCATGAGTCTCGCGATCGGCGTGCCGTCGTTGCGTGCGTGCACGACGGATCGCATCGAGGACACGGTGAACTACGCCGCGGTGCGCGAGGCCATTCACGCACTGCTTGCGTCGCATGGCGTTCAGCTGTTGGAGGCGCTGGCCGAGCACATCGCGCAACTCGTCATCGCGCGATTCGGCGCGCATTGGGTGAGGGTGTCGCTGGCGAAACCCGCCAAGTTCAATGATGTCGATGCAGTCGGCGTCGTGATTGAGCGGCGGCGCGCGCCGTCGATGCAAGGCGGGCTCGGGTGGATCGGCCTGGGCTACGTGCCGCAATAAGCCTTGCGTGAAGCGTTATTTCGCGGCCGCTGCGGGCTTCACGAGTCCGCACGCCCTGAACGCTTCGCGCTGCAACTCGCGATACTTCTTCGTCTGCGCCTTCGCGCGATCGACGCGAAACTCGGCGCCGCCTTCGCCGCCCAGCGCGGCGTATTTCGAAAACGTCGATTGCTCCACGAAGTCGTCATAGGTGAGCACTTGCGCGATCTTGTCGATGGCGCACGAGCACTTGTAGACGTTCACGAAGTCATGCCCGTTGTCGTCCATGCAGGCGAGCACGTATTCCACGCGGCCTTCGGTCGGATAGTCGTGCCCTTGCGCCGGCACGCCTGCGGCCGCGAACGACAGCGAGCACACGGACGCCAACGCGACGAACACGCTAAGCGCGCTACAACGTGGACTCATTCGATGAACCTCGTATCGTGGTCGATGACATGCGGCCGGCGCTCAACGGCGACGCCGGCCGCACTATCGACGGCATAGTGACGATCAGGCCGCCGCGAACGGATGCGCGACCGATGACTTCCTCGACACCACTTCGGATGCCTTCGGTTCGCCCGCTACCGCGCGCTGAATGGCTTCCTTCGTCGCCTGATAGTTGAACTCCTGAATCTTCTTGTCGTCGGTTGCTTCCCAGTGAATGAACACGCCGACACAGATAAAGAGGTCGTCGGCTTCGTCGGCGGGAATGGTGCCGTCTTCCACGCTGTCGGCGACCGCGAGCGCCACCGCATGCTGCGCCGGCCCGAACATCTGCACGGCCTGCTTCGCGCCCTTGATGGTGACCTTGTTGAAGAGAATCGTGTTGGGCTTGGTGATGAGATTGGGCGCGACCACGGCCAGCAGCGACGTGAAGCCGTCCTTGTTGTTCGTGAGCGCGTGGCAGAACGCGGTCTCCGCAGCGGAGCCTCGCGGTCCGATGATCAAGTCGATATGTGCGACCTCGTTGCCGTCGCCGACGAGCGACTCGCCTATCAGGACGCGGTTGATCTTGGCCATGCTGTTCCTCCAGTGAAGGGTTCTTGGGACGATCGACTTGCTCCAGGGCTCAGGCGGCCACGGTCGATAACCCGAAGACCGCGCAACGCATCCTCGATGCAAACGGCTGCACAGAGGGCGGCATAACCGCGTACGTCCTAAACATGATCCGTGCCAATTTTTCAGGTACAGCGGCGCGCGCATCGACGAGTCATGCGGTCATCAGCGCGACGAAAAGCGTCGCCACCGCGAGGTCCGCGCTCGTTCCCGGGTTGATGCGTTGCGCCTTGAGTTCGGCGTCCCATACGTCGAGCGCGGGCGCGTGCGAAGGACGGCCGGCTGCGCGCCAGTTCGCGCGTTGAACGGCTGCATCGCGCGTGACACTTTGCGCCGTCGTCGCGCCGTGCTTGCGCACAATGTGCGAGTCCGGCCAACGCGAGAGAAACATGAGGAACGCATCGAGCATGGCTGCGCGCGGATTCGCGATGCCCGCGTCTCGCGCCGCATCGAGGCCCGCGCCGAATACGTCGGCGAACCCGTTCGCGTATTGCCGCGCGATGCTGTCGCGGTTCGCGGCGAGCGTCATCGCGGCGCGCAGGTCCACGGTCGGCGGCGCATGCACGGATTGCTCGCGTGCTTCGCCGAGGCCGCCGGGATTCGCGAGCGCGATCGCGCGATAGGCGAGACGGGCATCGTCCAGATCGAGCGTTGCAAGCGCGGCTTCGGTCGCGGCATGCCAGTGCCCGAGGTCGACAGGATGATCGCGCGGCAGGCGTTCGAGTGCGGCGCACAACGGCGCGGCGAGCAGCACGATGCCGAGATTCGTGTTGCAGCCGACTGCATTAGATGTATGGCGCACGGCGTCCAGAATGCGCATGCCGACGCTTGCGCCCGCGACAAAGAGACCCGTTGCGGCCATTTCCGCGCTCTCGATGAACTGCGCAGCCGTCATGCCGTGGCCCGCGCTCGCGATGCTCACGTTGCCGGGTTTGCGCGTCTCCACATCGAGCGCGCAGGCGCGCATGAACGCTTCGCGCGCGTGGATCGGGTCAGGCGCGGGCATCGCCGCTTGCCCATGCGAGCGTGCGCTGCGATAGCGCGAGCTTGCGGTCGAGCAGATCGTCAACAAGCAACGCGGCGATATCGAGCGGCGTCACCGACTGCAAGCCGCGCCACGCTGCCACGCCGTTCACTTCGAGCACGAGCGGGCGTCCTTCGGCTGCGATCAGATCGACGCCTGCATAGTCCAGCCCGAGCGCATGGCTCGCCCGCACCGCAGTATCGGCGAGCGAGGGCGTGAGCTCGGCCGGCTCGCAACGCGCGCCGCGGGCGAAGTTGTGAATCCAGTCGTCGCCGCCCACGCGCTTCATCGCCGCGACCGCGCGCGTGCCGATTACGAGCACGCGCCAGTCGAAGCCGGGATGCCCGGCATCGACATAACGCTGTAGATAAGCCACGCCGCTGAAGTCTTCGAGCGATGGCAACGTTTCGCATGCGTCGTCGCCGAGCCGCCGCAAGCCTTTGCCTTGCGAGCCGAAGAGCGGCTTCATCACGAGCTTGCGGCCCGCGGCGGCTTCGCGCATCAAGACGCGCTTGGCAAATGCGGGCGATTCGCCGGCCCATGTCGCGGGCGTCGGCACGCCGAAGCGGTTGAGCAGAAAGCTCGTCATCGACTTGTCGACGCTGCGTTCGATTGCGCGGGCGTCGTTATAAACCGGCACGCCGCTTTCGCGCAGCGCATGCAGAATGCCGAGCCGCAACGTCACCTGTTCGAACGTGCCGCCCGCGATGCCGCGCACGAACACCGCATCCGGCAGCGCGTGGCCGAAGCCGGGAATGGCGAGACCATGCGGAGGCCACGTCGTATCGATGCGGCAATCCGCGAGATCGACGCAACGCGCCTCGACGCCGCGCGCGCGAAACGCTTTCTTCAGACGGCTCGTGTGCCAGCCGGTCTCGTCGGTCATGATCGCGATGCGCGTCATGGCGTTTCCTGCGTGACGTGCCATTGCGCGTGAAGCAGCGCGTGGTCGAGCTTGCCGCCGTGATATGTCGCGCCGCTTTCGAGACTCGACACCCACGCTTCGGCGGGCGCAAAGAGCGCGGCGTCGATCTGATAGAAGTCGTAGTTGAACGACTTGAATATCTCGGCGAAGGGCTTGCCGTAGTCTCGCGCGTTCGAAGACGGCAGCTCGGCCGCGAGCCGTCTTGCGGCCGCATCGCTCTCGACAGTGAGATGCACGCGGCCGCCGTAAAGAATGGCGTCATTGGTGCGGCCCATTGCCTGCGTGTCGTCGGGCGCGGGCGGCGGCAATGGCGCGCTGCCGCTGGCTTCCACGACCTCGCTCAAGTCGACGCCCAGTACGTGCGTCTTGTGCAGCGCAACTTCCACCACGCGCGCCACGACCTGCACCGTGCCCGCGACAGAATGTGTCGGCGTGACCGCGATGACGAGCTTGTCGGGCGCGAGGCCGCAATCGTCGATCACCTTGTCGATCACCACTTGCGGCGGCAGGCGGTTCACTTCCATGACGAGCGCGCCGCGTTCGTGTTTGTCGCGATAGCCGAGTTCATCGAAAAGCGGCTCCTTGCACGCGAGCGCGCGCGCCGGGCCGGAGCCTAGCGAGAAGAACTTCTTGCCGCCGGTCTCCTCTTTCGTCGCGGAGAGACTCCAGCCCGCGTACTGGCTCCCGAGGCAGGCCAGCACGGGGTTCGACGTATGCACTTCGATGAAGACGGGCCAGAGCGGAGCGGCCTCCGACGCCATGCGGCGCGCGACGTGCCCGAGCCCGCCCATGCAGATTCGCGCGATGAGCGTGCCGGCATCGGCGCTGCCCGCTGCATCGACGCCTGCATCCACGATGGTCGTGCCCGCAGGCGTGCGCGTGATGCCGACGCGAAGCTCTTCGCTGCGTTCGATCAACTGCGCGACGAGCGGCTCGCTCATCGCGTTGACGCTTAATCCAGCGGGAAGGGGAGAAGTCAGTGTCATGGGCTCAATGGTTTTTGATGCGTTGCAGGATGCGCGCGCATTCGCTGTCCAGCGCCGTACGCAGCAAATCGAGTTCCGGCGCGGTGGTCATCATCGTGCAGACAGGCATGCCCGCCTCGATGCGCGCGCCGGGAAGCGGTATGTCGTGGCACGCGGGATCGGCAAAGCAGGCATCGCTGAATGCCTGCGATGCGACGAAGCCGTGCGGCGCAAACACGACGCGCTGCCCCGCGATCAGCGGTGGTCGCGTTAGCGCCGTGTCAGTGTGCGGCAACTCCCCGTCGAGGCACGCGTCCATATGCGCTCCGATCAAACCGCGCGGCCACGCGTCGGGCCATGCGGCTTCGTAGAGCGCCATCGTCGATGACGGGCGCGTGTTGATTTCGAGCACCTCGAACGTGTCGTTATCGAGCAAGAAGTCGAGGCTGCCGAGACCCGTGAGATCCGTTCGCCAGACGATCGTTTCGATCGCATCAACGATGCGCGCTGCGGTATCGCGCGGCAACGTCACGGGACCGAGCGACCCTGCGTGAATGAACGGCAGACGATGCGCGCTCACCGTGGTCTGCTCCGCGAAGCCGATGACCACGGCCTCCCGTTGCGCCGCGATGAAGAGCGCGGACATCGGGCGGCCTTGCGACAGCCGCTGAAAATAGGCTCCGGACGGCGTTTCGTCGAGTTCGCGCGCCCATTCGATGTGCGTGCCGCCGCAGCCGTCGCTTCGCTTGATGAGCCAGTCACGCGCATCGGCGGGGCGCGTAAAGCGCACCTCGGGATGGGCGATACGCGCGTCGTCGAGCAAGGCGAAGAAGCGCCGCGGATCGCGCACGGCCGCCGACTGCGCGCCATTGCCGATGACACGCGGCACGCCCGGCGCGCGGCTCAGTTCGATGGCGAGCGGCTCCAGCCCGCTCGTCACGACGAGCCCCAGCATGCGAGGCATGCGTGCCACGCGCTGCAGCGCGTCGTAGAGGCGCGCGCGGTCGATGGACAAGCCCTCGCCGCCGATGTCGAACCACATGCCCGCGTGGGTGCGCGTATCGCGGTCGCCGAAAATATCGAGCGCGACGACGTTCAGGCCCGCGCGCGCGGCCGACTGCGCGAGCATGCGCGCCGACAGTCCGGCGACGGCGACGCGCGGCGCGCGCGCGTTCATCACGCGCCTTGTCCCGCGACGATGGCGCGGGCTTCGTCGAATGCTTCGGGAAAACCCAGGTACACCGGCTTGCCGCCGGTGCGCATGCGCACGAACAAGCGGTGCTCGGCCTGATACTTCACGTTGCCGATGGCGAGCGCGCCGATGCCGATCGCATCCGTGCGCGCCGCGCCGGCAAGCGGCTTGCCGTCGTCCATGACGTTGACCCCGGCGATGCCTTCGGGCGGCACGGCGTTCACGTCGGCGGCGATCAGCAGATGCTTCGCCTGCGCGATATCGGCGGCGCTCATCACTTGCACGCCCGCGGCGGCGGTGGCGAAGACGATCTCCGCTCGCGCCAGTTCCCGATGCAATTGCTCCGTGGTACCGGTCGCGACGCCCGTCGTGGCGATATCGAAACGCCGGTTGATTTCATCGCTGACTTGCGTGGCGCGCGACTGACTCGAATGGCTCGCGACGACCACGTCCGCGCCGAGCGATGCGGTCATCGCGGCGGCCACGCGTCCTACCGCGCCGGTGCCGCCGAGAATCAACACGCGCTTGCCGTCGAACCCGACCTGATGCGACGCCTTCAGATGCTTCTCCGCGAGCGCGACGACCGCGGCGGCGGTCGTGTACGCGCCGCTGGGATCAGCGAACACGGACACTTCGAAGGGCGGCACCATCGCGTTGCGCGCGCGTTCCAGCATGTCGGCGGCGAGCATGACGTCGCGTCCGCCGAGAAAGATGCCCGTGCGCGACACGCCTCTAGGACCGCGCGAAAAGATGGCGTCCTGCGTGAGTTGCACGACGCTGCCTTCGTCGACGTTGCAGTACGGCACGACGATCTGATAGCCGGCGTCGGCCGCCATGTTCACATCGAACGGGCTCATTTGCGGCGTGCTCGTGAACATGTGCAGCACGTAAGGTCTTTCGGCGGCATCGGGCATGGTCTGGGCTCGGTCGGTGAGGTAAATGATGCGTTGCGGCGCGATTCACGCAGCATTTGCGCCTGATTCGCGCGGACAGGCTGCGCGCCACGTCGCGCCGTGATTGCGGGCCGCGACAATGGAGAAGCTGAGCGATGCATGTGGCGCTGCGCGTTGCGCGGTGGCGAGCGCGCGCTCGGCCTGCTGCGCGCTTGCGACGAACGCGAAGCCCACCGGCCCCCACGACGTCTGACCGATGCCGGCCTTCTGTTCGGCCGCGACCGCTTGCAGCGCTTGCGCCACTGCGGGACTCGCGAGCACGCCGCCTTGCGCGGGCGCGAAGTACTCGCCGATGGTCTGCTGCATGTCGCAGATTGCGTCGGCGAAGGGTTCGAAGTCGCATTCGGCGACGGCGGGCAGGAGGCGCATCAAGACGAGATGCGAAAGATGGGCGGCGAGCGCGGCGGGAAACGGCGCAAGCGAGGCGAGGCCGCGCTTTTCCGCCTCGCCGTGCAGCCCTTCGCGGGATGCGTCGTCGATGAGCAACACACGCCAGGCATCGGGAAAGCGCTGACGCGCGAGCAGTGGCGGCAGCGTTGCGTTCTCGCTGTGCGCGGTGCTGCGTCCGCCATCGACGATCAGTCCGCCGTGATCGAACCCATGTATGCCGATGCCCGAACGCGCGCCGCGTCCGAGCAGCCGTGCGACATCCGTCGTGGTCAGATCGTGCCCGGTCACGCGGGCGAACGCGGTTCCGAGCGCGAGCGCCAGTTGCGTGCCGGAGCCTAGTCCGGTGTGGGCGCGTGGCGTTTCGTGCACTTCGATGCCGACGGGTTGCGTGACGCCTAGCGCCGCGTGGAGTCGCGCGAGATAGGCTTCGATGCGCTCGTGCTGCGCTTGCGTCGATGCGCCGTCTATGCGCGCCTTGCGTTGTGCGCGGCGCGCGGTGATGCGGGTGCCATGTCCGTCGATGACGAGCCCCACACTCCCGAAAGCGCGGCCGAGCGAACCGTTCGGATCGATGAAGCCTAGATGCAGCCGGGCATCCGCCGAAAGGGTGATCGCCTGGGGTGGCGACAGGGCGGAATTGGGCATGTTCTTTTGGCTTTCGCTCGTACGGGGATTTTCATGGCCCAGGCAAAAGGTGTACCAAGTTCGTCGTTCTTCTCTTTTCGTGGAACTTGTTTTCGTGTCGGTCTATTGGCGTTGCCCCTCCCCGGGGCGGGGGGCACTTTCTTTGCTGCTGCAAAGAAAGTAACCAAAGAAAGCAGCTTTTTTTCGCCCGCAGCAGTAACGGTGTGGTCACTTCGCAGAAAGTCGTTGGCCCTCAGCTTGAATCAACCCTGAATCACCTTCCGCGCCCGCTGAGCGCCGCTTCCTCGGAGCCCTCCGAGCCCCTTGGCCCGTTAACACCGAGCGCTTGCAACGGTATGCGTGCTTGTCAAACGTTGGTCTCAGTGCTGGCAGATCCGCGCCTCAACGAACTAACGCGGCACGGTTTGCGATTTCAAGCGTGAAGCGCTAAACGGGGTGTGGTGTTGACGAGCCAAGGGGCTCGCATGACGTTGATGTTCAGCGGGCGTGGAAGGTGATTCAAGGCTGTCTCAAACTGATTGCCATTGTCTTTCTGCGGAGTGACCACACACTGTCGCTGCTGCGGGCTCACAAAAGCTGCTTTCTTCGGTTACTTTCTTTGCAGCAGCAAAGAAAGTGACCCCCGCCCCGGGGAGGGGCAACACTAATAGACCGACACGAATGCGAGTTCCCCGACAAGAAACGCCTCTCAAGAAAGAAGCAAACAAAGTCAATCGTACTTGATATACCGAAACCGCTGATCATCGGTGGGCGTCCCGCTAAGAGGCCCTCCTTCGAGCGAGGGCCGCCACTGCACGACTTCTTCTATCTTCGAAGCAAGCGCAAAGTCTTTATCGGTGATGCCTTTGGCAGAATGCGTCTTGAGCTTAACGATAACGAACGCATAAGAAACGGTAAGGTCCGGATGATGCCAAGCCGCTTCCGCCAGATGGCCCACAGTATTGACGACCATCAGCGTGCCCTTCCAACCTTCCGTGCGGAACCTGCGCCTGAGCCATCCATCCTCGAAGTACCAGTGTTTGAGCGCACCGTTGAGACGCTCGGCGATCTCCGCATCGGAGTACACCTTCTCGGCTTGAGTCATGACCAGGTCCGGAACAGAACGTGAGTGATTCAGTATGCGCGTCTTCGCCAAAGGCACACAAGCAAACCAAAACACTGCTGCGGCGCGTCAGAAGTCGAAGCTATAGAAGCCAGCGATTTCGCGTATTTGACACAGTATGTCTCGCGATACACCGCGCACTCACGCGCTAACGTGAGCGAACAGGATGTCACTCCCGCCCCAACGCAATACGCGCACGAGCGCACTAAACCGGCATGGAATATGCAAAAGGCGTCGATACGCATGCGTTCGGCCATGACCGGGCACAGCGTAGCTCGTTACCCGCATTGAGAAGGCGCGCGCGATGCACCCGGTAGCGTGGTCATCCCTGGGTCGGAGGCATCACCATTCTGGAGGAGACATGAACTTACGCACCCTGGTTCTTGGACTGGCGGTGGTTGCGACAGCAGGCCTGAATTCCTATGTAGCGCAGGCCGATTCGCAACTCGACAGCCTTATCAAGAATCCTTCGAATTGGGCAGCGCAGGCGGGCGATTATTCGAATCACCGCTATAGCACGCTCAAGCAGATCAACGAAAACAACGTCGGCAAGTTACAGGTCGCCTGGACCATGTCCACCGGTGTGCTACGTGGTCATGAAGGATCGCCGCTCGTCATCGGCGACACGATGTATATCCATTCGCCGTTTCCCAACAAAGTCATTGCGATCAACCTCAAGGATCAAACCTTCATCTGGCAATACCAGCCGAAGCAGGATCAGCAAGTCATCTCCGTGATGTGTTGCGATACAGTGAATCGTGGCCTCGCTTATGGCGACGGCAAGATCTTCCTCCAGCAAGCCGATACCAAACTCGTCGCGCTCGATGCGAAGACGGGCGACGTGGTATGGAGCGCGCAGAACGGCGATCCTAAGAAGGGCGAGACCAATACGAATGCGCCACATGTGTTCGGCGACAAAGTGCTGACCGGCATATCCGGTGGCGAATTCGGCGTGCGTGGCCGTCTCGTTGCGTACAACATCAAGGACGGCAAGGAAGTGTGGAAGGCCTATAGCACGGGCCCCGACGATGAAATGTTGCTGGACCCGCAGCAAACCATGACGTGGTCCGACGGCAAGATGATGCCCGTGGGCGCCGACTCGTCGACCAAGAGCTGGCAAGGCGATCAATGGAAATACGGCGGCGGCACGACATGGGGATGGTACGCATGGGACCCGAAGCTCAACCTTGTCTACTACGGCACGGGTAACCCCGGCACGTGGAATCCGACCCAGCGCCCCGGCGACAACAAATGGTCGATGTCGATCTTCGCGCGCGACCTGAATACCGGCAAAGCGAAGTGGGTCTATCAGATGACGCCGCACGACGAGTGGGACTATGACGGCGTCAATGAAATGATCTTGTCGGACCTGAGCATCGGCGGAAAGCGAGTGCCCGCGATCGTTCACTTCGACCGCAACGGCTTCGGCTATACGCTGAACCGCGAAACCGGCGAACTGCTCGTCGCGCAGAAGTACGATCCGGCCGTGAATTGGGCCGATAGCGTCGATATCAAGAGCGGCCTGCCCATTCGCAACGCCAGCTATTCGACACAGAAGGCGGGTCCGGACCATAACGTGAAGGGCATTTGTCCTGCCGCGCTCGGATCGAAAGATCAGCAGCCTGCCGCATACGATCCGAACTCGAGTCTCTTCCTCGTTCCGACCAATCACGTTTGTATGGACTACGAACCGTTCCAGGTCGACTACGTGTCGGGTCAGCCGTTCGTCGGCGCAACGCTTTCGATGTATCCGGGTCCGAACGAGAACGGCGCGATGGGCAACTTCATCGCGTGGGATGCGGCCAAGGGCAAGATCGCATGGTCCAAGCCCGAGCGGTTCTCGGTGTGGTCGGGCGCGCTGGCGACAGCAGGCGGCATCGTGTTCTACGGCACGCTCGAAGGCTACATCAAGGCGGTACGCATCAGGGACGGCAAGGAACTGTGGAAGTTCAAGACGCCGTCCGGCATCATCGGCAACGTGTTCACGTATCAGTACCAGGGCAAGCAATATGTCGGCGTGTATTCGGGCATCGGCGGCTGGGCCGGCATCGGCATGGCAGCGGGACTCGAAAAGTCGACGGAAGGTCTCGGTGCGGTAGGCGGGTACCGCGAACTCGCGAAGTATACGGCGCTGGGCGGCACGCTCTTCATCTTCGCTGTCCCGAGTTGATACAGGCGTGAGCAGGATCGCGCGGCGGCATGCGTGCCGCCGCGCATAGCAGAGCCTTGCATAAAAAACATATTGAAGGAGACACGCGAATGATAGGCCGAACCATCCTGGTGTTGTCGATAGCGCTCGTTGCGTCATCCGCGCCTTTCGCTCAGACCTCTTCAGGGGAGATGAAGCCGGTGGCGTATCAGGTCGTCGATGGCAACAAGGTCGACAACGATACGCTGCAAGGATGGCGTACCTGGCGCGCGCTCGCGTGCGAACGCTGTCACGGGGCGAAGCAGGAAGGTCTCGTCGGTCCCTCGCTGGTCGACGCTTTCAAGACGCTCGACAAGAACGAATTTCATCGCACGGTCTTCGGCGGACGTGTCGACAAGGGCATGCCCGACTTCAGCGCGAGCCAGATGATGCAGAAGAATTGGGAGAATCTCTACACCTATTTGAAGGGACGGTCCGACGGCAAGATCAATCCGGGCGACCTGCAAGCAATCGATGCCAAGTGAAGGCATCGCGAGCGGCGCACGATGACCGCTTCTACTCCCGGAGGCTTCATGTTTCAACGTAAGGCCAGTTGTACGGTGCGATTCGGTCGCATGGCCGCATTGCTTTCAGCGCTTGCTCTGCTTTCGGCCGACGCCGCGTTCGCGCAGGGCGCAGGCGGTCCGCCGCCGAACCTGCCGAACAACGACGGCGCGGACGGCGTGTTGCGCGTATGCGCCGATCCGAACAACATGCCGCTCTCGAACCAGAAAGGCGAAGGCTTCGAAAACAAAATCGCGAGCCAGATGGCGAGTGATTTCGGCTATAAGCTCGAATACACGTTCTATCCGCAGCGCATGGGTTTCGTGAGGAATACGCTGCGCGACAAGGTGCCGAATACCGAGCAATACAAGTGCGATCTCATCATCGGCGTACCCAAGGGCTATGAACTGACTGCGACGACGCGGCCGTATCTGCATTCTACCTACGCGATGGTCTTTCCGAATCGCCCGGAGTACGCGAACATCAAGACGCCCGCTGACCTCATGAGTCTGCCGCCGGATCAACTCAGGAAAATGAAGCTCGGCATCTTCGTTAAAAGCCCGGCCGTGGACTGGCTGCTCAGAAATAACCTTATCGAGCAGGCGGTGTCGTATCAAGGGCAGAGCGGCGATCCCGAGGCGTTTCCCGGCGAGATGATCGAGCATGACCTGTCGCAAGGCAACGTCGATGCTGCGTTCGTCTGGGGACCGATCGCCGGATATTTTGTCAATCGTTCGGATAACAAAGTAAGGCTCGTTGCGTTCCCGCCGCAGCCCGGCATTCGCTTCGACTTCGAAATCTCGATGGGCGTGCGGTACGGAGAGAAAGCATGGCGCGACAAGGTCGATAACTGGATTGCGTCGAATCAGCCGAAGATCGACCAGATATTGACGAGCTATCAAGTGCCGCTGCTGCCTCTCCAGCCGATGCAACCCGCGCAAGCACAATGAGAACGCCTGCCGTCACTCTTTGCGCGGTGATGATCGCGTGCGCGCTGGGCCTGACGCAAGGGCATAGCGCGTTGGCCGCAGCACCGCCGGTTGCTTCGGCGCCGGGGGCGGACATTGCGCCCGCCGAACGCCTGGTGTTCCTGCAGCCGCATATGAGCGGCGTCGAGCCGCAGACGGAACTGGATTACTCCGTGGACTATTCCGGTCCGCCCGCGAAAGTCAGCGATACGGTGCGCGTGCTCGTCGTGAGTCCCGGCAACAGCAAGAACGATGCGCGCGTGACAGACCGCACCGGTCCTGTGAATGTACCCGGCGGTCTCCCTTGCAATCCGGTCATCATCTATTTTCTGGAACACGACATTGCCGAGATGGAGCAACTGACGGGCGGACAGCGGCGCTATTTTCAGCAGCGCGTTCGTCTCGCATTGGCAGCCGCTCCGGCGATTACGCCCGTATCGAGCGATGCGCTCGGAATCGGAGGCGGCAAGCATGTGACGGCGCATCAGGTCGTGATTCAGCCTTACTTGAACGATCCCAATGCCGAACGTTTCTCACAGTACACGGGCAAGCGTTATACGTTCGTGATCGCGGACGATGTGCCCGGCGGCCTTCTCATGATTCGCACCGAAGTGCCGGGCGCGGGCAACGACTTCGCCCATCCGCTGCAAAGGGAAACGATCACTTATCAAGGGGCGCTCAAGAATCTGTCGCCGCCCGCGGGCGCGCCTGTGAAGGCGGGGAATGTGCCGCGTGCGAGCCGATAAGGCCGCATGAGCGACAAGGTGCGCGTGAATCTCGTCCGCTCGACTACGCGTGCGCCGGGACGCGAAGCATTCATCCCGCAGATGTGTGCGATTTCGGCGCGATCACGCATCAAGGCGCTGTCATTGGCATGGCCTGCGTTGACGCTATTTGCGCTTCTTAGCGGACCGACGCGCGCGGAACCGCCGCTCTCCATGCAGCAGATCGCGCCCGGAGAATACGCGCATCGCGCTCACGATGACATTGCGACACGCGCGAACAGAGGCGATATCGCGAACGTGGGCTTCATCGTCGGTACGCGCTGCGTGGCGGTGATCGACACGGGCGGCACGCTCGCAGAGGGACGCGCGCTGAGGCAGGCGGTACGAAAGATCACGCCGCTGCCGGTCTGCTATGTCATCAACACGCACATGCACCCGGACCATATCTTCGGCAATGCGGCATTCGTGGACGATCATCCGCAATTCGTCGGAAGCGTGAAGCTCGCGCAAGCGGAGGCGTCGCGCGCGGAGAATTATCTTCGCGCGCTGAACCGGGAGCTCGGAGACATCGCCGAAGGTAGTGAGATTATCGGGCCGACGCAAACGGTGGATGGCAGCGCAACGCTCGATCTCGGCGACCGTCCATTGACGCTGCGGACATGGCAAACAGCGCATACCAACAACGACTTGACGGTATACGATGAGAAGAGCGGCACATTATGGACCGGGGACCTGCTCTTCGTGCGCTGCATTCCGGTGGTGGATGGAAGTGTCGTCGGCTGGCTGGAAGACATCGCGCGTATTAAGCAGATGAATCCGCGACATGTCGTGCCGGGACATGGTCCGCTCGATCCGCCGTGGCAGCAGTCACTGGAAGCAGAAGCGCAGTACCTTGCGGAACTCGCGCGTGACGTGCGCGAGGCCATCAAGCGCGGCGCGACGATTCAACAAGCCGTAGACACCGTTGGCCTCGATCAGCGCGAGAAGTGGCTGCTCTACGAGATTTACCATCGTCGCAATGTGACGGCGGCTTATGCGGAACTCGAATGGGAGCAGTAACAGGCAGCATGGAGGGCATCATGATGACCGATACGCCTGGCTCTATGCGCGCGCGCGGCGCACTGTTCGCGCTGCTTGCGTTGATGGCATCGCTCGCGCAAGCGGCACAGCCGGACGACGACCCGAACAAGGTCGCTCGCTGGCTCGATTTCAAGGAAGGCGCGTTCAAGGGACAAACGGTCGATACGCATGGCGAAGCCGTCATCACGCTCGACGCTCCTGCACGCGCGGCAGATGCCGCAGTCGTTCCTATCGCGATCAACGCACAGTTCGCTCAGAGTCCCGCGCACTACATCAAGAAGATCTACCTTTTCATCGACGAGAATCCCGAGCCATACGCGGGCTATTTCGAATTCACGCCCGAGTCTGGACTGGCGAGCGTCGAAACGCGTGTGCGCGTGGAGGACTATACGTTCATGCGCGCCATCGCCGAAACCAACGACGGGCACCTGTATAGCGCGGTGCGCTTCGTGAAGGCATCGGGCGGTTGTTCAGCACCCGCCGACAAGGACGACGATGCAGCCGAACGCGCGGCAGGCACGGTTCGATTGCAATCGGAGGGCGCGGCGGTCGCCGGCAAGCCGCAACTCGCGCAAGTGATGGTGCGGCACCCGAATCGCACGGGCATGGCGATGAACCAGATCACGCGCAACTATGCGACGGCCTATTTCATTCGAAAGGTCGCCGTCACGTATGCGGATAAACCGGTGATGACCGCGAACGTCAACTTCTCGATCAGCGAGAACCCGAATTTTCGCTTCTACTTTCTGCCGACCGGGAGTGGGAAGTTGAAAGCGCATATAGAGGACACCAAGAACAAGCAGTTCGAAGGCGCGATCGCTATTCAGACGCAAGCGGCCGGGCAAGCGTCGGCAATGAAATGACGCTGCGCTGCGCGAAGCTAGTCATCGCCGCGCTTTTGATTGCATGCGGTGCGTGGGCTGGACCGGCGATGGCCGCGCTCGCCGGCATGCCTGCGCCAACGCGCATTGCGCCGGGCGTGTACGCGTTCATCGGAACGGGGGACGCGGTGGCGCCGGAGAATCATGGCATCGTCGCGAATAACGGCTTTATCGTCGGGAAGAGCGGCGTGACGGTGATCGACACGGGGCCGTCCTATCGCTATGGCCGCGCGATGATCGAAGCCATCCGCAAGGTGACGCCTTTGCCGGTGACGCTCGTCATCATCACGCATCAAGCGCCGGAATTCGTCTTCGGCGCCGCTGCCTTTCGCGACCGGAACGTGCCGATACTCGCGCATGTTCGCGCGGCGCAACTTATCCATGATCGCTGCTCCATCTGTCTTGCGAATCTGCGCAAGACACTCGGCGAAGATGAGATGGCGGGCTCGCGCGTGACCGTGCCTGACCGCACCATCGACGGGACCACTGAGATAGAGAACGGCGGACGCAAACTGCAATTGCTGCATTTCGGCCCCGCGAGCACACCCGGCGATCTGGCCGTGCTCGATACCGAAACCGGTGTCCTCTTCGCGGGCAGTCTGGTATCGAATGGCCGAATTCCCGAGCTGCGCAACGAGCAGATACCGGGCTGGCTCGCTGCGCTCGAAAACCTGCGTGCGCTCGATCTGAACACCGTCGTGCCCGCGTTCGGTCCGCCTTTGCGCGGCGACGCGATCTTGCAGACCGGCTTGTATTTGCGCGAGCTCGATGCATCCGTGAAGCAAGCCTATAAGAGCGGCATGAGTCTCACGCAGGCAATGCACGCAGTGCAGTTGCCCACGTTCAGCGGCTATAAGCTGTACACCACCGCGCAGCCGCAGAACGTGCAACGCATCTATCTTCAGTTGGAAAAGCAGTAGCCCGTTCTTTCAAGCAGGCCCACACCAAGGAGACACGACATGGCCAAGCTGGTCGCGCTGTATAAAACGCCGTCGGACAAACAGGCATTCGATGCCCATTACACATCAACGCATGTTCCGCTCGCCAAAAAGCTACCGGGCCTCACGCGTTATGAGTTGAGCACGGGACCAGTCACGGTGGCGCAAGGCGAATCGCCGTATCACCTCGTCGCCGTGCTCGAATTCGATTCGCTCGATGCGATCCGGTCCGCGCTCGAATCGCCGGAAGGCCGGGCAACCGCCGGCGATTTGTCCAACTTTGCTCAGGCGGGCGTCGAGTTGCTGATGTTCGATACCAAGGACGCCTAAGCGTCGTTCAATGCGGCGCGCCCGAGTCCGATACGTCGTCGGAGTCGACTTCCGGATCGGGCACGCGCAGATCGTCGCGCCGGTGATTGATAACGAGAAAGACGCTCATCAGCACGAGAAAGACCACGACTAGCATCGCGGCGTTGAGAAACACGCGCTCGTAACCCAACTCGGACACGTCGATGAACCAGTACGGGTAAAACTCCGACTCGCTTCCGCGCCATAGCGTCACGAAGAGATAGCCCAGCGGATAGACGAGCCAGAGCGCGCATCGCCGCCAGGAAAGATGAAAGCGCGGCACGAACAAGAGCCAGTACAACGCGGAAAGCGCGGGCACCACCGTGTGCAGCGATTCATTGACGAACGCGCGATAGCCCGATGGCGTCCATAAGAAGCGCAGCAGTGTGTTATACGCGATGCCGACGAAGACCATATACACGACGACTGCCGTCACGACCGTCGGCTGACGAAAGAAGCGCGCAAGCGGCGCCTGAGCGCGCGTGGCGACACACGTGAAGCAGATGGCCGTGAGCAATACCGTCAGATTCGTGAGGTAGCTGCTCATCCGCGCGATACCGTCCATGACGGTCAGGCCGCGATCGAGCGAGCGTGCGATGGTCAGGTCCGTTTGCGCCGCGATGGCAAGCCACGCGACCATTGCGATAGCCGCAGCCAGAGCGAGCGAGGCAGTGCTGGGGGTATGAAGCGGCAAGTCGGGCTCGTGCCGCCGCGAGTTCTCTTGGGACTTGGACATGCGGTCATTTTATCGGCGCATGTAAAAGCGCGCAGGCGTCGCCTCGGCGGTCATGTATGCATTTTGACGCCTTCGTGCGTGACTATTGTCGGGCTGGATCAGAGAACGCGTTATTTGAGCGTGGCGCGCTATGTCCCGGCGTGACCGACGATGCTCAAGAACTGGCTGCCGGCTTCTGCAAGCAAGCCGGAATTATCGATGTGGACCACGCGCGCATGACGCGGGAGTTCAAACGCGGGCCTGCGTGCGAGCCGCGCCTCGATCTGTCGCGCGTCTTCGCGTCCCCGCCTGGCAAGCCGTGCGGCCAGCACGGCAGGCGCGGCATCGATGTGCACGAAGCATGCGTCGGGGTAACGCACGAGCGCCTCTGGCGCGTGCTGCCGCGAACCGTTGACGACGACGGAGATGCCGCGCGCGAGCCACGCATCCAGTTCGATGCCGATGCCATAGCGCAGACCGAGGCTTTCCCAATGCATCGCGAAGAGGCCGTGAGAAAGGCGCGAGGCGAATTCGTCGGGCGTGAGCGCGATATGGTTCTCGCCGTCAGTCATGGCACGCGTGATGTACCGATGCGCGAACATCACGCGTGCGCCGACGCGTTCACGCGCGAACGCCAACAGTGAGTCTTTGCCCGCCCCGGAAGGGCCCATGACATAGATCAGCCTTGCGCTTTCCATCTTGCTCATGCGATGTCCTGTGCAATGTTCGCGTTCGAAGATCGATTGTAGAGTGCAACTCGTGATGTCAGTATGGTTCGCAACGGCGCCAGACGTCGATTCAGTCTGACGAGTCGGCCGCCACGTCCCTTTCATTTCCGGGTAACCCCGCGTTGCGGCACATGGGGCTATTCCGTATTCTCACGCGAAACGCATAGTTCGCTATGTGAATCGCTGTTCGCATAGCGAACATTCATCGTCTCTTTCGGAAGGGAATGAAGTGAGCAGAAGTCCAAACGTGAACGTGCAGACGTTCATCAACGAGCACCGGTTTTCGCCGTTTCAGTGGCTCATCTTCGGCATGTGCTTCGTCATCGTGCTGCTCGACGGTTTCGATACGGCCGCGATCGGCTTCATCGCGCCGTCGCTGGTGACCGAGTGGCACATCAGCCGGCCGGCGCTCGCGCCCGTGTTGAGCGCGGCGCTCTTCGGCCTCGCTGCGGGCGCGTTGCTGTCGGGGCCCTTGTCCGACCGCCTCGGCCGCCGCGCGATGCTGTTGTCGTCGGTGATCATCTTCGGCGTCGCCTGCTTTGCATCGGCGTATTCCGCGAGCCTCGAGCATTTGACGACGCTGCGCTTCATTACCGGCCTCGGCCTCGGCGCGGCCATGCCGAACGCCGTCACGATGATGAGCGAGTTCTGTCCCGACAACCGTCGCGCCACGCTCATCAACCTGATGTTCTGCGGCTTTCCGCTGGGCGCTGCATTCGGCGGCTTCCTCGCGGCGTGGATGATCCCGCAGTTCGGCTGGCGCAGCGTGCTGTTCCTCGGCGGCGTCGCGCCGCTCGCGCTTGCCGTGCTGCTCCTCATCACGTTGCCGGAATCGGTGCGCTACATGGTGGCGAAGTCCAAGCCCGTCGAGAAGATTCGCGCGACGCTTGCCCGCATTTCGGACGATGCTCGCAATGCCGGCTCGTTCTTCATGACCGAAGCCGCACCTGCCGTGCAGGGTCAGAGCGGCATGAGCGTGGTGTTGTCGCGTTCTTATGTGATCGGCTCCATCATGCTGTGGCTCGCGTACTTCATGGGCCTCGTGATCTTCTATGCATCGATCAACTGGATGCCGATTCTGCTCAAGGAATCCGGCTTGAGCCCGCAACGCGCGACGCTGATTTCCGCGCTGTTTCCGCTCGGCGGCGTCGGCGCGGTGCTGCTCGGCGTGCTGATGGACAAGTTCAACGCGAACCGCGTGATTGCAGCATGCTATGCATTGACGGCGGTGAGCGTCTACTGCATCGGACAGGCTGTGGGCAACGTCGGCTTGCTCGTGCTGGTAGTGTTCCTTGCGGGCGTCTTGATGAACACCGCCCAATCGTCGATGCCCGCGCTCGCCGCCGCGTTCTATCCGACGCAGGGGCGCGGCACGGGTGTCGCGTGGATGCTCGGCATCGGGCGCTTCGGCGGCATTGCCGGATCATTCCTCGTTGCCGAACTCACGCGCCTGCATTTCAGCTTCGGTGGCATCTTCGCGGTGATCGCAGTCGCGGGGCTCGTCTCTGCGGTTGCGCTCCTCATCAAACAGGCCGCTCATCCGCAGCGCGCGGTGAATGCCGATCTCAAGGCTACGGGGCCAGTGGGCCACTGAACCCGTTGTGCGATTCGCGGCGCGTGGTGACGCGCGCCGCGTTGTCATGTCGATTGTCACGGTGATGCGGGCTTGTCAGCTTGCGAATCGTCAGACCGTGGCACGTCCCATGCTCCAGACGTCTTGCGACCAGCCGTCGCTTGCATCACTCGACGGCCATGCAGAACAAGCTGCAACCATCGCATTCGCAAACCGCCAACAGGAGTCATTCGACATGAAACGTATCGCTCTCTCCTGCGCCGCCGGCGCATTCGCTCTCGTTTGCGCATCCGCCTTCGCGCAGGACAATCCGCCGAGCTCGGCCACGGGCCTGCAAGCGGGCGACAACGCGCAGACCACCACGCAGGGCTCCGGAATGTCGCACAAGCACTCGCATTCGAAGAAGAAATCGCACAGCACGCATTCGTCCTCGAACAGCGGCTCGACCGCTGGCCAGAGCGACAGCGCAACGCCGGGCGGCCCCGGCGCGCCGGTCAGCGCAAGCGGCTCGGGTCAGTAAGCGGGTCAGTAAGCATTACGCTCGCATGATGTAAAAACGGGACGCCGATGGCGTCCCGTTTCATTTGCAGCGCGAGCGGGCGAAGGGTCAGGAAGTCACTTCGCGAATAGCGATGCCATGTTGGCGAAAGCCTTCACTTCCACCGCATTGCCCGACGGGTCGAGGAAGAACATCGTCGCCTGCTCGCCGACTTCGCCCTTGAAGCGAATATGCGGCTCGATGATGAAGCGCGTCCCCGCCGCCTTCAGTTTCTCTGCGAGCGCTTCCCACTGCGGGATCGACAGCACCACGCCGAAATGGCGCACGGGCACGGCGTCGCCATCGACCGCGCTCGTCGAGCGATGACCGACTTCGTCCGGCGCAAGGTGCGCGACGATCTGGTGCCCGTAGAAATTGAAATCCACCCAGTCTTCCGAACTGCGTCCCTCGGGACAGCCGAGCAGTTCGCCATAGAACGCGCGCGCATCCGAAAGACTGTGAACGGGAAACGCAAGATGAAACGGCGGCATGGCGTCGTGCGGGGTGTTCATGGTCGAAGGTCCGTGAGGGTTGATCGAGAGAAGCCGCTAGTGTATTCATAAGCGAAATCCATGAAAAACGATAAATTGCGGGTCTGAGCAACAACGAAATCGATCGATCACATGCTGCGCGAATTGAGGACTTTCATGGCGGTCGCCCGCCACGGCACCTTTGCCGGTGCAGGGGCGCATATCGGCTTGACGCAATCGGCGGTGAGCGCGCAAATGCAGCGGCTCGAAGCGCATCTCGGCTTTGCGCTTTTCGATCGCACCGGCCGCTCAGCGACGCTGAACGCAGCAGGGCGCCGCACGCTCGAACTCGCCGATGAACTCATCGCGCTCTATGCGCGTCTTGCCGAACCCGGCGGCGAGGAAGGGCGGGGCGGCACGCTTTCGGTAGGCGCAATCGCATCGGCGCATGCTGTCTTGTTGCCCGATGCCATCGCTTCGTTCCGGCGCGACATGCCGGCATGGCGGATACGTCTCGTGCCGGGCGTGTCGCTCAATCTGCTCGCACAGGTGGATGCCGCCGAAGCCGACATGGCCGTCATCATTCGCCCGCCGTTTTCGTTGCCTGCGGAACTGCGCTGGCGCACGCTTATCGCGGAGCCGTTCGTATTGCTCGCGCCGGCCGCAAAGAAGCGCGCGACATGGCGTGAGCTGATAGAAAGCGAGCCGTTCATTCGATACGACCGGCGCTCGTTTGGGGGCCGGCAAGTCGACGTCTTCCTGCGCAAGAAGCGCATTGCCGTGCGAGAGGCCATCGAGGCCGATGAACTGCATGGCATCGCGCAACTCGTCGCGCGCGGCATGGGTGTCGCGTTACTGCCGAAGTCGGCGGGCATCGGTGCGTGGCCGCGAGGCACCGTCGCGCACGATCTCGGCGACGATACGTTTCACCGCGAGATCGGTCTCGTCGAGCGGGCGCGGCGCGCCGATCACGACGCAGCGGCGCGGTTTGCCGAATGCATCGCCGAGGCAGCCGCGCACGGCACGGGTTTAGATCGAGCCAAGGCGGTTGAACGACCCGCGCGGAAGAAGCGCAGATAGAGGCACAAGGTGAATCGCGATGAACGCTCGCTACCTGTTGGCAATGACCGCATGGTTCGAACGCGTGGACCCCGGCACGCATCGGCGCATCAAGGGCTTGCGGCTCGTGACGGCGTATGGCCTTGCGGCGGCCATCGGCGCACTGCACGATGTGACGCGCGACGTGCCCGCAAGCGTGTCGGTCGGCTCGCTCGCCGCGACGTTCGCGCTATGGGCGAGCGTGTCCGAGGCGCGCGCGACGCGGCGTGAATCGAGCCGGGACCTCGCGGTGCTGTGCCTCGCGGCGGCGTGCGGCGCGTTCACCGTTGCATGGCTTGGACCGTGGTTCGACGAACACGGCCGCAGCGGTGCCGAGTTCATCCTCGTCTCCGGGGCCTTTTTTGCGGGCTATTTAAAGCGTTTCGGCGTAACGGGCGCTGGCATCGGATCGCAGTTCTATATCGGCCAGGTGGCCGCCTACGTGATGAAGCTCGCGCCGATGGATACGTGGGCAATCGTGGTCGCCCTGCTGATCGCCATGCTCGCGGCCATCGTGCCGCGTCTCTTGAGCGGACCAGCGGAACATCCTGTGGTGCCGCCTGCGCTCGCATCGCAGCCGGTCTATGGCAGACAGGCGGTGTCGCCCGCTTTTGCCATGGGTCTGCAAGCAGCGAGCGGCGCGCTCGTCGTCGCGCTGCTCGATGCGGCGTTCGCGCTCGCCGAATCGGCGTGGGCCATCACGGCATGCGTCTATGTCGTCGCGACGTCCGCGGTGGGAACGGCGGACCGTGTGCGAAGGCGTATCTATGGCACGCTGGTGGGCGTCCCCATCGGAATCATTTGCTTGCCGCTTGCTGAGCATGCGCCGCTTCTCGTCTGGCCGATGGCTGCCATTGCGATGATCGTCTACGCGATGGCGCTGCCGGACCGCTACGACATCGCGTGCGGAGCCTTCGCCTTTGCGCTCGTCGTGACGCTGGCCGCGAGCGGCGTTCATTCGGTGCCGCTACTCGCCGCGCGCGCATGGGAGACGCTTCTCGGCGGCGCCATCGGATTGCTTTGCGCAAGGCTCGTCTTTCCTCTGCGGACCGTTCCGCAGCGCGATGCTTGATAGAACGATCGTTCTATACCGGTCCGGTATTGACACTGACACCCGCTGTTTGTAGCGTGTAAGCCATCACATCGTCCGTAAGCCGCTATCCGGTCGGATTCGAAGTCGACACATCGAGCGCGCATGGTCTGTCTGCCACGTCGTTTTCTGGAGGCTGTCATGGATCGTCGCCGCTTTATGTCGTTGTCCATGTTCTATACCGTTGCGGCGGCGTCCGGCACGCTCGCGGCCTGTCATCATTCGAGCGATGACGAGGGCGGCAGCAGCGCGGGCGGCGGCACCACGCCACCGCCTTCGGGCGTGTACGCGTTCGCGCAGGGCGTCGCGAGCGGCGACCCGCGCGATACGTCCGTCGTGTTCTGGACACGCTGCGTCGCCAATGCGAGCAACGCCTCACAAACGGCAATCGCCCTGACGCTGCAAGTTTCCACGCGTCCCGATTTCTCGCAACTCGCGGCGAGCGTGCCCCTCAGCGCGAATCCCGACTACGACTTCACGGTGCGAGCCAAGGTCACGGGTCTCAGCGCGAAGACGACCTACTATTACCGCTTCATTGCCGGCAGTGACATCAGCGCGACCGGCACGACACGCACCGCAGCGGCGGCCACCGAATCGCTTCCCCAACTGCGCTTCGCGTGGTTCGTCTGCCAGAACTGGAGCGTGAACCACTGGCAGGCGCTCACGCTGCTCGCCGCGGAAACCGACCTCGATTTCGTCGTGCATCTGGGCGACTATATTTACGAGACCGTCGGTAGTCCGAAGGAAAAGAATGCCGCCGAGCCGGTGCATCCACAGATCACCTTGCCCGATGGCGTCGCGATGTCAGACGGCGGCGTCTATGCGAACACGCTCGCCGATTACCGCACGCTGTATCGCACGTATCGCGGCGACGCGCGCTTGCAGACCGTTCATGCGCGCTTTCCCGTGGTCGCCATCTGGGACGATCACGAGTTCTCGGACGATTGCTGGCAAGACCACCAGACGTACACCAATGCGAACGTGCAGCAGACAGCGCGGCGCCGCAATGCGAATCAGGCGTGGGCGGAATATTTGCCGGTGGATTGGGGCGACGTGTCGTTCGACCTCAACAACGCCAGCTACGACAACATTCGCATTTACCGGGACTTTCACTTCGGCTCGCTGATTCACCTCGTCATGACCGACGAGCGGCTTTATCGCGACGATCATGTGGTCAGCGAAGCGGCTGTTGCGCAGAAGCTGGGACATGACCCGGTGAACGGCAACGATCTTGTCGGCTCGCGGTACGCGGTGCCGCAACAGGTGCTCGCGCAGTTCGAGGCGGCGGATACGCAGCGTCTTGGGCGCATTCCGTCCATGCTCGGCCCGGTGCAGACGCAATGGTGGAAGGACACGCTGAAAGCCTCGACCTCGATCTGGAAGGTATGGGGCAACGAGGTGATGATGAATCGCTTGTGGCTCGACCTGCGTTCGATCGCCCCTGCGCCCGACAACCTCGTGTTCGTGATGGACTGCGACGCATGGGACGGGTATCCATCGCATAAGGCCGATCTCACATCGTTCGTGAAGGCACAAGGCATCACGAATCTCATCGCCATCACGGGCGATCTCCACGCGTTCCAGGCCGGCATCGTGCGCGACGTGCCCGATCCGGCGACAGGCACGCCTGTGCTCGTCGATCTCATGGCGGCGGGCGTCAGCAGCCGCCCGTTCTTTCAGGATGCGACGAACTATGTCGCAGGGATGCCGCTGGCATCGCTCATCACTTCATCGTCGGCACTGGATGCGTTCATCAGGCAGAATAATCCGGACATGCTGTACGCGGACCACGACGCAATCGGCTATGCATCGGCGACAGTCACGCCCACGCAGTTCGTCGCGATCTACAACAAGGTGAAGGGGCTGAACGCGGACGGCACCGCGCCGCAGAACCCCTTGCAAAAGCGCACGCGTTTGACGATCAATGCGGGCGCCGTGGCGATAGCGGTGGAAGACAACGTCTGATGCCAGTGCGCGAAGCGCTTCATTCAGGGCGCTTCCGCCATTCGTATCCGCGCTTCTGGGGGGATTTCACGGTCGAGTCACGCACGTAGACTGCGTGCACATTTCGGAAGGTCGCATGCTGGCAGGGCAGTGCATTGGCCGATGAAGTGGACATTTGAAACCTTCAGGAGTACGACCATGATCAGCAAAGTCACCGGCATTGTTCTCGTCGCGGCCTCGCTTGCCGCGCCTTACGCGCTCGCAAGCGGCTATGGTCCTGCGCCGCATTACAAGCCGGATGCCGGCGCGCCCACGTCGCAACAAGGCATGAACACGCAGACCATCGCGGCCGACGATTCCGCTGCGCCGGGAAGCCAAAGCGGAGATGCGAGCGTGTCCAAAGACAAGCAGGACAGCCCGCTCATTCAGGCGCAAGATTGAGACCCAGTGTGCAAGGCATCGACGCCAAATCAGGCGTCGATGCCGACGCGTTCCGGTGCATCGTTCGCGCCGAGCGTCTGCACCGTCGGACGCGCCCGACCGATGTCTACCGCGGGCATGAACAGCATCGAAATGACCGCGCCCAGCGCGATCACGAACATCGATGTGAAGGTCAGATGCAGCGCATGGTGCAACGCGAAGCGAATCTCCGCGTTGCTTGCGAAGTTGCCCGGCACGGCCGATAACAGGCGCTTCAACTGATCCGCGCTAACGGCCGGCACGCCGCTCGCATGACCCAGTCCATAGTTCTGCACGGCGCCGAACACCGCCGCGCCGAGCGTGTTCCCGAGATTGCGGGCAAAGAGGTTCGATGCAGTAGCGCTCCCGCGCTCGGACAGCTTGACGATTTCTTGGATCAGGATCAGGCACGACACGCTCAGTATGCCCATGCCGAAGCCCATCACCGCGGAGCCGACGCCGGCCCACACCGGACTCGACTGCGGCGTGAGAAGCACGAACGGAATCGCGCCGAGCGGAATGAACACGGTCCCACCGATCAGTAAGCGGCGCAACCCGATCCGGCTGAAGGTGCGTGACGTGAAGGTGGCGCCGCTGGGCCAGCCGATCATCATCATCGTGAGCGTGAGGCCCGCTTCGACCGGCGAGCGATGCACGACGCCCTGCACGTACATCGGCAGGAACGTGGTCAGGCCCATCAACGCCATGCCCGCGAGCAGCGTCGCGGCGTTGCCCGCCGCGATCGGGCGATGCGCCCATAAGCCGAACGAGATCATCGGATCGGCGGCGCGCTTTTCCTGCATGACGAAGAGCACGCTCGCCACGATGCATATCGCGACTTCCACGCCGACGCGCGCGCTGCTTGCGGTGCTGACATCGGTGAGCGCCATCATCAGCGAAGCGACGGCGGCCGTGAAGAGGAACGCGCCTGCAAGGTCGATTGCCGGACGTTCGTGGCGCTTCTCCTCGTGCAGAAAGAGCACGAATAGCAGCGCGGCGAGCGCGCCGATCGGCAGGTTGATCCAGAAAATCCAGCTCCACGAAAGATGCCGGATGAGCAAGCCGCCGACCATCGGCCCGAGCACGGCAGACACGGCCCATACGCTGGCGAGGTAGCCCTGCACCTTACCGCGTTCCCGTGCCGGGTAAAGGTCGCCGACCACCGTCAGCGCAACCGGCAGAATGGCCCCGGCGCCGACGCCTTGTATCAGGCGGAAGACGATCATGGCGGGCATCGACCACGCGAAGCCCGCGAGTATCGACCCGACGAGAAAGATGGCAATGCCGGCGAGTATCGCGGGCTTGCGGCCGTAAAGATCCGCGAGCTTGCCGAATACGACGGTAAGCGCGGTCTGCGTCAGCAGGAACGACGAGAAGACCCAGCTATACAGATTGAGGCCGCCGAGCTGCGTGGCGATCTGCGGCATGGCAGTCGAAACGATGGTGGCTTCGATCGCCACCATGGCCATCGAGGCCATCACTGCGGCAATGACGAGGGGACGGACGGTCTGCTTGTGTTGGGGCATGCGGTCGGGATCTGATGAAAGAGGACGCGATCCGCGGCGGGCACGCGCGGTTCGACTCGTCATGGTATCCCGGCGCGCCACGCACTGCTGGCGCGGTCTAACTTACCGCCTTTGACATGCTCCTTCGTCGCGAGGCAGGGAATTCTTAGCCGCGATTCATGCGTTCGTCAGCACACGATGCCTTTCTTGCAAGCCACTGCCGCGCCGCACCATCCCGTGCTATCTTGTTTCATACGGAATTCATACGGAACGCAGCGTATTCGCTGACGTACCTCTCGTCGAAACGTCCTTCGTGAGCGCCGCCATGAACGATGTGCCTCGTACCTTGAGTGCCCGGGACCGCGTCGAATTGCTCTGCTGGCTGACATGCGGCAGTCTGGGCGCGTTCTATCTGAACGGAGACTGGCCGGCGGCGGCTTTCCATGTGCAGGCCGCGCACAAGTGGCTCGACAGGCATGAACGGCTCGCGGACTGGCTGACGGTCGCGAAGCTCGCCGCCATTGCGCGCGATCTGGCCGCGCGTCATTGCGCGATACTCGAGGCCGACTGGGCGCGCGACGCCGTCGAGGAGATTCTCGACAGCGAAGACCTTAACTACCAGTCGGATGTGGTCCGGCAGGTCTTCGACGACTGCCGCCGCGCGCTCGCGGAGCAGCGCGCGGCAGAGTAGCCACTGAAGCGTCACTGAAAGGCCGCTGGCGAAAAGCACTGTATGAATGTACAGTAAGCCATTTTCGACTTCGGCCCTAAGCGCTCTTGCTCTTGCTGTTGCTTTTGCGCTCGCCTTTCGCCGTCGATGGACGCCTCACTGCCTTCCTCGTTCGCCTCGCAGACGCCGCCGCGCCGTATCGCGCACCTCGACATGGATGCGTTTTTCGCGTCGGTCGAGCTGCTGCGCTATCCGGAACTGCGCGGCGAGCCGGTGGTGGTCGGAGGCGGCCGGAATGCCGCGCCCGAGACGCTGGCGGACGGCACGCGCCGTTTCAAGCGATTGCGCGACTACGCGGGCCGCGGCGTGGTGACGACCTCCACGTACGAAGCGCGCAAGTTCGGCGTGTTCTCCGCAATGGGCATGATGAAAGCGGCCCAGCTCGCGCCCGACGCCATTCTTCTTCCGACGGATTTCGAGTCTTACCGGCATTACTCGCGCCTCTTCAAAGCGGCGATTGCCGGATTCACCACGCAGATCGAGAACCGCGGCATCGACGAGATTTATATCGACGTCACCGACATGCCCGGCGATTCCGCGGACATTGGTCAGCGCATGAAAGACGCGGTGCGCGAAGCGACCGGCCTTACGTGTTCCATTTGCATCGCGCCGAACAAGCTGCTTGCGAAGATCGGCTCGGAACTGGACAAGCCCGACGGTCTCACCATTCTTACGATGAACGACCTGCCCACGCGCATCTGGCCGCTGGCCGCGCGCAAGGTGAACGGCATCGGGCCCAAGGCGAATGACAAGCTCGCAGCGCTAGGCATCGTGACCGTGGGCGATATCGCGGCCGCCGACCTCGGCCTTCTGCAATCGCACTTCGGTCCGACCTATGCGGCATGGCTCGCGCGGATCGCGCAAGGGCAGGACGAGCGGCCTGTCGTCGTGAGTTCCACGCCCAAGTCCATGAGCCGCGAGACCACGTTCGAGCGCGACCTGCATCCCAAACACGACCGCGCCACGCTCTCGGCGGAATTCACGGGCCTGTGCAAGCGCGTGGCGGACGATCTCGCGCGCAAAGGTTACGTGGGGCGCACCGTCGGCATCAAGCTGCGTTTCGACGACTTTCGCACCGTCACGCGCGACCTGACCATTCCGGTCGCCACGGCCGACGCCTCCGAGATTCGTCGCGCAGCCACCGAGTGCCTCAAACGAATCGTGCTCGACAAAAGACTGCGACTGCTCGGCGTGCGCGTGAGCGCGCTCGAGTCCGCTGACGAAGCCGGCGTTTCCGTCGCGCCGGTACAGGTCGAATTGCCTTTCGATGCGATCGAAGACTGACCTCTCCCGGTCTTAGCATCACGCCAGATAATCAAATCGCGCATCGTTCGTTGCCGCGCGAGCGCGCCGGGCGTAGATTATTCGTCTGTCCGCCGCTTTTCACTACACCGTGACCATTCTTTCGCCGACTCACGACGCTGCCGAGGCCGTCGAGCAACATATCGTCATTCGTCCGTTCGACGGCCCGCTGGGCGCAGAGGTCATCGGGCTCGACCTGTCGCAGCCCTTGTCCGCTGAGGATTTCGCGCGCATTCATCGCGCTCACCTCGACTATCACGTGCTCGTGTTCCGCGAACAGCGCATCACGCCCGCGCAGCAGGTCGCCTTCAGCAAGCGGTTCGGTCCATTGCAGATTCACGTCTTGCACCAGTTCGGACTGGCCGGCTATCCCGAAGTGCTCGTGGTGTCGAACATCATCGAGAACGGCAAGCCTATTGGACTCGGCGACGCCGGCCACTTCTGGCATTCGGATCTCTCATACAAAGAGAAGCCGAGCCTCGGCTCGATGCTTCATGCGCAAGAGCTCCCATCGACAGGCGGCGACACGCTGTTTGCGAATCAGCATCTCGCGTGGGAGACGTTGCCCGCGCATCTGAAGAACGCGGTCGAGGGGCGCTTCGCGGAGCACACCTATCTCGCGAAATATGCGGAGCTGCAAAAGCGCAGTCCGTGGCGTCCGAATCTGACGCCCGAGCAGATCGCGCAAGTGAAGCCGGTCGTGCATCCGATCGTGCGCACGCATCCGGAGACGGGGCGTCAGGCGCTCTTCGTGAGCGAGCACTTCACCACGCGCATCGTCGATATGCCGGAAGATGAAAGCCGCGCATTGCTCGACGAAATCTTCGCGCACAGCGTGCGACCCGAATTCGTCTATCGGCATGTTTGGCGCGACCATGACATGGTGTTCTGGGACAACCGCTCGGTCATGCATCTGGCCGCGGGCACGCCGGACGATCAGCGCCGCAAGCTGTATCGGACCACCATCGAAGGCGATGCGCCTTTCTGAGCCGAACCACAAATAGTCCTACAAACACGGGGTTTTTCGATGCATTCTCGAAAAGGGAAGGGCGCGTTGCGCGCCTTTGTCTGCGCGTTGGCGCTTTCGCTCGGTGGCACTTGCAGCGCCTTCGCGGAAGGCACGCTGCGCATTGCGGAGCAATATGGCGTCGTCTATTTGCTCCTGAACGTGGCGCGCGACCAGAAGTTTATCGAGCAGGAAGGCAAGAAGCAGGGCATCGATATCAAGGTGGATTGGGCGAAGCTCTCCGGCGGCGCGAGCATCAACGACGCGCTGCTGTCCGGGTCCGTGGATATTGCAGCGGCAGGCGTCGGTCCGCTCTTGACCATCTGGGACCGCACGCACGGGCGCCAGAACGTAAAGGGCGTCGCTTCGCTCGGCAATCTGCCTTATTACCTCGTATCGAATGATCCGCGCGTGAAGACCATCGCCGATTTCACGGACAAGGACCGTATTGCGTTGCCTGCCGTGGGCGTGTCGGTGCAGTCGCGCATTCTGCAATATGCCGCCGCGAAGCAGTGGGGCGACAAAGAGTTCGATCGCCTCGACAAGCTGACGCAAGCGGTGCCGCACCCGGATGCAGCCGCCGCGATCATCGCGGGCGGCACGGAAATAAACGCGCATTTCGGCAACCCGCCGTTTCAGCAGCAGGAGTTGGCGGGCAACCCGAAGGCGCACATCGTTCTCAGTTCCTACGACGTCCTCGGCGGACCCAGTTCCGCGACGGTGCTCTATGCGACCGAGAAGTTCCGCAACGCGAATCCCAAGACGTATCGCGCCTTCGTCGATGGTTTAGCCGATGCCGCGCGCTTCGTGACGCAGCATCCGAACGAAGCAGCGGACATCTATCTGCGCGTGAATCAGGCCAAGATTGACCGCGCCTTGCTCGTCAAGATCATCACGGACCCTTCGGTGCAGTTCAAGATCGCGCCACAGAACACCTTCGCGCTCGCGCAGTTCATGCATCGCGTGGGCGTCATCAAGAATGAACCGAAGTCGTGGCAAGACTACTTCTTTTCCGACCCCGCCACGCGCGACGGAAGTTGATCGATTCGAGCGAGCGCCTTATCCGCGATCGTGCATTTAATATGCGCATTCATTGGTTAGGCTCCGAAACGCGCGCCGGTATCTTGATGGTTTGCGTTTTTGCACTGCGATCATGGCTGCCAATCCTCATGTGCTGTATCCGGTCGAGAGCAACAAGGCCGTTCTATCGACCACCAAGCTGTTGAGCGCGCGTAATGTCTCGCTGGAATACCGCACCCCGGAGCGTCTCGTGCGCGCGACGCATGACGTGAGTTTCGACGTCTATGGCGCCGACCGCTTCGTGCTGCTGGGACCGTCGGGTTGCGGCAAGTCCACCTTGCTGAAGGCAGTGGCCGGGTTCATTCAGCCGGTGGCGGGCAGCATCGAAATCGACGGCGAGCGCGTGCGCGGACCGGGCGTGGACCGCATTGTCGTGTTCCAGGAGTTCGACCAGCTTCCGCCCTGGAAGACGGTCCTGCAAAACGTGGCTTTTCCGTTGCGTGTCGCGCGCAAGCTGGGCCGCGCAGAAGCCCGTGAACGGGCGCTTCACTATCTCGACAAGGTCGGCCTTGCGCATGTGGCCGACGCTTATCCGCATACGCTGTCCGGCGGAATGAAGCAGCGTGTCGCGATTGCGCGAGCGCTTGCGATGCAACCGCGCGTGCTTCTCATGGACGAGCCGTTCGCCGCGCTCGATGCGCTCACGCGCCGCCGCATGCAGGAAGAACTGCTGCGGCTGTGGAGCGATGAACGCTTCACGTTGTTGTTCGTGACGCACTCCATTGAAGAGGCGCTGATCGTCGGTAACCGGATTCTGCTGTTGACACCGCATCCTGGCCGCGTGCGCGCCGAATTGAACAGTCATCAGTATTCGCAGGAGAGCGTGGGCCGAGGCGACTTTCAACAGAGCGTCGCGCGTATCCATCGTCTGTTGTTCGAAGAGGAGATCGCGCAATGAGCACGCCGCATTTGATCGAACCGCCGGTGCGGCCCGAGTTCGAACGGCATCCGTCGACACTTTCGCCCGCAGCCGATGTGACGCAGCGCGACGCGACCTTGCCGCTTTCGACGCGTCTTTTCGACCGCGCGTGGCTGCGTAAGTTGCTGATCGCGCTCGTGCTCATGGCGTTATGGGAATGCGTCGCGCGCGTGGTCGATAACGACCTGCTCTTGCCGACCTTCAGCGCGACGTGCGTTGCGTTTGCGCAGGGCATTGTTTCCGGTGAGTTGATCGCCAAGACCGCGATCTCCCTGTCCGTGCTGCTGCGCGGTTATCTGCTCGGCGCGGCGCTCGCGTTCGTGTTGACATCGTTGGCGGTATCGACCCGCATCGGCCGTGACATTCTTTCGATGCTCACCGCCATGTTCAATCCCTTGCCCTCCATTGCGTTGCTGCCGCTCGCGTTGTTGTGGTTCGGGCTCGGCACCGGCAGTCTTCTTTTCGTGCTCGTGCACTCGGTGCTGTGGGCGCTCGCGCTCAACACGTACGCGGGATTCCAGGCCGTTCCGTCGACCTTGCGAATGACCGGCCGCAATTACGGGCTTACGGGCCTGCGGCACGTCGTGCTGATTCTCGTGCCCGCCGCGTTGCCGTCCATTCTCGCCGGCTTGCGAGTGGGCTGGGCGTTCGCGTGGCGCACCTTGATCGCAGCGGAACTCGTGTTCGGCGCGAGTTCGGGCAGGGGCGGACTGGGCTGGTACATCTTCCAGAACCGCAACGAACTCTATACGGACCGCGTGTTCGCCGGGCTGGCAGCGGTCATCGTGATCGGGTTGGCGGTCGAACATCTCGTCTTCGATACCATCGAACGCGTGACCGTGCGGCGCTGGGGCGTTCAGTCGTAGATTGCAATGGGCTGAATGCGGCGCGGCACACACTGAAGACTCGGGCATCGAGAAGAACTTGCGAATGCCCGAATCGACTTGATTTTCTTCCAATCCTCCAAGGTCAACCGTGGCGGCACGCATCGTGCGATGCGTGTACGATCGACGGCGATATGACGCCATGACCGATGGAGACCGCTGGATGAAAATCGCGACCTTCAACATCAACGGCATACGCTCGCGTCTCGACGCCTTGCTCGCTTGGCTCGAACGCGAAGCGCCGGATGTCGTCTGCTTGCAGGAACTCAAGGCGACCGACGCGCAGTTCCCCATTTCCGCCATACAGGCTGCCGGTTATGGCGCGGTGTGGCACGGACAGGCATCGTGGAACGGCGTGGCGATACTGGCGAGAGACGCCGAGCCGGTTCTGAGCCGTCGCGGCTTGCCCGGCAACGAAGACGACACGCACAGCCGCTATATCGAAGCGGCGGTGCATGGCATCCTGATCGGCTGTCTTTATCTTCCCAACGGCAACCCGCAGCCGGGCCCGAAGTTCGACTACAAGCTCGCATGGATGGAGCGCTTCAACGCGCACGCCAAGACGCTTTTCGACAGCGGACATCCGGTGGTACTGGCGGGCGACTATAACGTCGTGCCGACCGACGAAGACATCTACAACACGCGCTCATGGCTCAAGGATGCGTTGCTTCAGCCGGAAAGCCGCGCGGCTTTCGCGAAGCTGCTCGCGCAGGGCTGGACGGATGCGCTGCGCAAGAAGCACCCCGATGAGCGCATCTATACCTTCTGGGATTATTTCCGCCAGCACTGGCAGACGAACTCGGGGCTGCGCATCGATCACATCTTGCTCAGCAAGGATCTCGCGCCACGGCTTCAGGATGCGGGCGTCGATACGTGGGTGCGCGGCGAGCCGCACGCGAGCGACCATGCGCCCGCGTGGGTCGTGTTGAAGGAGCCGCGTGCGAAGAAGAAGGCGGCCGAGTAAGACCGCCTCGGGTAGTTAGCCTTGACGACGCGACGACGAACGCGGCGGCTTCACCGGCGCGCTCTGCGCTTCTTCCGCGGGCAGAACCAGTTGCTTGGTTTCGTCGACGGACTCGCTGGCCGCTTCGTTTGCGATCTCGCCGCTTGCATCGAGGATTACGCCGCTCGTGTTCGCCGCTGCATCGCTCGTTGTTTCGGCGAGATTGGTCACGATGAGGCTCGTCGATTCCGTCGTCTCCTGCGCAGCTTGCGCGCCGCTATCGAACAGGCCCTTCAGCGTGATGCCGTTGCGCTCATACTGACTGCGCACTTCGCCGAGAATGTCCGCTTCGGTCGACGTGATGATCGACAGCACATGCTGTCCATACGAAGCCGCCTTCTGCGGCAACTGCGCGAGCATCACCGACTGCCAGCTCAACACTTCGCCGGGGCTCGTCTCGTCGCCAGTGCGCAGCAGTGAAGTGCTTTCCTCGATGACCGTGCGCACCGTCTGAACATTCAGTTCTGTCAGCGCATGCAGGCCGTTCGCGAACCGCTCGCTCGCGTTGAGAAACGCCTGAAGATTGGCGCTTGCGATCGACGGCATTTGATAAGCGATGAGACCGGGATACTGAAACATTGACCGCTCCTTTCCTTAAGCCGAATATCAATCGGTAAATAACGAAATGCGGGGCGGGACAGCCGCGCCTTTGAGTTGATTCTGACGAAGCCCATGCTAGCCGGTTCCCGTCCGAGGCCCGATTTTTTCAAGCACGACCGGTCACGTTGCGTCGGAGGTTTTCTGCCGTTCGCGCGCGCTCAGAGAGGCCAGAAACTGCATGACGTGTGTGCGCCCGCCGTTGCGCCATGCATCGAGATGGTCGGCGTCTTCGATCATCGCCAGATGTTTGTCGCCGCGCGCTGCTTCGAAAAGACGCTGAAAGTGAACAGGCGGCACCACGAAGTCCCGCGTTCCGCCGTAGATGAGGATAGGCGCGCGTATTGAAGAGATCTTCGAGAGGTTGTCATAGCGGTCGCGTGCGAGCGCCCGGACCGGAAAGAAGCGAAAGCGCGCGGCCGCCACATCCACGATGCTGGTGAAAGGCGCTTCCAGTATGAGCGCGGTCACGCTCGCTTCGCTCGCGAGTTGGACGGCTACGCCCGATCCCAGCGAATAGCCGTGCAGCACGATAGATGGGGAACGCGCGCGAGCGTAGGCGTAAGCGGCGCGCGCGTCGGCATAAAGCCCGGCCTCGTGCGGCTTGCCGGGATTGCCGCCATAGCCGCGGTATTCGGCCAGCAGCACGCCGTAGCCGGCTTCGATCATCTCGAGCGCAATGTGCGCGCGTTGCGTCAGGTCTTCTCCGTTGCCGTGAAAAAGCAGCACCGTCGGCGCGTGGGCGTCGGGCGGCGCGCGATAACGCGCCTTCAGCGCGAGGCCGTCTTGCGTTTGCAGCGTGATCACTTCGGTGCCCTCTTCGAGCGTCGCATCGACGAAAGCCTGAATTTGTTCCAACGGATACACGAGCCGCCCTTGCAGCCAATACAGCGCGGCGAGCGCGAAGAGATACGCCAAAGCAACGGCCGCCAGTAGAACGCATAGTGCTTCGATCATGAGTCGCTGCAATGCAATTGGTTTGTCATTCGCGCGGGCGCATGCGGGCTTCATCGCTTTGCCGCAGACTCAGCGGCATGTCGGCTGCAATGTCGCGCTGCACGGTGTCCGCAGATTGTCTGCGATTGAACAGCGCGTTCAAACAGATCGCGAAGATCGCGGCAAGCGTGATGCCGCTATGCGTGAGCGGGCCGGCCCACGCGGGCATCTGCGCGAAGAACGTCGGCGCCGCGAGCGGGATGACGCCGACGCCGAGACTGATGGCAATGATGAGCAGGTTGTTCTTGTTTTCATAATCCACTTTGCTGAGGATCTTGACGCCGGTGGCCGCGACCATGCCGAACATCGCGATGCCCGCGCCGCCCAATACGACGACCGGTATCGACGCAATCAGATTGGAGAGCTTCGGCAATAGCCCGAGCAGCATCAGGATAACGCCCGATACCGCGACGACCCAGCGGCTTTTCACGCCGGTAATGCCGACGAGCCCGATATTCTGCGAAAACGACGAATGCGGAAACGTGTTGAACACGCCGCCGATCACAGTGCCGAGTCCGTCCGTGCGAAGGCCGCGCGTGGCATCGGCGCGCGTGACGGGGCGCATCGCGAGATCGCCGAGCGCGAGGAACATGCCGAGCGATTCGACCATGATGACGATCATCACGAGGCACAAGGACGCAATCGCCGCGATGTCGAAGGTCGGCAAGCCGAACGCGAACGGCCGCACCGGCGCGAACCACGCGGCACGCCCGACGCCCGAGAAGTTCACGAGGCCCATCGGCAACGCGACGAGAAAGCCGATCGCCATGCCGAGCAGCACCGAGATGTTGGCGACAAAGCCCTTCAGATACTTGTTGATGAGCAGAATGGCGAGCAGCACGATGCTTGCGATCATCAGGTTCTTCGGCTCGCCGAAATGCGGCGCGCCATGTCCGCCGCCTGCCCAGTTGATCGCGACGGGAAATAGCGTCATGCCGATGGTCAGGATGATCGTGCCGGTCACGATAGGCGGGAAGAACCGCATCAGCCGCCCGAAGAACGGCGCGATGACGATGGCGAACACGCCCGCCGCGATGGTCGCGCCGAAAATGGCGGGCAGTCCCGCGCCCGACGAAGCCATCGCGACCATCGGCCCGACCGGCGCAAAGCTGACGCCCATGATGACGGGCAGCCGGATGCCGAACTTCCAGATGCCGATGCACTGAATCAGCGTGACGACGCCGCATGCGAAGAGGTCCGAACTGATCAGAAACGCGACTTGATCCTTCGGCAGCTTGAGCGCCGCGCCGATGATGAGCGGCACGGCAATGGCGCCCGCATACATGACGAGCACGTGCTGTATGCCGACGGCGAGCATCTGTCCGAGGGGCAGCACTTCGTCGACGGGATGATGGGTTTGGGCCATGTGCGCTCCGGGCGGCGGGTAATCGCGTGATGTGCGAGCGAGTATTGCACCCGCTGACGCGCAAAAAAATAATCGCGCCGCTATAAGCGGCATCGCACGTTCTTCGAAGCGCGGCAGGGACATATGACCGTCTTTTGTCCAGCCGCTATCGAACGCCCGGCACATTTTCCCGATCCCCAAATTTCCACGACGATTCTTCGCAGGAATCGCGTTAAGGCTTGAAAATCAAGGCCGCGCGCACTGTCGATTTTCAAGATGGCGTGCTACATTCCGAGCGCCTTTGCGTTGCGCGGGGGCGGGCGCGGCATACGCGGCCCGATGCTTTCAACGCAAATATCGGCGACATCCGGGGCTTTGGCGCCCAAAAAAACCATCATTCGCACAGGGATCTCGGCATGGAAATGGTCGGCGGAACGCGACTCGCCCAACTCTTTACTTCGAACCAGGCGGAATTGCTCGCCGAGTGGATCACGCAGCAGCATGCCATCGCGTCGCGGCGCGGACTCGTCGGGGAAGCCGAGTTGCGCAATCAGTTCGGGCAGTTCATCTCGTTGCTGCTGGGCGCGCTCGCTGCGTCGGATCGCGTCGATTTCAAGGCGTCGCACTGGCAGGAAGTACGCGCGTTTCTCGCGGATATGTCGGGGCAGCGCGCCCGCCAGGGCTTTTCGCCGGTCGAAACCGCGATGTTCGTTTTCTCGCTGAAGCAACCGCTCGTCGCGCGTCTGCGTCAGCAACTCGCGACCGATCCCGCCGCGCTCGCGGATCTCACGTGGACCGTCAGCTCGCTCTTCGACGAACTCGGCCTCTACACCACCGAAGTGTTTCAGGCGAGCCGTGAGCAAGTGATCGTGCGCCAGCAGCAGGAACTGCTCGAATTGTCGACGCCCGTCG
This sequence comes from Caballeronia sp. M1242, assembly GCF_017220215.1. NCBI lineage: Bacteria > Pseudomonadati > Pseudomonadota > Betaproteobacteria > Burkholderiales > Burkholderiaceae > Caballeronia > Caballeronia sp. M1242. The sequence continues at coordinate 1,160,384 of NZ_CP071130.1, read as the reverse complement.
TGCAACTGTGGGACGGCATTCTCGCGCTGCCGCTCATCGGCACGCTGGACTCGGCGCGCACGCAAGTCGTGATGGAGAACCTGCTGCAGAAGATCGTGGAAACCGGCGCGGCCATCGCGATCATCGACATCACGGGCGTGCCGACCGTCGACACGCTCGTCGCGCAGCACCTGCTCAAGACGGTCGCGGCGGCGCGGCTCATGGGCGCGGACTGCATCATCAGCGGCATTCGTCCGCAGATCGCGCAGACCATCGTGCATCTGGGCGTGAACCTGTCGAACGTGACGACGAAGGCGTCGCTCGCGGCGGCGTTCATCGTCGCGCTGCAGCGCACCGGCAAGTCCGTGACGGCGGCGGGCGCGCAAGACAACGCCACGCGCAACGGCGCGGGCGGCTTGCACGATTCGTCGCTGCCGGAATGACGGCGCGCGAGATCGACAACCGCATGCAACGCGACTGAACAGGGCACCAAGCGATGGATCGCATTCCAATTCTCACGATGGGCAAGCTGCTGCTCGTCACCATTCAAGTGGACATGCACGACCGCCTGGCGCTCGCGCTGCAGGACGATCTGACGAGCCGCATCGTGAAAGACGGCGCGAAGGGCGTGCTGATCGACATTTCGTCGCTCGACGTGGTGGATTCGTTCATCGGCAGGATGATCGGCAACACGGCGGCGATGGCGCGGGTGCTGGATGCAGAGACGGTCGTCGTCGGCATGCAGCCGTCAGTCGCGATCACGCTCGTGGAACTCGGGCTCACGCTCTCGGGCGTGCGCACGGCGCTCAATGTGGAAAAAGGCATGGCGCTGCTTACCGGGGGCGGCGCGGTCTGACGGCCGCCAAGCGAACCATTCCATGATCACCTTCGATTCCTCGGCAGCGCGCGCTGCCTCTTCACCGGCCGAGACGCTGCCGATCCGCTCGGACGAGCAGATCGTGCGGCTGCGCCAGTTCGTGCGCGAGAAGGCGGTGGCGCAGGGCTTGTCGCTCATCGATCAGACCAAGTTCGTGACGGCGGCGAGCGAACTGGCACGCAACACGCTCATCTACGGTGGCGGCGGCGACGTGCATTGCACGATCGTCGAGCGCAATGGCCGCCGTGGCCTCAAACTCGAATTCGTCGACAACGGGCCCGGCATTCCCGACATCGCCCGCGCGCTCTCGGACGGCTACACGTCCGGCAGCGGGCTGGGACTAGGTCTCGGCGGCGCCAAACGCCTGTGCGACGAGTTCGATATCCGCTCTGCGCCGGGTGAAGGTACGCACGTCTCGATCACGAAATGGAAACCGTTCTGAAGGAATCGATGGCCGCGCAACAGCGCCACGAGATCGCGGAGGCGAGCCAGATCGCCTTCGCCCGACGCTCGATCGGCGAACTGGCGCGCGGGCTCGGTTTCAACGAGACAGTCGCGGGCGAGCTCGCGATTGTCGTCACCGAATGCGGCACCAATCTTCTCAAACATGCGGGCAGCGGCGAGCTGCTCGTGCGTCCGCTGCTGGATGCGGGCGACCGTTACGGCATCGAGATTCTGTCCGTCGATAGCGGCCCCGGCATCCACGATCTTTACCGCTGCTTCGAGGACGGCTACACGACGGCGGGCAGTCCCGGCAACGGCATGGGCGCGATCCGGCGTCTGTCTGGCGAGCTCGATATCTGGAGCAGGCCGCAGCAAGGCACGGTGATGCGCGTCGTCTGCTGGAACCGCGCGGCCGCGCCTGCCGCCGGGTCCATCGGTGCGGCGCGCGTCACCTACGGCGTCGTGAACCTGCCGCTTCCGAGCGAGACCGTCTGCGGCGACGCGTGGTCCTGTAGCGCGGGCGAGAACGGCTTTACCGTGCTCGTCGCGGACGGCCTGGGTCACGGGCCGCTCGCGAACGTCGCGGCGGTCGAAGCGGCGCGCGTGCTCGGCTGCCACGGCGACGCGCCGCTCGAACGCATCATGGAGCTTGCGAACGAAGCCTTGCGCCCGACGCGCGGAGCGGCGGTCGGCATCGCGCGCATGCCGGTGCTTGCAAATGCCGCGTCGGCGAGCGGCGCGAAGGTCGCGTTCACCGGCATCGGCAATATCGCGGCGAGCGTGTGGACGGAGGATTCGCACCGGCATCTGGTGTCGCACAGCGGCATCGTCGGGCACGGGGCGCGACGCGTGCAGCAATTCGACGTGCCGTATCCGCCGAACGCGCTCGTCGTGCTGCATTCGGATGGAATCGGTTCGCGCTGGGATCTCGCGCGCTATCCGGGCCTGAGCGCGCGGCATCCGGCGCTCGTCGCGGCGGTGCTGTACCGCGATTTCTCGCGTGGCCGCGACGACGTCACCGTGTTCGTCGCCCGCGCGGCCGGGAGCGCGTGATGACGCTTCCGCTCTACTCGATGCAGATCGACGGCGAGCACGACATTGTCGCGGCTCGCCGCAAGGCGCGCGACGCGAGCGCCGCGCTCGGCTTCTCGGCGCAGGACCAGACGCGCATTTCGACCTCGGTGCTCGAAGCCGCGCGCACGGTGCTCACCGCCGGCGCGCGGGCGCGGGCGGATTTCGTGGTCGACGACGCGACGTATCCGCCGCGCTTCGTCGTGCGATTTCTGGCGTGCGCGAGCGCGGGCGAGCGGCTTCGCGCGATGAAGAACGACGACTCGCAAGCCGCGCTCGGCCTGCTCGCCGCGCAGCGTCTGATGGACCAATGCGCGATCGCCGACGAAGTTGGCGGCGGCACGGCCATTTCGCTCGCGAAGACGCTGCCCGACAACGCGCCTGTCGAGGCAAGCGCGGTGCAGGCCATATCGGCGACGCTGTCGCGCCAGGACAGCGAAGATTCGACGGCGGAACTCGCGCGTCAAAACCGCGAGCTGATCGGCGCGCTCGCCGACTTGCGCGAGCGCCAGGAAGAACTCACGCGCCTCACGCGCGAACTCGAAGACACGAATCGCGGCGTCGTCGCGCTGTACGCCGAACTCGACGCGCGCGCCGATCATCTGCGCCGCGCGGATGAGTCGAAATCGCGCTTCCTGTCGAACATGAGCCATGAATTCCGCACGCCGCTTTCGTCGATTCGCGCGCTGTCCAAGCTGCTGCTCGAACGTATCGACGGCGATCTGACGGAGGAGCAGGAAAAGCAGGTGCGCTTCATCCGCAAGGCGGCGGAAGATCTCTCCGAAACGGTCGACGATCTGCTCGACCTCGCGAAGATCGAAGCCGGAAAGATCGAAGTGCGCGCCACGGAATTCGAGGTCGACACGCTTTTTTCGGCGCTGCGCGGCATGCTGCGCCCGCTCACGCCGGGCGGCGCGGTCGAACTCGTCTTCGAATCGTGCGAAGGGCTTCCGCCCATTCGCACCGACGAAGCCAAGGTCGCGCAGGTGCTGCGCAACTTCGTGTCGAACGCGCTCAAGTTCACCGAGCGGGGCGAGGTGCGCGTGTCGGCGAGTTATGACGAAGTGCGGCGCCTCATCACGTTCGCGGTGAAGGACACGGGCATCGGCATCGCGCCCGAGCACCAGCACGTCGTCTTCGAAGAATTCGGACAGGTCGAGAACCGGCTCCAGCAATACGTGAAGGGCACGGGACTCGGCCTGCCGCTGTGCAGAAAGCTCTGCAAGCTGCTCGGCGGCGATGTCTCGCTCGAGAGCGAACTCGGACGCGGCTCCACGTTCATTGCGACGATACCGGCCGAATACGGCGCGCCGGACAGCATGCAAGCCGCGCACGGCGACGCGCGTCCGATGGTGCTCGTCGTCGCGAGCAATCCAATCGAGCGGCTCGACTGCGAGGCCGCGCTCAAGGCTTCGCCGTATCGCACGGTGAGCGCCGCGACGCTCGACGAAGCGAGCCGCGCGCTCGCGCGCACGCCACCCGCCGCGCTGCTGCTCGCGGTGCGGCCCGCGGCGTCAGAAGCGTGGATCTGGCTCGCCGCATTGCGCGCGCAGGCAGCGACGCGCAATGTGCCGGTCGTGGTGCTCGGCGAGGCCGAGGATCGCAACGAGGCAGAGGCGCTCGGCGCGGCGGCATTCATCCAGAAGCCGATCTCCGGCGGAGAACTGGCCGGCGTGCTGGACATGGTGTCGAAGGCGATGGAGGCCTTGCGTCGCGGGGAAGGGTTGGCGACATGAAAAGCGACTGGACCGAGGTGCTGATCCTCAACGTCGACGACAACGACGGCGCGCGCTACGCAAAGACGCGCATTCTGTCGCGTGCCGGATTCAACGTGATCGAGGCGGGAACCGGCACCGCCGCGCTGGAGCGCGTGCGCGCGGAATCGCCGGATCTCGTGCTGCTCGACGTGAAGCTGCCCGATATCAACGGCCTCGAAGTGTGCCGGCAGATCAAGGCGTCGGCGGAAACGGCGGGAACGCTCGTGCTGCAAACGTCGGCGGCGGCGGTCCATAGCATGGATCGCATTCGCGGTCTGGAAGGCGGCGCGGACAGCTATTTGACGGAACCGGTCGAGCCTGCCGAACTGATCGCGCACGTGCGCGCGCTGCTGCGCGTGCGGCTCGCGGAAAACGCGCTGCGCGAGAGCGAGGAGCGGTTTCGCCAGCTTGCGGAGAATATCGACGACGTCTTCTGGATGCTCGATCCTGCCGCGAATCGCCTGCTCTATGTGAGCCCCGCCTACGCGCGGCTGTGGAATTCCGGCGATGGCGCGCCGACGCCCGAACCCGGCCCGGATCACTGGTCGGGCGAGATTCATCCGCTGGACCGGGAGCATGTCGCGGCGGCGTACCGACAGTTGCTCGGGAGCGGCGCGCCGTATCAGGTCGAATATCGTATTCCGCGCGCGCATGGCGAAGCGCGGTGGGTGTCCGAGCGTGCGTCGCTCGTACGCGATGCGCAGGGGCGGCCGGCGCGTATCGCGGGCATCGTCAACGACATCTCAGAGCGCAAGGCCGCGGAGATGCTGTTACGCGACGCCGACCGTCGCAAGGACGAGTTCCTGGCGATGCTCGCGCACGAGCTGCGCAATCCGCTCGCGCCGATTCGCAATGCCGTGGACCTGCTCGACCCCGACCGCGCGCCCTCGGCGCAGAACTTTTCGACGGTGCGTTCGATCATCGACCGGCAGGTGCGGCACCTGAGCCGTCTCGTCGACGATCTGCTCGACGTCGCGCGCATCACGCAGGGCAAGATCACGCTGCGGCGCGAAGTGGTGGATATCGCGGCGGCGGTGGAAGCGGCGATCGAAACGACGCAGCCCGCGCTCGACAGGAAGCGTCACCGGCTCACGACCAAGCTCTCGGATGCGCCGCTCTTCATCATCGGCGACAGCGTGCGGATCGCGCAGGTGTTCGGCAATCTGCTGTCGAACGCGTCGAAGTACAGCGTCGAAGAAGGCGAAGTCGCTATCGAGACGGAGCAGGTCGGCGACGAAGTGCGCATCACCGTGCGCGACAAGGGCATCGGCATCGCGGCGGACATGCTGCCGCATATCTTCGATCTGTTCGTACAGTCGGAAACGTCGCTCGAACGCTCGGAAGGCGGGCTCGGCATCGGCTTGCCGCTGGCGAAGACGCTCGTCGAACTGCAGGGCGGACGTATCGACGCGCATTCGGCCGGGCCGCATCAGGGCAGCGAGTTCGTCGTGTGGCTGCCGCTCGCGAAGGGAGCGGAAGTCGCGCCGCGTGCGGTGGAGCGCGAGCCGGCGAGCGTGAGCGGCGGCATGCGCGTGCTGCTCGTCGATGACAGCGTGGATGCGGCAACGGCGATGTCCTTGTTGCTGGAAGCCGATGGCTTCGATGTGCGCACCGCGCATGACGCGAACACGGCGCTCGCCATCAGCGACAGCTTCGCGCCGCAGATCATCCTCCTCGATATCGGACTGCCGGGAATGGACGGCTACACGCTCGCGGCCGAGATGCGTTCGCGTCCTGCGACGAAGGATGCGCTGATGCTCGCGGTAACGGGCTATGGGCAGGCGAATGATCGGCAGCGATCGAGGGAGGCGGGCTTCGATCACCATCTGGTGAAGCCGGTGGCGTTCGCGGAGATTTTGAAGGCAGTGCAGGGGCGGTTTGGGGGGTGATCGGCCTTCGCGATGGTGTCGGCGTGCGATCCGGTTCAAGCGATTGTGATGCGCGTGGCGGCAACGGTTGCGGGATCGGGCGGCGCGCGTCTTTCGTTTTTTGCCTCGTGGCGGGCAACGGAGCGCTTTGGGCATCGGCGGGGCGCGGAGATGTAGGCTGTATTTCGGCTGTGTGACGCGTGTTCCATCACATATCGCTCGCAGTGTCGAGGAGTTTCCCGTGTGAGCCACCTCCGCTTCGATTCGTAAGGACACCTACATATAAACACGGTGAAGCTGTGGTGATATGTGATCGCTTCGATCGTCCGAGACGACAGCCCCCGCCGGCGCATGCATCGACGTTGTCGCCGGCGCGTATCTTCGCGAGCGCCAGACGTGTTGGGTGATAGCCAACGATTTGACGAACACGCACGGCATGCGAGTTTTCTCGCGATGGAATAGATCGCGATGTGCCGCGGTTAACCATTCGAAGCCTCAATGCTTGGAACCCGGGCCGAGCGAGGTTAGCGGATCGCGTGCGATCCACGTCTACCCTACTCGTCGGAGTTTGCACTCACCATGAACACCATCGCTAAAGTTGTCTTGTCGGTCGCCGCTTTCGTCGCGCCGGCGTTTGCATTCGCTCAGGCCCAGACGGGCCCGGTGACTCGCGCACAAGTCAAGGCTGAACTCGTGCAGCTGGAGCGGGCCGGATTCTCGCCGGCCACGGGAGAGAACGCGACGTACCCCGCGGACATTCAGGCGGCGGAGGCCAAGGTCGCAGCGCGGAATGCGCAAGAGGCTTACGGCGGCATGCATTCGGGCGGAGGTGCCTCGGGGTCTATGCGGCGCGGCGGCTCGTCGTCTGCGGCGGCGGATTGCGTCGGTCCGGCGGACTTCTGCGTACCATTCTTCGGAAACTGAGCGCCCGAATCATAGCGATGCTCTGCGCGCCAGACGGATATCGTGCTGTGAATGCACGCACTGGCGCGTTTTTACCTCTCGTTTTTAGTGCCTAATCGTCGCCCGAAAATAATTTGGAAAAAGGGGTTGACCTACCTGTCTTGCGCCAGTCATAATTCGCCTCCCGTTGAATGACGGCGCGCAAGAAAGCAAGCAAATAAGCAACGCGATTCTTGTGCAATTGCTCTTTAAAAACTAACAGCCGATAAGTGTGGGCGCTTGATGGCGAGTGCGGTTGCGGTGCTTAGGCGCTGCGGCATAAGCAAAAGTATCAAGAGTCTCACACGAAGTATCAGAGGAAGGTTTATCTGTCTTAGGACGGATTAATCATCGTCAGTACGTTGAGTGAGCGACCGGTTTCTAACGGAACCGAAAACAGTAACAGGCATTGAACTGAAGAGTTTGATCCTGGCTCAGATTGAACGCTGGCGGCATGCCTTACACATGCAAGTCGGACGGCAGCGCGGGCTTCGGCCTGGCGGCGAGTGGCGAACGGGTGAGTAATACATCGGAACGTGTCCTGTAGTGGGGGATAGCCCGGCGAAAGCCGGATTAATACCGCATACGATCTACGGAGGAAAGCGGGGGATCTTCGGACCTCGCGCTGTAGGGGCGGCCGATGGCAGATTAGCTAGTTGGTGGGGTAAAGGCCTACCAAGGCGACGATCTGTAGCTGGTCTGAGAGGACGACCAGCCACACTGGGACTGAGACACGGCCCAGACTCCTACGGGAGGCAGCAGTGGGGAATTTTGGACAATGGGGGCAACCCTGATCCAGCAATGCCGCGTGTGTGAAGAAGGCCTTCGGGTTGTAAAGCACTTTTGTCCGGAAAGAAAACTTCGCCGCTAATATCGGTGGAGGATGACGGTACCGGAAGAATAAGCACCGGCTAACTACGTGCCAGCAGCCGCGGTAATACGTAGGGTGCGAGCGTTAATCGGAATTACTGGGCGTAAAGCGTGCGCAGGCGGTCTGTTAAGACCGATGTGAAATCCCCGGGCTTAACCTGGGAACTGCATTGGTGACTGGCAGGCTTTGAGTGTGGCAGAGGGAGGTAGAATTCCACGTGTAGCAGTGAAATGCGTAGAGATGTGGAGGAATACCGATGGCGAAGGCAGCCTCCTGGGCCAACACTGACGCTCATGCACGAAAGCGTGGGGAGCAAACAGGATTAGATACCCTGGTAGTCCACGCCCTAAACGATGTCAACTAGTTGTTGGGGATTCATTTCCTTAGTAACGTAGCTAACGCGTGAAGTTGACCGCCTGGGGAGTACGGTCGCAAGATTAAAACTCAAAGGAATTGACGGGGACCCGCACAAGCGGTGGATGATGTGGATTAATTCGATGCAACGCGAAAAACCTTACCTACCCTTGACATGGTCGGAAGTCTGCTGAGAGGCGGACGTGCTCGAAAGAGAACCGGCGCACAGGTGCTGCATGGCTGTCGTCAGCTCGTGTCGTGAGATGTTGGGTTAAGTCCCGCAACGAGCGCAACCCTTGTCCTTAGTTGCTACGCAAGAGCACTCTAAGGAGACTGCCGGTGACAAACCGGAGGAAGGTGGGGATGACGTCAAGTCCTCATGGCCCTTATGGGTAGGGCTTCACACGTCATACAATGGTCGGAACAGAGGGTTGCCAAGCCGCGAGGTGGAGCCAATCCCAGAAAACCGATCGTAGTCCGGATCGCAGTCTGCAACTCGACTGCGTGAAGCTGGAATCGCTAGTAATCGCGGATCAGCATGCCGCGGTGAATACGTTCCCGGGTCTTGTACACACCGCCCGTCACACCATGGGAGTGGGTTTTACCAGAAGTGGCTAGTCTAACCGCAAGGAGGACGGTCACCACGGTAGGATTCATGACTGGGGTGAAGTCGTAACAAGGTAGCCGTATCGGAAGGTGCGGCTGGATCACCTCCTTTCTCGAGCTTCGCACACCAAGTTAAGCGCTCACGCTTATCGGCTGTGGTTTAGAAACAGGCTAAGGGTCTGTAGCTCAGTCGGTTAGAGCACCGTCTTGATAAGGCGGGGGTCGTTGGTTCGAATCCAACCAGACCCACCATGTCGGCGGTCGTTAGCGCGTGAGCGCTTACGAAGGCCCCACCCTCGAAGAGGGCAGGGTCAATAGACGCGGGGGATTAGCTCAGCTGGGAGAGCACCTGCTTTGCAAGCAGGGGGTCGTCGGTTCGATCCCGTCATCCTCCACCATCAATCTTCAATGCCTAGCGTTCACGAGCAGTGAATGTTAAGCATTGGCGATTGCTAGCCAGTTGATGCTGTAGGTATTGCAAGACACCTATCGGCTAAACGTTCTTTAACAATCAGGAAGAAGTAGTAAAGAGATTATCTGAAAGCACTTAGAGATGGGTGTGAGTAGGGTAGTCAGGGTAGTGATTGTATCGAGTATGAAAAGTGATCTTCATTGATGACTTGGAATACGGCACAACGCGAATACTCAGCCTATGACAGAGGTGTCGCGAGACACACTCGTTATAGGGTCAAGCGAACAAGTGCATGTGGTGGATGCCTTGGCGATCACAGGCGATGAAGGACGCGGTAGCCTGCGAAAAGCTTCGGGGAGCTGGCAAACGAGCATTGATCCGAAGATGTCCGAATGGGGAAACCCACTCCGTATGGAGTATCCATAGCTGAATACATAGGCTATGTGAAGCGAACGCGGTGAACTGAAACATCTAAGTAACCGCAGGAAAAGAAATCAACCGAGATTCCCAAAGTAGTGGCGAGCGAAATGGGAAGAGCCTGTACTCTTTATTTGTATTGTTAGCTGAACGCTCTGGAAAGTGCGGCCATAGCAGGTGATAGCCCTGTAAGCGAAAACAGTATGAAAGAACTAGGGGTACGACAAGTAGGGCGGGACACGTGAAATCCTGTCTGAAGATGGGGGGACCATCCTCCAAGGCTAAATACTCGTGATCGACCGATAGTGAACCAGTACCGTGAGGGAAAGGCGAAAAGAACCCCGGGAGGGGAGTGAAATAGATCCTGAAACCGCATGCATACAAACAGTCGGAGCCTCGTAAGGGGTGACGGCGTACCTTTTGTATAATGGGTCAGCGACTTACGTTCAGTAGCGAGCTTAACTGATTAAGGCAGGCGTAGCGAAAGCGAGTCCGAATAGGGCGATCAGTTGCTGGGCGTAGACCCGAAACCAAGTGATCTATCCATGGCCAGGTTGAAGGTGCGGTAACACGTACTGGAGGACCGAACCCACTAACGTTGAAAAGTTAGGGGATGAGCTGTGGATAGGGGTGAAAGGCTAAACAAACTTGGAAATAGCTGGTTCTCTCCGAAAACTATTTAGGTAGTGCCTCGTGTATCACCTTCGGGGGTAGAGCACTGTCATGGTTGTGGGGTCCATTGCGGATTACTACGCCATAGCAAACTCCGAATACCGAAGAGTGCAATCACGGGAGACAGACATCGGGTGCTAACGTCCGGTGTCAAGAGGGAAACAACCCAGACCGCCAGCTAAGGTCCCAAAGATTGGCTAAGTGGGAAACGAAGTGGGAAGGCTAAAACAGTCAGGAGGTTGGCTTAGAAGCAGCCACCCTTTAAAGAAAGCGTAATAGCTCACTGATCGAGTCGTCCTGCGCGGAAGATGTAACGGGGCTCAAGCCAGTCACCGAAGCTGCGGATGCGAGTTTTACTCGCATGGTAGGAGAGCGTTCCGTAAGCCTGCGAAGGTGCGTTGAAAAGCGTGCTGGAGGTATCGGAAGTGCGAATGCTGACATGAGTAGCGATAAAGGGGGTGAAAAGCCCCCTCGCCGTAAGCCCAAGGTTTCCTACGCAACGTTCATCGGCGTAGGGTGAGTCGGCCCCTAAGGCGAGGCAGAAATGCGTAGCTGATGGGAAGCAGGTCAATATTCCTGCACCATTGTTAGATGCGATGGGGGGACGGATCGCGGAAGGTTGTCCGGGTGTTGGACGTCCCGGTCGCTGCATTGGAGAAGGTGCTTAGGCAAATCCGGGCACGTAATTCAAGGGTGTGGCGCGAGTGACTTCGGTCACGAAGCAATTGGAAGTGGTTCCAAGAAAAGCCTCTAAGCTTCAGTCTAACGATGACCGTACCGCAAACCGACACAGGTGGGCGAGATGAGTATTCTAAGGCGCTTGAGAGAACTCGGGAGAAGGAACTCGGCAAATTGGTACCGTAACTTCGGGATAAGGTACGCCCTGGTAGCTTGACTGGCCTGCGCCAGGAGGGTGAAAGGGTTGCAATAAACTGGTGGCTGCGACTGTTTAATAAAAACACAGCACTCTGCAAACACGAAAGTGGACGTATAGGGTGTGACGCCTGCCCGGTGCCGGAAGATTAAATGATGGGGTGCAAGCTCTTGATTGAAGTCCCGGTAAACGGCGGCCGTAACTATAACGGTCCTAAGGTAGCGAAATTCCTTGTCGGGTAAGTTCCGACCTGCACGAATGGCGTAACGATGGCCACACTGTCTCCTCCCGAGACTCAGCGAAGTTGAAGTGTTTGTGATGATGCAATCTCCCCGCGGCTAGACGGAAAGACCCCATGAACCTTTACTGTAGCTTTGCATTGGACTTTGAACCGATCTGTGTAGGATAGGTGGGAGGCTATGAAACCGGAACGCCAGTTTCGGTGGAGCCGTCCTTGAAATACCACCCTGGTTTGTTTGAGGTTCTAACCTTGGTCCGTGATCCGGATCGGGGACAGTGCATGGTAGGCAGTTTGACTGGGGCGGTCTCCTCCCAAAGCGTAACGGAGGAGTACGAAGGTACGCTAGGTACGGTCGGAAATCGTGCTGATAGTGCAATGGCATAAGCGTGCTTAACTGCGAGACCGACAAGTCGAGCAGGTGCGAAAGCAGGTCATAGTGATCCGGTGGTTCTGTATGGAAGGGCCATCGCTCAACGGATAAAAGGTACTCTGGGGATAACAGGCTGATACCGCCCAAGAGTTCATATCGACGGCGGTGTTTGGCACCTCGATGTCGGCTCATCTCATCCTGGGGCTGTAGCCGGTCCCAAGGGTATGGCTGTTCGCCATTTAAAGAGGTACGTGAGCTGGGTTTAAAACGTCGTGAGACAGTTTGGTCCCTATCTGCCGTGGGCGTTGGATATTTGAAGGGGGCTGCTCCTAGTACGAGAGGACCGGAGTGGACGAACCTCTGGTGTACCGGTTGTCACGCCAGTGGCATCGCCGGGTAGCTATGTTCGGAAGAGATAACCGCTGAAAGCATCTAAGCGGGAAACTCGCCTTAAGATGAGATATCCCCGGGGCTTCGAGCCCCTTGAAGGGTCGTTCCAGACCAGGACGTTGATAGGTCAGGTGTGTAAGTGCAGTAATGCATTGAGCTAACTGATACTAATTGCCCGTAAGGCTTGATCCTATAACTGGTGTGTCTTAAGCCACCCCGAAGCGGGTGCGCCACCGGTTGAGTAGCGACTGTGCCCACAGTCACTACCCCAAACCACTACTTCTTCCCCGATTGGTTGTCGCGCCCTCAACGCGAGACAACATCCCCTTAAAGCCTGATGACCATAGCGAGTCGGTCCCACCCCTTCCCATCCCGAACAGGACCGTGAAACGACTCCACGCCGATGATAGTGCGGATTGCCCGTGTGAAAGTAGGTAATCGTCAGGCTCCCCCTTGCAAAACAAAAACCCCACCCCGAAAAGGTGGGGCTTTTGCGTTTGAGGCGGCAGATTCAGCAAAAATCCCGACGCCGACGCTTCCCGGAGGCGACAATTCTGTCGGTAGAATGGCATCGGCAGGTGTACTACTACGCCGATACCACCGGAGCGCACATGAGAACGAGCCTGTTGATCGCCGCTGTCAGCGTCGTGCTGTTGGCTGCGGCCTGTGGCAAAAAGAACGATGCGAGCGAGTCCACCTTGGGCGATGCTATTTCCGCTGACATGAAGACCAACCGCGGCCTGCTATGCCTGAATCGCAGCGGCCGGGGTCCCTTCACGTTTCCGTCTACCTATAGCAATCGCGATCTCAACGAATATTCGGCCGCGGCCTTGCGCGAGCAACTGGCGGCGCTGGAGAAGAGCGGCTTAATCGCGCGCACTGCTGCGGCGCCCGCCAACGCCAATGCAAAGCAGGACGGCGTCGCCTACAGCTTGACCGGCGAAGGTCAGAAATATGCGGTGGAAACCGTGCGCCAGGCGGGCGATCCCAACGCCACAGCGGACTCCCGCGTCTCGATGATTTGTTACGCGCGCGTCAAGCTGGACAAGGTGACCGCGTGGACGGAGCCCGACCCGACCACGCATCGTTCCGACGTCACTTACACGTACAAGCTCGACAACGTCGCGCCCTGGGCCGACGACCGCGACATCAAGCGCGCGTTTTCCGACCTCACCGCCGCCGACCGCGAAGCCGGCGAAACGAAGCTGCACGTCACGCTCGAGCAGCGTCCGGACGGCTGGGCGAGGGTCGATTGAGCAACGTATCTGCTCCTACCGAAGATTTCCCGCGCGTCCCGCCGCGCATGTCGGACGTCGCGCGGCTTGCCGGCGTGTCTAAGATGACCGTGTCGCGCGTGCTGGCGGGTCATAGCGTTGCATCGGCGACGCGTGAACGCGTACAGCAGGCCATCGACGAACTCGGCTACGTGGCCGATGCCGCGGCAGGCGCGCTTTCCTCCGGGCGCTCCGAGTTCGTCGCGGTCATGGTGCCGTCGCTTGCCAGTTCCAACTTCTCCGATACCGTCCGCGGCCTCGCCGCCGCGCTGGAGCCGCACGGCCTGCAATTGTTGATCGGCGACACCGACTATCACCTCGACCGCGAAGAGAGCCTGATTCGCTCGATGCTGCGGCACCAGCCGCGCTGCATCGCGCTGACCGGCTCGCGTCATACGGATGCGACGCGCACCTTGCTGCGCCGCTCAGGCGTGCCTGTCGTCGAGATGTGGGACTTCCCGGGCGATCCCATCGATGCCGCGGTCGGCTTTTCCAACGTCAACGCCGCGCGCGAGATGGTGCGCTATCTCGCCGAGCGCGGCCATCAGCGCATCGGCTTCGTGGGCGGGGCGAGCGAACTCGATCGACGCGGCCTCGACCGCCTCAAGGGCTTTCGCATGGAGATGAAGGCCCTCGGTCTCGACGCTGAACGCGTCGTGCGTCTCGGGGAATCGCCGATTACGATGAGCCACGGCGGACCCGCCATCGCGTCGCTGCTCGCCGCGTGGCCGGACACGCAGGCCGTGATGTGCGTGAGCGACATGTCGGCCTTTGGCGCGATAATGGAGTGTCACCGGCGTGGGCTTTCGGTGCCCGGCGACATCGCGGTAGCCGGCTTCGGCAACTTCGAGGTCGCGGCATGTTGCACGCCTTCGATCACGACCGTATCCGTCGATGCGTATGGCATCGGCTTGCGCACGGGCGAGGTATTGCTGGCCGCGCTCGAAGAACGCGAACAGGGCGCCGTCAAGCACGCGAGCAAGCGGGTGCGAATCGCGTATCAGGTGCTGGCGCGAGAGAGCGCCTGAGCCTTAGACGTCGCACGAATGCGTGCTAACATGTTCCGATGTTACCGGTAACTATACCGGGCTCGCGCGCCGAGAACGCGAGAGCGCGAGAGCAAACCCCACGGAGAGAGACGCCATGTCCCAACAGACACCCCGCCGCCTGCGCAGTCAGGAATGGTTCGACGACCCTTCGCATGCCGACATGACCGCGCTATATGTCGAGCGGTTCATGAACTACGGTCTCACGCGCGAAGAGTTGCAGTCGGGCCGGCCGATCATCGGCATTGCGCAGACCGGCAGCGACCTTGCGCCGTGCAATCGGCATCACATCGAGCTTGCGGTGCGCACGAAAGCTGGTATCCGCGATGCGGGCGGCATTCCGATGGAATTCCCCGTGCATCCGCTCGCCGAGCAGAGTCGCCGCCCGACCGCCGCGCTGGATCGCAATCTCGCTTATCTCGGCCTCGTCGAGATCATGCATGGGTTTCCGCTCGATGGCGTCGTGCTGACGACCGGTTGCGACAAGACCACGCCCGCCTGCCTGATGGCGGCGGCAACGGTCGACATGCCGTCGATCGTGCTCTCCGGCGGCCCGATGCTCGACGGCTGGTATGAAGGCAAGCGCGTCGGCTCCGGCACGGTCATCTGGCATGCGCGCAATTTGCTCGCGGCCGGCGAGATCGACTACGAAGGCTTCATGCGCCTGACGACGGCTTCGTCGCCTTCGATTGGGCACTGCAACACGATGGGCACCGCGCTCTCGATGAACAGCCTTGCCGAAGCGCTCGGCATGTCCTTGCCGACGTGCGCGAGCATTCCCGCCGCGTATCGCGAGCGCGGACAGATGGCGTACGCAACGGGCAAGCGCATCGTCGACATGGTGCGAGAGGACATGCGCCCGTCGAAGATCATGACGCGCGATGCGTTCATCAACGCGATCGTCGTGGCGTCCGCGCTCGGCGCGTCGACCAACTGCCCGCCGCATCTGATCGCGATTGCGCGGCACATGGGCATCGAACTGAGTCTGGAAGACTGGCAGCGTTACGGCGAAGAGATTCCGCTCATCGTCAACTGCATGCCCGCGGGCGAATATCTGGGCGAGAGCTTCCATCGCGCGGGCGGAGTGCCTGCCGTGCTGCGTCAACTGGATGCAGCGGGGCTTTTGCGTCGCGGTTGCCTTACCGTTTCCGGCCGCAAGATCGGCGAGATCGCCGATGAAGCGCCCGTCGCCGATCAGGACGTGATCCGTACCGCCGACGAACCGCTGATGCACGGCGCGGGCTTCATGGTCCTGTCGGGCAACTTCTTCGACAGCGCGATCATGAAGATGTCGGTGGTCGGCGAGGCATTCAGGAAGACGTATCTGAGCGAGCCGGGCGCCGAGAACGTGTTCGAAGCGCGTGCCATTGTCTTCGATGGCCCCGAGGACTATCACGCCCGCATCAACGACCCGTCGCTCGAAATCGACGAGCACTGCATTCTCGTCATTCGCGGCTGCGGCACGGTGGGTTATCCGGGAAGCGCGGAAGTGGTCAACATGGCGCCGCCCGCGGACCTGATCAAGCGAGGCGTCGATTCCCTGCCGTGCATGGGCGATGGCCGGCAAAGCGGCACGTCGGCAAGTCCGTCGATTCTCAACATGTCGCCGGAAGCAGCGGTCGGCGGCGGCCTCGCGCTGTTGCGCACCAACGACCGCATACGCGTCGATCTGAACGCGCGCTCCGTCAACGTGTTGATCGATGAAGCGGAACTGCAAAGCCGCAGCAAGGACGCGGCGTTTGCCGTGCCGGTCGCGCAAACGCCGTGGCAGGAGCTTTATCGGCAGACCGTGGGTCAGCTATCGACGGGCGGATGTCTCGAGCCCGCGACGCTCTACCTGAAGGTCATCGAAACGCGCGGCAATCCGCGGCATTCGCACTGAGCAGTCAGGTCACAGACGCGCGTCACGCGGGCGCGCGGTCTGTGGCTTGGCCTTGAACTTCGGCATCTTGCCCTTCTCGATGTAGTCCTGAACCGCGTCCGCTGCGTCGTAATAGTCGCGCTCGTCGAGCCAGTGCCACACAGCCGCGAGAAAGAGCCCGAGCCCCGCGTGTCCGCAATGCGCGATGACAGCGGCGATGCCTTCTGCAAGGGCTTCGTCGCGTCCGGTTTCCGTGAACGCGCTCGCAATATGCGACGCGCTGCGCGAAACCAGCATCGCGTGCATCGGGTGAAGTTGTGGGTTGAACGTGCGTGACGCGAGACTTCTGTATTTGCTGCTGCCCATGGGGCCCCCGTGTATTGCTGGCGTACTGCGCGATCCTGCATGCGCGCCGCTGTTGGTTTCTTTGAGTCGCTGAGATCAGCGCCGCAGACAGAGGCAAGAAGCGGGCCGAGGGCGCGCATATTGCTCCTGAGCCTTTGTTCATGGGGCTGGCGTCTACCGTGTCGTTCGCGTGGACGTTCTGTCAACCGGGGCATGGCCTCCCTTTCTACATTCCGTATGAACGAATGTGCAATGCGGAAATCTCATCTCAAGATCACGACATGCGCTTCGCCTATGCTGCTGCCAGTTTCGTCAAGCC
Organism: Caballeronia sp. M1242; assembly: GCF_017220215.1. Lineage (NCBI taxonomy): Bacteria > Pseudomonadati > Pseudomonadota > Betaproteobacteria > Burkholderiales > Burkholderiaceae > Caballeronia > Caballeronia sp. M1242. The sequence goes on along the minus strand of NZ_CP071130.1, from coordinate 1,143,394 downwards.
ATACGTGCGTATGGCTGTCTGTACGCTTGCGCTCATGACTGGCTGCGCCGCCGGAGGACATGCCGTGGGTGACGAAGCGAAGCCAACGTCCAACGAACCGCAGCCGCTGCATCACGCGAAGCACACGTCGTCGGGCTTCGAGAACAACTACGGGCATTTGCCGCGCGAATCATTCTGGAAGTGGCAATGGCAACGCTTCACGCAGGGATTGCCGAAGCCGCCCGCAAACGGTTATCGCTTTCCTGTTGCGCGTCCGGACGTTGGGTTCCTCAAGTCGAACCGTAGCGTCGATACGCTCACGTGGATCGGTCATTCGACTGCACTCGTGCAGATAAACGGCGTCAACGTGCTGACCGACCCTGTATTTTCCGAGCGCGCTTCGCCGTTCACATTCATCGGGCCGAAGCGCAAGACGCCGCCCGGACTCACGCTCGATGAGCTTCCGCATATCGATGTCGTGCTGATCTCGCACAATCACTACGACCATCTCGACAAAGCGAGCGTCGAGGCATTGAACCGCCAAGCGGGAGGCCCGCCGCGTTTTCTCGTTCCAATGGGCGTAAAAGCGTGGATGACGAGCGTCGGCATTACGAACGCCGAAGAGCTGGATTGGGGCGATGAAACACACGCCGCCGGCCTCGATATCTGGTTCGCGCCCGCGCAACACTGGTCGGCTCGCACGCCGTTCGATCGCGCCGAGACTTTATGGGGCAGTTGGGTCGTCAAGACACCGCCGGGATCGGCGCGTCCTTATTCGTTCTTCTTCGCGGGCGACACCGGCTATTCGCCGGACTTTCGCGACATAGGCGCGCGCTTCGGCGGCTTCGATCTCGCATTAATTCCCGTCGGCGCCTACGACCCGCGCTGGTTCATGCATGCGCAGCACGTCGATCCGGAAGAGGCCGTGCGCATCTTCGAGGACATCCATGCGAAGCGGGCCATCGGCGTCCACTGGGGCACATTCGAACTTACCGACGAACCGCTCGACGAGCCGCCGCGTCGTCTGGCAGAAGCGGTTGGAAAAGCAGGTCTGCCCGCCGATGCCTTCACGGTGCTCATGCATGGACAAACGGTTCGTCTCGATGCGCCGGTCGCGCAGAAATCCGTAAGCACGCCGTAGCAATAAGCACTTTGCAAAACGCGCGGGCCATCCGGCCCGCGCGTTCCGCTTGCAACGCATGCGATGAACCAATCGTCATCGCCTGAACACGCCGAGCAGCAAAGTCGCGAGGAAAATCACGATGAAGATGAAGAACAGGATCTTGGCGATTTCCGCCGCGCCCGTTGCGATACCGCCGAAGCCGAAAACGGCCGCGATGATCGCGATGATGAAAAATATTGCAGCGTAACGGAGCATGAGGCCTCCTACGGGGTTCGGTTGGTAGTTCGATTTGCATGCGGACTGAAACCGTTGCCGCCTTCGCTCATCGGTCGTGCCGCGCTTTTGTTCAGGGTTTGGCGGCACGAGGGTCAAAGCAACCGCTGTGCCTAATTCGGCGGATGTGCCGGCCGCAGAAACAAAAACGCCGCAACGCCCCGTGCGAAAGGGCATTGCGGCGTCGGGCGCGCTCGTCAGCGGGCTAACGTCCCGGCGTGCGATCGGAGTCGGTTTCCTCGTCGTCTTCGTCGTCGTCGTCGACGCGGCTTTGCGCATCCAGCAAGTGGTTCTCCAATTCGTCGCGCTCGATCTGATCGGCGAGGTCGAGGGCTTTGCGCGTGGCGGGACCGGATGGGCGGTTGGCTCCAGACATGGCGTACTCCTTGAACGGATTGCGAGGCCGCGCCATCGCATATGGCGCGAAGAACGAGCAGACCGGCATGCCGCATCGGCTATGAAGCGGCAGGTCAAGCTGCCTTAAAGGATCGCTTACGGGACGTTGCGCGCGATCGTCTTGGCAGTCTGACAGAGACGCGGATAGAAAAATGCCGTCCCATTCTTGCAAGCGGGACGGCAAGTTTTGCCTGGCCGGCGCGTACGCCGAGTATGCGCCGGTCCTGCGTCGCGGCAAAGCGCTTTATTGCCGCCGGGCCTCGCGTTTCAAGACGAGCGTCATTCGAAGAAATGCGCGACGATCGGATACAGCGACAGCACAAGCAACGCGGCCATCGTCAGGTTGAAGAGGCGCAACAGTCGCGGATTGGCGAGAAAGCGCCGCAGCGACACGCCGAACGCTGCCCACGCCGTGATGCACGGCAGGCCGATCACGATGAACACGAGCGCCATGAACGCCGCATTCAGCGAAAGGCTCGCGTGCAGATGAATGGTGGTCGCGGCAGTCAGCACCATCATCCACGCTTTCGGATTGACCCACTGGAACGCGACGGCTTCGTGAAAGCGCATCGGGCGACGCTCGCCGTCGCGCGTCTGCACGGACGAAGACGTGCCGATCTTCCATGCGAGATACAGCAGGTACGCGACGCTCGCGGTTTCCAGCACCGTATAAAGCCACGGCAGATGGCCGAACGCCTCGGCAAGACCGAAGCCTGCGGCCAGCATCAGAAGCGCCACGCCCGCGCTGATCCCAAGCACATGCGGCACCGTGCGCCGCAGACCGAAGTTGACGCCCGAGGCGAGCAGCATCGTGTTGTTCGGGCCGGGCGTGATGCTCATGACGAGCGCGAAAAGCGCGGCAGCGGGCAGGGCGCTGAGGAGAGTAGAGGACATGGCGCAATCCGAATGGAAGGTGGATTGCTGCCAGTGTACGGGCGCGCATCTGTACAGTACCGGTACAGATGCGCATATGAATCCCGGTACGGCGCGCGCCGGCCGTTACACCGGTGAAGGATTACGCTCCGAGAAGCCTTCCTGATGCCAGTACGGATACGCAGGGCGCACCTTGCTCGCCTCGTCGAGCCGCTTGACTTGTTCGGCCGTCAGTTTCCAGCCGACCGCGCCGAGGTTCTGCCTCAGCTGTTCCTCGTTGCGCGCGCCGATCAGCACGGTGGCCACCGTCGGACGCTGCAACAGCCAGTTGAGCGCGATCTGCGGCACGGTCTTGCCGGTTTCCGCGGCAATCGCATCGAGCGCATCGACGACGCGGTACAGATACTCGTCCGGCACGGGCGGCCCCATGTCGGCCGTCTTGTGCAGCCGGCTCGATTCGGGCAGCGGCTGTCCGCGCCGGATCTTGCCCGTCAGACGCCCCCAGCCGAGCGGACTCCAGACGACAGCGCCGACACCCTGATCGAGACCGAGCGGCATGAGTTCCCATTCGTAGTCACGGCCGATCAGCGAGTAATACGTCTGGTTAGCGACATAGCGCGGATAGCCATAACGGTCCGCGACATCGAGCGATTTCTGCAGATGCCAGCCCGAGAAGTTGGATACGCCCGTATAGCGGATCTTGCCCGCGCGCACGAGATCGTCGAGCGTCGAAAGCGTCTCTTCCACCGGCGTTTTCGCGTCGAAACCATGCAGCTGAAACAGGTCGATGTAGTCTGTTTGGAGGCGCTTCAATGCATCGTTGACCGCGTTGATGAGATGAAAGCGCGAGGACCCGACGCTGTTGGGATCGTCCGCATCGAAGCGAAAGGTGGCTTTGGTCGAGATGAGCACCTTGTCGCGCCGGCCTTTGAGCGCCTCGCCGAGAATGGATTCCGACGAGCCGTGCGAATAGATGTCGGCGGAGTCGAACATGGTGACGCCCGCATCGAGGCAAATGTCGACGAGCTGGCGCGCTTGGCTCACGTCGGTCTCGCCCCAGGCCTGAAAGAATTCGCCCTTGCCGCCGAACGTTCCGGTGCCGAAGCTCAGCACCGGAACCTTGAAGCCGGAAGCGCCTAAGTGTCGATATTCCATTGCGTGTCCTTGTCGTTGAACGCTGCGTTGAAGAAGGATGTCGTTCACGCGTTGCAGTGAACGCCGATAACGTCGATAACGTCGATTGACGAGACTACCGCAAGCGCCGTTCGCGCGCAGCGGCGACTGTGGCCACTGCGGCTCGCGGGCATGCGGCTTGCAAACTGCTGACGCGAGACCTCTTGCGCATGCCTTCTCACACGGAGAGCATTTGAACGACACATCCACGGGCGTTTCCCGTGCGAACGCCACGACGACCGACGACCTCGGCGCTTCCTTCTTCGAGCCCGGACGCAACTGCGCAAGCGTGCGTCATGCGGACCGCTTCAGCCTGCTCATCGACGGGTCGGATTATTTTCGCGTGTTGCGCGAGGCGATCACGCGCGCCGAACGCACCGTGTTCATTCTCGGCTGGGACATTGACAGCCGCATGAAGCTCACGCCCGAAGGCGCGAACGACGGCTATCCCGAAGCGCTCGGCGACTTCCTGCATGCCATCGCGGCGGAGAAGCGCCGGCTGCGCATCTACATCCTCGCGTGGGACTTCGCGATGCTGTACGCCTTCGAGCGCGAATGGCTGCCCGTCTACAAGATGGGTTGGCGCACGCATCGGCGCGTCGCGTTCCAGATGGACGGCAAGCATCCGCTCGGCGGCTCGCAGCATCAGAAGGTCGTCGTGATCGACGACCGGCTCGCGTTCGTGGGCGGCCTCGACCTGACGCGCTCGCGCTGGGACACGCCCGCGCATGCGCCGGCGGACCCGCATCGGCGCGACGCGAACGGTACCGCGTATCAGCCGTTTCACGATGTCCACTCCATGTTCGATGGCGACGCCGCGCGAGAAGTCGGCCTGCTCGCTCGCGAGCGCTGGTCGCGCGCATGCGGCAGACGGCTTGCGATCCGCGCGCATCGCGCGGCGTGGCAGGGCGATCCGTGGCCCCCTTCGCGCGCGGTCGATATCGACGATGTGCAGATCGCGCTTTCGCTCACCGAGCCCGCGTATCTCGGACGCCCCGCCGTGCAGCAGATTCGCACGCAATACCTCGACGCCATCGCGCGTGCGCGGCGCAGCATCTATATCGAGAACCAGTACTTCACGTCGGGCTCCATCGGCGCGGCGCTCTCCGATTCGCTCGCGCGCGAGGACGGTCCCGATCTCGCCATCGTGGTGCCGCGCAATCAGAGCGGCTGGCTTCAGGAAGTCACGATGGGCGTGCTGCGCGCCCGTTTGCACGCGCTTTTGAAGCAGGCGGACCGGCACGGCCGGTATCGTCTGTTATGTCCGACGGTGCCCGATCTCGGCGAGCAGATCGTCAACGTGCACAGCAAGCTGATGATCGTCGACGACGACCTGCTCATCGTCGGCTCGGCGAATCTGAACAATCGCTCGATGGTGCTCGACAGCGAATGCAATGTCTCCATCGATGCGGGCGCGGACGCGCGCATCCGCCGCGCGATTGCGAAGATGCGCGACACGCTGCTCGCGGAACATCTCGGCTGCGAAGTCGAGGATGTCGTCCGGGAGCGCGAAGCACGCGGCGGCCTGAATGCGGCGATCACGGCTCTTTCGCGCGATCGCGACGAACACCGCACGCTGGTGCCGCTCGATCCCGTGGTGTCGCGCGAACTCGATCAGCTCATTCCGCCCGACGCGCTCATCGATCCCGAAACGCCCATTGCCGCCGATGAACTCGTCGATCAGTTCGTGCCCGCCGAAAAGACGCGGCCGCTCATCGGCCGCTTCGCGCTGCTCGGCGTGCTCGCGCTGCTGGCGGTCGGCGTGGCGGCTGCATGGCACTGGACGCCGCTCGGCGAGTACGTGAACCTCAAGTCGCTCACGAGCGCGACGCGGCGCATCGACGCGTTGCCGCTCGCGCCGCTATGGATCGTGTTGTGTTTCGCGGCGGCGGCCGTCGTTTCGGTGCCCGTCACGCTGCTCATTGCGACGACCGGCCTCGTGTTCGGCGCAGGATGGGGCTGCGTGTACGCATTCGCAGGCACCATGACATCGGCCGCCGTCTCGTATCTGCTGGGTCTTTGGCTCGGCCGCGATGCGGTGCGCAAGCTCGCGGGCGCGCGCGTCAACCGGCTCTCCGAACGCGTCGCCAAGCGCGGCATTGTCGCGGTCGTCGTGCTGAGGCTGCTGCCTGTCGCGCCGTTTTCCATCGTCAACATGGTGGCGGGCGCGTCGCACATTCGCATGCGGGACTTTCTCATCGGCACGCTGCTCGGCATGGGACCCGGCATCGTGCTGACGGTCGCGTTCGCGCATCAGCTCATCGCTTCGCTGCGGCATCCGACGGTCGGCTCGTTCGCGGTGCTGATCGGCATCGGCGCGGTGTTGATCGCCGTGTCGATCCTGCTGCAACGCTTTCTGGGCCGCGCCGATCCGAAGGAAGAAGTCGTGCACGAAGGCGCGCCGAGCGACGAAGACCGAGCGCGCGCAAGCGAAGAAGCGGCGCGTGCGAGCGTCCTGCGCGATCGCAACGCGATTCCGCGCGATGCGGCGCCGAATGCATCGGCGAATGCAGCGCCGAACGCAGCGCCGAATGCAACGCCCCGAAGCCACGACGAGGTCAGCTCATGACGTTGATGCACGACGCCGGAATCGACATCGAAAGCGCGACCGCGGCGCGCGCCAAGGAGCTGCGCATCGCGACGTACAACGTGCATGGCGCAGTGGGCATCGACGGCAAGTTCGCGCCTGAGCGCATCGGCGAAGTGCTCGCCGAAATCGACGCGGACATCTTCGCGCTTCAGGAAGTGCCGCTAGGCGGCCGCAGTTCGCCCAACGTGCTGGACTTGCTGCAACGCATGACGAACCTGTATGCGGTGCCCGGTCCGACGCTCGATACCCCCGAGCGCCGCTATGGCAACGCCGTGCTCACGCGCTATCCGGTGCAGGCGGTACGCACGCTCGATCTTTCGTTCGGCAGCCGCGAGCCGCGCGGCGCGCTCGATGCGGACATCGACTGCGGCGGCGAAACATGGCGCGTCGTGGCGACGCATCTGGGACTCGCATCGAGCGAGCGTCGCGCGCAGGTCGAACAGGTGCTTCAGAGCTTCGACACGCCCGCGCTTCCCGTGATCCTGCTGGGCGATCTGAACGAATGGTTCGTCTATGGCCGCACGCTGCGGCGCCTCGTCACGCACTTTCATCGTGCGAGCGCGCTGCGCACGTTTCCGACGCGCTGGCCGCTCTTCGCGCTCGATCGCATCTGGGTACATCCCGGCGAGCGGCTCATGCGCGTCGACGTGCATCGCACGCGGCTTTCGCGCATCGCATCGGATCACTATCCGCTCATCGCGCATATCGCGAACGCTTCGACCAACGGCGGCTGATGCATGTGCAAGCGGAAGCGATGCTGTTGTGAGGCATGTACGTGTCAGCAGCAAGCCACGCATGTCACGAAAAGCCCTGAAAAAACGATATAAAAACGCAAAAGACTCGCACGAACGCGTCCGGCGTATGTAGAATCCGGCGTGATACGCACGCATCGGTGCGGACGTATTCGATATCAACGACCAAACAGGTAGGAGAAACATGCCGACTTCCGCTAAAACCGCTGCTAAGAAAGCCACGGCCAAGAAGGCCACGGCAAAGACCGCCGCACCGGCCAAGAAAGCAGCCACGAAGGTTGCCGCGAAGAAAGTAGCCAGCAAGACGGTTGCCGCCAAGAAGACGCCGGGCACCTTCGCACCGGTCAAGGACACGTTCACAAAGGCATCGCTCGCCGCGCATCTGGCAGAGCGCGCCGAGGTGGATGTGAAGGCAGTCAAGGCCGTGCTGGTCGCGCTGGAAGACACCATTCTCGGTTCCGTTCACAAGAAGGGTTCGGGCGAATTCACGCTGTCGGGTCTCTTGAAGATCTCCGCGCAAGCCGTTCCGGCGAAGAAGAAGCGCTTCGGCAAAGACCCGTTCACCGGCGAAGAGCGCTGGTTCCCGGCCAAGCCCGCAAGCGTGCGCATCAAGGCACGCGCGCTGAAGAAGCTGAAGGACGCAGCAGCCTAAGCTCCAAATTCGCGCTCGACGTATCCGTCGGTGCCTGAAGAGGCCAGCTTTCCTCGCGGAAAGCTGGCCTCTTTTGCATTGCGCCGCGTTAGCTGTCGCGTGCGTTCGCTCCGTCGAAGACGGACGCTACCCAATCCACGAAAACCCTGACGCGCGCCGACAATTGACGGCTATGCGGATACAGCAGCGACACCGGCATCGGCGGTGGAGGAAACGCCGGCAGCACGCATTGCAGGCGACCGTCCGTGAGCGCATCGTCGATGTGATAACGCGGCACTTGCACGATACCGAGGCCCGCGAGCGCCGCCTGCGTGTAAAGCTCGACGCCCGTGACGGAGATAGCCGATGGAAGCTCGACCGATTCGATGGTCCCGTCGACACCGAATTCCAGCGGCACGGCGCGCCCCGTCGCGCTCGATACGTAGTTGACCGCGCGATGCGATTCGAGCGCGCGCAAGTCATCCGGCGCGCCGTGTCGCGCGAGGTACGCCGGACTCGCCACCGTCACTTGTTCGAGCAACGCGACGCGCCGCGCGATCATCGACGAATCTTGCAGCGTGCCCGCGCGCAGCACGCAATCGACGCCTTCGCGCACGAGATCCACGAGCCGGTCGTCTTCGCCGACATGCAATTCGATCTGCGGATAGCGTTCGAGAAACGCGGGCAGCGCTGGCACGATGAAGCGTCGCGCGAGCGTGCCCTGCAGATTTACGCGCAGCAGGCCCTTCGGTTCAGCATGCCGAAAGGAACCCTCCGCTTCTTCCAGATCTTGTATGAGGCGCACGCAACGCCGGTAATGCGCTTCGCCATCGGGCGTGAGGCGCACGGTGCGCGTCGTGCGTTCGAGCAGACGCGCGCCGAGGCGTTCTTCGAGACGCTTCATCAGATTCGTGACGGTGGCGCGCGGCATCTGCAAATCGTCGGCGGCTTGCGTGAAGCTGTGGCGCTCCGCAATGCGCACGAACACCTGCATCTCCTGAAAGCGATCCATGTTTCCGGGCCTTTTGTTGTGCGTTGAATTGTTAAAGCAACTGGAACGATGATACTAAGCCGCGCCCGATGATCGCTCATGCCGAATGATTCATGATGCATCGCATTCAGCAGCCACTTTCAAGGAGCGAGTCATGAGTCAGGCACAAGCAAAACGTGTGGTGATCGTCACGGGTGCGTCGCGCGGCATCGGCGCGGCGATTGCGCGAAGGCTCGCGCGCGAGGGCTTCGCGGTCGCGGTGAACTATGCAACGAGTGCGACGGAAGCGAACGCGCTCGTCGATGAACTGCGCGCGGCGGGGGGCGCGGCCATCGCGGTGAAGGCCAACGTTGCATCGGCCGATGACGTGCGGCGCATGTTCGATACGGTCGAAGCCGAACTCGGCAAGGTCGATGCGCTCATCAATAACGCGGGCGTGCTGAAGCCGACGCCGCTCGCCGATACGAGCGACGCGCTCTACGACCACACGTTTGACATCAACGTGCGCGGCACCTTCAATACGCTGCGCGAAGCGGCGTCGCGCATGAACGACGGCGGGCGCATCGTGAACTTTTCGAGCACAACGCTCGCGCTCAATATGCCGGGCTACGCCGTCTATAACGCGACGAAGGCGGCCGTCGAAGCGTTCACGCATGTCTTCGCGAAGGAGTTGCGCGGGCGGCGCATCACGGTGAACGCGGTCGCGCCGGGACCGGTTGCCACTGCGCTCTTTCTCGACGGCAAGACCGACGAGCAGGTTGCGAACTTCGCGAAGATGCCGCCGCTGGAACGTCTCGGTCAGCCGGACGATATCGCGTCGGTCGTGGCGTTTCTCGTCGGCGAGGATGCGGGCTGGGTCAACGGGCAAGTGCTGCGCGCGAACGGCGGCGTCGCCTAGACAGACAACGCGAGTTGCCCCGCGCTGCCAGTCGGTGAAGTGAGGGCGCGGCGGCGCGGCGCCGTCCGCTTGTCGTGCGATACGGCCGGCAACGCCAGTGCTTGCTGCATGACGAGGCTGAATGCGGGACGCGCGTCGCACGCGATCCATTCGAGTTGTCCCGCTGCGAGGCGTTTCGCGATCAGGCTGTACACGTCGGCATCGAACGGGCGAAGCTCCGGCGCGCTCGCGAGCAGCGCGGGGATAGCGTCGCGCGACGCGCACGTGCCCACATAGCACCAGCGATCGATCACGTGCCAGGCTTCGCTCGCGGTCTGCTCGTCGCGCTCCGCGATCGCGACGGCGCCGTCGTGAGGCCAGCGCACGATGCGCGACGCATCGAGTGCGACGAGCGCGCGCGCCGCATGATCCGCGAGCGATTCGACGCCCGCGCACGCGCCGAGGCAGCGCTTCACCTGAAAGCCGAAGCAGCCGCGCATTCGTCCGGGCGGCGCTTTTTCCAGACCGAGCGTCGTCGCGCAGAGATTGTGTTCATCGGCGAGATGGCGCATGAACGCATGCGCCTTGCCGCGCGACGCGAACACGCCGAAGAGATGCGGCTCGCGCGAGAGATCGCGTTTGTCGGCGCGCAGCAGCACCGGCGCGGGCGCGCCCGGCAGCCATTGCCACGCGCATGCCGGCGACACGCGCTTGAGCAGGCGATTGTGAATGGGCCGCAAGTCTTTGACGAGCTTCGCTTCCAGCAGCAGCGCGCCGAGCTCGCCGACGGTCTCGCGATGTTCGATACGCCGTATCGCCTGCGAGATGGACAAGTCCTTCGCGAGCCGATGATCGCCCGAGAAATGCGCCGTCACGCGCTGCTTCAGGTTGATGCTCTTGCCGACGTAGAGCGTCACGTCGTCGTCGCCGTGAAAGAGATAGACGCCGGGCGTGGAAGGCAGCGCGTCGAGCGCGCCTTCGGGCAGCGCAGCGGGCAGACTCGCGCGCTTCACGAGCGTCTTGATGGCCGCATCGACGAGGTCTTGCGAATAGAGCGCGTGAATCTTCAGCCAGAACTGCCAGAGCAGGTCGGCATCGGCGAGCGCGCGGTGGCGTCCTTGCGGCGCGAGATCGAGCCGCGCGATGAGCGCATCGAGACCATGCCGCTCGACCGATGGAAAGAGCGCGCGCGACAGCCGCACGGTGCACAGCGTATCGGCGCGAAATGCGATGCCCGCGCGACGGAATTCGTTCTTCAGGAAGCCGTAATCGAAGCGCGCGTTGTGCGCGACGAAGAGCTTGCCGTGCAGCCGCTCGGCCAGCGCCGGCGCGAGCGATTCGAACGTCGGCTGGCCGCGCAGCATGGCGTCGTCGATACCCGTGAGGCGCGAGATGAACGGCGGCACCGGCACGCCCGGATCGACGAGCACGCTCCATCGCTCGATGCCCGCCGTGCTCGCCTCGACCACGCCGATTTCGGTGATGCGGTCCACGGTGGCATCGCTGCCGGTGGTTTCGAGATCGACGAACACGATGGGACGCGCAAGCCCGGCGAGGAGGGCGTCGGCGAGGGAATCTTCTTGCATGAAGGCAGCGGGGACGAAAGGAGGCGCAGTGCGCCGAGTCTATCGCGAAACGCGCATCCGCATTCGCGCTCAAGCCACGGCGCACCGTTGCCGTTAAGCAAAAACGTGCATGCGCCATGCGATGCGCATACAGATCAGTACAATAGTGGTTTGGTTTTTTGTTTTCGGAACTTTCGACATGACTTACTGCGTGGGCATGTGCGTGGACGAGGGTCTCGTCTTCTTGTCCGACACGCGCACCAACGCTGGCGTTGACCACGTCAGCGCCGCTCGCAAGATGGCTGTTTTCGAGCAGCCGGGCGAGCGCGTGATCGTGTTGCTCGCGGCCGGCAACCTGGCGCTCACGCAAGCGGTGACGCAGTTGCTCGCGGAGCCCGCCGACCATCACGCGCCGACGCTCTATAGCTGCACCACGATGGCGGAAGCCGCGCGCATCGTGGGGGATGCGGTGCGCGAAGTGCATCGGCGCGATGCGCTGTCGCTCGCTGAGTTCAGCGTCGACTTCAATTGCAGCTTCATTCTCGGCGGCCAGATTCACGGGCAGGGTCCGCGCCTTTTCATGGTGTACGCGGCCGGCAATTTCATTGAATCGACGCGCGTGTCGCCGTACTTTCAGATCGGCGAATCGAAGTACGGCAAGCCGATCATCGACCGCGTGATTACACCGGCCTCGCCGCTCGACGAAGCCGCGAAATGCGCGCTCATTTCCATGGATTCGACGCTGCGCTCGAATCTTTCGGTCGGTCTGCCGCTCGATCTGCTGGTCTACGAGAAGGACGCGCTGCGCGTCACGCGCTTTGCCACGCTCGACAACAACAGCGCGTATTACCAGATGATCAACCGCACGTGGGGCGAGCGGCTGCGGCAGTTGTTCGGCGAGATTCCGAACCCGACGTGGACCGATCTCGCCGACGTGCCGCTGCGCCGGCGCGAGGCCGACAACACGGTGCCGCGGCTCGTGATCGGCGATCTGCCCGCCGGTTCGGATGCGCCTGCGCAGACGCTCGCGGAGGATGTCGACGGCGCGGGCAACCTGCCGCCGGAATGAGCCTTCAACGGGCGTCGGCCGCGCATTGCAGCGGCATCGCGAGGCTCGCCTTGATCGCCTGCATTTTGCGCGGCGAATCTGCCAGCACGGCGTCGATGCCGAGACACGCGGCCGCGCGATAATCCTCGGCGCTGTCGATGCCGATGGCGAGCACATGCGCGTAGCCCCGCGTCCGGAAGCACGCGAGCGACTCGCGCGTCCACATCTTGGCCTCCACGGGCGAGCGCGCTTCGCCGAGCGTGAAGGTCTCGACCACTTCCATCTGCCTTTTCCACTCGAATGCAGCCCATGTGCCGGGCTGCGGCGGCTCGGCGCATGTGCGCACCAACGCGACGCCCGCGAGCCGTCCACGCGTCGCATCGCGCGGTTCGAAAAGCCGCGCCTGCGGGTACGCAGCGAACGCGGTCTGATAGGCCGCGTCGGTGGAATAGATGAGCACGCGCGACCACGCATTCGCGCGGTCGAGCACGCGGGCGACGGCCGCGGCCTGCGGCTCGGCGGGCAGCGCCTTCATGTCGAGCATCACGGGCACGGACGCCGGAATCGCGGAGAGCGCGTCTTCGAGCGTCGGAATGCGCAACGGATGCGCGCGATACGGATACGTCCTCGCGCCGCGCGCATCGGCGTGCGCGAAGTTCCAGCTTGCGTTCAGGCGTTGCAGCGCGGTGAGGTTCAGGCTCGCGACGGCGCCTTTGCCGTCGGTATTCGCGGACAAGTCCGCCGGTCGATACAGCACCGGCACGCCGTCACGCGTGAGCTGTACCGAAAGCCAGATGGCATCCGCGCGATGGGCCAGCGCGCCCGCGATGGCGAGCAGCGTGTTCTCCGGGAAGTCGGCCGTGCCGGCGCGATGCGCGACGATCATCGGCAGCGCGGGCGGCTCGTCCGCGAACGCACGCGCGAGGCCGCCCGCTAATAGCGAAGCGAGAGCGATCCGGCGGAAAAGGGCGAGCATCGAATGGACTCCGTGGCGGCGGTATCGAGAACGCCATCTAGCGGCGCATAAAAAAACAGCCATCGGAAAACCGATGGCTGTTCGAGATACCGCTTCTCCGCAGACGCGGCACTCGCGTGCCACGCCAATCGGTTGTTCTTAGAACTTGTGACGCAGGCCGATCAGGACCAGTTCCTGGTGGCTGCGGCCGCTGTCGAAACCGAAGTCGCTGATCGAAGCGGTTGCGTTGGTCGTCGAGGTCGACACGCCGTCCGGGTTGTTCACACGTTGCGTGCCGCTTGCGTGCTGATATGCGCCGACTGCGTAGACGTCCGTGCGCTTCGACAGCGAGTAATCCGCACCGATCGAAGCCTGGTGATACGTCGCCGACGTGTCGCCGCTGCCGTGCGTGTACGTGTAGCCCAGGCCGAGCAGCGTAGCCGGCGTCAGCTGGAAGTTCACATAGCCGTTGCCGACGTTGAACTTCTCTTGCTGCGGGAACAGCGAGTTGCCGTCGTTCTTGTACTGCGCGAAGCTGTACGACGCGCCGACCGTGAACGGACCGAACACGTACTGGCCTGCGCCGCGTGCGATGTTGATGGAGTGAGCCGTCGAGTAGCCGCCGTTGATGACGCTGTTGAACAGCGAATCCGACGACGGGCTGTTCCAGCCGGTGTTCGTCGTGGTCAACGGCGCGCGGCCTGCGCTCGGGTTGTTCACCGACAGGTAGCTGGCTGCGATGGAGAACGGACCGTTGGCGTAGGTCGCCGCGCCGCCCCAGGTCTGGCCCTGGCCGGTCGCGCCCGCCAGGTTGCTGAAGCCGTAGATGCCTTCGAACTGGAAGCCCGAGAACACCGGCGAAACGTACTTGACCGCGTTGCTCACGCGCAGGCTGTTGTCGTAGTTGTCGACGTCACCCGGCGTGGCGAACGCTGCGCCCCAGTAGTTGTCGGCCGTGAGGCCCTGGACCATGTCGACCGACGGGTCATATTGACGACCCAGCGTGACCGTACCCCACTGGTTGCCGCTCAAACCGACGAATGCCTGACGACCGAACTCGCGTCCACCCTGATTCAGACGACCCGTGCCCGGATCGAAGCCGCTTTCCAACTGGAACAGTGCCTTAAGGCCGCCGCCGAGGTCTTCCTGACCCTTCAAGCCCCAACGCGGGCCGGACAGCGTGCCGTTGACCATGCCGAACAGATGGTCGCCTGCCGGGTTGGCATGGCTGACATAGGCAAGGCCCGTATCGATCACGCCATACAGCGTCACGCTCGTTTGTGCCTGTGCCGCGCCAGCTGCGCCGAGCAGGGCCAGCGAGAGGGACGTCAGTGCGAATCGTTTCATCGAATTCTCCACGCGAATGATTAAAATCGTTGTTACCGGCGCAGAGAATAACGCAACGTTTCGTTACGTTAGAAACGAAAAAAAATGACTGTCTCCAAAAAGACACAGTGCCACGAGACGCCCGTCCATACTCGGTTTGCGGCTGTCTCTTGTGAAATCTGAGACGTGACAAACTCGCGCCGCAAAAGTTCCGCGCGCAGTCTGACGCACGCAGCGTAACTCGCGGGCTAATAACGATTAATGCTCGAGCGGATAAGAAACCGGATTTTCGTTTTGCGCAAGCAGCCGCAGTCGGTCGTTCAGACGTCGCGCGAAGAACCGCCGCCGTCGCGCCGCGAAAGCAGCGCCACGGCCACGCCCGCCGTCGCCGCGACGAGCACCGCGCGCCACGGGTGGCGCTTCACGGCGGCGTTCGCCTGCGACGCCTTGCGCCCGGCGCCGACCATGGCGACGGCGGTGGCGCGCGTGGCCGTCGATTCGGCGCGCGCCACCTTGCGCGAGAGTTCGATCGTCCGCTTGAGCGCGAGCGCGGCCTGGCGCGTGCGGCCGCCGTTGGAGATCCGCGCGGCTTGCGGGCGCGCGCTTCGGACATCGATCGGCGGCTGCGCGACAGGTTCAATATCCGCCGCCATGTCGACGCGCGTGGACGCCGCGAGCATCGAACCGATCTTGGCGCGACTTCCCGGCGGCACGCTGCGGTTGTCCTGCACGCCCCACGCGCCGCGCGGATCGTGCATGCGCGCGCGCGCCGCCGAGAATTCCGCGCCCAGTAGGAGCACCGCCGCGGAGAAGTACAGCCACATCAGCAGCACCGCGAGCGATCCGGCCGCGCCGAATGCGCTCGCGGTGCCCGCGTGCGTCAGATAGAACGCGAACAGCTTCTTCCCGACGGAGAAGAAGATCGCCGCCACGACGCCGCCGACGAGCGCATCGCGCCATTGCACCGGCGCATCGGGCAGAAACTTGAGGAGCGCGCCGAACGCGACGGAGAGAATCGCGAGCCCGGCCACCAGTTGCACGACATCGCCGATGACGACGAACGGCGAATCGCCCCACAGCCACAGGCCGACCGCCTGAATCGCGGTATCGAGCACGAGCGAGACGATGAGCAGAAACGCGACGCCCAGCACGAGCCCGAACGACACGAGCCGCACGCGCACCATCGCGAGCACGCTGGAACGCTGCTCGCCGGTGAGCGGCCACACGATATTGAGCGCCGTGTTGAGCGAGGAGAACGTCGCCGACGCGCCCACGGCCAGCAGCACGAAGGAGATGATCGCGGCGATCCCGGTTCCGCCGCTGCGATGCGCGTTCTCCACGATGCTCTGCACGCCCGCGGCCGCCTGGTCGCCGATCAGCCCGTTGACCTGGTGGAAGAGCTGGCCGCGCGCCGCTTCCGGGCCGAACACCCAGCCCGCGACAGCGATCACCATGACGAGCGTCGGCGCGAGCGAGAAAGCCGAATAGAACGCGATGCTCGCGGCCATCGCGGCGCAGCGGTTTTCCGAGAACTGCTTGAGCGCGCCGAGCGCCCACGACGCATCTTTTTTGACCACGGAACCTATTTTTTGCGTGGAAACGGAGCTCATGACGAATCTCTCGGTGCGATCAAACAGTGGCGGCGCGGGCTCTGAGCGCGTTGCGCGGGCCCGCGGGCGGTAAATGCAACCGATCGAGCAGGTTCCGTTCCAAGACACGCGCGAACGGGCGAAGCGCATATATAAGAACATTGCTATGATCGCGCCTGCCGCGACGGGACGCTCGTTCGTTTCGCGCGGCGCAACCGCTACGTCGCGCGCCAGCCACGACGGCTGCAGCGCCGGCGGTTCGAAAAATCGACGCTGCGTGCGAGCGGCAGGACCTTAAGCCGAACGCGCGCTTCTATACTTTTAGAGCACCCCACTTCACGACGCGCCGAGGACATCATGCTTCAAATGTCACGGCGACAGTTCCTCAAGGTTTCCGCGAGCACGCTCGCCGGATCGAGCCTGGCTGCACTGGGCTTCTCTCCGGCACCCGCGCTGGCCGAAGTCCGACAATACAAACTGTCGCGCACCACTGAAACGCGCAACACCTGTCCGTACTGTTCGGTCGGGTGCGGCATTCTGATGTACGGTCTCGGCGACAACGCCAAGAACGCGAAGGCCAGCATCATCCATATCGAAGGCGATCCCGACCATCCGGTCAATCGCGGCACGCTGTGCCCGAAGGGCGCCTCGCTCATCGACTTCATCCATAGCCCGAGCCGGCTGATGTATCCGGAGTATCGCGCGCCGGGTTCGTCGGAATGGAAGCGCATTTCGTGGGACGACGCGCTCGACCGCATCGCGAAGCTGATGAAGGAAGACCGCGACGCGAACTTCGTCGAGACGACGGCGGACGGCAAGAAGGTCAACCGCTGGCTCACGACGGGCATGCTCGCGGCGTCGGCGGGTAGCAACGAAGTGGGCTATCTGACGCACAAGACTGTCCGCAGTCTTGGCATGCTCGCATTCGACAATCAGGCGCGTGTCTGACATGGCCCGACGGTGGCAGGTCTTGCCCCGACGTTTGGCCGTGGAGCGATGACGAACCATTGGGTCGACATCAAGAACGCGGACGTAATTCTGGTGATGGGCGGCAATTCGGCCGAGGCACACCCGTGCGGTTTCAAATGGGTGACCGAGGCGAAGGCGCACAGAAAGGCGCGCCTGATCGTGGTCGATCCGCGCTTCACGCGTACTGCATCGGTCGCGGATTTCTACGCGCCGATTCGCACCGGCACGGACATCGCCTTCCTTGGCGGCGTCATCAACTATCTGTTGACGCACGACAAGATCCAGCACGAGTACGTGAAGAACTACACGGACATGTCGTTCATCGTGCGCGAAGACTTCGCGTTCAAGGACGGCACGTTCTCGGGCTATGACGCCGAGCATCGCAAGTACGACAAGACGAGCTGGGACTACGAGCGCGGCGAAGATGGCTTCGTGAAGGTGGACCCGACGCTGCAGCATCCGCGCTGCGTCTACAACCTGATGAAGCAGCATTACGCCGCCTACACGCCCGAAATGGTGACGAAGGTGTGCGGCACGCCGACCGACAAGTTCCTGAAGGTCTGCGAGATGCTCGCGTCGACGGCGGCGACGAACCGCGCGGGCACCATTCTGTATGCGCTCGGCTGGACGCATCACTCCGTCGGCGCGCAGATGATCCGCACCGGCGCGATGGTGCAGCTTCTGCTCGGCAACATCGGCATTGCGGGCGGCGGCATGAACGCGCTGCGCGGTCACTCGAACATCCAGGGGCTGACCGACCTCGGCCTGATGTCCAACCTTCTGCCGGGCTACATGACCCTGCCGATGGAAGGTGAGCAGGACTACGAGCAATACATCACGAAGCGCGCGACGCAGCCGCTGCGGCCTAACCAGCTGAGCTACTGGAAGAACTATCGCGCGTTCCACGTGAGCTTCATGAAGTCGTGGTGGGGCGACAACGCCACCGCCGAGAACAACTTCGGCTTCGACTTCCTGCCGAAGCTCGACAAGTCCTACGACATGCTCCAGGTCTTCGAGCTGATGGCGCAGGGCAAGATGAACGGCTACATCGCGCAGGGCTTCAATCCGCTCGCCGCCGCGCCCAACAAGGCGAAGATCGGCCTCGGTTTGTCCAAGCTGAAGTGGCTCGCCATCATGGACCCGCTCGCGACCGAAACGTCGGAGTTCTGGAAGAACCACGGCGAGTTCAACGACGTGGATTCGTCGAAGATCCAGACCGAAGTGTTCCGTCTGCCAACCACCTGCTTCGCGGAAGAGCGCGGCTCGCTCGTGTCTTCGTCGCGCGTGCTGCAATGGCACTGGCAGGGCGCGCAGCCGCCGGGCGAGGCGAGGAGCGACATCGAGATCATGTCGGGACTGTGGCTGCGTATTCGCAAGGCGTATCAGGAGCAGGGCGGCAAGTATCCCGACCCGATCCTGAAGATGTCGTGGCCGTACGCGGACCCGGAAAGCCCGACGCCCGAAGAGCTCGCGATGGAGTTCAACGGCCGCGCGCTCGCCGACGTCACCGATCCGACCGACAAGACCAAGGTGCTCGCGAAGAAGGGCGAACAGCTTTCGAGCTTCGCCTTGCTGCGCGACGACGGTTCCACGGCGAGCGGATGCTGGATCTACTGCGGCGCGTGGACGCAGGCGGGCAACCAGATGGGCCGCCGCGACAACAGCGATCCGACCGGCATCGGCCAGACGCTGAACTGGGCGTGGGCGTGGCCGGTGAATCGCCGCGTGCTGTACAACCGCGCATCGTGCGATGTGAGCGGCAAGCCGTTCGATCCGTCGCGCAAGCTGATCGGCTGGAACGGTAAGGCCTGGACCGGCGCGGACATTCCGGACTTCAAGGCGGACGAACCGCCGGAAAACGGCATGAATCCGTTCATCATGAACCCGGAAGGCGTGGCGCGTTTCTTCGCTCGCGACGGCATGAACGAAGGTCCGTTCCCCGTTCACTACGAACCGTTCGAGACGCCGCTCGGCTACAACCCGTTCTTCCCGAATGAGAAGAACGTCACGAGCAATCCTGCGGCGCGCGTGTTCCCGGACGACCGCGCGGCCTTCGGCACCGCCGATCAGTTCCCGCATACGGCGACGACCTATCGCCTGACCGAGCACTTCCACTACTGGACGAAGCACGTGAAGCTCAACGCGATCGTGCAGCCGCAGCAGTTCGTGGAAATCGGCGAGGATCTGGCGAAGGAAGTGGGCGTCGTCGCGGGCGATCGCGTGAAGGTGTCGAGCAATCGCGGACACATCATCGCGGTGGCGCTCGTCACCAAACGCATCAAACCGCTGACCGTGGAGGGCAAGAAGGTGCAAACCGTCGGCCTGCCGCTGCACTGGGGCTTCAAGGGCCTGACGCAGCCGGGCTATCTCGTCAACACGCTGACGCCTTCCGTGGGCGACGGGAACTCGCAGACACCGGAGTTCAAGTCGTTCCTCGTCAAGGTCGAAAAGGCATAAGGAGACGAGAATGGCTCTGCAATCGCTCGATATCAAGCGCGTTTCCGCCACCACCACGCCGCCGCCGCAAGTCCGCGAGCCGGTCACGGGCACCGTCGCGAAGCTCATCGACGTGTCCAAGTGCATCGGCTGCAAAGCCTGCCAGACGGCGTGCATGGAGTGGAACGACCTGCGCGACGACGTGGGACACACGACCGGCGTCTACGACAACCCGCGCGATCTCACCGAACATTCGTGGACGGTGATGCGCTTCACGGAATACGAGAACCCGAAGGGCGACCTCGAATGGCTGATCCGCAAGGACGGCTGCATGCACTGCGAGGACCCGGGCTGTCTGAAGGCGTGTCCGTCGCCGGGCGCGATCGTTCAGTACACGAACGGCATCGTGGATTTTCACGAGGAAAACTGCATCGGCTGCGGCTATTGCGTGACGGGCTGCCCGTTCAACATTCCGCGCATCTCGAAGGAAGACAACCGCGCGTACAAGTGCACGCTCTGTTCCGATCGCGTCGCGGTCGGGCAGGAACCGGCGTGCGTGAAGACGTGTCCGACCGGCGCGATCATGTTCGGCACCAAGACCGACATGATCCAGCAGGCGGAAGATCGCGTGGAAGACCTGAAGGAGCGCGGTTTCGAGAACGCCGGTCTGTACAACCCGGCCGGCGTGGGCGGCACGCACGTCATGTACGTGCTGCATCACGCGGATCAGCCGGGGCTGTATCACGGGCTCGCGGAAAATCCTCGCATCAGTCCGCTCGTGTCGGTCTGGAAGGGCGTCACGAAGCCGCTCGCGGTCGCGGGCATGGCGCTCGCCGCGCTCGCCGGATTCTTCCACTACACGCGTGTCGGTCCGAACGAAGTGAGCGCGGAAGAGGAAGCCGAGGCGCAGCGCGAGGTCGAAGCCGCACGCAACGAAAGGGAGCGTTCGAATGAAACACGATAGCGAATTGCGCGACGTGCGAGGCAACCGCCTGATCGTGCGCTACACGCCGAACGAGCGCACGAACCACTGGATCACCGCGATCAGCTTCGTGCTGCTCGCGTTGTCCGGGCTCGCGATGTTTCATCCGTCGATGTCGTGGCTCTATGCGATCTTCGGCGGCGGGCAATGGACGCGCATCCTGCATCCGTTCGTCGGCTGCGTGATGTTCCTGTCGTTCATGGTCCTCGCGTTGCGCGTGTGGCATCACAACCATCTGGACAAGAGCGACATCCAGTGGATGAAGCAGATCGACGACGTGCTCGCCAACCACGAAGACCGCCTGCCCGAGATCGGCAAGTACAACGCCGGTCAGAAGCTCGTGTTCTACGTGATGGTGGCAAGTCTGCTGTTACTGCTCGCATCCGGCGTGGTGATCTGGCGCGCGTACTTCGCGTTCTACTTTCCGATCACGGTCATCCGGCTGGCTGCGGTTGTGCACGCGGCGACGGCTTTCGTGTTGATCATGTCGATCATCATCCACATCTATGCGGGACTGTGGATCAAGGGATCGATTAGCGCGATGGTGCGCGGAACCGTGACGTATGGATGGGCGCGCAAGCACCATCCGCGCTGGTTCAAGGAAATCATCGGGAAGTAGGCGTCGCGGCTTTCTCGCGAAACGCCGGCAGTGATCCGAACCGCTCGTGCCTCGTTCAGGCCGGGCGGTTCTTCTTTGCGCAGCGCGATTAAGCGCAATGCGGCGCGCGCCCCGACGTGCGCCGTCTGAACGCTATCCGACAAGCTGTTATTCTTCTTTTCAATGCGACGCTTTTGCGCCGCACTCAAAGCACCGAAGCATTCCAAGGACGAACTCAAGTGGTCCAACGCATACTCGAATCCGCTGCATCGATCGAAGCACTCGATCAGTCGGCCATTCCACGGCTGCGCATGCCTGAACGCGCAACGGTCTTCAGCGCGCGCGCCACGCGCCTGCGCCAGCTTGCGGACGCGAGCCATCCCATCGCGGGCTATTTGCGCCTCATGGCGGCGCTCGCCGACGCGCAACAACACGTGCTCGCGGACTTCACCGCGCCGATGCCATCGCGCGAATCCATCGCGCTGAACCAGCAGCATTCGATGCCTATCGTTCCTGCGCTTGGCGCGAACGAGCGCGATCCCGCATGGCGCGACGTGCTGTTCATGCTGCTCGATCGCATCGAGGCCGCGGGCGCGCTGACGCCGCCGCTCGCGCAACTCGTCGCGCATCTGCGGTCGATGTCCGCCGACGCGCTCGACGCGCAGGCCGACGCCATTCTCGCTTTGCGTTTCGCGGAGATCGAGCCCGCCGCCGCGCCGTTCATCGTCGCGGCGCTGCAAGTGGTGTGGACGGACATCGCGAGCCGCATCGGCAGCGCGGAAGTGCCGTATATGGACACGTCGGGCGTGTGCCCCGTCTGCGGCACGATGCCGGTGGCGAGCGTCGTGCGCGTGGGCGGCGTGCACGAAGGCTATCGCTACGTGCAGTGCGGCCTGTGCTCGACGGAGTGGCACGTCGTGCGCGCGAAGTGCTCGAATTGCGATTCGACCAAGGGCATCGCGTATCACGCAATGGACGGCGCCGAAGCCAGCACCGCTCAGACCGCTGAAGACGAGCAAGCCCGCGCCGAACGCGCCCGCAACGCGCCGCTGAAAGCGGAGTCGTGCGATGAATGCGGCACGTATCGCAAGATCGGTTACCAGGAGAAAGCGTACGACTTCGAGCCGTTCGCGGACGATCTCGCGAGCCTGACGCTCGATCTCCTGATGGGCGATGCGGGCTTCCGACGCCCCGCGCCGAATCCGTGGCTGTGGCCTGAACAGAGCGCATCGGACGAAGCGAGCCAAGCGGACGAAGCACGATGAGCGACGTGACCGGCGGCGACGGCAGCGAACTTCGCGCGCTGATGGCCCGCGTGCCGTCGGTGGAGCGCGTGCTCGCATCGGCGCTGTTCGAGCCGCTCATCGACGAATACGGCCGCACGCAGACGCTCGCCGCCCTGCGCGCGACGCTCGACGCATGGCGCGCCGACGCGCAGGCGGGCCGCGCATCCGTCGAAGCGCTCACGGAAACGATGCTCGGCCACGCCGTGAGTCTGCGGCTCGCGAGCCGCGCGCAAAGCCGCGTGCGAACCGTGTTCAACCTGACGGGCACGGTGCTGCACACGAATCTCGGCCGCGCGTTGCTGCCGGATGAAGCCGTGCGCGCCGTGGCCGACGTGCTCACGCGTCCCGCCAATCTCGAATTCGATCTGGATACCGGCGCGCGCGGCGATCGCGACGATCTGATCAACGGGCTCATCTGCGAACTGACGGGCGCGGAAGCGGCGACGGTCGTGAACAACAACGCGGCGGCCGTGCTGCTGACGTTGTCCGCGCTCGCGCCGCGCAAGGAAGTGATTGTGTCGCGCGGCGAGCTGGTGGAAATCGGCGGCGCGTTTCGCATTCCGGACATCATGAGCCGTGCGGGCGCGAAGCTGCGCGAAGTCGGCACGACCAACCGCACGCATCTGAAGGACTACGACGAAGCGATCAACGCGAAGACCGCGCTTCTGATGAAGGTGCATTGCAGCAATTACGCCGTGACCGGCTTCACGAAGGAAGTGACGACAGCCGAACTCGCGCCGCTCGCGCATGAACGCGGCTTGCCGGTCGTCGTCGATCTCGGCAGCGGCACGCTCGTCGATCTCACGCAATGGGGCCTGCCGCGCGAGGCGACCGTGCGCGAGACGGTGGAAGCGGGGGCGGATCTCGTTACGTTCAGCGGAGACAAGCTGCTCGGCGGACCGCAGGCCGGCCTCATCGTCGGCGCCAAGGATCTGATCGCGAAGATCAAGAAGCATCCGCTCAAGCGCGCGCTGCGCGTCGGCAAGCTCACGCTCGCGGCGCTCGAAGCGGTGCTGCGCCTGTATCGCACGCCGGAGACGCTGCAAGCGCGCCTCACGACGCTGCGCCTGCTCACGCGTCCCGCCGACGCGATGCGCCTCGCCGCCGAGCGCATTCAGCCCGCGTTGCAGCGCCTGACAGGCGACGCGTTCGCCGTGACGACCGAGCCGATGTTCAGCCAGATCGGCAGCGGCGCATTGCCGGTGGACGTGCTGCCGAGTTACGGCCTCGCCGTGCGGCTCGCGAGCGGCAAGCGCGGCGGCGGGCAACTGAACCGCATCGAGCGCAAGCTGCGCGCGTTGCCGCGTCCGGTGATCGGGCGCATCGCGGACGGGGCGCTCTGGCTCGATCTTCGTTGCCTCGAAGAAGCCGACGAAGCCGCGTTCATCGCGCAACTCGACGGCCAGGGCCGGAGCGAAGACGCATGATCGTCGGCACGGCGGGGCATATCGATCACGGCAAGACGACGCTCGTGCGCGCGCTGTCGGGCGTGGATACCGACCGTCTGAAGGAAGAAAAGGCACGCGGCATTTCCATCGAACTCGGCTACGCGTACGTGCCGCTCGCGGATGGCGGCATGCTCGGCTTCATCGACGTGCCGGGCCACGAAAAGCTCGTGCATACGATGGCGGCGGGGGCGAGCGGCATCGACTTCGCGCTCGTCGTGATCGCGGCCGACGACGGCGTGATGCCGCAGACGCGCGAGCATCTGGCGATTCTCGAACTGCTCGGCGTGACGACGGGCGCGGTGGCCCTCACCAAAACCGATCGCGTCGACGAAAGCCGCGTGCGCGACGTTCACGCGCAGATCAGAACGTTGCTCGCGCCGACGCCGCTGTGCGACGCGCCAATCTTCGACACTAACGCCACCGCCCCCGACGATCCCGGCGTGGCCGCGCTCAACGCGCATCTTCGCGATGCCGCCGCGCACTGGCGCGCGCGGCGCGACGATGGCTTCTTCCGCCTCGCGGTCGATCGCGTGTTCATGCTGTCGGGGCAAGGCACGATCGCGACGGGCACGGCGTTCGCGGGCCGCGTGAGCGTCGGCGACGTGCTCGCGCTCGCCCCGCGCGAATCGGCGAGCGACGTGCGCGTGCGCAGCATTCACGCGCAGAATCGCCCAGCGGAGGCGGGCCACGCGGGCGAGCGTTGCGCGCTGAATCTCGCCGGCATCGAGAAAGATGCGGTCGCACGCGGCGACTGGATCGTGGATGCGCGCATCGCGAAGGCGTCGGAGCGGCTCGACGTCGAACTGACGTTGCTCGCCGATGCCGGACTCACGCTCGCGCACTGGACGCCGCTGCATGTGCATCTGGGCACGACGCATCGCGTGGCGCACGTCGCGTTGCTGGAAGCGGACACGCTCGCGGCGGGACAATCGGCGCGCGTGCAGCTCGTCTTCGATCAACCAGTATGCGCGCTGCCGGGCGATCGCTTCATCGTGCGCAATGCGCAGGCGAGCCGCACGGTAGGCGGCGGCCGCGTGCTCGATCCATTCGCGCCCGCCCGCAAGCGGCGCACGCCGCAGCGCCGCGCGTGGCTCGACGCGCTGGCCGCCTGGCTCGATACGCATCGCGCCGATGCGCTTTTCGACCAGTCGACGCACGGCCTGCCGCGCTCGCTCGTGGAGCATCTGTGCGGGCGGCCGGCGGAAACGGTCGCGCTCCCGGACGGCTTGCGCCGCGTGCCTCTGCCCGACGACACGCTCTTCATTGCCGCCGCGCATTGGGACGCGCTCGCCACGCGTCTCACGAACGCGCTCGCCGCTTTCCACGAACGCTTTCCCGACGAGCAAGGTCCCGACGCCGCGCGTCTGCGCCGCATGGGCGCGCCCCTCGCATCGGATGCGCTGTGGCGCGCCCTGATCGACGACGCCGTGGCGCGCGGAACCGTCGCGCGCAGCGGGCCGTGGCTGCATCTGCCGTCGCATACGGTCGCGCTCGATGCCGCCGAAGAATCGCTCGCGCAGGCGGTGCTCGCGTCGATCGAACGCGGACGTTTCGATCCGCCGTGGGTGCGCGACCTCGCGCGTGAACACGGCGCGCAGGAAGACGACATGCGGCGCCTCCTGCGCAAGCTCGCGCGGCGTGGCGACGTGTTCCAAGTAGTGCGCGATCTCTTCTATTCGTGCGCTGCCATCGCCGAGCTCGCGCGGCTCGCCGCCGAACACGCCCGCACGCGCAACGGTGCGGCGAGCGGCATAGGCGCAGCGGAGTTTCGCGATGCAAGCGGCCTCGGCCGCAAACGCGCGATTCAGGTTTTGGAGTTCTTCGACCGGGTTGGTTACACTCGCTTTCATCGCGACCTGCACCTGTTGCGCACCGACAGCCGCTGGCACGAGCCGGTCTGAGCGGCTCCCGCCACGCCCTCTGCGCTTTTTGCGCCAGGCGAACCGATGGAGCATTCCTACTACGCGCTGCTGCATCTGCTGTCGGGCCATCCCGAATGGACGCTCGCGGTCGTGCTGCTCGCGTCGTTTCTCGAATCGGTTGCATTCATCGGCACCTTCGTGCCCGGCAGCACCGCGATGTTCATCGCGGGCGCGCTCGTCGGCGCGGGCGCGCTGAACTTAGGCTGGGTATTCGTCTGCGCGATCGCGGGTGCGATCGCCGGCGACGCCGCGAGCTTCTGCTTCGGCGCGCGCTATGCCCATGTCATCGCGCAGATGTGGCCGTTCCGCCGCCATCCGGGCGCGCTCGCCGCCGGCAAGCGGTACTTCCACGCGCACGGCGCGAAGAGCGTGGTGCTCGCGCGCTTCGTGGCGCCGATGCGCGCCGTGGTGCCGGTCGTCGCGGGCCTGTCGGGCATGACGCCCGCGCGCTTTCTGGCCGTCAACGTCCTGAGCGCGCTCATCTGGGCGCCGCTGCATATCCTGCCGGGCGTGGTGTTCGGCGCGTCCATCGAACTCGCGGGCGCGGTGTCGATCCGGCTCGTCGTCATACTCGTGGCCGTGACGGCGATCGGCTGGCTCGTCTTCAATCTGGCGCGCGTGATCGTCGGACATGCGAAGGGCTGGACGGTCGCTTCGCGCGCCAGGCTGCTCGCTTGGGCGCAGCGCAAAGACGGCGCGCCGGCGCGAGTCGTGTCGCGCGCCCTCGATCCGGCGAATCCCGCGACTTCGCTCATCGTTGCCATTTCCGTGTTGCTGCTCGCATCGGCGATGGCGTTTTTCTACGTGATGTCGAACGTGGCGCGCGGCTCGTCGCTCGTGCAGGTGGATGTCTCGACGTACCGCCTGTTGCAGTCGTTTCGCTCGACGTGGGCCGATTCGATCCTCGACGGCGCCGCCGCGCTCGGCAGCACGCCGACCTTGCTTGCGGTCGCGGCGACCGTCATCGTCTGGATGATTTTCGAGCGGCGCTGGCGCACGGTCGCGTACTGGGTCGTCGCGGTCGTGTTCTCGCAACTGCTCGTCGCCGCGATTCGCGTGACGGCGCATCACCGCTTGCCGCTGTCGTTCGCGCCGGTGGAGCACACGTTTCCGAGCCCGCATCTCGCGGCGGCCGTCATCATCTACGGCTTTCTGGCGTTTCTGCTGCTGCGCCGCGTGGGCATGCTGACCGGCGTGTGCATCGCCACGGCGACGTCGGGCATCGTGACGGCCATCGCGCTCGCGGGCCTCTACTTCGGACGCTTCACCATCTCGGACGCGCTCGGCAGCGCGGCGCTCGCGGCCATGTGGGTGTTTCTCATCGCGCTGACGGCCGTGTGGCGGCATCCGGGCAAGCCCAGACGCCGTCCGCTGATGCCGTTCGCGATCCTCGCCGTGATCTGCGCGAGCGTCGGCTTGCAGTTGAGCGACGACACGCAGGCGCACAGCGCCGCGCCGCCGACTGTCGTCATCACGCCGATCCAGTGGATGGACACCGTGTGGCGCACCTTTTCATGCTACCGATCGAGCATGGACGGCGACCGCCGCGAGCCGATCACCGTGCAATGGGCCGCGACGCCCGCGGAGATTCGCGCGCAGCTGTCGAGCCGCGGCTGGACGCAAGCGACCGGACTGACGATGAAGAGCGTGATGTCGGTGGTGTCGCCGAACGCGGCTGCGACCGCGCTGCCGGTGCTGCCGCGCCTGAACAACGGCGAGCCGTCGAAACTCATGTTCACGCGCTCGCGTCGCGGCGCCGACGAGCGCGACGTGTTGCGTTTCTGGCCGACGCGCTATGTGCTGAAGGAACGCGCCGATGCCACGCCGACGCCTATCTGGCTCGGCTCGATCGTCCATGAGCGGCTGCGCCGTCCGTCGTGGCCGTTCAACGTGCTGCGCCCGGACCGGCGCGTCGACGCGATGGCGCTGGACCGTGGCGATGCGTCGTCATGGCACGGCATCGAAATTGCGAACAGCGCCGGGTGCGGCAGCGTGCCGGTGATGCTGGTCCAGTCGAGGCCCCGATGATCTTTCGAAGCGAATGCCGACGCGCGCGCCGCGGAGGTGGCAGTTGATCCAGATTCCGCCGTCGGCGATTGCGCAGTGGGGCGCGGCCGCGGTTTTCGGCAACGTGCTGCTGACGCGGCTGGGCGTGCCGCTGCCGTCGGCGCCGCTGCTAGTCTTCGCGGGGTCGATGATCGCGAGCGGGCGGCTGTCGCTCACGCATGTGCTGATCGCGGCGGTTTGCGGCGCGCTGCTCGGCGACAGTGCGTGGTTTTCGGCGGGGCGCATCTACGGACGGCGGCTCGTGGCCGCGCTCGCGCGCCGCTCGTACGCGATCGATTCCGGCATGCGCACGACGAGCGAGCTTTTCGAGCGGTACGGCGCGCCGATCATCGCGGTATCGAAGTTCGTGCCGGGGCTCGGACTCGTCACGCCGCCGCTGATGGGCACGACGCGCATTGCCGCGCTCGTTTTCCTTCTCTGGGATGCGGCGGGCATTGTCGCGTGGTCCGCGTTCTGGGTGCTGGGCGGCGCGTTGTTCCAGCGGCAATTGCACGTCGCGCTGGTGGAATTGCAGATGCATGGCGCGACCGTCATCGATCTGCTTGCGCTCGTCGCGTTGCTGTACTGCGCGTATCGTCTGCTGCGAAGACGCACGCCGGGGCAGTCCGGCGACGATGCGCGCTGACGCGTGCGTTTTTCGTTCCACCGCTATAATCGTGGCCTTCGTTTCTGTCAGCCGGGGAAGGCATTCGTATCCGGTGGTGCGGCTGGGCTTCAAACCCAGTTGGGGGTGTCAGACACTCCCATGTAGGTTCGACTCCTGCTGCCTTCCGCCAATTGCTGTGAATCTGCCCAGCATGGGGAACTTCCGACTTCATCGGGCTCGTGAAACGAGCGCCGGGTCCCGCAAAAAAATGGTCGGCCACAGGCTGTGGCAGTCCGCAGAAGTTCAATGGGTATGCCAAGCGTGCGCGCAAGCACGGGTGCCCCAAGGCGTGCGCCCATCATGCTGAATCAATTCCCTGCTCTGGGGAAAGCGAGTTTTGCAAATTCCAACGCCGCACGGAGAGATCGCCGATAAGCGAAGGGTCCGGGTGATGCCCTGCCGGCAGGGCGCCGCTGTGAAATGGCTTGCGATTTTTTGCAACCCCCCTATGCTTCTCTTAATTCAATAGGTCCCCGAAACGCTTGGAAGGCTCCAACTGGTCGCAGTTGGTGCGATGCACCTTAACCGGTGTACGGATAAGACGTGGAGAGCGATCGTGAACGTTGAAACGAACGATGGCGAGGGAAACCCTGAAGACGCAAGCGGCGACGAGGGGAAGATTGTAAGGGATTCCTCACGTGTCGAAAAAGACTTTGCTAAGTGCGAGCAACTAATATCTCTAGGAGCAAGTGCCGGAATCGAGCTAGCTGCCGGCGACTTGCAGGCCATACAGAATGTACAGAGTCAACTCAGGGCCGGACGGTTGACGGTGGCAGCGCAAGCCGAGTTTTATTGCGCGATGGCGAGGATCGTGTCGGTCGTTCCCTACCCAAGTCAGCGGGTGTCCAACGACGTTCAGCTATGTTCGGAGGTGGTGTCGCATGCTGCCCGGACGGGTAAGACGCTAGACAAGAGCGACCTGGAGGCTTTCACACAGGCCCGGGCTGCCCAGCGCACGCTCGAGTGGCACCATGGCGTCGAAACTCGCTTTTATGATTCAATGGCAAGAATCTCCAAGTCCGTTGCACCCGTAGCAGCCGAGACAGCAAGCTCGGAAGCAAGACAAGGAGCGAGGATTGCGATCCGCAACTATTCAATCGCTGCCTTGGTTCTGACATTCGCCGTATTGCTCGTTTCCTGCTTGATGTTCATCATTAAGCAGATATCAGACGACATTTCTGAAGTGATAAAAAGAAACGATCCTCTGGCCGTGTCGATGCATAATCAGCTTCAGATCTACGCGGCGGCGATCGACAAGGCTAACGAGACCGCCACTGTGGATGCCTTGGTCCAAATGCAAAATTCCCCGGACGCTGTCGTAATCAAAGAAAGCCTGCAAACTTTCGCGACAAACAACCGCCAACTGTTTTCCGATGTCACGAGAACGCGAGCGATCACACATTTCATTTTCCGCATACCGAACGGCGTCGGACGTTTATTGCTTGGGAAACATTGGGGCGAAGACTGGGGCGGTGTCGATAGTCGCTACGGCGAGAATTGTCCAGCGAGTGAAGTGCCGGTGCAGACGGCCGGACTGCCGGTGCAGATGGTGGAACGGCCGGTGCGGGCGGTTGGGGTCCAATTCGTAAGCCCCACATACGGCTTCGCTCTACCGCCTTCAGGAGGCTGGCAATGCTCGGCAGTCTCAATCCGTCACGCGTTAGAGATTGATCTGCCGATCTTCGCTCTAGGGGAAACGGCGAACAAAAAAAAGATGATCCCGCAGGACGCAATCAACCATGGTTTCCAGAAAATCGCCGTATACCAAGATGTGAGGGCAATGGCGACATATGCCAGGGATATCATTCTCGTGACGGTTGCTTCCGTTACTGGCTTTATTCTTCCCATTCTTTATGCATGGCTTGGCGCATGCGCGTCCATTCTGCGTCGGCTGAGAGCAGATACAACGGCCTCTCTGTTTCATCCTGAATATTCGAAAGTTGACAATCGATCGCATGTGACCACAGCGGTTATCGTTGGGATTTCCATAGGCTTGTTCAGCAATCTCCTGCAGGCGGGAACCGACATTTCTCCTCTCGCCATTGCATTCATTGCGGGATACGCATCAGACAAATTTTTCGAGTTCATCGATCGATTGGTTCATGCAATCTTTCCTTCACACGTCGAGCCTGGTGAAACGCGAGTTAGCCTTGCACCGGGCACCGGCTCGTCAGTTCTGCGATCAGGTAGTCCATTCAGGCGGCGACGCCTACGTTGACGTCCAATTTAGCGAGGTTAGCTAAAATGCTGCCATGGCAGGCTGACTTGGCGAAGCGACGTGCTTGTGTCTTCGCAGCCTAGCGCTCTAGCGGCAATGCAACCTCGCTCGCTGCGATCTGCGATCGGTGTATGGGTGGAGATTCTGCTCTACCGCTGCAAGAGATCCGGGCACGGGTTGCTTGGTGCATCGTCGATCGTACCCACACGTCGTATCTCCGCAAGGTCGAACACCTTAGGCTTCCTGAAACGAGCGATGTTGATCGCGAACGTGAGCGAGGCCAAGCTCGCGCAGCTTCGTAGCATGCTCATGCAGTAGTGCTGCGACCTGCAGTAACCGCAGGCGCAGGTGCTGGATGCCGCGTATCAGTCGACGCATCGACGACCGTTCGCGTCGGGGCATATGCCGCGGTGGTCCAGGACAACATCTACATAACCGGCGGAGTCATCACTTCTCGAGCGCGTCGGTTGATCGCTCCGGTATGGCGTTTGCCGATGGGCCGACCAGTTGTTCTGGGAGGCGCTCGATCAGTCGAGCCGGCTCAAACCCAATTAAGAGCAGTGGGCGGCTCATCTTATCCCTTCTGTTTCAAGCGTGGCGGGTAGAGATGCAGGCGTTGCGAGTCAAGCCGACATCTATGCAGTTGTCGACACGGTCTGCCATGCTGCATGACGACCAGTCAAACGCCGTCGTGATGCCCACTGAGCGTTCGACCCCCGGAGGAAGACGGTGCCCGTTCGTCGCGCGCATCGCGCAAGGTCACGAAGCGCAGTCCCGACGACCGAACGCTTTCAATGAGCCGAGGCAGCACCGCCAGCACCACCGGTTCGCCCGTCGATGTCAACGCCGCGCCGGCGTCGTGGATCAGGAGAATGTCGCGCGCGGCGAGTCCATCCACCAGTCGCTCGAACACGCGATCAGCGTCGCATTCGCGCGTATCAAACCCTCGCCGTGTCCATGCCGCGAGTTGAAGGTCCAGCCGTTGCAGCACCGGGTCGAGAAAGAGATTCCGTAGCCCGGCTGGCGCGCGAAAGAACATGGGCCGCTCGCCCGTCAGCGCCTCGAGCGTCCGTTGCGCGGCGGCGATTTCCTTCGTGAGCCAGAACGGCCACGTGACCGAGAACGTGTGCACGTGCCTATGCGTGTGATTCTCGACCGCGTGGCCTCGCGCGACGATCTCGCGCACGAGTGCCGGATGCTCCGCCGCGCGTCTTCCGATGCAGAAGAACGTCGCGCGCACGCAATGCCGTTCCAGGATGTCCAGAATCTTCGGCGTCACGACCGGATCGGGACCGTCGTCGATCGTGAGGGCGACGGCATCTGCGTTGGAGGGCGTGTTGGGCAGGCGGGTCCAGTTCCGGCCGAGCAGGGTCGAGCGCGGCCACAGCCCAATCGAAACCACGACGATATGACTCGCGAGCACGCCCGCGAGCCACCAGAGCCACGCCGAAGGCCGCAGCAGCCATCCGGCCAGCGCGACGCCGTGCCAGGCGAAGGTCGCGACGTACAACGGTGGATAGCCTGTGCGCGGCCAGCGTCTTGGCGCGCCGGCAGGCGGCCGCGAAATCATTTGCCTCATCTTGTATGCAGCCTGCGGCACGTCGGTCAGAGGTCCGTCTGGCCGAGGTGTCAAATTCAGTCAAGCGGCGAACGATATCACGCGCGCCTGCACTCGGTGACGCACAGAACAGAGAAATTGTCGACGAATTCCTGCGCGAAGGCATCCCTTACCGCCTCTGAAGATAGATGTGTCGCGCGCGGTGCAAGTCTCGTCGAATGTCCGTCGCGTCGATGAGACGAACCGGCAAGAACTGCGCACTTTCCCTTTTCCCGTCGACCATAACGTCGGTATCATTTGCGCCCCACGCCAGCGATACCGCGCGCGCCCGCAAGATTTCTGCGTCGAGACGCTAAATAGTCGCTGCGTCGTGCCGTTAATTGGACGGATCACTTAATTACTTCACTCGCTTACTAACGAATGATCGGGTCGGCTATTTCGCCCCGATGCTGATTGTTCTCAACGCGCAAATACCGATATGCCCGATCTGCACTGGACTATTCCGGTTGCGCGCTGGTCCTTTTGGCCTGCCAACGCGACCGTCGCTCCTGACGTGAGCTTTGTCGCGCCGATGGCGCGGCGCCGGCTCAGTGCGCTATCGCGGGCTGCGCTCAAGGTTGCCTTCGATTGCGCATCGGCGCTGCCGACGGTGCGTGTCGTATTCGCGTCGCGTCACGGCGAACTGCGGCGCACCACAAGCATCCTCTGCGATATCAGCGCAGGCGAACCCGTCTCGCCGACTTCCTTCAGCCTTTCCGTTCTCAACGCGATGACCGGCGTATTCGGCATCGAGCGCGGCGACCGCGCGCCGGCGAGTGCGGTGTCGGCGGGTGCGCAGACGCTCGGCTACGCGTTGCTGGAAGCCCATGCGCAATATGCGACGGATGCTTCGTCGCCGGTGCTGCTCGTCTACGCCGACGAGCCTGCCGATCCGGCCTATGGAACGATCGAAGACGAAGTGGAGGGCGGCGCGCTCGCGATCTTGCTCGATGCGTCCGCGCAAACCGGGCGGCTCGAATGCGTGCGCACTGGGTTCGCCGATGACCAGACCAAGGCGTTCGCGAGCGCCCAGTACGTCACGCAAAGCGAAGCGGTCAGGCAGTGTCTGGACGCGAAAGCGCCCGTTCAATGGCGCGGCGCGACGTCGACTTGGCAATGGAATTGGCATGAAGGCGTGTGACTATTACTGGCGCCTTGTCGCGACGGCCCTTGCGTTCACTACCTTCGGCATCTGCGGACTCGGCTTCTCACTGATCGTTTTCCCAATTGCTTCGGTGTGGCCGCATCGCGCGTCGAAGCAGCGCATCATCGCCGCGATCATTCACGCGTTCTTTCGCGCGCTCGTCGCAGTGCTCGTCGGTGTTCGCGTGATGAAGCTCGACGTGAGCGGCGCGCACGCGCTCAATCGCAAAGAGAAGGGCGCCGCGATCGTGGTCGCCAATCATCCGACCTGGCTCGACGTCATGGTGCTTTTGTCACTCACGCCGCGCGCATGCTGCGTCGTGAAGAGCGCGCACTGGAGCAATCCTTTCTTCTGGGGCGTCATGCGGGCGGCGGACTACGTGAGCAACGCCGATCCAATCGAACTCGTGGAAGAAGGCGCGCGGCAACTTGCGCGCGGCTACACGATGATCGTCTTCCCCGAAGGCACGCGCAGTCCCGCGCGCAATCGGCTGCATGAGTTTTCGCGCGGTTTCGCGCACATGGCGCTCCAATCGCGCGCGCCGATCCTGCCCGTCCTGATCGACTGCGACCCACCCGCGTTCACCAAAACCATGCGCTGGCACGACGTGCCGGAGCGCGCGTTCCATATGCGCGTGAGCGTGCTCGACCCGCTTGGAGCCGACACGCTCGTCACTCGCGACGAACCGCCCGCGCTCGCCGCCCGCACCCTCACGAACACGCTGCAAGCCCACATTACCCGGCATCTGATCGACCATGGATTCTTTAAAGCTTGAAATCAAACGGCTTCTGATTGAAGCACTCGATCTCGAAGACCTGACGCCCGACGATATCGCCGACGATGCGCCGCTCTTTTCCACCGATGGCGTCGGTCTCGACTCCATCGACGCGCTCGAGATCGGCATCGTGCTGCGCAAACACTATCAATTGACGATCGCCGCCAACGACGAGCGCACGCGCGAGCACTTCCGCTCGATCGACACGCTCGCCGAACTGGTCGCAAGCCAGCGCGAGACTGCGCGTGCATCGGACGACACTGCAACAAGAGGGGAATGATTGTGACCGACACCGAAATCCTTGAGCGCATCCGCGCGATCTTCAAAGAGAACTTCGGCATCGCGCCCGAGCGCGTGACGCCGACCGCGCATTTGTTCGAAGAACTCGACCTGGACAGCATCGATGCCGTGGATCTCGCGATCAAGCTGCAGGAGATGACGGGCCGCCGCATCAAGCCCGAGGAGTTCAAGTCCGTGCGCACGGTGGGCGATGTGATCGCCGCTGTCGAGTCGCTTCTGGCAGCGCAGGACTGATGCAGCCGCAGACCGCCCGGACTGGCGACGACGCGCATCGCGGCCATATCGGCCTTGCGCTGAACGTCGCGTTCAAGCTCGCGTATCCCGCCGCTATTCTGTGCGGCTGGTTCTGGAACGCGCCGCGCTATCTCGGCTGCCTGCTGTTCGTGCTGGTCTGGCTGCAGCGCTGCGCGGGCACGGGCGTTCTTGGCGCCTCGCTGCGCACGCTTACGCGCGTCGAATGGGCGGTCGGGTTCATGTTGAGCGCCGCATCGGCCGCGATCGTCTGGACCGACAGCGAGCAGTTGCTCCATATCTATCCGTCTCTCGTGAATCTCGGCTTGCTGATTGCATTTGCTTCGACGCTCGTGCGCGGTCCGTCGATGATCGAAAAATTCGCGCGCATCCGCACGCCCGATCTGAGCGAACCAGCCGTGCGTCACACGCGACGCGTCACGCAGATCTGGTGCGCGTTCTTCGCGGCCAACGGTTTGTTCTCGCTCTACACGGCACTGTGCTGGTCGCGCGAGGCGTGGTCGCTGTACAACGGCGCGATCGCCTATGGCTTGATCGGCGTGCTGCTCGTAGCTGAGATCGCGTGGCGTTATCTCGTGATTCTTCCGCGCGCGCGGCGCATGGAAGCGGAGGCGTCATGATCCCGCTGCACGAACTGTTCTCGACAAGACGCGATGCGCGAACGCCCGTCTCTCGCGACGACACGACCGACGTGGTCATCACGCATGCCGCATTTCGCGCGCGGGTGGCGTCGCTCGCGCTGCAATTGCGCGAAGAGCCGGCGCGCCGTTATGCGCTCTTGATCGACGATCCGTTCGATTTCGCGTGCGCACTGTTCGCGCTCTTCGCATGCGGCAAGACGCCGGTGATTCCCGCGAGTTCCGCTCCTGGCTATCTGGCCGATCTCGCCGACGCCTACGACGCCGTGCTGACCGATACCGACATAGCCGCTGCAACGGTCGACACGCGCGGACTCGACGCACTTGCGCTGCGGGTGGACCCGCGTGCCCCGCTCACGCTCTACACGTCGGGCAGCAGCGGCGCGCCGAAGCCGATCCACAAGACCCTCGCTCAGTTCGACGCCGAAGTTCATACGCTCGAGCGCGACTGGGGCGCGCTGATCGGCGATGCGACGATGCTTGCGAGCGTGCCGCATCGCCATATCTACGGTCTTCTGTTTCGCATCTTGTGGCCGCTCGCGGCGGGCCGCGCTTTCGACCGCGCGCTGTGCGTCGAGCCGCAGCACATTCAGACGCGCATCGAGCGATGCGGCGCGACGGTCATGGTCTCGTCGCCGGCGCAACTCGCGCGCTGGACCGAGCTCGCTGGCTTCGCATCGCTCACGCCTGCCCCGCGTGCGTTCTTCTCGTCGGGCGGGCCGCTCGCGACGGACACGGCGCTGCGATACGCTGACGTGTTCGGCCATGCGCCTGTCGAGATCTACGGGAGCACGGAGACGGGCGGCATCGCATGGCGCAGGCAGAACGAAACGCCAGCGTGGCGTCCTGTGAGCAGCGTGGCAGTGCGGCGTGCCGATGACGGCGCGCTGGAAGTGCGCTCGCCGCATCTGGGCCACGATGACTGGCATCGCACGGACGACGCCATCGCCCTGGACGCCAACGGCCGCTTCACGCTGGAGGGCCGGCTCGATCGCGTCGTGAAGCTCGACGGCAAGCGCGTCTCGCTG
This sequence comes from Caballeronia sp. M1242, assembly GCF_017220215.1. Classification (NCBI taxonomy): domain Bacteria; kingdom Pseudomonadati; phylum Pseudomonadota; class Betaproteobacteria; order Burkholderiales; family Burkholderiaceae; genus Caballeronia; species Caballeronia sp. M1242. Next base: position 1,106,947 of record NZ_CP071130.1, on the reverse strand, counting down.
CCCGAGCTCGAAGCCCGCCTCACGCTGCATGCCTATGTGGCAGCGGCGAGCGTAGTCCCGCTCGCGGGTGCGACGCGTGAGCGCATCGGCGCGGTGATCGCGCTAACCGACGCAGGCCGCGCCGCGCTCGATGACATCGGTCGCGTGGCGCTCGCGAAAATCCTGCGCCGTCATCTCGCCGCCTATTTCGACGTCGTGCTGTTGCCGCGTTTCTGGCGCTTTCGCATCGCGTTGCCGTTCGATGCGCGCGGCAAGCTGCCGGTGAAGGCGGTCGCGGCGGCCTTCGGCCCGCGCGCAGAAGGCTTCGAGCTGCTCGCGGAATCGCGCGATGGCGATACGTTGCGCTATGAACTCCGCGTGCCGCCTTCGCTCGATCATTTCGCCGGCCACTTTCCGGGCCTGCCGATTTTGCCCGGCGTCGTGCAGGTCGACTGGGCGATCCGGCTCGCGTCGGAACATATCGCGGCGGCGCGTGCAATGGAGAGCGTCGATCGACTGAAGTTCATGGCGCCCGTGCCGCCCGGCGCGGTGCTCGAACTGCGGCTCGCGCACGATGCCACGCGGCGGCGCGTGCAGTTCGCTTATCGAATGAACGGGCGCGAATGCGCGTCCGGCGCGATCGTGTATCGGGAGAACGCATGAGCGGTGCGAATATCGCGGCGTGCATCGTCATTCCGATCTACAACCACAAGGACGCCATCGGCGATACGGTCGCGCGCCTGAGCGTTCACGGCTTGCCGATGTTCGTCGTCGACGACGGCAGCGACGCCGCCACGCAAGCCGTGCTCGTCAAGCTCGCGTGCCGGTATCGCAAGGAGATGACGCTCGTGCGTCTGCCGGTGAACGGCGGCAAGGGCGCTGCCGTGATGGCGGGCCTGCGCGCGGCGAAACGCGCGGGCTTCACGCACGCGTTGCAGATCGACGCCGACGGCCAGCACGACGCGAACGACGTGCCGCTCTTTCTCGACGCGGCGCGCGCCGAGCCGGGCGCGGTCATTCTGGGCCGCCCGGTCTATGACGAAAGCGTCCCGAAATCCCGCTTGTACGGCCGCTATCTGACGCATGTCTGGGTGTGGATCGAGACGCTGTCGTTCACCATACGCGATTCGATGTGCGGCTTTCGCCTGTATCCGCTCGACGCCGCGTGCGCGCTGATCGACAGGGTGCGGCTCGGCACGCGCATGGACTTCGACATTGAGATCCTCGTGCGTCTCTACTGGCGACGCCTTGCGTTTCGCTCGATCCCGACGCGTGTCGTCTATGCGACCGACGGCGTATCGCACTTCGACGTGCTGTGGGACAACGTGCGCATCAGCGCGAGCCATACGCGGCTCGCGTGCGGCATGGTGCTGCGCTCGCCGATGCTGCTCGCGCACAAGCTGATGCCGCGCATCACCACTGCGGACCACGCCGGGCCGGGCTGGTGGCGCGTCGCGGAGCGCGGCAGCCGCATCGGCATGTCCTTGCTCGCGCTCAGTTGCCGCGTGTTCGGCATGCGATTTACGGGGCTGTGGCTGCATCCTGTCGTCGGCTATTTTCTGCTGACGGGACGCGACGCGCGCGCGGCTTCGCATCAGTATTTCACGCGTCTTGCCGAAGCAGCGCCGGGCGAACGCACGCCGCGTGCCGGCTGGCGCTCTGCGTATCGCCAGATGCTCGCGTTCGCGCAGTCGGGGCTCGACAAGCTCGCGGCATGGTCGGGCCGGATAGCCGATCACGACGCCGTCTTCGACGACCCCGCGCCTTTCGAAGCGCTCATTGCGAGCGGGCGTGGCGCGCTCGTCCTTGGCGCGCATCTCGGCAACCTGGAGATGACGCGCGCGCTCGCCGCGCGCAATGGCCGCGCGAAGGTGACGGCCATCGTCTATACGGAGCACGCAAGACGCTTCAACAGCGTCTTGTCGTCGGCGAATGGCGACTTCGCGAAGCATCTGATCCACGTGAGCGACTTCGGCCCCGATACCGCGATGATGATGCAGGCGCGCATCGACGCGGGCGAACTGCTGGTGATCGTCGGCGACCGGGTGCCGGCGCATGAGTCCGGCCGCACGACGGAGGCGCATTTCCTCGGCGCGCCCGCGCCGTTCGCGCAAGGGCCGTATGTGCTCGCGCACGCGCTCGGGTGCCCCGTGTATCTCTTCTTTTGCCTGAGAGAGAAAGCGGGCCGATATCGTATGTACTTCGAAACATTTGCCGAGCGAATCGAGTTGCCGCGTCGCGAGCGCGCGCAACACATCGCGGCTTGGGCGCAGCGCTATGCGTCGCGACTCGAACACTATTGCCGCAAGGCGCCGTACCAATGGTTCAATTTCTTCGATTTCTGGGCGCGTGCCGGCAAAGCCGCACCGATGCCCGGGTCCGGTTTCACCGAAAGCAGGCGTCATGGATCAACTGAATAACAAGAAGACGCTCACCGCGAGCGCGATGGTCGAAGTGCCGTTTCATGATGTCGACGCAATGCACGTGTGCTGGCACGGCCACTACCTGAAGTACTTCGAAGTCGGGCGTGCGGCGTTGCTGCGCGCATTCCAATACGACTACGGCGCCATGCTGGCGTCCGGCTATGCGTGGCCAATCGTCGAGGCGCATCTGAAGTACGTGCGTCCGGCGCGGTACGGGCAGCGCATCGACGTGCGCACGGAACTGCTCGAATACGAGAATCGCCTGAAGATCGCGTATGAACTGGTGGATTGCGTGACGGGCGATCGGCTGACCAAGGGCTATACGATTCAGGTCGCCGTCGACGCGGCCACGCAGGAGCTGCAGTTCGTGTCGCCGCCCGTCGTGTTCGATAAGCTGGAGCGTGTATGGTCGCGTCGATGAAACTTCGCTGTGCGCGTGCCACGCTCATCGCCTTGCTGCTGACAGCGAACGCAGGCGCGCTTCACGCAGCCACGCCCGCGCAAAGCGCAAGCCAGAATGCGGCGCTGGTCTCGCAAGTCGCTTCGCGGCTCGGCCAGATCAAGGGCGTGCGCGCTCAATTCACGCAGACGCAGACGCTTTCGGCCATGAAGCAACCGCTCGTGAGCACGGGCACGTTCGTGTTCTATCGCGAACGCGGCGTGATCTGGCGCGTGCTGACGCCTTACAAGGCCACGTTCGTCATCACGGACGCAGGCGTCGCCGAAGTCGATGCGAACGGCAAGCGCATCGGCAGCAAGACCGCCCGAGGCGTGCAAGGCGTCGCGCAAGTGTCGAAGATGATGCGCGCCATGCTCGGCGGCGACCTGTCCGCGCTGTACTCGCAATTCGATGTGGACGCGCAAGGCTCGCCGTCGCAGTGGACGCTCGACCTCAAGCCAAATCAGCCGCAACTCGCGCAGGCCGTCAAAGGGCTGCAAATGAAGGGCGGCGCGTTCCTGCAGAGTTTGAGAATCGATCTGGCAAGCGGAGACGTCACGCAGATCGACTTCACGAAGAACGAAGCGCTCGACGGGCTGCCTGCCGCCGAGGTTGCCTTGCTGGGAGCGCAGTGATGCGGATGGAAGGGCATCGCAGCGGCGTGACGCTTCTCGCCATACGAGCCGCGTGGTTCGTGCTCGCGCTGGTTGCTGCGTTGTATTGCGTCTATCGCTTCCAGGGACCGTCGCCGCTGGAGACGAACCTGCTCGCGCTGCTGCCTGCCACGGAAGCCGATCCGGTCGCAGAGCAAGCGGTGGATCGACTCGCCAATGCGCTCGGCGATCGCACCGTGTTCCTGATTTCGAGCCGCAATGCGGACCATGCGAAGGCGGCGGCGAAGCGCTACGGCGCCGCGCTGCTGGAAAGCGGCGCATTCGCGTCCGTGACGGCGGAGCTCCCGCCGTTCGACGTCGCGCAGATCGCGGCGCTATATGCGCCGTATCGATTCGGGCTTCTGACCCGCGATGACCGCGAGGCGCTCGCCAGCGCGACGAACGGCGCGCAGGCGCTGTCTGACGCCCTGATGCAGCGCATTTATAACCCGGTGCACGGACCGCTCGCGACGCAGCTCGCCGACGATCCCTTCGGTTGGCTCGAACACTGGCTCTCTGACTTGCCGCTCGCCACCTCTGGCCTCGAACTCGAAGACAACCTGCTCGTCGCGCATCGCGGCGACATGACGAGCGTACTCGTCGTGACGACGCTGCGCGGCTCGGCCTATGAATCGCGCACGCAGCGCGCCGTGCTGTCGGCGGCGGCGCAGGCCCAGGCAGACATGAAGGCCGCATGGCCCGACGCGACGGTCGCGCGAGCCGGCGCCGTGTTCTACGCGCAGGCGGCGCGCAGCGCGTCAGAACGCGAAGTGCATCTGATCGGCGTCGCCTCGGCATGCGGCATCGCGCTTCTCATGCTGTGGGTCTTCCGCTCGCCGCGGCTCTTGCTGCTCGGCTTTTTGTCGACGGCGCTCGGTATCGTGTGCGCGCTCGCGTTCGCCATGCTCGTGTTCGGCAAGCTTCATTTGCTGACGCTCGTGTTCGGCGCGAGCTTGATCGGCGAAGCCGTCGATTATTCGATTCAGTATTTCGTGGTTTATCTTGGCGCGCAACGCGAATGGGATGCACGAAAGGGCGCGCGATCGGTGCGGCCCGCGCTCTCCGTGGCGCTCGCTACCAGTCTGCTCGGCTACGCCATACTCGCGTGGGTGCCGTTTCCCGCGCTCAAGCAGATCGCGTGTTTCGCGATGGCCGGTATCGGCGTCGCGTTTGCGTCCGTGATGTCGCTGTTGCCCGCGCTGCTCGTGCGGGGACCGAAAGCCGCGCGGCGACGCCTATTTTCGTCCTCCGCGACGCTGCTTGCACGGTGGCGCGGCGCGATCGGTGGCAAGCGCGCGGGGCTCGTCGCGGCCGTTCTCGTGGCGATCGCCCTGCCGGGCTGGCTGCGTCTGACCAGCGACGACGACATCCATCTGCTGATACAACGCGATCCCGTGCTTGTCGCGCAGGAGAACGAAGTGCGCACGGCAGTCGGCGTCGAAGACACCGCGCAGTTCTTCGTGGTGCGGGGTGTGTCCGAGCAAGCCGTGCTGGAACGCGCGGAAGCGCTCGGCGAAAGGCTCGATGCGCTGACGAGCGACCAATCGGTCGACGGCTGGCGCTCGGTCACGCAATTCGTGCCGTCCGCCCGGGCTCAGGCGCAAGCGCGCGCGCTCATCGCGCAACACGTGTTTGCCGATCCGGCCGCGTTGCGCGCGACGCTTTCGCGCGCCGGCTTCCGCGATGACGTTGCCGACGCGTGGATGGCTTCGTTCGGCCGTGCGGACGCAGTGCCGCTGTCGGTCGAGCGCTGGCTCGCCGCGCCGTGGTCGCAGCCGTATCGGCATCTGTGGCTCGGCGCTTACGATGCGGCCGGTCAGCGCGGTTACGCTGCCATCGTGATGCCGCGCCGCGTGACGCCGAAGAACGAGCCCGCGCTGACCGAGGTTGCGCGCGCAATCGAGGGCGTCACGTTCGTCGACAAGGCGGCGAGCGTCTCGAAGCTCTTCGGCGCGTACCGCGTCGATAGCGGCATGTGGCTCGGTGGCGCGCTGCTGCTCGTGCTCGCGCTGATGATGATGCGCTATGGTCCGCGCGGCGGCATTGCGACGACGCTGCCCGTGCTGCTCGCCGTCGGCGTGACGCTCGCGGCGTTCGGCTACGCCCGCGTGCCGTTCAATCTGTTCAACTGCCTCGCGCTGATGCTCGTGCTCGGCGTCGGCGCGAACTACGCCGTGTTCCTGCGCGAAGGATGCCTGCGCAGCGACGCCGATCTCGGCGCGGTCTGGGCGGGCGTGCTGCTCTCCGCAGCGACGACGCTGTTGTCGTTCGGCCTGCTCGGCATGAGCGCGATGCCTGCGTTGAAGAGCTTCGGCGCGACGCTCGCGCTCGGCATTCTGGTCGCGGTGCTGCTCGCGCCGATGAGCATGCCGCACGAAAGGAGAAATCACGCATGACGCTGCCATCCGTCTATTTGCATGCGCTCGGCATGGTCAATGCGCTCGGCGGCGACGTCGATTCGATCGCGTCCGCGATGACCTCGGCGCAATCGCCGGGCATGGGACCGATGCCGACGCGCCGCGGCGATGCGTTCGTCGGCCGCGTGCTGACTTCGCTCGACATCGCGCCGACGGGGCCGCTTGCGCGCTTCGACTGCCGCAACAACCGACTGCTGCTCGCGGCGCTTGAACAGATCCGCGCCGAGATCGAAGCGGCGCGCGAGCGCTACGGCTCCGCGCGAATCGGCGTCGTGTTGGGGACGAGCACGTCGGGAATATCGGCGGCGGAAGAGGCGTTCCTGCATCGCGCAGAAAAGGGCCGCCTGCCGGAGCGCTTCGACTATCGGCAGATGGAGATCGGTACGGCCGCGCCGTTCGCCGCCGCCGCGCTCGACGTGCAAGGCCCGGCGTTCACGATTTCGACGGCATGCACGTCGAGCGCGAAGGCGTTTGCCGCGGCGCGCAGACTGTTGCAGCTCGGGCTTTGCGATGCCGTGGTCGTCGGCGGTGTCGATACGTTGTGCGAGCTCACGTTGCAAGGCTTCGAATCGCTCGAGTCCACGAGTATCGAACGCACCAATCCGATGAGCCGCAATCGCAACGGCATCAACATTGGCGAAGGCGCGGCCGTGTTTCTGATGACGCGCGACGAATGCGACGTGCGTCTTGCGGGCGTGGGGGAATCCAGCGACGCGCATCATGTTTCCGCGCCGGACCCGCGTGGTGTCGGCGGCGAGATTGCGTTGCGCGCGGCGCTCGCTGATGCCGGCGTCGCGCCCGCCGATATCGGCTACGTGAACCTGCACGCGACGGCCACGCGCAAGAACGACGAGATGGAAGCGCATTTGATGGCGCGCGTCTTTCCGCAAGGCGTGCCGACGAGCGGCACGAAGCCGCTGACGGGGCATCTGCTCGGCGCGGCCGGCGCGACGGAACTCGGCTTCGCGTGGCTCACGCTCGCGCGCCCCGGTTTGCCCTTGCCACTGCATCGATGGGATGGCGAGGCGGACGCGGATCTGCCCGCGCTCGATCTCGTGCAGGAAACGCGCTTCCTCTCGCGCGAAGCGGGCACGCGCCATGTCATGAGTAACTCTTTCGCGTTTGGCGGCAGCAATGTCAGCCTCGTTCTCGCAGGTTGACGATGACCGGACACATCTCAATAAACGAACACGGCGGCCCGTTTCCGGCGATCGAAGGGATCATTCCTCATCGCGGCACGATGCTGCTCGTGGACGAGGTGATTACGTGCAGCGACGCCGCGCTCACCGCGCTCGCCACCGTGCGCGCCGACGCCTGGTATGCGGACGAACACGGCGCGATGCCCGCATGGATCGGCATCGAACTGATGGCGCAGGCCGTCGCCGCGCATGTCGCGCTCGTCGCGATGCGCGCGGGCGGCCGCGCGCGTCCCGGCGTGCTGCTCGGCACGCGTAGTTATCGTGCGCATGTCAGCGCCTTCTCGCGCGATGCGCGGCTCGCTATTCGCGCGGAAGAAGTGCTGCGCAGCGAAGAGGGCCACGGCGCGTACGAATGCACGATCGACCATGACGGCGACCGTTGCGCAGAAGCCGTCATCAAGGTCTTTCAACCACACGACTTTCAGACATTCATCGAAGGGAGCCTCAGTTCATGAGCCGGCGAGTTCTCGTAACGGGCGCAAGCCGCGGCATTGGCCGGGCGATTGCGTATCAACTGGCGGCTGACGGGTTTGCCGTCACCGTGCATTGCCGCAGCGGACGCGCCGAAGCAGAAGCGGTGACGGCGGGCATCGTCGCGCAGGGTGGCACGGCGCGCGTCGTGCAGTTCGACGTGCGCGACCGCGCCGCGTGCCGTGAAGCGCTCGAATCCGACGTCGCCGCGCACGGCGCGTATTACGGCATCGTATGCAGCGCGGGCGTGACGCGCGACGCGGCGTTTCCGGCGCTCAGTGACGAAGACTGGGACGTCGTGATCGAAACGGGGCTCGACGCCTTCTACAACGTGATCCATCCGCTCACCATGCCGATGGTGCGCGCGAAACAGGGCGGCCGTATCGTGACGATCGCGTCGGTATCCGGCGTGATGGGCAATCGCGGACAGGTGAACTACAGCGCGGCGAAAGCCGGTCTCATCGGCGCGACTAAGGCGCTCGCGGTCGAACTGGCATCGCGCAGCATCACGGCGAACTGCGTCGCGCCGGGACTGATCGATACGGGCATGCTCGACGACGTTCCCGTCGAACATGCGCTGAAGACGGTGCCGATGAATCGCGTCGGGCAGCCGAACGAAGTGGCCTCTGTCGTCGGCTTCCTCATGTCGGATGCGGCTTCTTATGTGACGCGCCAGGTGATCGGCGTGAATGGCGGGATGATCTGATGAAGCGCGTCGTTGTTACGGGCATGGGCGGCGTCACCGCGCTCGGCAGTTCGTGGAATGAAATTGAAGCCGCGCTGAAGACTGGCCGCAATGCGGTGCGCCGCATGCCCGAGTGGGACTTCTTCGAAGGGCTGCATACGCGCCTCGCGTGTCCGCTGCCCGCGTTCGAGCAGCCGTCGGCCTGGCCGCGCAAGAAGACGCGGTCGATGGGCATCGTCTCGATGTACGCGGTGCGCGCGAGCGAACTGGCGCTGGCGGATGCGGGCCTCGACGGCGATGCGTCGATCAGCGACGGACGCATGGGCGTCGCATACGGATCGTCCTCGGGATCGGTCGAGCCTATTCGCGCGTTCGGCACCATGCTGCGAACCGGCTCGATGACCGATGTCACGTCGAACAGCTACGTGCAGATGATGCCGCACACGACGGCCGTGAACGTCGGCCTCTTCTGGGACCTGAAAGGCCGCATTCTGCCGACATCGTCGGCGTGTGCGTCGGGCAGTCAGGCGATCGGCTTCGCGTATGAAGCCATCGCCACGGGCAAGCAGACGATGATGCTCGCCGGCGGCGCGGAAGAGCTGTCGGGTCCGGCCGTCGCCGTGTTCGACACGCTCTACGCGACGAGCACGCGCAACGACGAGCCGCATCTCACGCCGCGTCCGTTCGATGCGAAACGCGACGGACTGGTTGTCGGCGAGGGCGCGGCGACGCTCGTGCTCGAAGACTACGAGCACGCCGTGGCGCGCGGCGCGACCATTCATGCGGAGATCGTCGGCTTCGGCTGCAACTCGGATGGCGCGCACATGACGCAGCCGACTGCCAGCACGATGGCGCGCGCCATGCAGCTCGCGTTGCACGACGCGCGGCTCGATCCGCAGGCCATTGCTTACGTGAACGCGCATGGCACGTCCACTGATCGCGGCGACGTCGCGGAAAGTCATGCGACCGCGCAGACCTTCGGCGAGCGCATGCCGATCAGTTCGCTCAAGAGCTACGTCGGACACACGCTCGGCGCGTGCGGTGCGCTGGAAGCGTGGTGGACCATCGAAATGATGAAGCGCAACTGGTACGCGCCGACACTCAATCTCACCGAAGTCGATCCCGCCTGCGCGCCGCTCGATTACATCGCGGGCGCGGCACGCACGATCGACGCCGAATACGTGATGAGCAACAACTTTGCGTTCGGCGGCATCAATACGTCGCTCATTTTCCGGCGCGTTCGATGAACCGGGCGCGAGGCATGCAGCGCGTCGTCGTGACGGGCATGGGCATCGTATCGTGTCTGGGCAATGCGCTCGACACGGTCAGCGCCGCCTTGAGGGAAGGGCGTTCCGGCATCACGCGCATCGATGCGTGGCGCGAGCGAGGCTTTGGCTCGCAGGTGGCGGCGGTGGCGTCGGTGGCAGATGAGCCGCCCTTCGATCGCAAGCTCGAACGCTTCATGGGCGAGACGGCGCGCTTCGCGTGCCACGCCGCGCGCAAAGCCATCGACGACGCGCGGCTCGATCACGCCGTGCTGCGTTCGCCGAGCGTCGGCGCGGTGATCGGCTCAGGCGTCGGCGCGATGGCCGAGTACGACGCGGCGCTCAATATCGCGGTGACGCGCGGCATCGAAAGGACGCCGCCGTACACGGTCCCGAAGGCGATGAGCAGCACCGCATCCGCGAATGTCGCGCAGGCGTTCGGGATCGAGGGCGTCGCGTATTCGCCTTCGTCGGCGTGCACGACATCTGCGCTCGCCATCGTACAAGCCATGCAGTTAATCCAGACCGGACGTCAGCAGATCGTGCTCGCGGGCGGCAGCGAGGCCCTGCATGACAACATGACGCTGATGTTCGACGCGATGCACGCGTTGTCGCGCGGCTTCAACGAAACGCCTTCGCAAGCCTCGCGCCCTTACGACAGCGCGCGCGACGGCTTCGTGATCGGCTCGGGCGCCGGCGTGCTGGTACTCGAAGCGCTCGACCACGCGCTTGCGCGCGGCGCGCGCATCTACGCGGAACTGACAGGCTTCGGCGAGAGCACGGATGGCGCGGGCATGGTGTCGCCGCATTCGCACGGCATCGCGCGGGCGCTACGCATGGCGCTGGACCAAGCGGGCGCATCGCCCGATTACATCAACACGCACGCGCCTTCCACGCCGCTCGGCGACGCCGAAGAACTGCGCGCATTGCAGACGGTGTTCGGCGCGAACGTGCCGCCATTCTCGTCGACGAAGGGACTGACGGGACATCCGCTCGGCGCAAGCGGCGTGCATGAGGCGATCTACACGTTGCTGATGATGCGCGACGGTTTCATCGCGTGCACGCGAACGGCCGGCTCGCCTGAACCGCTCGCGCTTGGCATGCCGCTCGTGCGCGAGACATGCGAGGCGCGCATCGAGCGCGCGATGTCGGTCTCCTTCGGTTTCGGCGGCAGTTCCGCGAGCCTCGTGTTCGAAAGATTCCAGCCGCTGCCCGTCGGCGCATAACGGGCACCCATTCATAACCACACAAAAACGAAACCGCACTATGAAAAGAATAATCGTTCTGACGATGATGGCTGGCGCGTTCATCACGCAAGCAGGCTGTACGACGCAAGTCCGCTCGCTGCCGATGCCGCAAGCGACGCAGACGCAAAGCGCGAAGGACGTCGCGCTGTATTTCGGCGACCAGAAGCACGCGAACGTCAAGACGATGCTCGGCAAGAAGGAAGTCGCGGTACGCGTGGCCCGCACGATGGACGGCCAAGATGCGACCTGCAACATCGCGCTCGCCAAGGCGCTGGATCAGTTGCGCGACTATGCGCGCGAGCAACACGCGGACGCCGTGATCAACGTGAGGACGCGCTTCCAGCACACCGAGACCACGTCGGAGACTGAGTTCATCTGTGGCTCCAGCAATAACGGCTCGACGCTCGCCGTGCGCGGCGATCTCGTGAAGCTGGACGTCGAATAAGCCATCATCAATAACTTGGAAAACATGAAGCGTCTCTTCGTTTTCGCGGCACTCGCCACGATGCTGCTTTCGTCCCAAGCGTTCGCGCGCAACACGATCCGGATCTATCCCGTCGCACCGGCGCTGGTCAGCGAACCCGACAAGGTCGGCAAGGACATTCCGCTCTATTTCGCGGGGCAAGGGCATCCGGCGGTGGTGAAATCGCTCGGTGTGTTCGCGACCAACAAGAAGACCAACGCGTTCGGCAAGAGCGACAAGGACGCTTGCCAGCACGTATTTCTTTCGGCCGTGATGGAGTTGCAGGAGCGCGCCCGCAAGGAAGGCGGCGACGCGGTCATCAATATCAAGAGCAACTACGAGAACGTGGAGCGCGAGAGCGCGACGGAGTTCACATGCGGCGCGGGCGCGGTGATTGCAGGCGTCGCGTTGAAGGGCGAAGTGGTCAAGCTGAAGAACTGAGGCGAAAGCGAGAAGCGGCGCGTGCCTCGATGTATGCGCCGCTCGCTCGTCATGTCGTCAATCAGTGGTCTTTCTTGCGACGACGTTGACAAGGGTTTCGCGCCGCTTGCCGGGCTTCGGCGTGTAGAGGCCGATGCGTTCGAGCAGGCCAAAGTCTTTCGCGCGGCTCCACCACAGATACGGCAGCGAAACGTTGTGCGGTTCGAAGCTAAAGCCTCCGTTGCGGATCATGTGGAGATAGCCGTCGGCGCTTTTCTGTACTTGCATCGGATGACGAAAGAGCAGCCGGATGACCCAGGACTTGATATAGGCATCGGTCGATTCGGCGAACATCAGCACGCCGCCTGGCTTGAGTACGCGACGGAATTCGGCGAGCGCGCGTTCTTGTTCGACGAGGTGATGAAACGTCTGGTGACAGAAGACGATATCGGCGCTCGCGTCCTGCAGCGGAAGATTCGCGCAATCGCCATGAAGCAACTCGATTTCCGTCGCGGCGGTATCGGGGCGCTGCGCGCACACTTGCGCGGATTGGGCCGCAAGCGCCAGCGACGGCTTGTGGAAGTCAATGCCGACGATGCGCTGCGGTTTGAACGCCTGCGCAAGCAGACGGAACGACAAGCCCTGACCGCAGCCGACATCGACGATCACGGGCGCCGCCGGCAACGGAGAGTCGATGAGGCGCTTGAGGTCGTTGATGGCGACGCGCAGCACGTGATGCTCCCACGTATGCGTGCGCAGAAACCAGACGCCGAAAGAAGTCTCGGGAACGAATGGCACATTCGATGTTTCGGTCAACTGCACGATTGAATCCGGTAAAGAAGTGTTTGGTGTTATTGAAGGATGGTCCGCGCGTGATTGTAATCGGTGATGCGCGGGACATGTGTCGTGTTTGCAATACGTTGCCGCGTGCGACGAAAGGAAGTAGAAGATGAACAAAGAAAGTTCGATGAACGCTGTAGTCGATGTCGCCATCATCGGCGCGGGACCGTCGGGCGCGGTCGCTGCCGCGCTGCTGCGTAAAGCCGGTCGATCCGTGTTGGTACTCGAACGCCAGCATTTCCCGCGCTTTTCGATCGGCGAAAGTCTCTTGCCGCAAAGCATGGCGTATCTCGAGGAGGCGGGCATGCTGCGCGCGGTCGTCGAAGCGGGCTTTCAGTACAAGAACGGCGCGCAATTCGTGTATCGCGATCAGGCCGCGGCTTATGACTTCCGCGACAAGCATTCAGACGGATGGGGCACGACGTATCAAGTCGAACGAGCCGTATTCGACGACCTGCTCATCCGCTGTGCGATGGAGCAGGGCGCCGACGTGCGCTTTGGTCACACGGTGCTGGCCATGAAGACGGGCGATGCGCCGGTGCTTGATGTCGTCGACGAAGCCGGCACGCAGTATCGAGTGCACGCGCGCTTCGTGCTCGACGCAAGCGGCTTCGGACGCGTGCTGCCACGGCTTCTCAACCTCGAAGCGCCGACGCGCCTTGCCACGCGCGCGGCCATCTTCACGCATGTCCGCGACGGCATTCCGGTCGAGGCGCACGATCGCAACAAGATCACCGTGGCCGTGCATCCCGAGCATCGCGACGTGTGGTACTGGATGATCCCGCTCGCGAATGGGCGGTCGTCGGTGGGTTGCGTGGCCGAAGCGGCGTTTCTCGACATCGATGAAGCCGAGCGCGAGCAGAAGCTGCGTTCGCTGATTCAGAGCGAACCGACGCTGAACCGCTTGATCGGCAATGCGCCTTTCTTGATGCCGGTGCGGCATATCGGCGGCTATTCCGCGAACGTCGAAGCGCTGCACGGCGAGGGGTATGCGCTGCTCGGCAACGCCGGTGAATTCCTCGATCCGGTGTTTTCTTCGGGCGTCACCATTGCGCTGCGTTCGGCTCATCTCGCCGTCCACACTCTGAACCGTCAACTGAACGGCGAAGCCATCGACTGGCACGCGCACTATGACGTGCCGTTGCGCCGTGGCATCGACACGTTTCGCGCATTCGTTGAACGCTGGTACTCGGGCAAGTTGCAGGACATCATCTTCGCGCCGAATCAGACGCCCGTGATCCGACGCATGGTCAGCGCGGTGCTGGCCGGGTATGCGTGGGACGAGACGAATCCGTATGTCGCGGATGCCGCGCGACGGCTCGATATCCTGCATGCCGCGTGCATGCAGCTTGGTTCATGAATGAGGCCAAAGGCGCCAAGCTCTCCGATTTCATTAGCCGGTTGCGCGGGCACCTGGACGTGGCGGGTGTGAATGAAATAGGCTAGGGCAACTCAGGCGAGGGCGCCGCTAGAAACGTCGAATCACTCGACGTCAACAGCCCGGTACCGCCGAATGCGCAGGCGCGCGAATCGGTTGATTCAACCGCGTGATCGACCACAAAATCCTCCGGCTTCGACGCGCGATCCTGCTGCGTTCGGCGCTTGAACGTCGAGCGAGAGACATAATGAGGAACACGGCCGACGGAGAGAAGTTTGCCGACATTAGTACGCCGATGATTCTGGCCTTTCTCGACGCGAAGAAATTCAAACACGGATCGCGCTTAATAGAAGCAATCGTGCAGATGTCGCGATTCATCGACGCGCATTATGTGCCGTCGTCTCTGCCTGCGAAGGACGGCTTAAGATCCACGTCGGTTCGAAGTCTTTCCTGACGCCGATCGAAGCAGTGCAGAAGAAGCAGAGCAACTGAACGCCAGCGCTCAATTCAGTCGACTCGGGGCGGACTCGGCCGCCCCTAAAGCCAGATGGTCGAGTTGGGGCAAGAGCGCAAGCGAGTGGCCGTCAATCCCTCTAAGGGCACCATTGAACCTCTCAGCGAGCGGTGCCGGACATCGAGGGGGGCTGAAGAACGACCCGCAGCAATGCGTCCATGTTCCTGGAGCATACTTCTGCAATGGTCGAAGGACGCTGTGAATCCGCCGGTATCGCCATCATCTGCGCATCACTGAGCGCCGCCGTGCAGACCACGAGAAACGGCGCGAATCTCGATTGTTCCAGGTACCGTTGCTGGATCATCACGACAGCCTTGGCAGCATCGTCCTTCAACGAATCGGGTCCGTCGTTGGAGCGGCTCGCCGTCGCGCCGGCCGTGGTGTTCGCTTTTGAGCCTCGACCGGGCGCGGCTCGCTTGCCGTCGGCTGGAACAACGGTGTGATCGGCGACTTTCATGACTCCGCCTGCGAACAGATCGGCGGGAGGCCACATCGGCGCGCGTCCGCCGACGTGCTTGCTCCCAACGACCGTATCTGTCGCGTCGTGCGCGTTCGTCTTCGGCGCATCGCCGGCGCTGTTTTTGGCGGCGTCTTTTGCCGGTGACGCCGTGTCGCTGGCCGGCGGCGTTACGTCCTTGACGAGCGGATTAGGATTCCAGTCTAGCTTCGCCGCGGTCTGATTGGCCGAAATCCCGGAGAGGGCTTCGATCGACAGCAAAGTCACCATTGTGTCGCCGTAGCGGCTCAAGACCAGTGCGTATTCGTACTTGTTCATCGCCCCGTTGGAGAAGGCTTCGCACAGCCGATACAGTCCGTCGCGCAACAATTGCGTGGTTGCGAGCCGTCGACCAAGTTCCGCGACGGCGGAGTTTTGTTGCAGCGAAAACGCTTGCTTGCCCGTGATCGATGCCGAATCGCCCAACGTCTTCAGGCCCTGGATGGTGGCTTGGGCGTTCTCGGAAATGGCTTGTGAAATGGCCTTGGCGACGTCCGGGCTCGGCTCGGCGCAGACGTTGTAATGGCCGCCGTTCGGGCCGTGGTCGGAGTTCGCATGCTGCGGATCAACGTTGCTCCCCGGGTGCGCGAGAATGAACCGCACGTCCGCCGTTGCACCGGTGAGCTGAGTGTCGCCTGCGGTGTCATGAAAGGTCTGCGGTCCGACCACGGATTTACAGGCGCCGAGCGTCAAGAGCGCCAAAAGCAGTATGTAGCGGGACGGCGTCATCGCACTTCTCCTTGGGCTTGAATGTTGGACAGTCTTATTGGGCTCGATGGCCCGGCTCAACGCGATGCAAGAATGCACGTCTGCACGAGGCTACTGCGTTCGGCCGTGCTCAGGCCGAGCCTGGAGCTTGCGGTGCGGCGTGCTGGGCGGCGGGTGGCCGGGGGCGCGGCGCGCCAAATCTCGCGAACGCGTCTCGCGGCATCGCAGTGCCGTGGCCATGCGCGAACGGCACGGGCACGTAGTAGCGTCTGCCCGGCATGTCGATCACGCGGCGACGTTCATGGCGAAGCACGAATTCGGCGTCTGCCAGCACGTAACCGCTCGTCGACTTGATTGTCTGGCCGGAGCAAACGAATAACAGGCGCGCGTGGCAGTTCAGCACGATGGCAGGTCGCAGCGGCCGGCCGCCCGCATGAACGGCCACAACCGGGCGGCAGTGCAGCATGATTTCGCTTGGCCATATGGTGTCTCCGTAGACAGCATGCGAGATCATGTCGAACAGCGACACCTGAAAGAGTCGAGGCAGGGCGGCACGTGTCTCTTCTATGAAGCGGAGCCACGCGGCCCGGCCGCCGTGCGCGAACAAGGCTGTCTGAATCGCGGAGACCGGCTGGCTTTTCACGCTGCCAATGTCGAAATCCGCCCACAGCCTGTCCGGAATAAGATCACCCAGGAACCACGCCACCGTCGGCTCAGGCGGAATCAGACGCGGCAGAACGGGGGTTTGGGCACTCTTCGTCGTGATCATGGTCCTGTTCTCCCAATGTTCAGTCTCGGCGCTGCGACCGGCGGCGCACTCTGGGGCGTTCGAGGAATCCGACGGACACATGCACGTCCTGCGTTTCGTGGGCGGCGAACTCCGCCTCCGAGCCGTCTTGCGACCGTTTGGCGAAGCGGCTGAGCAGCCACTTTGCGAACGCTGCGAGGAAGGCGCCGAAGCCAACCGATCCGACCGTGGCGGGAACGGAAAGAGCCGGCGCGGGCGGCTCCGGTGGCGCAGGGGGCCGGCGGGCCCGGGGGCCGGGGGCGGCTGACCGTCGTTGTCCGTCGTGAGCAGAAGCACGCGTTGAGTGGGCGGGTCCGACTCGACGCGAGGATCGGTGAAACGAAAGCGCACATTGCCGCCCGCGTTTTCATTGATGCAAAGTGCAAGCAGCTTCGCGTCGCGCAGCTGTGCAAGCGCCGAGCAGGCCGGCCATTCGCCGCTTAACGGTTTGACAGGTGGGACAGGTGCGACAGGTGGGGACCCCGAGGGCGGAACCGTCTCTCCTCCCACAAACTCGATCGTCAGCAGAGGCTGCTTCGCCACGCCGAATTCGTCGACCTGTGTCGGCTTATCCGGCCAATAGAACGTTACGCTGTCGTACGTGCCGTCGAGCCCCATCCTTCGCGGATCGACATTGCAGCCACGCGCGAGCAAGGCCGCATAGGCAGCATGGCGGGCGTCCAGCGACTGTTCGTGCCCGGGGAGATTCTTGACCTCGGCCTCGATGCCACCGCGCTCGTGCAGGCGGCATGTGGGCGTCGACCACGACAGCGGCGCCCTGCCGGGCGGGAGCGGCTCGGCAGTATGGGCGAAGTTGTCGCTGGGCGAAGCAAGCACTGGCTTCGCGTCGTCGCCGACCCAGAACGCGTCGAGATCAAAATCGCATCCTAGCCTGCTCAGTCGGCGATGCAGCATGAGCGGCGTGCACGGCATCTTTCCGTTCGCGCATTGATCGATCGCAGTACTAACGGGCTGCGATCGGCAGTATCCGATTCTCGTGCAATGCGCCCTGCAGTCACCGCGGCGCTTGCAGTCGGAGTGGGTACAGTGGCCTTGCGGATCGGCCCAGCAGATCCATCTAGGCGACGACGCAGGGGGCCAGCGCAGGGTCGCGCCGACATCGGAGGCCGCCTGCGCCCAAGCCGCACCGCTGGCGATTGAAAGTGGCAGCATCAGCAAGCGCAACAGCATGCCGGCCGCGCAGCGACGAACAGCGCTCATGTTTTCTTCACGACTTGGGGGGCGCTCCAGATGTCGGGGCATTCGCACAGCAGTTTCTTCATTTCCCATTCGCCGAGCTTGCGGTAGCTCTCGAACTGGGACTCGTTGAAGAACTGATCGGCTGTCGATTCGTGCGGAAAATCCGGATGCTTCTCCGCGTATTGGCGGATGTCGAGCGGCTCGTTGCCGTAGATGCAAGGCTTCATATAGACAAGTTCGCCGTCCAGTTCAGCGCTGGACGCGCCGCAATTCGCTCGCGAATACCGGATGACGAAGCGCGCGAAGTACATGCCGCTCGCGCGAGCCGAGCGCGGGAAGAGCAGAACCGGGGCGTCGCCCTCTTCGATCACGATACCCATGTCGATGCGAATCTTGCGAATGGCGGAATAGAAGTCTTCCATGGTGAAGCGTCCATCCTGGCTAGCATCGAGAACCAGGATCCGGCGGCAGCGCCGATGCACCATTTCCCAGAGACCCAGGTTGTCGAAGTGGCCGCCATCGGAAAGATGGATCCAGTCGCTCGTGTCGGTGGTCTCTCCGGCGGCTTCCTGAAGGAGCCGCCAACTCGAGCACGAGGGATCCTTCTTCTGCCACTCCTTGAACTTGGGATTGCCGAGCCACCACCCCAGGCGGACGTTGAGCACGGACATGAGGAACGCCATGGGCGCGCTGCTGTTGTAGCCCATGTTGGGATTGAAGGCCGCCCCCGAAATGGCCATCGCGGTGCCGAGCTTCACGCCGCCCGCGAAACAGCGTATCCGGCGATAGCCCAGCCGGTAGTTGCCGCCGTGAAGGGCGGTCAGCGTGAAACTGTCCGCTTTGCGCTCCTGCCAGGCGAGCTCGTTGCCCTTGACGAGATTGAGTGCGGTGTTGACGACGAGGAACGGCGGTTTCGCCGGACTGGTGCCCGCCATCTTCTTGGACGATGCCGGATAGAGTACTCGCGCCTTATAGAAAGACAGGTCGTCGTTCGGGTCGAAGCCGGTAAAGAGAGCGGGCGCGCGGGGCATCTTGAATGCGCGGAATCCGCCGTAAAAGGCGCGTATCAATCGGTCGCGATAGAAGCCGTGCAGGCTGAATTCGTTCATGCGGACGATGAAGCTCAGCCCGTACAGCGTCGCGCCCGCTGCCGCGAGACTTGCAAGCACTTTCAATACGCGCGTCCACTTGAACGCACTGATAAAGTCATCGAAATACGAGGTAAAGGTGCGGTCAATGCATTGATTGGCCGTCAACGCACACATGCTTTCGTCGACCGGCGTGCTGAAGCCCGGGCGATTGATTCGCGTCGGCGTCTGGGCAAGCCTGTACGTCGCATCGAGTTTCGCGCATTCGCATCGGACCGGATGGGTCCAATCCTTGTCGGTCGAGACGAACTCGAAGACTTTCCACGCGCCGATGGACACGAAGATCGCAAGCAGCGTCAGACTCGCCGCACCCACGAGACTGAGGCTGATCGGGGTGCGCGCTTCGGGCTTGCCGGGACTCGACTTGCGATAGCCGAACCACGCGCTCGCCGCAACGGACACCGCGCTGCCGGCGGCTGTCACCGCCGGCGTCGATGGTCCGAAGTAGGTAAGCAGCGCCGGCACCCCGATCACGAGCATCGATCCAGCGATCCATGCGGTCGCCAGCATGAAGGAAAACGCATGCGCACGCGCCTGGTGCTCACGCCGGTCGGGGGTTTCAGTGAACGAGCGGACCGCCGCTTTCATGCCTTCACCTAGCAGCAGGGCGACGAGCAGCAAGGGCGGCGTGACGAGCGCGCGTATGGTCGAGCCAAGCGTCAGGAGATGGCTGGGCAAGGAAGCGTCGGTTCGCTCGGCGCGCCACCTCATGGCCGATAAGGGCAAATCGATGAGCGTGCCGAGCTCCTTCTCCGCAATGATCGGTGGCCAGCGATGCAGGCCCCAGCGGATCCACACGATAAGCGCTATCTGCACGACGCTCCCGACAAGAGCGGCACCTAACATGACGCGTCCGCTCCATCGTTTGTGGTCGATGTTGCGTTCGGCCAGAGTCATCTGCGTGACTACGATGGCTGTAACCACGTACCCGTACCGCATCAGCGAGGGCCATGCAGCCGACCGTTCAGCTTCGCTCAGCGTGTCGGTTTCGGACCATAAGGTGACGGATAGGCTGTAGCACGCCATGACCAGCAGTAGCGCGCCCCAGGCGGCACGCGCGTCGCCGCTGCGGCGAGGGAAGGGAATATGGTTGGCGTAGATTTTCTCTACGGCGCCAGGTTCCCCTTGAAAGAAATAGCTCGCGCCGAGAACGCCTAGTACGCTGCCAACCACGCCAATGGCAACAGGGACGGGGCCGAACTGAATCAATTGAAACTGCCCGAGCCATACCGCCGTCCAGGGCAGCATGACGTAGACAGCGATCCACGGGAAGAAGATTGTCCAAACGATGACGAGGTTTCTGAGGTACGTGGCCACGACCGTCCAAGCATCGGCGGAAAAGAGCGAAAGCTGGCGCGCCAGATAGTTGCTGTTCATGCGAAGCCATGTGAGCGGGCCTTCCTGCTCGAAGTCGATCCCGGTCATGCGGTGCTGGACGTAGTCCGCACAGCGCAGGTTCGCAAGTTCCGTCTGCGCGAAGTCCACTGCGCGTTGAGGCGTCGTCCCATCGTCACGTACTTTGGCGGCCATCCAGCGGATCAGCGCGGTGCCGATATAACCACCGCCCGATACCGTCGACATGTAATGGAAACTGCCAAACTTTTCTTTGCAGCAAAGTGCCTGAATGGCGCCCAGACAGAACGATGCGCTTCGGATGCCGCCGCCGGACAAACAGATCGCGCTCAGGCCTGAGCCCGTCCCGTCCTTGTGGCCCAGCATCTTATCCTGAATAGAGCCGGATGGCTTCAGGCCGAGCTTACAGCCCGTGATGTATTCGTACTCCTGCGCAAGCGCGCGGTGTGCCACCATCGGCTGTTGCTGAAAGAATCTGCAGACGTGAATACGAACTGGCCGTGCGAGCACCTGCCGCAACTCGTCTACCGTGCGTTTCTCGTTGGGGCGGCACGCGGGGACGTGCGCGGGATTTCTAAGCACGCGGGCAAAATGTTGCCAGTCCAGCGTGCACACCAGATCTCGCAGTCCGCGCCAGTAGCTCGGCTGGAGACGAAAGGCGAGGTACAGGACGATTAGCTTGATGTCGTCGGGCAGGCCTGCATACACCGAGATCTTGGGGTTGGTCTGTATGCCAGGTGCGTTGCGGCGTGGGCGGAACCAAGTCTTCACGCACCTCTCCAGTCGCTGGAGGTGAACTTCGAGGAAAGAACCGAATTCGGTTTCCGTCACCGTGAACTGATCTGCCGCGCCTGGCGTCTTTGAGTCTTTAAGCGCATCCCAATTGCTCAGTGCGCGGATGAGGTGCGACCGATAATCATCTTTGTAGCAGTGCCGGACGAATTCGGTGACTCGCCGTTTCGAGGCTAACGCATAGCCCCTGCCGATGTACACGCAGCCGTCGCGCAGTTGCATTTTTTCGCTGAATTCGACGAACAAATACCGAAGCCGGAACCCGGACCTGGCTTTCGAGTGGCGAACCTTGGCGCCCCGGACCTTCGATGCGACTACATCCAGCGGATCGCGCGGCGATTTGCTGATCCAGTGCGCGAGCGCTTTCGGCGCATCGAATTCGCGCTTCGGCCTTTCCTCGTGACGCGGCTTGACGAACATGGGCGCCTCCCATCGGAATCTCAATTCAATGTCGATGTCGACGCCGAGGCGCGCGGCGAGGCCGCTCGCAGACGAGGAATGGGTCGAAACGAATCAGCTGGCGCGAGAGGCGCCGGGCTAGATCAAGTCAGGCTGGGAGGGAGAACTGTCGCAGACGCAGCTTGCGGACCCATCGCATGGCGAGGAGGGTGCAGAACGAGGAATGCTGTAGTGACCGCGACATGTCAACTCCTTATGCAGTCCGACGCATTGGGACGCGGATGCAGATGACGGGCCTTTCGACATCAGCGATACCTCGCGCTGTGATCTGCTAGATCATAGGAGGCGGAAAGCCTGGTTTCAACCCCTAAGCGCTATGGTCGGCACTCGGGCAAAAGGCTCAAGCGTGCGATACCCCACATTCCGCGGAGTTTCTGGAGAGCCCGTTCAACATCGCGTTCATCGAATGAAACCTCTGAAGAGAGAGCCGGGCATTCCGCTCGCAATCAGTAGAAACGCGAAGCGTGTACTTTTAGATAGATCTACTACGCTTAAGGAACGCTTGTGTGGGCTCTCGGGAGTGCCTACGCTTTTTCTGGATTGGTGGCCAGGCCTTAGACGAGAGTTCCACGCGCCGCGGATGTAGACAGCGATTCTTGCGGCAGGACGTCGACAGGACCTGGCGACGACGGTCTTGGAGGCGCCGATGAAGTTTCCGCTGATGACCGGAATGTTCGCGTCCGTGATCTATTGCGCGGGTGCGCAAGCGATATCGCTCGGCGCTTTTGAGAATGAGCGTCTTCCGATGTTCGCTGGCGATACCCCGCCCGGCACGATCACCGTCACCTATCTCGGCACCACGACTCTACTTTTCGACGACGGCACTACGCAGATTCTCGTGGATGCCTTTCTTTCGCGACTGCCGATCACAAAAGTGAGGTTCGCGCGGATCAAGACGGACCGCAAGGAAGTCATTCGTATTCTGAAAGAAGCGAGGGCCGACCGCGTCAAAGGTATTTTCGTCACGCACTCGCACTACGACCATGCGTTCGACGCGGGCTTCATCGCGCAGTGGACCAAAGCGCCGCTTTACGGCACGGAAAGTACGCGCTATATCGGCCTCGGTGCGAAGCTTCGGGACGACCAGATCAAGCTCTTCGCACCGCGGCAACCGGTCAAGCTGGGCGAATTCGAAGTGACGCCTATTCCTTCTAAGCATTCTCCGCCATTTCCGTTCGTGAATGACAACCTAGGCGAGAAGATCTGCGCGCCTCTACCGCAACCGCAGCGAGAACGAGCGTATGTCGAAGGAGGAACGTATAACCTTCTGATCACGCATCGCGGCCATCGCATTTTAGTGGTGCCATCGGCGAACTATGAGCGAGGTGCGCTACATTGCGTTCACGCCGAGGTCGTGTTTCTCTCCATCGGGGCTATCGGCACGCGAAGCATCGACTATCACCAGCGCTACTACGACAACGTGATCGGCTGCACGCGGCCCTCGCTCGTTATCCCGGTACACTGGGACAACTTTTTCGTCCCGCTTTCGAAGAAGCTGCCTGCTCTGCCCGGCGCCAACGTGACGTTGCGATATATACGGGAACGGCTCAGAAGCGATAACGTCCGCTTGGGCGTTGTGCAGGGCGAACAGAAGGTTAAGCTATTCGACGAGACGTCTGCTGTCGACGTTTATCAGGGTCCGGGGCCAGGCTGCGAAAAGCGGCAGTGACGACGGTTAAGGCGAGCCTCGCTCATACTGCTCGATCAGGCATTGGCGTTCGTGCTTAACCGCACTGCGGCAGCCGCTCGACGCTTTGCAGTTTGCCCCTGCTCGAGACGAGCGGCTGCCGCCCGCGAGCGGGCCCTTCGTCTGCTCGATCGCTCCCAAGGACAGCGGCGAACTGACCGATGAGTCGTTGTGCGTTCCCTTCCCGAGCAAGCTAAGAAGGCGGCCGCGGGTGAACAGACCCGCATCTGCTATCAGTCGCGCTCTGTGCATTTTTCATCAGCCGCTGTGCAAGGAAAGCGACTCCTCTTTCCCACTCTCCAACGATAACCTGTTGTCCATGCCACGAGATGCCAACGGCACTCGGGCGCAACCAATAGCCAGGAGAGATGTCATGAGTCAAAGAAAGGTCGCAATTGTCACCGGCGCTTCGCAGGGCATGGGAGAGGGCATCGTCAACGGTTTTCGCGCTCGGGGCTATGGCGTTGTTGCCACGTCGCGCTCCATTCAGCCGTCAGCCGATCCGGACGTTCTGACCATCGCCGGCGATATCGGCGACCCGGAGACAGGCAAGCGTCTCGTCGCCGCAGCCCTCGACAAGTTCGGTCGCATCGACACGCTGGTGAATAACGCGGGCATCTTCATCGGCAAGCCGTTCACCGACTATACCGAAGAGGACTATCGGCTCAAGATGAAGACGAACCTCGACGGCTTCTTCTTTACTACACAGCAGGTCATTCCAGTCATGCTGAAGCAGGGCAGCGGACACGTTATCCAGATCACGGCCTCTACGGCGGAGTTCGCCAGCTCGCGTTCTCCAGCGTTCATCGCCATGCTGACGAAGGGCGGGATGAACTCTGCAACCAAGAGCATGGCGATCGAGTACGCCGCCCGCGGTATCCGCGTGAACGCAGTGGCTCCGGGCGTCATCCGGACGCCCATGCACGATCCGGATATGGTGGAAAAGCTAGCGGCGTTCCATCCCATGAACAAGCTGGGCGAGGTGGAGGACATTGTTCGCGCGGTGCTCTATCTGGAGGACGCTGTGTTTTCGACGGGCGAAATTCTTCACGTCGATGGCGGCCTCATTGCCGGGCGTTGAGTTGCGAGGAGGCGCGTGAGGCGCCTCCCTTATCAGGAGAGCACCGTATGCCGATTGTGAACATCCTAGTGACCCGTGATGGCACCACTCCCGGCGCAGAGCGCACGACTCGCAAACAGAAGGCGGCCGTGTACAAAGGGATCGCCGACCTGCTTTCTAACAAGATCGGCAAAGATCGATGACATTGGACAAGGCAGACTGCCGCTGTCCGAGTATCGCGATCGCCGCGCTCGGGCTGGTGCGTTGGACTCTTGATCGGCATTGAAGATGTATCGCTAAGCGCCTCGTGCCGGCGATACGTCGCAAACCATTTTCGGCGAGAGCGGTATGAGTTTGCCGAGGCCGCCCGGCATTTCCACATACAGAACGATTACCTTCCGCTTCTTAACAGCCGCTCAATTTGCTTGCGCTCTCTGTCCTCATACGCCGGGGCAGCAATTCAACAGCCGCGCGATCAATCCAAACAAGACGGAGCCGCGCCACGTATGCGCGATTCGACTCGGTTGGTGGCGGGCGAGCTGACTCGTTACGTGAAGACATCGGCTATTCCAATCACGTTCGACTGGGTTCCCGCTCATCCATTTCCATCCCTTCTGCATCGCCGAGTGTCGCCAGACAGACAACACGGTGTACGCCTCCGCGACGCTACTGGTGTCCTCGAGCCCTGACTACAATCCGCGAGACGCGTCGTAAAAACGAAAGCAGAACGAAGCGTGCGGCATCGTGATGGTGCTAGCGAACCGCGCCGCTTAGCGCGGCCCAATCTCTCTCAATCACCAGGACATCCAAGATGAGCGCAATAATCCGCAACGTGCAGCCCGTTACTCAAGCGATCGGCAAGAGGGGTTCCGGTGAGCTCGTGCCTTCCCGTTACGCCGTGCGCGTGGGCGATGTCGACGTCGTGCTGATCAGCGACGGCGTCTTGCCCCTGCCGACATCGACCATGTCGACCAATGTGAGCGAAGCGCAGCGCAACGAATGGTTCGACGGACGTTTCCTGCAGCGCGACATGTTCGATTGGGCGCTCAACATCGCGCTCGTGCGCAGCGGCGAACGATTGATCCTCATCGACTCGGGCGTAGGCGACGGTTTCGAGTACTTCTCGCGTGCCGGTAAGTCGGTCATGCGTCTGGAGTCGGCGGGCATCGACTTGGCCGCTATAACGGATATCGTCATCACGCACATGCACATGGATCACGTCGGCGGGCTGAACGTGGATGGAGTGAAGGCCAAGCTGCGCCGCGACGTGCGCATTCACGTGTCAGCCGCCGAAGTGGCGTTTTGGAAAAGCCCCGACTTCAGCAAGACCGTGATGCCCGAAGCGGTGCCTCCCGCGCTGCGCAAGGCAGCAGCGACGTTCATGGAGCTTTACGGAGACAACATCGTGAAGTTCGACCGAGAGGTGGAAGTCGCAACCGGCGTCTCCGCACGCGTCACCGGTGGCCATACGCCGGGACATTGCGTGGTGGATGTCGCATCGAATGGGGAGAAGCTGACGTTCGTCGGCGATGCCGTGTTCGAAGTCAATTTCGACAATCCCGATTGGCAAAACGGCTTCGAGCACGATCCCGAAGCGGCCGTCGATGTGCGGCTCGCGCTGTTGAACGAAGCCGCCGAGAGTGGCGCGCTGCTGGCTGCGGCCCATGTCGCATTCCCCTCCATCGGTCACGTTGCCAAGACCAATGACGGTTTCCGTTTCGTGCCCGTTCAGTGGGACTATTGAGGCTGAACGACGACGAGACCTTCGGGCGCTCGTAACGAGCGTCTGCTCCTCCGGTTCTACACGATGGATTCGATATGAAACTCAACGCTCTCCTGCGAGCCGTCTGCTGCATGTCACTGTTGGCCATGCTGCCCGCCGTCGCAGCGGCGGCTCCGTTCGCTGTTCGCGTCGATGGCCTCGAACGCGGCCGGTTCGAAAACGAACAGGTGTATGGTGGATTCGGCTGTCACGGTGAAAACGTGTCGCCCCGTATCTCGTGGACTCATGTTCCGCCAGGAACCAAGAGCATCGTCATCACGCTACACGACCCGGACGCGCCCACGGGCGGCCTCGGCTGGAGACACTGGCAGGTCGTGAACATCGCGCCTTCGCAAACATCGATCGAGAAGGGTGCTTCGGGCCATGTCGATTTGCTTCCGGCAGGCGCCGTCGAGACGCTGACCGATTTCGGTGCCTCCGCTTATGGCGGCCCGTGCCCGCCGCAAGGCGAATCGCATCGCTACATCGTGACGGCGTCTGCATTGGCGGTGCCCAGCCTCGGCGTCGACGCGAAGTCCAGTCCGGCACTCGTCGCCTATCAGATGCACGGCAAAGTCATCGGCGAGGCGCACTATGTGGCGCGCTATCGCCGATCGGCTGAGTAAGCGCGAAAGTGGCGGGACGTCGCTCTTCGACATCCCGCCATTCGGCGCATCGCTCCTTCGTTGAAGGACAGGCGCCGGTTTCGTGCGAAGAAAAAAATTTATCGTCCGTGTCACAGATGGCGGTCGTCGCACGTCTTAGAGGAGACAACACGGTCTTTGACCGATGACTCATACGAGCCCTACGAAAGCACGCGCTATGCATCTAGGCAGATCCTATCGGCTAACGGAGTTCCTCTTCTGGACGCGCAGGCAGATCTATGCGCTGCTCGTGTGCGGCTCGCTGCCGGTGATTCTCTACAAGTATGCGTCGATGACGTGGCTGTCGGTGCCGCTCACCATAGTCGTGCTGTTGGGAACAGCGACGTCATTTATCGTCGGCTTCAAGAACGTGCAGACATATAACCGCGCGCAGGATGCGCAGATGGTCTGGACGAGCATCGTGGGAGCGAGCCGCCGGTGGGGCCAAATAGCATGCACGCTTCCGAATGAGCGAGATGTCGGCAGGGATCTCATTTTCCGGCATCTCGCCTGGCTCACCGCGTTGCGCTATCAACTGCGCAGTCCCCGAATGTGGGAAGGCATGAGCCGATCCTTCAATCTGGAGTACCGGCGCCGATATCATGTGCCCGAATGGGAACAAGCGCTCGACGAGGTACTGGCACGATATCTATCTCCGTCGGAAACGGCCTGCGCGCTTGCGTCGTCATCATCAACGGCCGCGATCATCAGCATGCAGAGTCATTACCTGAAGGGGCTGCATGATGCCGGCCAGCTTAATGTGTCGTTCTATCTCGAGCTACAGCGCGGAATCGGGGAATTCATCGAACTGCAGGCGAACGCTGAACGGCTGAAGAACTATCCTTACCCCCGTCAGTACGCAACAATCAGCGCGCTGTTCGTGCGGTTTTTCTGTTTGTTGTTTCCGTTCGGCTTGTTGCAGGAGTTCGACAGACTCAACGACGTCGTGAGCGGGCCGATGCACGGCAATATGGTCTGGCTCGCCGTGCCGTTCAGCGTGATCGTGTCGTGGATGTACACGTCGCTGGCACAGGTCGGCGAAAGCACGGAGAATCCGTTCGAAGGCAGCGCGAACGATGTGCCTATCTCGACGTTATGCGCGGCCCTGGAGAGCGATCTTCGCGCGATGCTCGGCGAGACGGTCAGGCACGTCGAACCGGAGATGATCGCGCTCTGACAAGACCGAACCAGTGGAATAGACGAGGACAGCCATGAACAAGGCGGTTTCAGCCGGCCCGGCTCCCGACGATACCGACGACGCCACGCGTTCGTTCAACGCGTTGCGCAAACGGCTGTACGGGATCGCCTATCGCATGCTTGCATCGGTCGCTGAAGCCGAAGACGTCGTGCAGGATGCGTGGCTACGCTGGAATGCCGCGTCGCGCGCGGACATCGAGAATCCGGAGGCATGGCTCGTCGCGGTTGCCACGCGCTTGTCGATCGACAGGTTGAGGGCGGCGAAGCTGCAGCGCGAGCGTTATGCGGGGATCTGGCTGCCAGAGCCTGATGCGCTCGATGAGCCCGTTACGCCTGAAGAAATTAAAGAGCGCGCCGACGACGTTTCGGTTGCTTTCCTGATGCTGCTGGAACGGCTGAGTCCCGACGCGCGCGCGGCGTTTCTGCTCCGTGAAGTATTCGATGTCGATTACGGCGAAGTCGCCAAGACGCTGGACAAGTCCGAGGCGGCGTGCCGTCAACTGGTTAGTCGCGCAAAGACGCAGCTGCGCGAAGGCCGTGCCCGCATCACGGTGCCGCGCGAGATTCATCTGCGCTTGCTGACGCAATTCGCGCGGGCGCTCGAACATGGCGATTTCGCAGCCATCCAAGGGCTGCTTGCGGAGGATGCGGTGCTTGTCGGAGACGGCGGGGGCCGCGTGCCGAGCTTTCCGAAGCCGATGGAGGGCGGCAGGCGCATCGCGCAGCTCTTCTATGCATCGCAGCTACGCTTCAAGACAAATCTGCGCATGGAACTGGCCGTACTTAACGGGCAATGGGCGCTCTTGCGATTCATCGAGGGAAAGCTCGAATCGGCCCAGTCGTATGAAACTGACGGCGAGCGCATCGTGCGCATTCTCGTGCAGCGCAATCCCGACAAGCTGGTGAGGCTCGCCAACGCTTTTGGCGGCTGCTGACGGCTCTCGCGCACTCGCGACACCGCATTGGTGTCACGGGATCAACGCAGTGAGCCGCGATGCGTAGCTTCCGGCACCGCGAGGCGATAACTAACATCGTCGTGTACGGCATCTCGCCGCCCCGCCCGCGCGGCGCACGCGCAGCTCACCTCGCTGGAGCAACCATGACTCAACGCATCAACTACGTTCAACAATCACCCGAGCTATTCAAGCGCTTTGTTTCGTTTGGTCTGGCGGTGAAGGAAAGCGGTATCGAGGCGTCGATCTGCGAACTGACATCGCTGCGGGCATCGCAAATCAATGGCTGCGCGTTCTGCGTCGACATGCACGTGAAGGAAGCAAGGATTCATGGCGAGCGCGAACTGCGGCTGCATCACGTGGCCATCTGGCGGGAGTCGACGCTATTCTCGCCGCGTGAACGCGCCGCGCTCGCATGGACCGAAATCCTCACAAAGCTGCCGGCGGACGGCGTGCCGGACGATGTCTTCGAGCAAGTTAAAACGCAGTTCACAGACCAGGAGTTGTCGAACCTGACGTTTCATGTCATGGCGATCAACGGCTGGAATCGCGTGAATGTCGCTTTCCGCACTGTGCCGGGATCGTCGGACGCGGCGTTCGGGCTTGAGAAGGCGGACCTCTCGTGATTGAACGACGTCCATTCTGTCGGCCGCAATGCCAGCTGTAGTAGGCACCTCGCCCAGTGAAATAATGCATGGGTCCTACGCGCGGCCTTGACTGCGGAAAGTGCAGCGGCCGCGTCACAATGTGTTCGCGTCGAACGTCTTATCAGCATGTATCAACTCGACGCGAGCCATCATGTCCGACACGCAAACCCCTTTTCGTCCCGGCGGCGAAGACTCGCTTGCCAGCAGCTTCGCCAAGAGCTATGCAGGCGTCGTCGCTTTCCTCGCGGTGGTCAGCGAAGGCAGCTTCGCACGAGCCAGCGACCGGCTCGGTATCGGCCGGTCGGCCGTCAGCCGCAACGTGCAGAAGCTCGAGGCGCAACTCAATGCCAGGCTTTTTCTGCGTACGACGCGCAGCACATCGCTGACTCGCGAAGGCGAACTCTTCTATCAGAACTGTCATCCCGGCGTGCAACGTATCGTGCAGGCATTCGAGGACATGCGCGACCTGCGCGACGGACCACCGCGCGGGCACCTGCGCATCGGTTCGACGACGAGCTTCGGTCGCGCGATCGTCGCGCCGCTCATGCGCGGCTTCAACGAAGCGTTCCCCGAAATCACGGTCGAATTGCTGTTGAGCGATCATCCGGCTAACTTCACTTCGGACCGCATCGATGTATCCTTCCGCGATGGGCGCGTGGAGGACAGTCAGGTTATCGCCAGGCAACTGATACCGATGCAATTGCTCGTCTGCGCATCGCCCGCTTATGCGCGCATGCATGGCTTGCCGCGCGATATAGCGGAACTGCACGCGCATCGCTGCATCAACTTGCGAACGGCGTCGGGCCGTATCGCGGAATGGGAATTCAGTGTCGAGGGGCGTACTCAGAAGCTCGTGCCCGCGGGCCGGCACACGTTCAACTGCGCCGAACTGGCTCTGCAAGCCGTGCATGCGGGGCAGGGTTTGGCACAGCTTGCAGGTTATCAGGTATGCGAAGCATTACGCGATCGCCGCCTCGTATCCTGTCTGACGGAATTTTCGCCGAGCGATCGCGGACATTACCTGTGCTATCTCAGTCGAAAGCACTTGCCCGCGCGCATTCGCGTGTTCGTTGACTACATGACGGAACACGTTCGCGCACTCGATCTCGGTTGCTCACCTCCGCTAAGTCACGAAGCACGCGCGCGACCAAGCGTCGCAGCTAACCGGCACATTGAAGCAGGCTAGTACTTTGGACATTTCGCCATCTACTCAGTCGAACCAGGTGTCATTTGACACGGTGGTGGAGGGGAAGTCATGCAAACACCGAGTCTGCTTTCGACTGACTGCGCCCGCGTTGCCTTTTTCGGCGTCCACTCGTCGCCTAGAGTCATTAGGACCGAGACTCCTCATGCTAGTCCGAGCCCCAATGATGCAAGCAAAAAGCACATACGTTCCGCTTTGCCTGTTACTCGCGGCAAGCACGAGTTCGGTGGCGGCGCCGATGCAGATCGAATCCGGCTCATATATAGGAACCTGTGGCATCCGAGCTTTGGACTCGACCTCCGACCTTGCTTCTCGCTGCAACTCGACAGAAACTTGCCAGTACCCTGTGGCATTGCCCGCGCCCCTTCGAGAAAGAAGCGATTGCAAAGGCGATTTCCTCGTCAGATGGTCATGCGGGAATGGGGAAATTCACGAGGCATCGGTGAGCGCCGTCGGACAGAGCGACGGCGTCGTCGTACTCACGTGTGTTCCTTCGACGGGCGCAGGCAAATAGCAAGTTCCAAAACGTGGGACGCAACTCGCGTCGCCGCAATGACGAACTCAGTATTTAATTAGAAGACGCAGTGACTAAGCAATCCGCGCAGCGCATCAACCGTGTTTTCCCTGATATCAGTCTTGGTATCCTCGACGCCCAATAAGTGATTGGACCCGCATGCGTCGTCAGACTAATCTTGCGCAGGACTCAATCCTGAGTCCAGGACCCCGGACCTAGAGCCGCGGCAAAAATGATCCATCAGGAGACGATAATGAAACAGACCCGACGCACGGTGCTGAGCGCAATGCTTGGTTCGGTCCTGTTGTTTGCCGCGGGCATGAGTGCGCACGCCGAGGACAAGAAGATCACGCTGGGCTTCGCGCAGGTCGGCGCGGAAAGCGCGTGGCGGACCGCGAATACCGTCTCCGTGAAAACGGCCGCCAAGGACGCGGGCATCAACCTCAAGTTCTCCGACGCCCAGCAGAAGCAGGAAAATCAGATCAAGGCGATCCGCTCGTATATCGCCCAGAAAGTGGATGTCATCGCGTTCTCTCCGGTCGTCGAATCCGGATGGGAGCCCATTCTCGTCGAAGCGAAGAACGCTAAGATCCCGGTCATTCTCACCGACCGCAATATCGATGTGAAAGACAAGTCGCTCTATGTGACGATGATCGGCTCGGACTTCCTCGAAGAGGGTCGTCGTGGCGGCAAGTGGCTGGAAGATCACTATAAGAACGAGAAAGGGCCGATCAATATCGTGGAATTGCAGGGCACGGTCGGCTC
Organism: Caballeronia sp. M1242; assembly: GCF_017220215.1. NCBI lineage: Bacteria > Pseudomonadati > Pseudomonadota > Betaproteobacteria > Burkholderiales > Burkholderiaceae > Caballeronia > Caballeronia sp. M1242. The sequence continues at coordinate 1,075,178 of NZ_CP071130.1, read as the reverse complement.
GGCGCCGGCCAATGACCGCCGCGCAGGTCTGCTCGAAGTCATCAAGAACGACCCGAAATTCAAGGTCATCGCTTCGCAAAGCGGCGACTTCACGCTCGCGGGCGGCAAGCAGGTCATGGAAGCGTTCGTGAAGACCTACGGCAAGCAGATCAACGTGGTCTACGCGCATAACGACGACATGGCGCTCGGCGCGATTCAGGCGATGGAAGAGGCCGGCATGAAGCCCGGCAAGGACGTGACCGTCGTTTCGTTCGATGCCACCAAGGGCGGCTTCGAGGCGATGATCGCAGGCAAGATCAATGTGGACGTCGAATGCAGTCCGCTGCTCGGGCCGCAGTTGATGACCGCCGTGAAGGATATCGTCGCGGGCAAGCAATTGCCCAAGCGCATCGTGACGGAAGAAACCATCTTCCCGATGAGCGTGGCCGCGCAGACTCTGCCGCAGCGCAAGTACTGAATGCGTGCGCGTCCATCGCGCAGGCGTTCGGCCGCGCGATGGGCGATCCTTCCCTCTAGCCGGCGCTCTCCATGACCGACGCTCCCGTGCTCGAAACGATCGGCCTGTCGAAGTCTTTTCCCGGCGTGCGCGCGTTGCATGACGTCCGCTTCCGTTTGTTTCCCGGCGAGGTTCACACGCTCATGGGGCAGAACGGCGCCGGCAAATCGACGCTCATCAACGTGCTCACCGGCGTGCACGAGCCCGACGCCGGCGAGATCCGGCTCGCCGGCCAACCCGTGCATTTCACCGCGCCGCTCGAAGCGGAAGCGGCCGGCATTCAGACGCTGTATCAGGAAGTGAATCTGTGCCCGAACTTGTCGGTGGCCGAGAACATGTTCGCGGGCCGACAGCCGAAGCGGCGCGGCGCAATCGACTGGCGATCGATCCACGCGCGCGCGCAAGCGGCGCTCGCCGAACTCAACGTCACGGTAGACGTCACCAAGTCGCTCGATACGTATCCCATCGCCGTGCAGCAGATGGTGGCGATCGCGCGGGCTCTATCGGTCGATGCACGCGTGCTCATTCTCGACGAACCCACATCCAGCCTCGACGACGGCGAAGTCACGCGGCTCTTCGATGTGCTGCGCAAACTGCGCGATTCCGGCCTCGCGATTCTCTTCGTCACGCACTTCCTAGAACAGACCTACGCGATATCCGACCGCATCACGGTCATGCGCAATGGCGAGCGCGAAGGGGAATATCTCGCCAAGGATCTGCCCGTCGAACTGCTGGTGTCCAAGATGGTCGGCCATGAGCGCATGACCGAGCGGCTGGAACGCGCGGCGACGGAAGCGCCCGCAGAGCAGAGCAGCGTGCCGCCGTTTCTGGAGATGCGCGGCGTGGCCCGGCGAGGCGTGATGAATCCCGTCGATATAGACGTGCAGCCCGGACAGATACTCGGGCTCGCGGGTCTGCTTGGCTCGGGCCGCACCGAAACGGCGCGCCTGCTATTCGGCGCGGAACGCTCGGATGCGGGCGCGACGCGTATCGGCGGCAAGACCGTGAAGCTGCATTCGCCGCGCGATGCGGTGCGTCACGGCATCGGTTACTGTCCTGAAGACCGCAAGAAGGAAGGCATCGTCGCGGATCTTTCCATACGCGAGAACATTATCCTCGCGGTGCAGGCGCGGCGCGGGCTGTGGCGCTGCATCGGCAAGGCGAAGCAGCGCGAGATCGCCAACCGCTATATCCAGCAGTTCGGCATCAAGGCGCGCGACGCGGAGCAGCCCATCGGCCTGTTATCGGGCGGCAATCAACAGAAGGTGCTGCTTGCGCGCTGGCTCGCGACCGAACCGAAGATGCTGATCCTCGACGAGCCGACGCGCGGCATCGACGTGGCCGCGAAGTTCGAGATCATGGACCGCGTGCTCGCGCTCTGCGCAAAGGGCCTCTCCATTCTCTTCATCTCATCGGAAGTGAGCGAGGTCGTGCGCGTGAGTCACCGGATCGCGGTGCTGCGCGATCGACGCAAGGTCGCCGAAGTCGCGGGCCATACCGCGTCCGAAGATGACGTGTACCGGCTCATCGCGGGAGGCTCGGAATGAGCACGATCAAGGCAATGTCTCAACATCCGCTCGTGTGGCCGTGCCTGACGCTGATCGCGCTGTGCGTGCTCGATCTTTCGCACAACGCGAACTTCCTCTCCATCACGATGCTCGACGGCCACTTGTTCGGCGCGCCGATCGACATTCTGAATCGCGCGGCGCCGCTCGTGCTCGTGTCGCTCGGCATGACGCTCGTGATCGCGACGCGCGGCATCGACATCTCCGTAGGCGCGATCGTCGCCATTGCGGGCGCGACCGCTGCCACGATTCTCGCCGATGATCCATCGCGCGTGCCGCTCGCCATCGCGGCGGCGCTCGGAGTCGGCGTGCTCGGCGGCATGTGGAACGGCTTGCTGGTGGCGTTCATCGGCATGCAGCCGATCATCGCAACGCTCATTCTGATGGTCGCGGGACGCGGCGTCGCGCAGTTGCTGACGGGCGGACAGATCATCCCCATCGGCGCGAAGGGTTATCTGCTCGTCGGTGGCGGCTATCTCGCGAGCGTGCCGTGTTCCGTGTGGGTCGCGTGCGGTGCACTGGTGCTGACTGCGCTGCTGGTCAACCGCACGGCGCTCGGCTTGTTCATCCGGGCTATCGGCGTCAATCCGGTCGCGACGAGGCTCGTCGGCTTACGTTCGAGCATGATCGTGTTCGGCGTGTATGCGTTCTCGGGGCTTGCCGCCGCGATGGCAGGCGTGCTCGCCAGTTCGAACGTGCGCAGCGCCGACGGCAACAACGCTGGCCTGCTGCTCGAACTCGATGCGATCCTCGCCGTCACACTCGGCGGCACGTCGTTGCTCGGCGGGCGCTTCAGTCTCGCCGGCACCGTCCTCGGCGCGCTCATCATCCAGACGCTCACGTACACGACGTATTCCATCGGCGTGCCGCCCGAAGCCACGCTTGTCGTGAAGGCGGCGGTCGTGCTGGTGGTGAGCGTCATTCAATCGGCCACTGCGCGCACGGTGCTGATGCGTCAGTTGAAGCGCGTGTTCCCGGTCGCATCGAAACAGCCGCTCGCGGAGTCATCGAAATGAGAAATGTGTTCGACCGCGTGACGGACCCGCGCGTATTGCCCATCGTCATCACCATCGTGCTGTTCGCCGCGCTCTTCGGCTTCGGTTCGGTGATGTACACCGGCTTCTTCTCACTGCAAGTCTTGCTCGGCCTTTTGATCGACAACGCGTTCCTGCTGATCGTCGCCATCGGCATGACGTTCGTCATCGTGTCGGGCGGCATCGATCTCTCGGTCGGCTCGGTCGTCGCGCTGACGACCATTCTGTGCGCTGTCTTCGCCGAGAAGCTGCATTGGCCGGTGTGGGTGATCGTGCCGCTGGTGCTCGCGGCGGGCGCGCTCTACGGGGCCGCCATGGGCGCGCTCATTCACTTCTTCAAGTTGCAGCCGTTCATCGTGACACTGGCGGGCATGTTCCTCGCGCGCGGCGCCTGCTTTCTTATCACGACGCAATCCATCACGATCAACGATCCCACTTTCCACGCGCTCTCCGGTTTTCATGTGGATGTCGGCGGGGCGTCGGTCACGGCGGGCGCGCTCGTCGCGGTCGCGACGCTGCTGGTCGCGATCTTCGTCGCGCACTTCACGCGCTTCGGCCGTAACGTGTATGCGGTCGGCGGCAACGAACGCTCGGCGTTGCTGATGGGCTTGCCGGTCGCGCGCACCAAGGTCGGCGTGTATACGCTGAGCGGTTTCTGTTCGGCGCTCGGCGGCGTGGTCTTCACGCTCTATGTGCTTTCTGGATACGGGCTGCAAGGGCAGGGCATGGAGCTCGACGCCATCGCCGCGACGGTGATCGGCGGGACGCTGCTCACGGGCGGCGTGGGTTACGTGATCGGCTCGGTGTTCGGCGTCGGCATTCTCGGCACCATTCAGACGCTGATCACGTTCGATGGCACGCTCAGTTCCTGGTGGACGCGCATTGTCATCGGCGCGTTGCTCTGCGCGTTCTGCTTGCTGCAACGCGTGATCGAGCGGCACGCGGCGCGTCGCAAATCGAACGGCACCACGCTCGGCGAAGGACTGAAGCGCAAGAAGGCACCGGAGCCGTTGACGTCCGACGCGCCCGGCGAAGCGAAGCCGCTCGGACTGGTGCCGCGGAGTTGACGCTGCGTTGACCGTTGACGCGATGCTACGCGCAGGAGCGATGCGGCATTCGGTTCTTTCATTCGCAGGTCTTCGAGCTACGCCGCAAAAAGCTGTTCGCTCGCCTTGAACGCATCGGTCAGATGCTGCGTGACCGCTCGTATGGTCGCGTCGTTCCGATCCTGCCTGCGGATGAGCAGCCACATATCGCGAGGCGGAGGCACCGGCCCGAACGCGCAGAGCCTGAGCCCTGGCAAGCTGCGGCCAAGATAGTGCGGAAGCAAGGCCAGGCCGATGCCGTCGCGCGCGGCGATTGCCTGGAAGATGTGATTCTCCGCGCGAAAAGCGATACGTGAGCGCGGAAAGTGCTCTCGCAGCCACACCAGATTGGGCATGTCCGCGCTCTCCTCATTGAAGCTCACGAAGGTCGGCGACTCGCCGCGCTCGGCCCGCTCGCACTGCGCCTGCGTTCCCCATAAACCGAAAGCCATGCTCCCCACCGGCTTGGCGATGAGGTCAGCATCGGTCAGTCGTCCGACGCGCACTGCAATGTCCGCCTTGTGGCGATTGAGACTGATCGAACGAAGGTCGGTCGCGAGGTCGATGTCGAGGCCCGGATGCCGTGCGGTGATTTCGGTCAGCCGCGCGATCAAGAAGCCCTGCGACAGCGCAGGCGGCGCATTGATGCGCACGAGACCTCGTATGCTGCTCTCGCCGTCGCTCGGGGCGGGGCGCGTCAACGTCTGCGCTGCGGCTTCCATTTTCGCTGCCACTGCCAGCGCGCTTTCCCCCGCCGGCGTGAGCACATAACCGTCGGGCCTGCGCTCGACGAGGCTTTCGCCCAGACTGTCTTCGAGCGCCTGAATGCGTCTTGCCACGGTGGCGTGGTTGACCCGCAGTGCTCTGGCAGCGGATGACAAGCTGCGGTAGCGTCCCAAAGCCAGAAACATCCGCATGTCCTGCCAGTCGAGTTCTTTGCGTTTTTTATCGATCATGCAGCGAGGATAGCGACTCCTGGGCGGTGGTGTCCAGCTTCGCTTGCTGCCGCTTGCACGGGGCGACGACGGGACCTAAAGCGCGATCTCACGCGCGAAGATTCGTTCTTCATCCTTATCGACCGATCAATCGTGGCTCTCAACGAGGAGCGCGTTTGCGCAGCGTCTCCGAGGGCGACTCGCCGAAAGTTTCCGCATACGCAATCGAAAAGCGGCCCAGATGAAGAAAGCCGCACGCGAGCGCAATATCCGCGATCCGCGCGCGAGGGCCGGCCGCCAGCAACGCAGCCCGCGCATGTTCCATGCGGACCTTACGCACGAATTGCATTGGGCTCATCCCGCGCGCAATCTGAAACCGCTCCCGCAACGTACGCGGCGATACGCCCGCCGCCCGTGCGATGTCTTCCAGTTGCAACGGCTCGCCTGCATGTGCGCGGACGAACTCTTCGGCACGCTTCACGAAGGCGGGCGCGAGCGACGAATGCGTAACCGGAGCAACCGTCGCACTCGGCAACGAGCACGTCAGCAGATCGATGAGCAGCGCTTCCATATGTCCGGCGATCTGCCCGTTCGAACGCGCGCTCTCGAGCAGCGCCGATGACCCCGTGAGCGCGCGCAACTGCTGCATCCATCCCCGCAACGCTGGACTGTCGATGGACAGGCGCGGCGACAACAGCGTGCCGGCATCGTGGCTCGCTTTCTCGAACACGTCGGCATCCATGCGAAGCACGAACTGCTCGCAATCGGGCGACAACCATGCGTCGAACGGCTGACCCGGCGCGCACAGCACCGCATTGTGATGATCGACGTCGAGCGTCGCGTTCAGCGTGCGCACTTGCGCATGGCCGCGGAGGCAGAACATCAGAAGATAGTAGCCGTCGACGGATTCCACATCCACGTGCATGGACGCGCCGAAGGAGATGGCGCCGAGACCGAGCCGCCCCAGCTTCACGAAATCCATGTACGCGGGCCCGCGATCCTTTCCCGATGGCACGAGCACATGCGGCTGCATCACGCGCGAGATGAGATCGCGCGTCTCATCGAGATCGCTCGATTCAAAGAGCCGATAGCTGCGTAAGGCGTCGGGCGCAAAACGAGTCGGGGTCATGGATACGGGTAAACGCAGGTTCGCACCAGGCCGTTCGCGTCTTGCGAGGCCCGGTGAATAAAACCGCCGTTTTTGGATAGTACGTGAAAGAGCGGCGGCTTTGGTGGATAGACCCGCCATTTTGTCTCTCCAAAAATGCGCTGACACCGTGACGTATCGATTACGGCGCCCCCGCAACAGGAGAACATCCGTGGAAACGGCTGAACTGGTATTTCGCCCTCAAGGTCCGACCGAATCGGACCACGTTCACTTTCCGCGCGACGACGGCTCGCGCGTGCCCTACAAGGTCTTCAGTTCCCAAGCGGTATACGACCGCGAGCAGGAACGCATCTTTCGCGGTCCGACCTGGAACTTCGTGGCGCTGGAAGCCGAGATCCCAAATGCAGGCGACTACAAGAGCACGTTCGTCGGCGATACGCCCGTTGTCGTGACGCGGCTCGAAGACGGCGGGCTCGCCGCATGGGTGAATCGCTGCGCGCATCGCGGCGCGTCCGTGTGCCGCAAAGCGCGCGGCAACGCGACATCGCACACCTGCGTCTATCATCAGTGGAGCTTCGACAACAGCGGCAACTTGCTCGGCGTGCCGTTCAGGCGCGGCCAGAAGGGCATGACGGGCATGCCCGCCGACTTCGACCCGAAGAACCACAGCCTGCGCAAACTGCGCGTCGAGAGCTACAAGGGCCTCGTCTTCGCCTCGTTCAGCGACGACGTTGCGCCGCTGCCCGACTATCTCGGCGCAGAGATGCGCCCGTGGATCGACCGCATCTTTCATAAGCCGATCGAGTATCTCGGCTGCACGCGTCAGTATTCGAAGTCGAACTGGAAGCTGTACTTCGAGAATGTGAAGGACCCGTATCACGCGAGCATGCTGCATCTGTTTCATACCACGTTCAACATCTTTCGCGTCGGCATGAAGGCGCGTTCGATCCCGGACGCGACGCACGGCCTGCATAGCATCATCACCGTGACGAAGACCGGCGAGGACACGTCCTCGGCATACAAGCAGCAGAACATCCGCTCTTTCGATGAAGGCTTCGCGCTCGAAGACGATTCCATTCTCGGCCTCGTCTCCGAATACGAAGAAGACACGACGAACCACATTCAGCCGATCTTCCCGCAACTCGTCATCCAGCAGATTCACAACACGCTGGTCGCGCGCCAGTTGCTGCCGAAGGGGCCGAATAGCTTCGAACTGATCTTCCACTTCTTCGGTTATACGGACGACACGCCCGAGCTGCGCGCGCTGCGTATCAAGCAGGCCAATCTCGTGGGGCCTGCCGGCTATATCTCGATGGAAGACACCGAAGCGACCGAGCTCGTGCAGCGCGGCACCGTGCGCGATGCGGATGCGACGTCGGTCATCGAGATGTCGCGCGGCAATCCCGATCAGCAGGACACGGTCATTACCGAAAGCCTGATCCGCAAGTTCTGGGTCGGTTATCAGAAACTCATGGGCTATTGAGCGGCGAGGCGACGCATGGAACAGATGAAGCTGTGGTTCGAACTGCACATGTTGCAGGACCAATACATCAACGCGCTCGATAACGACAGGCTCGAAGCGTGGCCGACGCTCTTCACGGAGGACTGTCTGTACGAGATCGTGCCGAAAGAGAACGCGGACATGGGCTTGCCCGTGGGCATCATCCATTGCACGAATCAGAGGATGCTGCGCGACCGCGTGGTGTCGCTGCGTCACGCGAATATCTACGAGGAGCATAGCTACCGTCATATGACGTCGGGGCTTACCGTCACGCGCGACGAAGACGGCGTGATCGAAACGGAAAGCAACTACGTGGTGATCCAGACGCGCAGCAACGGCGAATCGAATGTCTATCAGGCGGGCCGGTATTTCGACAAGGTCGTGCGCACGGCGGAGGGTCTGCGCTATCGGGCCAAGCGCGTGATCTACGACACGTCGCGCGTGCAGACGCTGCTCGCCACGCCGATTTGAGGAGCGGAACATGGAACAACTGACGAATGCATGGCACGCCATCGGCAAGCTCGACGACTTCACCGAAGGCGAGCCCGCCGCGGTCGTCGCGAACGACAAGCCGGTGGCCGTCTTCCGTATCGGCGATGAAGTCTTCGCGCTGCACGACCTCTGCACGCATGGTCACGCGCGGCTGTCGGAAGGCTTCGTCGAAGACGGTTGCGTGGAATGTCCGCTGCATCAGGGGCTATTCGATATCCGCAGCGGCGCGCCGCGTTGCGCGCCGGTCACCGAAGCCGTGCGCAGCTATCCGATTCGCATCGTCGATGGACAGGTCGAGATTCATGTCGAGTAAGCCTTATGTGATCGTCGGCGGCGGACACGCCGCGCGCCGTGCGGCCGAAACGCTGCGAGCGCGCGATGCGGATGCGCACATCGTGATGATCGGCGATGAGCGTGCCTTGCCCTACGATCGCCCGGAACTCTCGAAGGCCGCGCTGCTGTCGGAAAAAGGCGAGCGCCGTATCTTCATTCGCGATGCCGCATGGTACGACGCGCAACGCGTCGATATGCGGCTCGGCATGCGCGTGGAGGCCATCGATCGTGAGGCCCAATGCGTCGTTCTGAGCGATGGCGCGCGCATCGAATACGAGCGCTTGCTGCTGGCGACGGGATCGCGCGTGCGGCCGTTTCCCGGTCATGTCGATGAGGGCGTCAAGCTGCACTACGTCCGCACCGTCGATGATGCGCGCGCGTTGCGGGCGGCGTTGCGGCCGGGCGCACGCGTGGCGGTGCTCGGTGGCGGCTTTATCGGGCTCGAAGTCGCGGCTTCTGCGATCAAGGCCGGTTGCGCGGTCACGCTCGTCGAACCTGCGGAGCGCTTGCTGATGCGCTCGATGCCGCGCGAAGTCGCCGACTTCCTGCATACGCTGCATCGCACGAAAGGCGTGGACATGCGGCTGCGCACGAAGCCTGTGGCCGTAAGACGCGGCGCAGAGCATGCAATCGTCGAGACCGATCGCGGCGATATCGATGCGGATATCGTGGTGGTGGGTATCGGCGTGGTGCCGAACGTGGAACTCGCGCAAGCGGTGGGGCTCGCGGTCAACAACGGTATCGTCGTGGACGAGCAATGCCGGACCGATGATCCTTCGATCTTCGCGGCGGGTGAGGTCACGAGGCATTTCAACCCGCTATTGAAGCGGCATGTGCGCGTCGAATCGTGGCAGGTCGCAGAGAATCAGCCCGCCATCGCCGCAGCAAACATGCTCGGCGCACAGGAGCGTTACGCGGAAACGCCGTGGCTGTGGTCGGATCAATACGACTGCAACGTACAGACGCTCGGCATCTTCGATGCGACGCATACGGTGATTCTGCGCGGCGATCCGTCGGCCGGCTCGTTCTGCGTGCTTGCGCTGGATGAAGCGGGCGCGCTTGCCGCGGTCGCCGCCGTCAACGCGGGCCGCGACATGGGCGCGTGCAAGCGGCTGCTCGCGGCCGGCACGCGGCTCGACATCGATGCCCTGCGCGACACAGCTGTTTCACTGCGTGCGTTGCTCAATGCGTGAGTGGATTTGAACAGTCATTAGGATGACGAACGGTAAGAGCATGGAAACGGGCATCGAAATGCAACTGAACAAAGCCGTGGTCGAGCGCTTCACGCGCGATGGCCTCATGAAAGTCACCCGTTGAGAGAACAAGAGCGATGCTGTCCCATGTTCGAATGGTGGTGAATATTCCGGCTGACATGCCCGCTCATGTCGCCGACGAGATCAAGGCGCGAGAAAAGGCCTATTCGCAGGGGCTTCAGCGCAGCGGCAAATGGCGTCACATCTGGCGTCTTGCCGGAGAGTACGCCAACTTCAGCATCTTCGATGTCGAAAGCAATGCCGAACTGCACGAGATTCTCACTGCATTGCCGCTTTTCCCCTACATGAAGATTTCGGTGACGCCGTTGTGTCGCCATCCGTCGTCCGTGAGAGACGACGACGCTTGAGCATCAAAGCCAAATTCAAATTCCCATACGAACGGAGACATGAATCATGAGCGTCAAAGTATTCCAGAGCGAGGAAGTGCAAGGCTTGCTGAAGGCGGCGGCGAATCTCGCGGGCGATGGCGGCAATGCGCGTGCAAAGCAAATCACGCATCGCTTGCTGAGTGATTTGTTCAAGGCGATCGACGATCTCGACATGACGCCCGATGAGATCTGGGCCGGCGTTAATTATCTGAACAAGCTCGGTCAGGACGGCGAGGCGGCGCTGCTGGCGGCGGGCCTCGGACTCGAGAAGTACCTCGACATTCGCATGGATGCCGAAGACCGCGAGGCGGAGCTGAACGGCGGCACGCCGCGCACCATCGAAGGCCCGCTGTACGTGGCCGGCGCGCCGGTGCGGGAGGGCATGGCGAAGATCGACCTCGACGCGGATGAGAACGCGGGTCCGCTCGTCATTCGCGGCACGGTCACGGGACCGGATGGCAAGCCGCTCGCGAACGCGCTGGTCGAATGTTGGCATGCCAATTCGAAGGGCTTCTATTCGCACTTCGATCCGACTGGCGCACAGAGCGACTTCAATCTGCGTGGCGCGGTAAAAACGGATAGCGAAGGCAAATACGAGTTCCGCACGCTGATGCCGGTGGGTTATGGCTGCCCGCCGCAACGTTCGACGCAGCATTTGCTCAACGCGCTCGGCCGGCATGGCAATCGCCCGGCGCATGTTCACTTCTTCGTGACTGCGGACAACTGCCGCAAGCTGACGACTCAGATCAATATCGAAGGCGATCCGTTGATCTGGGACGACTTCGCTTATGCCACGCGAGAAGACCTGATTCCGCATGTCGTCGAGAAGACGGGCGGCAAAGCGCTGGGCTTGAAGGCCGACGACTATAAGGAAATCGAGTTCGACTTCAGGCTGACGCCGCTCGTTCACGGCAAGGACAATCAGATCGTGCAGCGAAAACGGGCATCGGTCGAGGCGTGACGCTGGCCGGTTCGCCAATGAGTGCTTGCGGCCCGAACGTCACGCGCTCTCGCGGTCGATGATCGCAAACCCCGTGTCGACCCTCAGTGCCGGTTGCGCGGGGTGCCTTCCGTCCAGCCTGTTCACGAGCGCGTCGGCCGCCAGTCTGCCGATCGACGCGCCGTCGATGCGCACCGTCGACAGCGAAGGATGGACATGCGCCGCGGTGCTCAGATCGCCGAAGCCCATCACGGCTACGTCGCGAGGAATGGCGATGCCGCGCTTCGCCGCCTCGGCGAGAATCCCCTGCGCGAGCGTGTCCGTGCTGCACACGATGACCTCGGGCAAGCCGCGGTCCAGCAGTCGAGCGAACCCTTCGCGCCCGGTCTGAAGCGTGGCCGGAGCGGGCAGTACTTCGATCGGTACGTCGCTGGTTCCGTGGCGCTTCAGTTCATCGATCAGGCTCAGGCTTCGCCGCACGCCGCGCGGGTCGTCGGCCGACAACACCGCGAACCGCCGATACCCCTTCGCGAGCAGATGGCGCGCGACTTCGACGCCGACTGCCTCGTGCGAGAAGCCGATCAGCATGTCGATAGGGTCGTCGGTCAGGTCCCAGATCTCGATGATCGGCACCTTCGTCCTGCGCAGCCGTTCTCGCGTGAGCGGCGAATGCTCGGTGCCGGTTAGAACGATGGCGTCGGGCCGTCGCCCGAGCAGGGTTTCGACAAGCTGCTCCTCGCGCTCCGGAAGATAGTCGGTGAGGCCGAGCAACGTCTGATAGCCGGCAGGCGCGAGCGTCGCCATCAGGCTCTGGACCATGTCCGTGAAAATCGACGTGGCGATGGTCGGCAGCAAGAGGGCGATCAGATGGCTCTTGTTCGTCGCAAGCGCGCCCGCCAGCAGGTTCGGCACGTAGCCGGTGGCGCGCACGGCATCCATCACGCGCTGGCGCGTTTCCTCGCGAACGAGTTCGGGGCGCTTGAGCGTGCGCGAGACGGTCATTGCGGTGACGCCCGCGAGACGCGCGACGTCTTCCAGCGTCACGCTGTCGTTGGCTTCTGTCGAACCGAGCTTCGCCGGCGCGTAACTCTCTTCCATTCGAGTCCCCTTGTTTCGTTTGATTGTAGCCTCAGAGGCTCACGTCCGAACGATCGTAGAAATAAGACGTCGTATCTCTGCATAGCGGGAAAACCCGGATTTCAGCGATGTTTGCGCTAACATATGCTTCGCTAACGATGAGACATCGCACAACCTAGCCGGAGACGACGATGGAGCGAGGCATACAACGGACTGCGACTTCGATGGCCGCGGACCAACTGGGCGAACGAGCGGCCAGCGCGGACGGTCAGGCTTCGAGCTACGCGGGACGCAGCAAGGCGCGGTTCCTGATTGTCTTCATGCTCTTTCTCGTCACGACGATCAACTACGCGGACCGCGCGACCATCTCCATCACGGGTTCGTCCATCCAGAAAGCGCTGCACATCTCGCCGGTCGAGATGGGCTATATCTTCTCGTCGTTCGCGTGGGCCTATGTGATCGCGCAGATTCCGAGCGGCTGGCTGCTAGACCGCTTCGGGTCCAAGCGCGTCTATGCTTTCAGCATCTTCTTCTGGTCGTTGCTCACGGCAGTTCAGGGCTTCGTGGCCGCCTTGCCGGTCGGCGTCGCGTTCGCCACGCTTTTCCTGATGCGCTTTCTCGTCGGCGCAGCGGAAGCGCCCGCGTTTCCGGGCAACGCGCGCCTGACCGCGACGTGGTTTCCGACGGCCGAGCGCGGCACGGCATCGGCCATGTTTAATTCGGCTCAGTACTTCGCGACCGTGCTGTTCTCGCCCATCATGGGCTGGATCACGCACGCTTACGGCTGGCCGCATGTCTTCTATGCGATGGGCGCGCTCGGCATGCTCGTCGCCGGCCTGTGGTTGAAGACCATCTACGCGCCGCGTCAGCATCCGCTCGCGAACGAGGCCGAGATTCGCTATATCGCCGACAACGGCGCGATGGTCGATCTCGAAGACCGGCAAGTGGCGAAGGAACGCCGCGCCGCGCAAAGCCATACGCATACGCAGAACGGCGGCACGCATGGCCGTCATGCGCTCGCACAATTGCTAAAGAGCCGCATGATGCTCGGCGTGTTCATCGCCCAGTACTGCATCACCACGCTCACGTATTTCTTCCTGACCTGGTTCCCGATCTATCTCGTGCAGGAACGGCATATGTCGATTCTAAAAGCGGGCGTGGTCGCATCCATTCCGGCTATCGCCGGTTTTCTCGGCGGTCTGCTGGGCGGCGTCGTGTCGGACCGGCTGATGAAGCACGGCTTCTCGACGAGCACCGCGCGCAAGGTGCCGATCGTCGTCGGCCTGCTGCTCTCGACTTGCATGATCGCGTGCAACTATGTCGATAACCAGTGGCTCGTCATCGGCATCATGGCGGCGGCGTTTTTCGGCAAGGGCATCGGCGCGCTCGGCTGGGCCGTCGTATCCGACACCGCGCCGAAGCAGGCGAGCGGCCTGTGCGCGGCGCTCTTCAACACGTTCGGCAATACGGCGGGCATCACGACGCCGATCGTCATTGGCTATCTCGTGCAGGGAACCGGCTCGTTCGCGGCGGCGCTCGTCTTCGTGAGCGCGAACGCGTTGATTGCGATCGTTTGCTACGTGTTCGTCGTCGGCAAGATCGAACGCTTCCAGCTTGCCGAATGAACGCATTGAATAAGCATAAAGTTAGGAAACCGAATAAAGCAGCCGTCGCATCAGCACGACGCGCGCATTGTCCAAATCAACCGATGGTATTTCGCATATGTCCATGACTTCGACTCGCGTCAACGCGACGCCCACCGTTACCGAATTGCGCGTGATTCCCGTTGCGGGACGCGACAGCATGCTGATGAACCTGTCGGGCGCGCATGCGCCGTTCTTCACGCGCAATATCGTGATTCTCACGGACAGCGCGGGCAATACGGGCGTCGGCGAAGTGCCTGGCGGCGAGAATATCCGCAAGACCATCGACGACGCGCGTGCGCTTGTCGTGGGCCAGTCCATCGGCAACATGCAGGCAGTGCTCAATCGCGTGCGCACGCAGTTCGCCGACCGTGATGCGGGCGGCCGCGGCCTGCAAACCTTCGATCTTCGCACGACCATTCACGCCGTCACCGCGCTGGAAGCGGCATTGCTCGATCTGCTCGGCCAGCATCTCGGCGTGCCGGTCGCGGCGCTGCTCGGCGAAGGCCAGCAACGCGACGAAGTAGAGATGCTCGGCTATCTGTTTTATATCGGCGATCGCAATCGCACCGATCTGCCGTACGCATCCGGCGAGGACGGCAAGGACGACTGGGAGCGCCTGCGCACCGAAGTCGCGCTGACGCCGGAAGCGGTGGTGCGCCTCGCGGAAGCGGCGCAGGCGCGTTACGGCTTCAACGACTTCAAGCTGAAAGGCGGCGTGCTCGCCGGCGATGCGGAGATCGAGGCCGTGACGGCGCTCGCCGAACGTTTCCCGGATGCGCGCGTGACGCTCGATCCGAACGGCGCATGGTCGCTCGCGGAAGCCATTCGCCTGTGCCGCGACAAGCACGACGTGCTGGCCTACGCTGAAGACCCGTGCGGCGCGGAGAACGGCTATTCGGGCCGCGAAGTGATGGCCGAGTTCCGCCGCGCGACGGGCCTGCCGACCGCGACGAACATGATCGCCACCGACTGGCGTCAGATGGGCCACGCCATTCAACTGCAATCGGTGGATATTCCGCTGGCCGATCCGCACTTCTGGACGATGCAAGGCTCCGTGCGCGTGGCGCAGATGTGCAACGACTGGGGCCTCACGTGGGGCTCGCATTCGAATAATCACTTCGACGTGTCGCTCGCGATGTTCACGCATGTCGCGGCCGCCGCGCCGGGCAAGATCACGGCGATCGACACACACTGGATCTGGCAGGACGGCCAGCGTCTCACGCGCGATCCGCTGCAAATCGTCGGCGGCAAGGTGAAGGTGCCGAGCACGCCGGGTCTCGGCGTCGAACTGGATATGGACGAGATCGAGAAGGCCCACGCGCTGTATCAGCAGCACGGCCTCGGCGCGCGCGATGACGGCATCGCGATGCAATATCTCATCCCGAACTGGAAGTTCGACAACAAGCGGCCTTGCCTCGTGCGTTGAAGCGCATCAACGAAGCGTATCAATGAAGCGCACGGTGCGCGCGCCGTGCGTCACTCAGCAAAGAGATCGGGGCCGAAGACCTCATAATGGATTCGCGCCTCGTCGATGCCTAGCCTGCGCAGCGCGTCATGCTGCAAGCGCATGAACGGAATTGGGCCGCAGATGTAGTAATCGGTTTCGGGAAGCAGGATCTCGTCCTTCAGGCCATTTAGGTCGATGAAACCGCGGCGGTCATAGTCTTCGCCTTCGACATCGGTAGGCAAGGGGTCGTCGTAATAGATCACTGCCTTGAAGTTCGGCTGGGTCGCAGCCGTTTGCTTCAGCCGGTCGCGCATGGCATGCACCGCGCTATTGCGCGCGCCGTGCACGAATACCACTTGCCTGTGCGGGTTTTGAATCGCACGCTTGAGCATGCTGACCATCGGCGTGAGACCTACGCCGCCGCTGATCAGCACGATCGGCGTCGTGGCATCGACGTCGATATGGAACGTACCGTATGGCGCGGCGATCAATATCTCGTCGCCCACTTCGACATGATGATGCAGCAGCGACGACACATAGCCCGGTGGCCGCGCGGCGTCGCCGTCTTCGCGCTTCACGGAAATGCGATACGTCCGCCCGTTCGGCATGTCCGAGAGACTGTACTGGCGTATCTGACGCAGCTTGAGCGCGGGCACGTCGACCGCGACGCTGACATATTGCCCCGGCTCGAAGTTCATGACGGGCTGCCCGTCGGCGGGTTCGAGAACGAATGAAGTAATCACGCTGCTGTCGGGGCGCTTCTCTTTCACGATGAACGGCCGCCAGCCTGTCCAGCCGCCCGCGGCCTCGGACGACTTTTCGCGCAGCGCCTTCTCCATGGCGATCAGCACATCGGCAAGGTTCTGATAAGCCTGTGCCCACGCGCCGATGATCTGGTCGGTCGCGGCATCGCCCAACACGTCCTTGATCGCGCCGAGCAGATGTTCGCCGACGATCGGGTAATGCTCGGGCCGCACGTCGAGGCTTGCATGCTTGTTCGATATGTTGCGGAGCACGGCCGCAAGGCTTTCAGGATTCTCGATGTTCTCGGCATACGCATAGACGGCGCGCGCCAGCGCCGTCTGCTGTTCGCCTTGTTCCTGATGCGCCATGTTGAAAACGTTCTTCAGTTCCGGGTGCGCTTCGAATAGCCGGATATAGAAGCGTTTGATGATGGGCAGTCCGTGTTCGGCGAGCACAGGCGCGGTCGCCTTGACGATGTCCTTCGTCTCTTGACTGAGCATCGCGGTACCTCCTGTCGATCGTTCGTCCACTTGACCTGAGCAACCGTCGTACCGCAAGAGGGAAGGGGAGGCGTCCGGCGTGCTTGGCGCGGAAGCGACGTCGGCGCGACCACCACATTAAACGGCGGTGCAATCGCGCAAATACGCATTCACGCTGGCCGCCGGCATCGGCTTGGCGAAGTAATAGCCCTGAATGGCCGCGCCGCCCAGTTCGCGCACGATCCGCAACTGGTCCGTCGTCTCCACGCCTTCGATGATGCATGTCACGCCGAGGTCGTGACACAACGTGATGAGCGATCGCACGATGTTTCTGCTTCGCGGATTCGCCCCGATATCGCTGATAAAGCTCTTGTCGATCTTCAGCTTGTTGATGGGCAATGCGTGCACATAGCTGAGGCTCGAATAGCCGGTGCCGAAATCGTCGAGCGAGATGCGCACGCCGACGTCTTGAAGCAGCGCCATGTTCGCGTTCGTCTGCGCGAAGCTATGCATCAGCGCGGTCTCCGTCAGTTCGATCGCGATGCGTTGCGGCGACACGCGGCTTGCCTGAATGATCTCGATGAGCCGGCGCGTACGCGCTTCGCTCGCGATATCGTACGGCGAGACGTTGAAGGAAAGGTCCACGTCCTCCGGCCAAAGCTCGGCTGCGGCAAGCGACTTTTGCAACAGAATGGGCGTGAGATCCGCGATGATGCCCGCCTGCTCCGCGACCGAAATGAACGTGCCCGGCGGCACCGCGCCCAGCACGGGACTTTGCCAGCGCGCGAGGCTTTCGAGCGCGAGCGTGCGGTTCGTCGATGCATCGACGATAGGCTGAAACACCGGATAGAACTCGTCGGCAAGGTTGGCGCTGCGCAACGCCTGCTCGACCGCGCCTTGCTCTTTCAACAGTCGCTCGTGTTCCAGCGAGAACATGACCGAGCGCGAACGGCCCGAACGCTTCGCATGATAGAGCGCGTAGTCCGCGCGTTCGTAGAGCAGATCGGCCGTCGCCGCGGCGCGCGGATACATCGCGAAGCCGATCGAGCATCCGACCGATGTCACGAGGCTGCCGACGGCGATGGGCCTGCTCACCGCCTGAATGATCGCATCGGCGGATGCCTGCAGCGAGGCTTCGTCCGCATCCACGACGATGAACGCGAACTCGTCGCCGCCCACGCGCGCCAGCAACGCGGCATGGGTCGTCATGCGTTCGATGCGCCGCGCGATTTCCGCGAGCACGTGGTCGCCGACGCGGTGCCCGTGCGTGTCGTTGACGGGCTTGAAGCCGTCGAGATCCACGACGCCTACCGCCACCGTGCGCTTCGTCGCGGCGGCATTCGCAATGGACGACTGCAACTGCTCGAAAAACTGCCGGCGGTTCGGCAGACCGGTGAGCATGTCGAGGTTCGCGAGCCACACGTTCTCCTTGCTCAATGCAGCTGTTTCGGCTTCCGAACGAATGAGATTCGCGAAGTCGCGCTGATAGCCGAACATCACATAGCTCATCAGTGCGACGGTGATCGCGATGTCGACCGCCGATGCCGTCGCGCCGATATCGCCCATGCTCAACATGGAGCCGAGGAACGGCAGCATCATCGCGAAGGCGACGAGCGCCGCCGCCGTGCGCAGATGCATCAGGCAGAAGAAACCCGCCATCGTCGATGCCACGATCTGCATCAGGATGAAGTATTTCGCGTGAACGTCTGCGTACTTGAATAGCATCACGTCCACGCCCATTGCGAAGACCGCGCTCACGATCAGCACGGTCGTCGCGCGGGCGAGATGGCGGCGCGCTTCGGCGTCGGTCACGTCGTCATGGCGATGCACGACCCACCAGCAGCCCCGCCAGACGAGCAGCACGATGAAGACCGACGGCATGCCGAGCGCGAGCCATGCGGGCGCGCGCTGCCCGAACACGACCATGAACGACAACATCGTGACGACGAGCGATGCGTAGAACGGCGGAATCTTCGCTGCGAACGACCGGAACTGCGCGGTGGCGACGCCGGGCAACGTCTTCATCTCGTGGTGCACGACTTCCTCTCAGTGGCTGTGTCCGCGCGCCGCGCGTTGGTCATGCGGCAGCGTGTTCGATGCGGAACTGCGACACCGTCTGCGAAAGATGACGCCCCTGATGATCCAGCGCCTGCGATGCCGCAGCCGCCTGCTCGACGAGCGCGGCGTTCTGCTGCGTGACGCGGTCCATCTGCGAGATCGCCTGATTGACCTGCTCGATGCCGCGGCTCTGTTCGCCCGTCGCCGCCGCGATCTCGTCCATGATGTCGGACACGCGGCGCACCGCGGTCATCACGTCGCTCATCGTCGTGCCTGCGTCCTGCGCCAGCGCGAAGCCCGCTTCCACCTTCGCCACCGACGCGCCGATCAGTTCCTTGATCTCCTTCGCCGCATGCGACGAGCGTTGCGCGAGCGAGCGCACTTCCGATGCGACCACTGCAAAGCCGCGCCCCTGTTCGCCCGCGCGCGCGGCCTCGACTGCCGCGTTCAGCGCAAGAATGTTGGTCTGAAACGCAATGCCTTCGATGATGCCGATGATGTCCGCGATCTTCGTCGAGCTCTCGCTGATCGCCGTCATGGTTTCGACGACGCGCGTCACCACGGCATTGCCTTGTTGTGCCACATGCGACGCGTTGCTCGACAGCGTGCTCGCCTGCTGCGCGTTGTCGGCGTTCTGGCGGACCGTCGAGGTCAGCTCTTCCATGCTGGCCGCCGTCTCCTGCAGCGACGACGCCTGCTCCTCTGTGCGCGCCGACAAGTCTGCGTTGCCCGAGGCAATCTGCATGGAACCGGTCGCGATGCTGTCGGCCGCCGTGCGCACTTCGGCAATCAACGTGACGAGGCTCTTTTGCATCGCGTCCATCGACGAAAGCACGCTGCCTTGCGGGACCGCGCGAGTCATTGCGACGGGGCTGAGATCGCCCGACGCAACGCGCTGTGTGATTTCCTTGAGCGTCGCCGGCTCGGTGCCGAGCGCGCGCGTCAGGCCGCGCGTGATGATGACGCCCGCTGCCACCGCAGCCGCTACCGCCGCGAGGCAAATGGCGATGAGGATGGCCCGCTGCGTCGCGAAGTGTTCATGAGCCTCGGCCACGAGCGTCTCGGCGCGCTCGTGCGTGTAAGCGGAATAGGCGTTGGTGGCGCTCACGAGCGCGGCCAGCAGCGGGCGGCAGTCTTCGTTGATCTTGCGCACGGCTTCCTCTTGACGGTGCTCGGTCGCGAGGCTGACGATCGCCTGGGCGACCGGCGCATACAGCGCTTCGATGCGGTTGATCTCGGCGACGAGCGAGCGCGCCTTCTCGGTCGTGTCGGTCGCGGAGGCGATCATCGCGTCGAGTTTGGCGAGGCGTTGGGAGACATCGGCTTGCGCCTGCGCTTCGGCGGCCTTTTCCAGCTCGAAATCGGCAGGCGTCGTGACCAGCGCCATGTTGCGCGCGGCGATCGCGCGCCGGTCCACTGCCTGACGCACCTGTTCGGCCAGCGCCGCGCGGGTGTTGATGCCTTCGACAAAGCCGAAGAAGCGTTGATTCGCGTCGCCGAGCGCGG
Source organism: Caballeronia sp. M1242 (assembly GCF_017220215.1). NCBI lineage: Bacteria > Pseudomonadati > Pseudomonadota > Betaproteobacteria > Burkholderiales > Burkholderiaceae > Caballeronia > Caballeronia sp. M1242. Next base: position 1,055,090 of record NZ_CP071130.1, on the reverse strand, counting down.
TGATGGACACCGCTGATACGATCAGGACGACAGCCGTTAGCAGCGAGAATGACAAGGCCAGTTTTGCCTTGACCGACATGGTTTTGAGGTTCATAGCGTGTTTTATGTGTTCGCCGTGGTCTTCGGCGCCGCGGGCGTTGTGCGCCTACGTCGTTTATAGAGACTTCCTTTTCTACCAAATGTCGACGTCTTGTCAAAGCCAACGATGCCAGCCATAATTACCATGTGAAGAAGAAAGGCGTGGTAATTGCGACCGAAGACCGAAAAAGACAGCGAAATGGCGTATTAAGCGTAGATTTAACCGACAAATCGTGCAAGCGAAAACTTCCATTTCTATCAATTTCGGCGATTGTGCTTTCATCTGAAGGTAGCTATCGTTTGCGCCTCGTTCGCGCTTCACCGTAAGGAACGCATGACAAAGGAAGACGATCCCATTCTCACCACGCGCGACGTCGCGGCCCGCCTCGGCGTTTCGGTGAAGACAGCGCAGACGTGGATCGAGCAGGGACAAGTCGAATCGTGGAAAACGCCGGGCGGGCATAGGCGCGTTCGCGCGAGCGCGGTCGACGCGCTGCGCGAGCAGCTTGGCAACCGGCGGACGGCACCGGTTCATGCCGAAAGCTCCGTGGCGCTCGTCGTGGCATCGGAAGCCGCGTTGCCGTCGTATGTGGAAGCGGCCGCGGCTGCGGGGCTGCGCGCCATCGGGCAGAGCGACCCGCTCAACGCAATGTTGGACGCGGGCCTCGCCATGCCCGCCGTGATCGCCGTCGAACTGATGCGCGGGGACTGGGAGCGCCTGTCGATGTGCCGGCGGCTGCTGCATTCGCGCGATCTCGCGCACATGCGCATGCTGCTCGTCACCGACATGCCCGCCGCGCAACTCGAAGCGGACCTGGGCGCCTTGTCGCGCATTGCGGTGCTGCCAGCCCCCGCTGACAAGCCCGCTTTCGCCGCTGCGCTCGTCGCGTGTCTATCGCTCGCGCCCCCGGACAATGCGGACACTTCGCCGTATCCCGTCGCGGCGAATGAAGCCGCGCGCCTACGGGCGGTCGAGCGCACGGGACTCGTCGATTCGGCGAGCGATCCCGAGTTCGACGAGGTCGTGCAGCTCACAGCGGAGACGCTGCGCGTGCCGATCTGCCTCATGACGCTGCTCACGCCGGACCGGCAATGGTTCAAGGCCCGCTGGGGGCTCAACGCGCACGAGACGCCGCGCTCGTGGGCGTTCTGCAACTACACGGTCATGCAGAACGATGCGTTCGTGGTGGAAGACGCGGCGGCCGATCCGCGCTTCGAGGCTAATCCGCTCGTCACCGACGAGCCGCGCATTCGCTTCTATGCTGGCGTACCGTTGCGCGACGCAGAAGGCAACGCGCTCGGCGCGCTCTGCGGCATCGACCGGCAGCCACGCGTCATGGACGCTACGCAGAAGCGGCGCCTCGTCAATTTGGCGGCGCTTGCGTCGAACCGTATTGCTCTGGTTACGCGCAAGCGGCTGGATCGCTGGAACAGGGGCGCGTGAGCCCGCGGTAGTTCAGACGCGCGAGGTAAGCAAGCGGATGCCCGCAGCGCCGAATACCAGCGCGAGGCACGCATCGAGGTAGCGCTGCATGCGCGCGTACAGGCGGCGCGGCGCTGCCATCGAGAACAAGACCGCATACCCGCCGAAGACGCTCATGCCGATGCACAGGCACCCCGCGACCACAGTCAACGTGTGCATCGGCGGCGTTGCGGTGGATGAGCCGAGCGCGGCGACCGACATCCACACGAGAATGGCTTTCGGATTCGTGAGATGCAAAAGCGCGCCGCGCGCATAGAGCCGGCGCGCGTCCGGTGCCGGTGCATGTCGTGAAGCGGGGCGCAGGGGCGGGCGCCACGCGGCGCGAGCCGACTTCGCCGCGAGCCACAGCAGATACGCCCCGCCGCACAACTTCACAGCCACGAGAAAGCCGGAATACGCGGCAAGCGCGGCCGACAGGCCCAGTGCGGCGAGCACGGCCCACGTCAACGAGCCGGACATGACGCCCGCCGCGAACACCAGGGCCGCGCGCCTGCCGGATGTGCTCGCAATCGACATGATCGCCAGATTGCTCGGCCCGGGGCTGGCCGTTCCCACGAAATAAGCCGACCAGGCGAGCAACAGGTTGGCGTCGAAGAAGGTCTGTGCGGTCATGGCGGATTCCTCTGGTCGGTCCGGTCGAGTTTTCCGCAGACCGTACCTGTCTGAACAGAGACAATCCATTGCGGGCGGCACGGGCCAGTTCGGCCGCGATGCCTGCGCGCTCTGCGCGGCGGCACACATACATCGCTTGATCACCAACGGCGCAGCGCCTACAGTGGACGCTGTGCTTTCAGCCGGCCTTAGCACCCCTTACGTTATTTCTCATCGAACGAAGGATGTGATATGAACAAGGCGCCGTCGCCCGTCTCCACCGATCAGCCCTCTCCCGAGAGGCTTCTACAAATAGGCATGGGCTTCTGGGCGTCAAAGGCGCTGCTGTCTGCGGTGGAACTCGGCGTCTTCACACAGCTGGCGTCCGGTCCGCGCGAAGGGGCGGAGCTGGCCGAAGCCCTCGGGCTGCATCCACGGGCAGCGAGCGACTTCCTCGATGCGCTCGTCGCGCTAGGCTTGCTCGACCGTGATGGCACCGTCTACAGCAATAAGGCCGACACCGATCTCTTTCTCGACAGGTCGAAGCCTTGTTATGTCGGCGGATTGCTGGAGATGGCGAACGCGCGACTCTATCCCTTCTGGGGCGCGCTGACCGAAGCGCTCATGACCGGTCTGCCGCAAAACGAAGCGAAGCACGGCGGCAACCCGTTCGACGCGATCTATCGCGATCAGGCGTCGTTGCGCGGTTTCCTTCAGGGCATGACGGGCGTGAGTCTCGGTACGGCTCGCGCCATTGCCCAGAAGTTTCCGTGGGGCGATTACACCACGTTTATCGATATCGGCGCGGCGCAGGGCGCGCTGCCCGTGCAAGTGGCGATGGCGCATCCGCATCTGACGGGCGGAGGCTTCGACTTGCCGGCCGTCGGCCCGGTATTCGACGAGTACGTCGCCGCACAGGGCCTGAGCGACCGGCTGCGCTTCTATCCGGGCGACTTCTTCAAGGACGAATGTCCGTCGGCGGATGTGCTCGTGATGGGGCACATCCTGCACGACTGGGCGCTGCCGCAAAAACTCGATCTTCTCGCCAAATGCCATGCGGCGTTGCCGCCGGGCGGCGCGCTTATCGTCTACGACGCGGTCATCGACGACGAGCGCCGCGAGAATGCGTTCGGCTTGCTGATGAGCCTGAACATGCTGATCGAGACGCCGGGCGGTTTCGATTACACCGGCGCGCAATGCCGCAAATGGATGGAACAGACCGGCTTTAGCAACATACGCGTCGAGCATCTCGTCGGGCCCGATTCCATGGTTATCGGCTACAAATAACGCAACCGCGGTCGGGCGGTCGGCAGAGAGAAACGGCCGCCGTTCGCGTTGCGTTTGTCCCCTCCACGCCTTCACTTCCTCCCTTTCCCCGCGATACAACGCTCGACAAGCGGCAGAGGTGCGCCGCTGCTTCGTCGTTGCTCGCAAGTATCGTCTGACTGCTCAAATCGCTATATAGTCGGAATATCGAGGTGTTCGCGCTCGACGATATTTCGTTGGAGCGTGAGCCGAACTCACGCGCGTCTGTGCAAGGACGGATTGCACAATGGACGAAGAAGACGAAGTCTCTCTGGAGCTGCCGCCGCCGCATCGAAACTTTGCGGCGACGCGTGCGATTATCGTCCTTCTCGCGGTCATTTCAGTACTCGGTCCTTTTCTCTGCGTCTGCGGGTACGCCTGGTTCGACTACCATCGCAGACTATCCGAAGCATTCGACGAAGTCGATCGCCTCACGCGAGTCGCGGAAGAGCAGGCTGCGACCGTGCAGGAACTCAACGCAGAAGTGCTCGACCGCATCGCCGAACTCATGGGCGAGCAGCGACCTGACTGGATCGCCCGTCAAGAACACACCATTCATGAATCGCTCAACGCGATTGTCGGCCGCTTTCCGCAGATAGCGAGCGCCGCGGTCTATAGCGCAACGGGGCAATTGCTCGCGAGTAGCCGCTTCTATCCGGTTCCGAACGTGTCGATCAGCGGCAGCGAGACGCTACAGGCGGCGTCGAACGCACACGGCGAACCTCATGTCTCGCTAGCGCAACCCGGCTTCCTTACCGGTAGCAACGTAATCACCGTAAGCACTTCATGGGTAGATAAAGCGGGCAGGTTGCTCGGCGTTTTCGCAATCGCGCTGCGGCAGCAGTACTTTCTGGACTTCTATCGGGAACTCACTGGCGACGAGCCGTTCGTTCTCATCGGCCTGTATCGCGCTGATGGTGGAATCCTGGCGCGCTTCCCGAACTCGCGGCCTCATACGACTTCGGCGGCGGACTCCGGAGTCAAGCATGCGATCGAAGCAAATGCGCGGTTCGGGCATCTGCTTTCAGTTTCACCGGTTGATGGCCGCGAAAGGGTGCTTGCGTACCGGCGGGTGCGCGGTTATCCGCTCTATGTCACGGCAGGCATCGAGACCGCTTTCATCGCCGCTAAATGGCGCGCGAATCTGATCGCCATCACGACCATATTGCTCGTTCCATGCGTCGTCGTATGGGTACTGCTCTGGATGTCGTTACGAAGGCTCGGTGAGGAGGAAGTCGCGTGGCACAACTGGCATGCCGAAGTCAGCCGACGCGTGTCCGCCGAAGAATCGAACCGACAACTGCGTCGCATGGGCGCGCTCGGCAATCTCGTGGCCAACGTCGCGCATGACTTCAATAATCTCTTGATGGTCGTGAACGCCAACGTGGAACTGGCGCGACGCAAGCACTATACGGATCTCGAGAAGGAAGTGTTGGCGGTTCAGCATGCGGCGAAAGGCGCGCAAGGACTCGCGCGTCGGCTGATGAGCGTGGCGCGCAAGCAGCCGGTGAAACTCGAATGCGTGAACGTCTGCGAATGGATCGAAAGCATGCGCGATCTCATCGAGACGTCGCTAGGCGAGCAGCTGGTGCTGGATCTCCAACTGACTGGTCGACTTAGCAGCGTCATGGTCGATCCCGTGGAACTCGAAGCGGCCGTCATCAATCTTTGCGTCAACGCGAAAGACGCCATGCCCGACGGTGGCAAGTTCACGGTGCGATGCGAATCCATCACACTTACGGAACGAACCTTCGACTTGCTGCCCGGCGACTATGTTCTTCTTCGCTTTACCGATACCGGCAAAGGCATGACCGATGCCGTGCTGCGCCGCGCGTTCGAGCCGCTCTTCACTACGAAGGCGAAGGGCGCCGGTACCGGGCTGGGGCTTGCGCAAGTCATGGCGACATGCGAGCAGTCGGGCGGCACGGCACGCATAGAAAGCGAGCCGGGCCGCGGGACAACCATCAGCGTCTACCTTCCGCGTATCGAGGGCCAAGAGGGTTGCGCTGAGCCTGCTGCGGAGCCGCTGCCGGAGGAGGCCGCAGACGTGCTCGCTTCCGGCGTGAGCGTGCTTCTCGTCGAAGATAACCAGAGCGTAGCGGATGGCATTGCCGCCGTGCTCGACGTCTTGGGTTGCAGCGTGCGCCATGAGTTGACGGCAGATAGTGCGATCGCCCTGCTGGAAAGCGGATACCGCGCTGACCTCGTGCTTTCGGACGTGCAAATGCCGGGTAAGCGCGATGGCCTTGACCTCGCCGAATACGTTCGAGATCGTTGGCCGGACCAGATGATCGCGCTGATGACCGGCTATGCGCAGGAATTGAGGCGCGCATCCGATGCCGATGTTGTTATCCTTGCGAAACCATTCGACATCAACGAACTGCGATCGGTGGTGAAGAACTGCGTGCGCAGTTGATCAAGGCCGGCGCAACGGAGGGGCGCGGGGTAAATCAACGCATAAGACACAGAGTTCGCGCCGCCTATGCCTGGGCCGCCTTAGGCGATTCATCAGCTCAAGCGTCGGAGCATGCATTGCCACTCGTGTCGAAAAAAATAGAACATACGGAGACAGAATCGCGTGAACGCTCTCGACTCGTCAATTCAACTTTGGCTGCTTCATGCTCTGCCTTCCTCGGGCTTATTCGCTCACGCGGTCGGCGTCGTGGCCGAATTCTATCTATTCAAGGGACTCGTTCCGCTCGCCATTCTGTGGGCACTCTGGTTCAAGCAGGGCAGTACGTTGAGCTACCGTCGAGAAATGGTGGTCGCAATCGTGATGTCTGCGCTGCTGGCCTTCGTCGTCGGACGCCTTCTTGCGCTCGTCTTGCCGTTCAGACTTCGGCCGATGTATAGCCCGAGTCTAGCTTCCAGCTTTCCCGGCGCGAGCCAGGCGAGCAATCATCTGCGACTGTGGAGTTCATTCCCTAGCGACCATGCCGCACTGTGGATGTCCGTCGCGGTCGGCATCTTTCTCGTCTGGCGATGGGTCGGTGTACTGGCGATTGTGCAGTGCCTTCTGTTGATCTGTTTGCCTCGCGTGTACCTGGGTCTGCACTATCCGACCGATGTGGTGGCGGGCGCGCTAATCGGCACGGCTGTCGTCATCTTCGTGACCCGGGCCACCGTGAGAAGACGCTTCGCGCCGCGTATCGTGAGCCTGATCTATCGACGACCGGGCACAGCAGCTATGCTCGCTTTCCTTTTCTTCTTCGAACTCGCAACGATGTTCGATGAGCCGCGACTGCTGGCGATTGCTTTACACAAAGCGCTTTAGGGTATCGGCGATCCGTCTAATGCGCTCCTTTAGGTCTGCTACGGCCTTCTGTTCGTCATAAGAATACTCAATTACCCTAATAGTCACCGCTTGCGCCGCGAAATAACGCATGTGCGAAGGCTTCGATTGCGACGAGCGTGTGTCGGCGTGTCAGAAATACGCGTTTCGGAAGTTTCTTCCTGCTGAATGATTTCAGACGAATTTTTTTCTGAAATGTGTGTTTACAGCCATCTCATTAGACGATAACCTTGCTTCCGTGCTGACCGATTCGGAAAATGATGCCTTAAACGAAGCGGCACGCAGAAGCAGTCGGTAAGTAATACCCTTGAACCAGTTTGCATCGGTGACCATGAGTGGCGCGGTCATCGGCCTTCCTCGGCAGGCAATCGTTTGCTGGCGTCAACGCCAGCGCGATAGGAACCAGGCATAGCTCGACGGCCGGTTCAACGCAGTGCGACCGAACCGGTTCCCCAGTAAGCGAAATACGTTCTTGGTCGTCGGCATGTGTTGCCGGCAACCTACTTCAACTCTGCGAGCGAATGCTCGCTCCTTAGTACTGCCAAGTGATCATGAACAACAATCAAGCTACGCAATCCCTGAGTTTCCTCGCTAAGTCGAAGGCTGCAACGTTGGCAACCGCGGTCGTCCTGAGCGCGCTGCTCGCGGCCTGCGGCGGCGGTGGAGAAGCTGCTGTCGACGCCGCAACGAACAAGTCCGCCGATGTGCCGGAGGCAACCGATAAGGCCGCGACCACGGGCTCGATCTTCTACGGCGTGAACGGTCACATCACGAACGGCGGCGCATACGACAGCACCGCGTACGCAACGCAGCTCGCGCAGCTTCAGAGCCTCGGCGTGAAGATCTACCGCAACGACGTCTACAGCCAGGCTTCCGCGAAGGTCGTCGCGACGGTTGCCAAGACGTTCGCCGCAGGCGGTGTGCAGGTTTATCCGGTGATCATGATCGGCCTGAACTACAACAGCGAGCAGGCGGCCTACAACGCCGGTTACACGCTCGGGCAGCAGACGGCGCAAACGTACAACTATACGTACTACGAAGTGGGTAATGAAATGGAAGCCCACACGCTCGCCGGCAATTACGACGGCAATGTCTGGAATCAGTACAGCAATCAGCCGTTCACCATTGCGCGCGGCGCGATCCGCGGCATGATCGCCGGCGTGAAGTCGGTCAACAGCTCGGCGAAGATCATCGTCGACGGGACGTGGAAGCACACGGCGTTCTTCCAGATGCTGGCGGATGGCTCGCAGCCGGACGGCACGCATGGTCACCCGACCGTCAGCTGGGACATCACGGCGTGGCACTGGTACTCCGACCAGGGCGACATGACCCATGCCTGCGGCAATACGGGTTGCCACGACGTCCTGGGCGTGCTTCAGTCGATGGGTAAGCCGATCTGGATCAACGAGTACGGCGTTCGCCCGACCTACGGCACCTACTCGTCGATTGCGTCGTACATGACCGGCAACCTGATGATGCAGCAGTTCTACAACAACGCGGCCAAGTACAACATCCAGTCGATTCAGGCTTTCGAGATGTATGACGACAGCGAAGGCGCGTATGGCTTGATGCAGAGCGACGGCAAGACCCAGAAGCCGGCTTTCACGGCGGTCAAGAGCTTCATCGCAACGCACCCGAAGTAAATCGAAAAGGGCCTCCGGGCCCTTTTTTGTTTTGGGCGTTCTGAATGACCGCATCGCTGGGTCGCTGAGGTGTCGTGTGAGAACCGTGCTTTCTCAACGCAACTGACAAGCGGGAAACGCAATCGCGGCTTTCATCGAAGTGAAGCTATGAGTCTCAGCCGCTGCTCGGTGTGAAGCGCCCGTGCGTCCCGCACTTTCGTTCTAGCGAAAACCCTACTCGCGCAAGAAGAGCGAGAGACGTCAAGCAGTCGCGAGCGCGGCCGTCAGCCAAAGGTCCTATGCATATGCAAGGTCGCATGGTCGCGCCTGCTACTTCGATTGCTTGTTCGAGGGCGGCGCCGTTTTGGAGGCGGCGTCGGGATTGGGGCAACCTGGATCCTGCAATCGCGCCCGCGCCGCATCGATATCGTTGGGGTAGGTGATCTCGTCGGCGATCGGGTTGTACCCTGCGCATCGATAGCGGTCGAGATCCGAGCGGACTTGCTCGCGCGTGGAATCTTTCGAGTCGGCCGGCGAAGCGGCGCGTACGTTCAGAGGCGTTAGCAGACCGAGCGTCAGAGTGCAGACGACAGCGAAGCCAGCCGTCGCGCGTTTGCGAAAGCAGTGCCAGCCCGGTAGCAAACCGGCCCAGCCAAGTGAGTTCTCTTTATGAGCCATGCGAGTTCTCCGCGCCGTGATGCACCGACTACTGCGCCGACGATGTCGGCAAGCCTTGCAGCAGGTGAGAAGCATGTTGTAGATGATTCTCTCCGATCGGCACGCCTCGCGCCGCAAAGGCTTTCACTTGCGCGTCTTCGCCATGCTGCGCCTCACTCGCATAAAGCGCATTGCCCATTTGATGGATATGCACCTGCGCAATCGCATATTCGCGGTCGAAGGCGGGTCCCGTCATGGTTCCGAGTTCGTCGTAGAGCGTGCGGTTTGCCGGGTCCATCGCCTGTAACAAGCGCACGTGTTTCTCGTCCGCAATCTGAGACAACTCACCGTTGATGCGCGTATGCTCGGCAACCATTTTCTGCCCGAACTCGCGAACCTCCGATGAACCGCCTCGCTCGGACGCCAGCTTGCCGAGATCGATCTCGGCTTTGCCGACGCTCGCGGCGGTCAGCATGAACTGCTGGTCGGCGGGGCTGACTTGGGCGTCCGACTGCATTAGACGGCAGCCCGCGGCTGAGAACGCAGTCGCGCAAACGAGGGCCGCAAGAATCCCTCGACCGTGTCGCCGCGATATCGTCAGATGCGGCTTACTCACGCACGCGTTCGCATCCATATCGCGGTGAAATGCCAGTTGCTCTGGCGCTGTAGATTCCTGACACATCGCGCCCTCCGTTCGGGTTTAGCGGTAGTGACAGTCAGCGCAGCAAAGCGCGGTCCACAGGCGCGCTCAACGCATCACGAGTGGTTGCCTTTGGTGTGACCGCGACAGTTACGGCTTTACTGCATCGAGCATGCGGGAGCCGCTAACCGGAAGAACTTCCCGCGCGAGTTCAACGCGATTGCGGCCATTGTCTTTGGCGCGATACAGCGCCTCGTCGGCTTGCTTGAGCAACTGCTCGATGCTCGCGTCGGCAGCGCCCAGATAAGCGATTCCGATGCTGCACGTATAGGAAGGCAAGGCCGATTCACTCGGGCCTGCGATTCGCTCCTGCAATGCGTGTCCAAGGCGCAATGGCTCGTGAAGGCTGTCGCACGGAAAGAGCACGGCGAACTCCTCTCCGCCCCAGCGTGCGAACTGTGCCTCTGGCGGAAGCGAGAGACTTGCGCGTCGCGCGAAATCCACGAGGATGTCGTCACCCATCGAGTGACCGTACGTGTCGTTGATTTTCTTGAAGTGGTCCAGATCGATCAGCAAGAGCGACAGGTATCGCCTGACCTTGCGCGGTGCTTCTCGCGACATCGTGTGAGCGCCCAGCAGAGCGCGACGATTCAGTAGGCCAGTAAGAGGGTCGATGCGCGACAATTCCTCGAGATGCACCCTGAGGCGGTTGACGGCTGTGAGCATGAAACCGACGGTAATGCTCAACGACATGAATGCGCCACTGCTCAAATAGACCATCTGCATGCGGTCGTGCGCATACAGTCCCTCATGCGACGCGCCCGGTTGCAGCGACGTGAGCACTCTCGCCGACGCGATGACGGTCTCGAATGCGAACAACGTGCCGACGACCTTCGCTCCGCTATCGTCCCGGCCGAATCGCAGCAACTCATAGGCGAGGCGCGCGAAAAGCAGCGTGAGAATCACGTTGGTAAACAGGGCCCGCCCGTAAGGCGTGAAGTGCACCCACGTCATCCAGCTGAGACTGACTGCGTCCACGAATGCCAACGCTGCAATGGTGCGGATGAAGGGTGGACGACCCAGGTAGCGCTGGGTACCGATCAGCCAAAGTCCGATGCTCCCGACGATACATGCATTGCCGACGACGACGGACAGCCAGTCCGGCAACGCACCGCGCAATGCCATCACGAAAGCGGCGGCAGAAAAAAGCAATGAGCCTTGCGCCCAATGCGCAACGCCCAGAATCGTTCTGGGGAACGTTCTGCCGATAGAGAACATCACCAGAGCCATGAGCCCAGGCATCACGGATGCCATCAGCAGGACGGTACGTAAGTCGAACGTGGGCATGATGGGCTTGTCGGTGCGCGAATGAAGTGGGTTTCTATGCGTGATTTGCCGCTTTGAAGCCTTGCGGCGTGCAAGCGCAGACAAGCGTGGGCGAGGTAGCCGTCTCGACAGCAAGTGGCGGTGAGTCTTTCCACGTGCTACCGAAGAGACACTGTCCACTTGCGTCGGTCAACGTCAGTTATCGGCTCCGGAAGCCGAAACTTTAGTGGGCTGCGAGTCCCGCTAGCCGCGTCGGAGATTGAGAACCATTCAATCACCTTGGCTCTTTTTGGAAAGCGCCGCGCATCATTATTGTCGCCATGACATTTGTCTCGTGCCGCAAGTGCGGCTTGACATCGTGTATATGCACAGATACGCTCCTGGGCTATCGAAGCAGCGACCGCTGCAATTTTGTCCGACATTCAGTGCATATGCACTAAAAGCGATATGACGACGCCTTCCACTCAACTCCCATCGACGACCGCGCCGGCGCTCGACCGGCCCGCACGCCGTATCCCCTGGATGCTGCTCGCGCTCGGGGTGGTCGCGGCCGTACTCGTCGCGGCGCTCACGTACTGGGTCCTCGTTCTGCGTTTCGTGCAAACGACCGACGACGCCTACGTCGGCGGCGATGTCACGGTGCTCGCGCCGAAGGTCAACGGCTTCGTGACCGACGTTCTCGTGCAGGACAACCAACGCGTGAGCGCGGGCCAGGTCCTCGTCCGTCTCGATGCCCGCGATTACGACGCACGTCTCGCGCAGGCGAATGCGGAAGTATCGAGTGCCCGCGCAGCCGTCGAGGAACTGCGCGCAAAGGATGCCTTGCAGGCCGCTTTGATCAGTCAGGCTCAGGCGGAAGTTCGCGCGTCGACGGCCGAACTCACGCGTAGCGGACAGGACCGCGTGCGTTATCGTGCACTCGTGAAGGATGACGCCGTGTCGAATCAGCTTGTCGAACGCGCCGATGCCGACTACAGCAAGGCGCAGGCGTCGGTCGACAAGAGCGGGGCATCGCTCGTCGCAGCCAAGCGTCAATTGTCCGTGATCGACGCGCAGATCGCCGATGCAGAGGCCCGCGTGGCGACCGCCGAAGCCGCGCGGCGCGTGGCGCAACTGAACGTCGATTACACGACCATCCGCTCGCCCGTGGACGGTTATGTCGGCAATCGCACGGCGCGCGTCGGCGTGCTGGCGAATGTCGGCACATCGTTACTCACCATCGTGCCCGCGACCGGCCTCTGGGTCGATGCGAACTTCAAGGAAGACCAGCTCAAGAAGATGCGTGCCGGTGACGACGCCGATGTGGAACTGGATGCATCGAACATTCCGTTCACTGGCCACGTCGAAAGTCTTGCGCCCGCGACCGGAGCCACCTTTAGCGTGTTGCCCGCCGAGAACGCGACGGGCAACTTCACGAAGATCGTCCAGCGTGTGCCCGTGCGCATTCGGCTCGACGTGCCGAAGGGCGCAGAGTCGGTGCTCCGCCCCGGCTTGTCCGCGACGGTGAAAGTCCACCTTCGCAAGCACAACGGTTAAGGCGCGCACCATGAATCGACATGTGCTCGACAATCCCGCCGAAGCGCCGGTAAGGGAGCGCGTCTTTGCATTCGCGCTCATGTGCCTCGGCTTTTTCATGGCGACGCTGGATATCCAGATCGTCGCGTCATCGCTGAAGGATATCGGCGGCGGACTGTCCGCCAGCCAGGACGAACTGTCGTGGGTTCAGACGTCGTATCTGATCGCGGAGATCCTCGTCATTCCCATGTCCGGCTGGCTCTCGAAAGTGTTTTCGACGCGGTGGCTCTTCGCGGCGTCGGCCATCGGCTTCACCGTGACGAGCATGCTGTGCGGCCTCGCATGGGACATCGACTCGATGATCCTCTTTCGCGGCCTGCAAGGCGCGCTCGGCGCAGCAATGATTCCGACCGTGTTCACGACCGCGTTCGTCCTTTTTCCCGGAAAGCAGCGGATCATTGCGTCGACGACCATCGGCGCGCTCGCTTCTTTGGCGCCCGCCATCGGTCCGGTCATCGGCGGATGGATTACCGACCAGTGGTCCTGGCACTGGCTTTTCTATCTCAATCTCGTGCCGGGTCTGGTCGTCGCCGTGCTCGTGCCGAAATACGTGCATATCGACAAGCCTGACCTTTCTCTGCTGAAGAAGGGCGACTATTTAGGCATCCTTCTCATGTCAGGGTTTCTCGGATGCCTCGAATACGTGCTCGAAGAAGGACCGCGCAAGAACTGGTTCGGCGATGGCGCCATCATCGTATGCGCATGGATTTCGGCGATCTGCGGGTTCCTCTTCATCGTCCATGCGTTGACGGCGAAGGATGCGATTGTTGATTTGCGGGCGCTGTCCGTGCGCAACTTCGGTATCGGCAGTCTGCTGTCGTTCGTGACCGGCATCGGCATCTTTTCTTCGGTCTTTCTCACGCCGGTGTTTCTCGGTCGCGTGCGCGGCTTCGATTCATTGCAGATCGGCATTGCCTTGTTGTCGGTCGGATGCTTCCAGTTGGCGTCGATTGGCGTGTACGGCTACGCATCGCGAATCATCGACATGCGCGTGCTGCTCGTTTTTGGCCTGATCTGTTTCGGGCTGGGATGCTACTTCTATACCCCGCTGACGAACGATTGGGGCTGGCAGCAACTGCTCCTGCCTCAGGCCTTGCGAGGCATCGGCCAGCAATTCGCGGTGCCGCCCATCGTGACGATGGCGCTCGGTTCGCTGCCGCCATCGCGTCTCAAGTCGGCTAGCGGCTTGTTCAATCTCATGCGCAATCTCGGCGGCGCGATCGGTATCGCGGTGAGCGCGACCATGCTCAACGACCGGCTGAATCTGCATTACCTGCGACTGGCCGAAAACGTGACCATCGGACGACCCGCCATCGAAGACGTGCTCGCGCGCAGTTCCGCGCATCTCGCGGCCGTTGCAGGCGATGCTCTGGACGCGACGCAGGCCGGTCTCGCAGCACTCAACGCGATCGTGTTGCGCGAGGCGCTCGTGCTGACGTTCGCCGACTGCTTCTACGTGCTTGCGCTGTGCTTTCTCGTGGGGATCGTCAGCGTCCTGTTCGCGCGACCTATCGGCAGCGCACCGCCGTCCTCGGAAGCGCATTGAGGCAATCATGAAAAGCAGATATTTAGCGATACTAATGACGGTCGCGCTCGCCGCCTGCGCGGTGCAGCCCGCCACCCACGCCGACTTGCCCGCCACGGTGCGAACTACCGCGCCGGCCGACTGGAGCGTGAACGTGCCGAAGGCCGACACGGATGCCGCGACGTGGTGGAACCAGTTCAACGATCCCGTCATGCACGAACTCGTCGCATCCGTGCTCGACAGCAATCTGGATCTGCAAGCCGCGGTCGAGCGCGTGAAGCAGGCGCAAGCGTTGACGACCCAGCGTCGCGCCGCGCTGCTGCCGCAGCTCGATGCCAACGCAGGCGCTTCGGATGCACGGCAGAACACGCCGCCGCCGCTGGGCTATGTTCGTCAGGCAGGATTCGGTCTTGCACTGAGTTGGACGCCGGATGTGTTCGGCGGCGAGCGGCTGGAACTGCTTGCGTCGCAGGCCCAACTCGTCGGGCGAGAGCATGCGGCCGATCAAATCAGGCTCGCGCTTGCGGCGGATACGGCATCCGCTTACGTGGACCTGCGGTGGGCGCAAGCGGAGCTGAAGATCCTTCAAGATAACCTGGTCATCCGCGAACGCGCGTTGAAACTCACGCAGCGCCGCTTGCAATACGGTCTCTCGACTCAACTCGATGTCGCACGCGCGCAGAATCAGTTGAGCGATCTGCAAGCGCGCATTCCGCGCACGAACGCGACCATTCAGCATCAGTTGAGCTTGATCGCCCTTTATGTGGGGCGCACGCCGGAATCCGTCGATACGTTGTTGCTCGCCGATGCAGGGCCCACGCCCGCGATACCGGTGCCTGCGGAAGGCGCGCCGCAGATGCTGCCATCGGATGCGCTTCTGCATCGTCCGGATGTGCTCATCGCCTATGCGCAGGTTCAGCAGCGCGCCGCCGAAGTGGGCGTCGCGCGCGCGGAGCGTTATCCGAAATTCTCGCTGCGGCTGACGGACGGATTGCTCGCATCATCGTATCTCGGCTTGCCGACGCTCACCGACAACCTGTTTTCGGCGGCGCTGAGCGCAACGAGCCCGATTTTCAATGCGGGCCGCATTACCGCAGAGATCGAGCAAAACGAAAGCCGGATGCGCGAGTCGGAATTGAACCTGCGTCAGACGCTGCTTGAGGCGTTGAAGGACGTTGAAGACACGCGCAGCGACCTTGTCAGCAGCAGCGATCAGACGGCGCGTCTGAGCGATGCGCTCGCCGCGTCCGGAAAATCGCTCGCGCTTTCCACGCAGCTGTATAAAGGCGGCGCGGCGAGTTTTCTCGATGTCCTCGACGCGCAGCAAGCCTATCTGCGCGATGCGGACGCGCTCAATCAGTCGCGCCGCGAACACGCGCTTGCGGCGGTGGCGATGTATCGCTCGCTGGGCGGTGGGTGGAGCGTGACGAATGACGATGGTCCCATTCAGACAGCGATGCGTCGGTAAAACCGCCATGCGTCGTCGAACTCTCTCTGCGCGAAGCGCAAAAGTCCACTAAAGAGCACACTCGCCGTCGCCGTAAACGCGGGCATCAACGCCACCTTTTACGGCCATGCCCGCTCACGACGACGCTACGCGCTTTGCGCCTTCCCACAACTCGCAGGCATCCGCTCGCACGCTCGGTCGCCGCTCGTTTCTCGCGATGATGCTGGCTTCGGCCGGCAGCGCCGTGCTCGCCGGCTGCGGCGGCGGAGGCGGCCCCAGCAATTCACCGGTCGCCGGCACCGCAGGCGCGGCGACGAACCCGGCCGCGTCGGCACCGACCGCCAGTGCTTCTGGCGCCGATTCGACCAGCAGCCCGGCCACGCGCTCCGCTACGTCCGCGTCCAATGGCCTTTTCTACGGCATCAACGGGCATATGGCTTATGGCACCGGCATCTATCACACGATGTCGCCCGCGGCGCAACTCGCCATTCTGCAAGACTTGGGCGTGACGAACTATCGCTGCGACATCGCGGGCGGCGGTATGGCGACCACGCTCGCCGACGCGTTGCAAGGGCCGTTTGCCAATAGCGGCGTGTCGATCCTGCCAGTGCTGAATCCGCTTTCCGCGCAGTGGGACCCGCACAGCACGGAAGCGGCTGCGTACTCGCTCGGCTATGACATGGCAGTGCGTTGCACAAAGCCGCTCAAAGGGCTCGTGAAGTACATCGAATGCGGCAACGAGCTCGACGTGCCGTTGAAGATCGGCGGCGATGGCAGTTCTTCGGCGGACTGGAACCCGGCGTGCTGGCCTTCGTTTCGCGGCGTGCTGCGTGGCATGGTCGACGGCGTGCGCTCGGTGGACCCATCCATTCAGTGCGGCGTCAACGTCGGCATTCCGATGGCTTATCGCGCGCTGCAAATGCTGTGGAACGGCATCTCCCCCGACGGTTCGGCGCAGGGCGTGAGCGGCGCGGCTTCGTTGCGGTGGGACTTCACGACCTATCATTGGTACGAGAGCTCCGGCGACATTCAATGCGGCGGCCGCTATCACGCGTGCGTGGACGTGCTGCAAGTGCTGAAAGACTCGTTCAATGTGCCCATCTGGCTCACGGAGTGGGGCTGGTCCGGTGCGAACGACACGCCCGAGCAAGCCGCCGCCTATACCGGCCGTGCACTGGCGCAATATCATTCGATCAAGGACAAGTACAACATTCAGTCCATCATGATGTACGCGGTGATCGACTCGGACTACGGTCTCATTCAGGAGGACGGGGTGACGAGGAATCCGGCATACGCCGTGTTCAAGAATTTTGTTGCGGCCAACGCGGTTTGACCCGACGCGATGTCGTTCGGACGCCTGATTAGTGTTGCCAAGCGGAACCCGAGTAGAAGTACTGACCCAGACCGACAGTGAACACGAGACAGCCGTACAGCGCATGTTCGAAGCAGGACAGTGCGAGCGAGCGGCGGTCTCGATACGTCGCGGCGAATAATGCGCCGCCGATAGCCGTCATCGCGGGCGCGACCCAGTTCAGGAAGATCAGATGCGCATAGCCGAAAGCCAACGCGGACGCGGCGATATAGCCTCGATCGACGCCGAATAGCGGCGCGTAGCGGTGCAGCAGGAAGCTGCGGAAAATCATCTCTTGCGGCAACACGGACAAGACCGGATATAGCAGAATCACTAGCAGCCAGGTACCGGGATGTTCGCGCGGCAAAGACAGCAATGCATGTGGCGTGAAGTGCCACACGGCGAGCACGACGAGACACGCAAGCACGGCGAAGCGCAGCAGCACGGCTCGTAGTCCCGCACGTAGGCCGCGCCAGTTCCAGTCGTTCTCGTAGACCGACGGCTTCCGGCGGCGCTCGAAGTAGTGAATGAAAACGGGCGCGAGCCAGATCACGGCAAGCAGTATCGCAGTTCGTCGCGTGATCCGGACGAAGATGGGCAAGCCCACATACAGCGCGACGAATTCCGCCCATAAGGCAAGGGGCCGTGAGCGGGTTTCATATCGTTGGCGCGATTGCTCACCCACCTCCAGCTTACTCACGGCGTCGGCGGTGTGCCGAGGTCGGCGGCGGTCTTGCGCTCGGCATCGAACACAATGCGTCGCGCTTCACGATCGTACGCGCATCGCACGCGCGCGCCTTCGACGATATCGCCCTTCAGCATCTCTTTCGCCAATTCATTCTCGATCAATTGGCGAATCTGCCGGCGCAATTCTCGGGCGCCGAATTCCGGCCGGTATCCGGCTTCGCCGAGGTATTCGACAACCGATGCGTCGAACTCCAGATCGATGTCCTGACTGTGCGCCATGCGCTTGACGTGCTCCAGTTGCAATTGCACGATCTGCCGGATTTCCTCGCGCCCGAGCGACTTGAACAAGATGATGTCGTCGATGCGGTTCAGGAACTCAGGCCGGAAATGCTGGCGCAGTACGTTCATCACGCCGCTTCGCACGGAGTCGTCCGCGTCGCTGTCCGAGCTCGTGAAGCCGAGCGTCGCGCGCCTTTGTCCCCCGATCACGTCCGACGCGAGGTTGCTGGTCGCAATGATCAACGTGTTGCTGAAATCGACGACCCGTCCTTTGCCGTCCGTGAGTCGTCCGTCGTCGAAGACTTGCAGCAGCACGTTATAGACATCGGCGTGCGCCTTCTCTATTTCGTCGAGAAGAATCACGCTATACGGGCGCCGTCGCACGCGCTCGGTCAGTTGCCCGCCTTCCTCATAGCCTACGTAGCCCGGTGGCGAACCGATCAGCCGCGACACCGCGTGACGCTCCATGTACTCGCTCATGTCGACACGCAGCATGGCGTCTTCATCGCCGAACACGACTTCGGCCAATGCCTTCGCGAGTTCGGTCTTGCCCACGCCCGTCGAGCCGAGAAAGAGGAATACGGCGATCGGCCGGTTGCGTCCCTGAAGACCCGTGCGCGCACGGCGCACCGCATCGCTGACCGCGCGCACGGCTTCCTCCTGGCCGATCACGCGCTCGTGCAGGCGCGCCTCCATATTCAGCAGCCGCTCGCGCTCCTGCTCGGTCAACTGGGTGACGGGAATGCCCGTGAGCGTCGCGACGATCTCGGCGATCTGCGTCACCGTCACATTGGATGTGTTCGTGCCGATGCGCTTCTTCCATTCGTCCGTCGCATCGTTGAAGGCTTTCTGCTTGCCGGCGATCTCGGCATCGAGCGCGTGCGCACGGTCATACTGCTTGCGCGACGCCGCGTAATCCTGTTCGCGGCGCAGTTGAGCAAGTTCGGACTCGAGTTCGAGAATGGCAGCGGGCCGCGACGTGGCCGATAGATTCACGCGCGCCGCCGCCTGATCGACGAGATCGATCGCCTTGTCCGGCAGAAAGCGCCCGCTGATATAGCGATCCGACAACTCCGCTGCGGCGACGATGGCGTCGTCCTGAATCGTGACCTTGTGATGCGCTTCGAGGCGGTCGCGCAAGCCGCGAAGAATGTTGATGGTCTGCGCGACGCTCGGCTCGGGAATCAGCACGGGTTGAAAGCGTCGTTCAAGCGCTGCGTCTTTCTCGATGTGCTTTTGATACTCGGCGAGCGTCGTTGCGCCGATCAGGTTCAGTTCACCGCGCGCCATCGCGGGCTTGAACACGTTGGCGATATCGAGTCCGCCTTCGCCGCCGCCCTGTCCCGCCCCGACGATCGTATGCACCTCGTCCACGAACAGCAGCAGGGTCTCGCGGTTAGCCGTGATTTCGTCGATGACCTGCTTCACGCGCTCTTCGAACTCGCCGCGATACTTGGCGCCCGCGACCATCGAATTCACATTCAGCTCGATGAGTCGCTTATCGCGCACCGACTCGGGCACATCCCCGCCGATCATGCGTTGCGCGAGACCTTCGACGACCGCGGTTTTGCCGACGCCCGGCTCGCCGATCAGCACTGGGTTGTTCTTGCGCCGACGGGCGAGAACTTCCACCATGGTTTCGATTTCGCTTGCTCTGCCGATCACGGGATCGAGATGACCTTCGCGTGCGAGCGCGGTCAGGTCGCGGCTGAACTTGTCGAGATTCGGCGTGCGGGAAGGTGGACCATCCTTGTTCGGCGGACCGCCCGCGCCGACCGTTTGCGTCGTCAGCCGGCGCAGCGCCTGCGCATCGACGCTCATCTTGCCGAGCAATTGACCGGCGAAGCTGTCCGGCACTTCGGACAGGCCGATCAACAAGTGCTCAGGCCCGATGTAGCTGTGCCTCAACTGACGCGAGGCAACGAACGCGCGGTCCAACGCGCTCTTTAGGCGGGGCGATACGCCTATCGCGCCGCCAGCGGGCGGCGGCACGCCTTCCCGGCGCTGCACGTTGGCGTCGATGAATCGGCGCACTTCGTTCGCGTCGATCCCGATGTTCTTCAGCATCGATTGCACGACCGCGTTATCGGCGAGCTCGTAGAGAAGGTGCTCCGTATCGACTTCCGTACGCCCGAACTGCACGGCGCGTTCAGCGGCGCGCATGAGCATTTCTTTCGCGCTGCCGCTCAGATAGCGCTCGATGCCGACGCCTTCCGCGCTCGTCTCGCGCTCGGGCGATATGTGCTGCGGCGCCGCCTCGGCTTGGCCGGGCGTGTCGCTCATGAAGAGGGCTTCGAAGGGTGATAACGCGCGCTGATGTCGCGTCAGTTGTGCATAGTGAAAGTCGCAGACATTCAGGACGTGCCGGCGGCCATCGCGCAGGACCGCCAATCGAACGGTCGCCGGTCGGGCGCCGCATACATCGCACATATGAGGCATGGTTCGTTTCCCTGTCTCTGAACAAGTGAAGGACGCGCATGCGCGCAGACTCCGAGGGCGCGCAACGTTCGTACCCGCTGACATCGCAGCGCCAGGGGCGCAGCCGACGCGGTCCGTCTATTGCTCGACGAGGACACTCATGCCGGAGCAGTACGATGAAACGTTTCTTGACTGGCTTACAAGCGTTCGCTGGAGGCTTAACGATCGCGTTGTCTATAACTACATTGGCGCAAACGCCGACTCAGCAAGCGCCCATGACTCGCGCACGGGCGCAGTGCGAGCTTCGGGAATTGGAGAGCGTCGGCTATCAGCCGTGGGAAGAAGACTTCTATTACCCGCGTAACCTGCAACTCGCGCAGGCCCGGCTCGCAGCGAAGAAGCGCGCGCAAGGGCTCGAAGGCGTCGACACTTGCGCAGCGAGTGACGCTGCGAAGACGCAGTAAGAGACGCGTTGTATTCACTCTCACCCGCGGTTGCGACTTGCGCGAGAACGTGCGAGTGACCTATCGTTCGTCCCGCGCCGTCGCAAGCGACTATGCTTGTCCCTGCTTGTTGCTGCTGCCATCGCCGAGCGTGTTGCCGCTTCCGCTTCTGTGCGATGCGCCGTCCACTTCGGTCTGCTGTCGTTCTTCGCGCGCCCGTTCGCGCTCCGTCTCGCTTGGCTGCTTGTTTTGCTGTTGAGAAGTTTGCTCGTTCATCGTCACGCTCCGTTGATTGAGAGTAATAGCGCCGCATGCGTCATGCCCGTCGAAGCCGTGATCGCTGGAACCTGGGCATAGGCATTGCGAGCTCGTTGACCGCCTGCGCGTTTACCACTTTGAAATAGCGAAGGAGGGCGCTTTGCCAGGCGGCGGCCCTGCCATCAACCAAACGGAGTCAGTCATGGCCAGACACGCGAATAGCCCGTCGGGACCCGGCAACCCGAGAGCCGTCGAGACGTCGGACATCACAGAGGAAGAAGGGCTCGTCGAATTGTCCAGCAAGGAAGACACGATAGGCGGGACCGAAGGTGCCGGCGTGCAGCGTCGGGAAGGTGGCAGTAACGAAGACGGCGCGGCGTCCGTGAAAGGCGAATGACGCGTTGTGTTAGCGCGTGTGGCCGCTCTTTGACGTGGCCACACGCACGCGAGTGCCACGCATTGCCGTCTGATCATGGATGCGCATGGCGCTCGCATCGCGCGATGCGCTGAAACTCCGACGCGAATTGCAAGCGGTGGCCCTGCGTTGCGTAGCGGCCTAATTCCACGGTCTCGCCCGCGCTGCGAACGAACAGTCGTACGCCTGCGCCGTTCTGCGCGACAAGCAACGTCACCCACTGCGTGTTGAACTGATGCGTGCGCTTACGCTTGCCACATATCGATTCGACGACGAGGACATCGTCCTGCAAGGTCACGAGTTCGCCATCCACCGCATGCCGCGCATAGACGAAAAAGCAGCACCAGATCGCGCAAGCGTGAACGAGCGCGGCGCCGTAGAAGAGGACACATCCGTTCAACGCATGCATGGTCGAAGCAAACGCGACCGGAATAACAGAAAGGCCCGCGCACGCGATAGCGAACGACGCCGGGCTGCACGACGAACGGCGGTAAAGAAGCCATTGCCGCGGGGACTGGGTGTCGGCCATATGCGCTCCACGAGATGTCGGCATGTCGGCGATTGAGAAGCAATCGGCAGTCCCATGCAGTGCAATAAAACGCGATGCAACGGCATGCCGAATGCTCGTTCTGAGCGCCACTGGAGAGCGCCATGACCGACATTCATCACTCGATCGCAGATCCCGCAGTTCCGCATTCCGACTCGCACCACGTTCCTCACGGCCTGCGACGATGGCTCTTCACCACGAATCACAAGGACATCGGCACGCTCTACCTCGCGTTCTCGTTCTTTATGTTTCTTGTGGGCGGAACCATGGCGCTCGCTATTCGCGCCGAACTCTTTCAGCCTGGGTTGCAATTTTTCCGGCCCGAGTTTTTCAATCAGCTGGTCAGCTCGCACGGTCTCGTGATGATCTTCGGCGCGATCATGCCCGCGTTCGTCGGCTTCGCGAACTGGATGATTCCGCTCCAGATCGGCGCAAGCGACATGGCGTTCGCCCGCATGAACAACTTCTCGTTCTGGCTCCTGCCGGTGGCGGCTGTGCTGCTGATCGGGCAGTACTTTTTGCCGGGCGGCGCGATGCAGGCGGGGTGGACCATGTATGCGCCCTTGTCGGTGCAACAGAGCGCGGGCATGGACCTGACCATCTTCGCGATTCACATCATGGGCGCGTCGTCGATCATGGGCGCGATCAACATCATCGTCACTATCCTGAACATGCGCGCGCCGGGGATGACGATAATGAAGATGCCGCTTTTCGCATGGATGTGGCTCATCACT
Organism: Caballeronia sp. M1242; assembly: GCF_017220215.1. NCBI lineage: Bacteria > Pseudomonadati > Pseudomonadota > Betaproteobacteria > Burkholderiales > Burkholderiaceae > Caballeronia > Caballeronia sp. M1242. The sequence continues at coordinate 1,032,417 of NZ_CP071130.1, read as the reverse complement.
GCCTACTTGCTGATCGCGGTGATGCCGGTGCTCGCGGGTGTCATCACGATGGTGTTGTTCGACCGTCACTTCGGGACCACGTTCTTCAATGCGGCAGGCGGCGGCGATCCTGTCATGTACATCCACCTGTTCTGGTTCTTCGGGCATCCGGAGGTGTACATCATGATCTTGCCGGCCTTCGGAATCATCTCGCAAGTCGTGCCGGCGTTCTCGCGCAAGCCGCTATTCGGCTATAGCTCGATGGTCTATGCGGGGTCGTCCATCGCGGTGCTGTCGTTTCTCGTCTGGGCGCATCACATGTTCACGACAGGCATGCCGGTGTCCGGACAGCTGTTCTTCATGTACGCGACGATGATCATTGCGGTTCCGACAGGCGTGAAGGTGTTCAACTGGACCGCCACCATGTGGCGCGGCTCGCTCACGTTCGAGACGCCAATGCTCTTCGCCATCGGATTCATTTTCGTCTTTACGATCGGCGGATTCACCGGTGTGATCCTGTCCATGGCACCGCTCGATATCCCGCTGCACGGCACGTATTACGTCGTCGCGCACTTCCACTACGTATTGGTAGCGGGGTCGCTATTCGCGCTCTTTGCCGGCTGGTATTACTGGTCGAGCAAATGGACCGGCCGTCTTTACAACGAGACGCGCGGAAAGATTCACTTCTGGGTCACGATGATTTCTTTCAACGTGACCTTCTTCCCGATGCATTTTCTGGGGCTGGCCGGCATGCCGCGTCGCTATGCCGATTATCCGGCGCAATTCACCGACTTCAATCAGATCGCGACCATCGGCGCGTTCACGTTCGGACTGGCGCAGGTGTACTTCCTGTTCTTCGTCGCGTTGCCGACCTATATGCGAAGCAGTAGTACCCAGCCCGTCGCGGAGTCGCCCTGGGATGGGGCGCAGGGCCTCGAATGGACGGTGCCGAGTCCCGCGCCGTATCACACGTTCGAGACGCCGCCCACCGTGGTGTGATGCGGGGCGCGCAGGCGCAGTTGTAAACCAAAGCGGCGAACTCATGAAACATCGTGAGTTCGCCGCAATGACGTCAAAGGTAGGTCAGACGATCTGCTCCAGCGCGCGGGCCACTCGGGCCACGGCGGCATCGATACCGTTCAGTTTGTCGAGTCCGAATAGCCCGATGCGGAAGGTCTTGAAATCGTCGGGTTCGTCGCACATGAGCGGAACGCCCGCCGCCACTTGCAAGCCTGCATCCGCGAACTTCTGCCCGGAGCGGATGCCGTCGTCGTCCGTGTAGCTGACGACGACCCCCGGAGCCTCGAAACCTTCCGGCGCCACGCTCTTGAAGCCCTTCTCGGCCAATAGCGCGCGCACGCGCTGGCCGAGCTCGAGTTGCTCCGCCCGTACCTTGTCGAAGCCGTACGACTCGGCTTCCTTCATCGCGTCGCGCAGCGTTTCGAGGCTGTCCGTGGGCATCGTGGCGTGATAGGCAAAGCCACCTTTCTCGTAGGCTTCCATGATCTGCAACCACTTGCGCAGGTCGCAGGCGAAGCTGGTGCTCGTCGTCGCTTCGATCCGTTCGCGCGCGAGAGGACTGAGCATCACGAGCGCGCAGCACGGCGACGCACTCCATCCTTTTTGCGGCGCGCTAAGCAGGACGTCGATGCCGCTTGCCTGCATATCGACCCACACGGTGCCGGAGGCGATGCAATCCAGCACGAACATGCCTCCGACGGCATGCACTGCGTCCGACACGGCACGCAAGTAACTGTCGGGAAGCATCACGCCGGATGCCGTTTCGACATGCGGGGCAAAGACCAGATCCGGCTTGTGCTCGGCGATGGCCGCGACGACTTCATCGACAGGCGGCGGCGCATACGGGACCTGCCTGCCTTGCTGCACGGGACGCGCCTTCAGCACGACGGACTCGGACGGAATGCTGCCCATGTCGAATATCTGCGTCCAGCGGTAACTGAACCAGCCGTTGCGAATGACGAGACACTTCTTGTTCGTCGCGAACTGACGCGCGACGGCTTCCATGCCGAAGGTCCCGCTACCGGGAACCACGACGGCCGAATGCGCGTGATAGACCTGTTTGAGCAAGGCCGAGATGTCGCGCATGACGCCCTGAAAGCGCTGCGACATGTGATTGAGTGACCGGTCGGTGAAAACGACTGAATATTCGAGGAGTCCCTCGGGGTCCACATCGGGGAGTAAACCTGACACGCTTGCCTCCTGCACTGGCAGAAATAGGGGATTCAATTCATTCTAACGAAAGCCGCGTGCGGCATGCACGGCGGTTGATGGCGCTGCTCGCGGGCTTGATCGCAAGACGGATGCCTCCGCGCAAAGCCGTGAGTTCAACCTATCGAGCATACATCTATCGAAGACTTCGTTCAGGTTCGATGCGAGCGATCGACTGACCGCGAATAGATAGACATACTAACGATTATGGAGACAGACAACATTACCCGCCCGGCATGATCCCTGCGTTAATCCGCGACCGCCGCTAGAATGAATTCGGCTCTTACCCGACATGCGCGGCGATGAACTTCCGTCGCATGCTCGACTCTTCTGCTGTCTTCATCGAACGCTTCCATCGAAACTTTCCATCTGAAAGGAGTCTGGACATGATGAACCGGGACAATCCCGTCTGGCTGATTACCGGCTGTTCAACGGGCTTCGGCCGCGAATTGGCGAACGCGGTGCTCGAACGCGGCTGGCGCGCGGTCGTGACGGCCCGTGATCCGTCGAAGGTGCAGGACATCGTCGAAGGGCATGAAGATCGCGCGATCGTCCTGCCGCTCGACGTGCAGAACCGCGAACAGATCAAGAACGCCGTCGAGCAGACGATGCAGCGCTTCGGCCGCATTGACGCGCTCGTGAATAACGCGGGTTACGGCTACCTTGCGGCGATCGAAGAAGGCGAAGACGACGTGGTGCGCGACATGTTTGAAACCAATGTGTTCGGTCTCGTCGATATGACCAAAGCGGTTCTGCCCGTCATGCGGGCGCAGAAAAGCGGCATCGTCATCAACGTGTCGTCCATCGGCGGGCTCGCCAGCTTCGCCGCGACAGGCTACTACCACGGCACGAAGTACGCGGTGGAAGGCATATCCGAATCGCTCGCGACGGAACTGAAGCCGCTCGGCATCGACGTGATGATCGTCGAACCCGGCCCGTTCAGGACCAACTGGGCGGGGCCGTCGATCAAGTCTTCGGCGACCGAAATCGCCGACTATGCGGCGACCGCGGGCGAGCGCCGCAAGCAGACAGCGGCTCGTAGCGGCAATCAGGCGGGCGATCCGGTGCGCGCGGCGCACGCCATTATCGAAGCCGCGACTGCCGATACGCCGCCGCTGCGTCTGCTGCTCGGCAAGACCGCGCTGGAACTGGCGCGCAAGAAGCTCGACATGCTCAAGCGCGACTTCGACACGTGGGAAAAGACGACGGTGGGCGCGGATTTCCCCGAAAACGAAGCGTAACGGGCCGCGAGTGCGTCAGTCGATGACGCGCAGCGCCTCCGCGAGATCCATGAGCGGCACCGGCTTCACGAAGTGACGCTCGAAGCCGGCGTCCGCGGAGCGCTTGCGGTCTTCTGGCTGGCCATAGCCGGTCAACGCGAAAAGGCGCGGCGCGTGAGCGCCGAGTTGCCGTTGCAGCGCCCCGGCCAACTGATAGCCGTCCATGCCCGGCAAGCCGATATCCAGCACGGCGAACGCCGGGCGAAACTCCGCCGCCACTCTGAGGCCCGTCTCCGGCAGGCTCGCCGTTGCGACATCGAATCCGATCTCGGTGAGAAACGCTTCCATCGCCAAAAGACCGTCTTCGTTGTCGTCGACGAGCAGCACGCGCACGCCGTTGCCGTCGGGAAGCGCTTGCCCGTACGGCAACGGGTCTACCGGCGCGAGCGCATGCGGGGCAGTCGGCAGCGTCACGACGAAGGTGGAACCTTTGGCCGGCCCCTCGCTCGTTGCGGTCACCGTACCGCCGTGCAGTTCGACGAGATTCCTCACCAGCGCAAGGCCGATCCCCAATCCGCCTTTCGCGCGGTCGATGGTGGTTCGCCCCTGCTCGAAGATGGTAAAGAGGCGGGGCATCAGTTCGTCGCTGATGCCGGCGCCGTTATCGGACACGGACACGACGATCTCCGTCGCGCGCGTCACGGCTTCGACGCGGATGGCGCCGCCTGCATCCGTGTATTTCGCCGCGTTGTTGAGCAGATTGCCGAAGACCTGCGTGAGCCGCGTGAGGTCCGCGGAGATCAACGCGCCGTCGTCCGTTACGGAGAGCGACAACGTTTGGCCGCGCTGCTCGATCAGCGGACTCGCGGCCTCGATCGCCCGCGTCAGCACCGACCCGATGCGCACGGGTTCCAGATGCAGCTCGATGGTGCCGCGCGTGATGCGGCTCACGTCGAGCAGATCTTCGACGAGGCGCGACAGATGCGACACCTGGCGCTCGATGATCTCGTGATACTTGTCCGAGGTCCCGCCACGATGTTTGCGGATGAGGCCGAGCGCAGTCGTGATCGGCGCGAGCGGATTGCGTAGCTCGTGGCCGAGCATGGCAAGGAACTCGTCTTTTGCGCGGCTGGCCGTTTCGCGTTCGTGAGCGGCCCGCGCCGCCTGCAAACCGGTGGCCGCGAGCGAGGTCGCCGCGCGGAGGAACGCGAGGTCCGTCACGGTGGGAAACGACGGATCCGCCGAGCCGAACCAGACGCTGCCCTGCGCGGCCGTGTAGCCCATGCTCATGCGCACGAGCCGTTGCGGGCCCGCCGGCGTCGCCTGCAGCACGGCTCGCGGGCCGATGGGCATGCGCCGCCACGCTTCGATAGCGGGCTCCCAGGCGAGGCGCGTATCGGCGGTGGCTTGCGCTTCGGACAGACGCAGGCTATCGAAGGGTGGGGCGTCGGGCAGCAACGGCACGTGCGCGTAGCAGATGTCGAGGCGCACGATTCGCTCGACGGCTTCGGTCATCAGCTCGATGACCGTGCGGCCATCTCGCCCTGCCCATAACGCGGGCAGCGCGAGCAGACCCATGAGATCACGCAGGCTGCGCTCCGCGGCTTCCCGCGACAGCGCATCGGTTGCCCTGTCAGCGGTCATGCTCTTCGAGCGAGGCGTCCGGACGAACGCGCCGCGCGGCGTCGGCGCTGCGACGCTGTTTAAGCTCGCGAATCATCTGCGAAGGCGGCGTGAAGAAGGGATTCTCCTGCACGACACCGTTGATCAGCGTCATCGGGTGCGTGCGCAGCAGGTCCATCAGCATGGCGCCCGACAGCTTCGCTATGTCGTAGACGCAGATGCCCGGCTGGCGGTTGCGAGCGAGCACCTCGTTGACCTCGGCTTCGTATTCGATCAGCTTCGGCGCAGTCTCGATGTCCGCGAATATCCAGTCCATGTTCCCCATGATGCGCAGACGCGAGAAGCCCGCATCGCTGCCGGTGCGTGTCATGTGCTCGACGGCGGCGAGCATCCGGTCTTTGTCGAACACGCCTTCGCGGTTCAGATACGCCTCGCCCCAGGGCACGAGTTCGAGCTGGCCGCACGCCTCGCAGTGCGCCGCATCGATACCGGATGCCGTGAGCCGCGCGCGATGGTCGGCGATCAAAGCGGGATCGATGATATGCATGACCTTTTCGCCATTTTCGACCGCCTCCTTGAAGAAAGGATTGAGCGTTGCGTACTCTTCGTCGCGGCTGTTGAAGAACGCGCAGACGTGATACGCGTCGAGCGGCGTACCGGCCAATTTAGGCGGATGCATGAAGTCCTTCTGGTGGGGAATAGGAGGGGGGCGCGGCAATGATACGCTAGACAAGCGGCACGAGTCCGGTAATTCGTCCTGCGCCTGAGACCGTTGTAACGACGCAAACGCCGGCAGGACGCTCGGCGAGGCGCGGGTTTGCCCCTAGCGCGCGATAAACAAATGGAATCGGTTCCCGAGGAATTGTGATTGGATTTCTGACGAAGGCCGACTTATCGTGCCTCAGTCCAATGCCGCCTTGCGCGCGTCGGAATCGACACACGGCTTCGCCGACAAAACAAATATCCAGGAGACATACCCATGGAGCAATCCTCCACCGCGCCGCGCGTGCCGGAAACGGACGCGAGCGGCGCCCAGTACGTCGCGTCGGACGACCGCGCTTCGCCGCGAGTCCGGCGCATCCAGCGTACCGCGCTTGCCTTGCTCCTCTTGAGCGGCGTCATCAACTACATCGACCGCGCCACGCTGTCCATCGCGAATCCGCTGATCCGCCACGACCTCGGGCTGTCGGTCGCCGAAATGGGCCTGCTGCTTTCGGCGTTCCTGTGGGCGTATGCGTTCGCGCAACTGCCGGCCGGCGCGCTCGTCGACCGCTTCGGCGCGCGCATCATGCTGGCCGTCAGTCTCGCGACGTGGTCAGTGGCGCAAGCGTTCGGCGGCGTGGTGACGAGCTTCGGCCAGTTCTTCGCCGCGCGCATGGTGCTCGGCATCGGCGAGGCGCCGCAGTTTCCGACGAGCGCGAAGGTCGTGCGCGACTGGTTCGGCAAGAAAGAGCGGGGCGCCGCAACCGGCATCTGGAACAGTTCGTCTACGCTCGGCACCGCGATTTCCGCGCCTTTGCTGACGGTCGTGATGTTGGCCGTCGGATGGCGCTGGATGTTCGGCATCATGGGCATTGCCGGACTCGTCGTGGCGCTGTGCTTCTTCCTCGTGCATCGCGACCCGCGTCAGGTCGAACTGACGCAACGCGAGCGCGCCTACCTCACGGATGTCGATGGCGAAGTGCAGAGCCGTCCGACGTGGCGCGAATGGCGGCGCCTCTTCGAATTCGGCACGACGTGGGGCATGCTGCTCGGCTTCTTCGGCACCATCTACGTCTTGTGGCTCTACAACGCGTGGTTGCCGACGTATCTGCAGATGGAGTTCCATCTGACCATCTCGAAGTCCGGATGGGTGGCGGCGGTGCCCTATCTCTTCGGCGTGATCGGCTCGCTCTCCGGCGGCAAGATCTGCGACGTGCTCGCGCGGCGCGGCGTATCGGCGGTCAATAGCCGCAAATATCCGATGGCGGCTTCGCTCTTCGGCGTCGCCGTGTTCACGGTGCTGACCGGCCTCACGCACAGCGCGACGCTCGCGGTCGTGTTCATCTCCATCTCGATGCTGCTGCTCTACGTGTCGAGCAGCGCGGCCTGGGCGACGGCTTCGGTGGCCGCGCCTGCCAACTGCACGGCGTCGATCGGCGCGATGCAGAACTTCGGCGGCTACTTCGGCGGCGCGCTGGCGCCGGTGGTGACGGGTTTCATCGTGCAGCAGTCGCACTCGTTCCAGCCCGCGCTCTTTGTCGGGGCTGGCGTGGCGGCCGTCGCGGTGATCGGCTATTGGGTGCTGGTGCGCGGCCCGATTCCGCCGGCCGCGCTGGACGAGCGCGCGTAACGGCACACCCAGCACACCGCCGCGACGCCCGCTCGCGTTGATACGTTAGCCGGCGAGCGCGGCGGGAAACGCAATCTCATAGCGCTCGGCGCAGGCTTCCAGCGCCGGCGCGATGGTCGGATGCAGCACCACGCCGTCGCGCAACTGGTCGCGCTTCAAACCCAATCCGCGATCGCCCGGCATCCGCACGCTCGACGTTCCCGGGCGCGGCGGATTTTCCCGACACGCGTCGCCGATCCAGTCCATTTGCCGCTCGAACGCGGCCGGACCGCCGAAAGCCGCGGGATCGTACAGCGAAAGAAATACGGTCGCGCCCCAGCCATCCGGCGGATCGGCCCGGCCGTGACCGGCGAGACCGCCCGTCAGCGCCTCGATCATGAGCGCCAGCCCGAAGCCCTTATGTCCCCACGTCATGCCGCCGACCGGCAGGATGGACCCCGGCGGCTCGGCTGAGAGCACGGCGGGATCGCGGCTAGGGTGTCCGTCCGCATCGAGAAAGCAGGCTTCGTCGAACAGTTCGCCTGCTTTATGGCGGCGCGCGGTCATGCCGTTCGTCACGGTGGATGCCGAGATGTCGATCAGAAACGGCGTGCCCGACGTGGGGATGCCCGCTGCGATCGGATTCGGCGTGAAGACCGAACGCGTGCCGCCGTGAGGCGCGACGCTTTGCACCGCCGGATCGGAACTCGCGAGCACGATCATGAATCCGTCCGCCGTGGCTTTCTCCAGATAACTCGCAAGACAAGCGATGTGGTGGCTGCGCCGGATCACGAGCGTCGCGCTGCCATATTCCTTTGCTCTCGGCGCGAGCGTGTCGATGCCGCTAAGAACGAGCCACGGCCCGGGAAGACGCCGGCCATCCCACAACACGCTGGCGCGGCGGTCCGACACGACCTCCGGTTCGCCGGCGCATGTCATCGCGCCGTTTTCGATCTCGCGGATATAGCCGGGCAGCAACGCGAGGCCATGCGTGTCGTGTCCCATCAAGTCGCCGTCGACGAGCGTGCGCGCCACGGCTTGCGCTTTCACGTCTTCCATGCCGGCTTTCGTGAAGAGACGCCGGGCGAAGGCTTGCAGTTCATCGGCGGAGTATCGGACTGGTGTGTTCATCGTGATGGGTTCGGTCAGGTAAGAGTTCGTGTATGCGGAGAGCCTCAAATTTTCCGATGCGCTTTCGATAAGCGTCCAATCGCGAATTGAGTAGAATCAATTCCATTCGGTTATGAGTCGGCGCACGTTTACCCTATGTCGCAAGATTCCACGCTCTCCGCTGCCCAGGTGCTCACGAAGCTACGCTTCCGGCATCTCCAGTTGCTCGAACTGCTGGGGCGCACGCGCAACCTGCGCATCGCGGCCGAACAGATGCACATCACGCAACCGGCCGCGACGAAGATCCTGAGCGACCTCGAAGCGATGTTCGATGCGCCGCTCTTCGAACGCCTGCCGCGCGAAATGCGGCCGACCGATCTCGGCACGCTCTCCGTGCGCTATGCCAGCACGACGCTTTCGAACCTCGGCAAGTTCTCGGGCGAGTTCGCGACGTTGAAGAACGGCGGCTATGGCCATCTCACGGTCGGGTTCATTCCGGCTTCGGCCGCGCAACTCGTCACCGCGGCGATCAAGGAGATACAGCGCCGACGTCCGCGGCTCATCATCAAGCTGGTGGAGCAGAGCAGCGATCAGCTCGCGGCATGGCTCGAAGAAAGGCGCATCGATGTCATGGTCGGACGCCCGACCGAGGCGCGGCACGAAGCGCTGTTCCATGTGGTCGATCTATTGGCGGAACCGGTGCGCGCGGTCGTCGGGCAGCATCATCCGTTGTTGAAAGATCGGCGCGTGGAGATGACGAGCCTCGGCCAATGGCCGTGGATTCTGTATCCGCAAGGCACCGCGATGCGGCAGCTATTCGAAGAGACGTTCGCGGCGGCCGGCATGGTCGCGCCGGTGGGCATCGTGGAAACGCCTTCCATTTTCTCGACGCTGGAATTGCTGCAAGCCACCGACATGATCTCGCTTCAGCCGCAGGCCGCGATGGACAAGTACGTGAAGCACGGCCTGCTCGGTTATCTCAATGTGCCGATACGGCGCACCATGTCGAACTACAGCGTCATCACGCGAAAAGACGAGACGACTTCGCAAGCGATGGACGAGTTCGTCGGCATCTTGCTGGCGATCGCGGCGCAGCACTCGCGTTGACATGCCGCGTCATGCGTCGCTTCTCGTCTGCATCGCGAGTCCCGGCTCGCGCTCGCGCACCTGCGCGCGCCAGTGTTCGATGCAGCGCCGAAGCGCATCCTGGAGCGTCGGCAGCACGGCGGCCCTTCGACTGGCCAGCGCGCGATAAAGAGGCTGCGGCGCGGGCGGACGCATCGACTCGACGTTGCGCGCGTCGATGAGGTTCGTATCGAGACCGGCCAGGCTCGCTGCCTGAACCGCAAATTCGAAGCACGTGAGGGCGCCGCGGCTGCTCAAATGCACGATGCCCGACTCGCGATCGATCAACAAATCGAGGCACGCGTGCACGAGGTCGGGCGCATAGGTCGGCGATATCGTCACGTCCTTTGCGGCGACGAACGAGCGGTCTTCAGCGAGTGCGTGCAAAGTCGGGGCGAGAAAGTCTCCGCTGTCCCATAGACCGAAGATCGGACCCGTGCGAACGACGAGCGCCTCCGGAAAACGCCTCAACACCTCTCGTTCGGTCTCGACCATGCAACGGCCCAGACGATCGAGCGGGCTCACGTCGTCCGTTTCGACATACGGGCACGTCGCGCGGCCGTCGAACACGCGATCGGACGAGAAGGCGAGATATTCGATTCCCGCTGCGGCGCAAGCGTCGGCCAGCGCGGCGGCTGTCGTCGTCATCGCGCGAAGGCGATCGCCCGGACTGCGTCCGGCATCATCGGCATCGGGAGGATCGATTGCATTGACGACGGCCCAAGGCTCGAACGTGCCGATCGCCTCATTGCCGAGCACGTCGTCCGCTGACACGGCGGCGTATCGCAAGTCGCGCTGTGCGCAGATGGTTGCGAAAAGTTGCGCCAGCGCGCCGTCGCCGACGACGAGAATCGGCGCAGGCGAGTGCGTCAGATGACTTTGACGCGCCGGTGCGGTCAGCGTGCCGGATGCGTCGAGTACGACCGGCTCGCACAGAAAGCGCCCCGGACGGCGCCACCATCCCGTGCCATGCAGAACAGGATGATCGTGCGGACGTCCTGCGGCGAGATCGCGCATCAGCGCGGCAACGGCCGTTTCGCGCGGCTCGTGTCCGCGCACGTCGAATGCGCCCGATTCGTAGTAGCCGCGTTCCTCCGTGACGAGGCAGTTCCAGTCGTACGAGCCGAGCAGCGCCCACACTGTCACGGCACGCACGTCAGCGCCTTCTTGGCGTGCTTCGCTCGCGGCGGTCCATATCTCGTGCAGCCAGCGCAACTGGTCCTGACGCGTCGAGTCGATATGCGCTTCCGTGACTGCGAGCGGCAAGCGATACCGCTGCCACGCTTCGTCGATCACGGTCCGTATGCCCTGCGGCGGATGCGCGAGCGCGCGCGCCGCTTCGATGTCGGCGAGTCGATGACCGTACCATTCGCACCGGTACGCCTGCGGATACTGATGCGTCCGGTGATCGAGCCAGCGCTCGCTCGTGATGTAGTAGTTGATGCCGACGATATCCGGCGGACACGGATTGTCGACGAACCACAGCACGTCTTCTTCCGCGACGCCCGCATCCATGAAGTATCGCCACAACGCATGTTGCCGTGTCACCTTGCCGCACAGCAGATCCCACGAAAGCCAGCGCCGCTCGTTGTAAAAGTTGACGAGCCCGGCCATCGCCGGCGTGCCTTGCGTCTTGCCGAGATCGTCGGTTTGCACGAGCTTCGCGTGCGGGTTGACCTTCCGCACTTCGCGCATCGCATGCACCGTCGCCTTGCACTGATTGATCAGCGCTTCGAGATACGTCCGGTCATTCGTGCCATGCGGATGCCATACGCCGTAAAGCCCGCTGAATCGCGCGGTGGTGTTCGGCTCGTTGACCGGCGTGTAGTACGAAAGCCACGGATAGCGCTCAGCGACCGCTCGTGCGAATTCCGCGAGCCTGCTCGCGAAGTGCGGGTCGAGCAGTCCGCCGGGCAGCGGCCCGCTTCCATGATGCAGGAGGCCCGCTATCGGCTCGACGCCCAATGCGCGAAGCGTCGGCAAGCGAGCATCGAGCCATGACCAGTCGGCTTCGTCGATACTCGACGGCGCCGTTCTTTCCCACAGCACCGGATACCGCAGCGCCCGTATGCCCAGCGAGGCGAAGCGCTGGAGATCGTCTTCCCGCGTCGCATGTCCGTTACGGTCTAACTGGCTGAAGAACGTATCCCGCACCCGGTTGACCGTGCATTCCAGTCCTCCCCACAGCACCAGCCGATCATCCATGTCCAGCATCCTAAAAATTAGTACGACGTGAGAGCGTTCCACGACGCATTCAAGCACTCGGTATGCCGTCGCCCTGCGCGATCAGTGTTTGCCCCGAGCACGCTCGCGCTGGAACAACGATTGCCGCTCATGTGGCAGATTTGTCAGCAAGCGCGACGACACGCGCATGAGTGCCTTGCCGGACTCTGCGTGCGGGCCGCCGCGTGCGCGATGCGTAGCGTCACCCGGCTTCAACGCGAGGCGAAAACAGCCGAGCTTCGGATCTCACCGACGCAATGGATGAATGTCCGGGCGGATTTCCGCCCGGCAGTGACTTCCGGAGGCACTCTCTTGCGCGAGACTCAAGCCCGATCAGAACCCGCAGCCGCCAGCGCGGCCGGGTCCGCAGACAGTCCGTCGACGCACGTTCGCCCGCGCATCTCAATCGCGCGATCGGGCCTGCCATGGACGTTCCTTTGCCTCTCGCACCTTCGCTGGAACTTCGTGTATCAGCGGCCGCAGCACTTGCTGTCGCGCATCGCGAAGCAGGCGGAAGTCCTCTTCTTCGAAGAGCCTCGACGAACGGATAACGCCGCGCCGTCGCTTGATGTTCGGACTACTGATGAAGGCATTCGGGTACTGACGCCGTGCCTTCCTTCCGGCTTCACGCAGGAAGAGGACGAGCGCGCGCAACGCGCGCTGCTCGACGCGTATCTGGCGGACACGCGCACATGGGACCTCGGTCTCTGGTACTACTCGCCGATGACGCTCGCTTTTACCGATCATCTCGATGCCAGGCTCATCGTGTATGACTGCATGGACGAGCTGTCCGCTTTCAAGAACGCGCCGCGGCAACTCACGGAGCGCGAAACGCGGCTCATGCGTAAGGCGGATGTCGTCTTTACGGGTGGCCAGAGCCTCTATGAGTCGAAGCGGCGTTTTCACCATAACGTGCATGCGTTTCCGAGCAGTGTCGATGTTGCGCACTTCGAAAAGGCGCGCGGGCCTCTCTCCGAGCCAGACGATCAGACGCCGATACCGCGCCCGCGTCTCGGCTTCTATGGCGTGCTCGACGAGCGCTTCGACGCCGCGCTGATCGGCGCGCTCGCCGCCGCGAGACCGGACTGGCAGTTCGTCATGCTCGGTCCTTTGGCGAAGATCCGGCCCGCTGATCTGCCGCAAGCACCGAACATTCATTATCTCGGCCAGAAGTCCTATGACGACCTGCCACGCTATCTCGCTGGCTGGGACGTCGCGCTGATGCCTTTCGCGATCAACGAGGCCACGCGCTATATCAGCCCGACAAAGACGCCGGAATATCTCGCGGCAGGCCGCCCCGTGGTGTCGACGCCCATTGCCGATGTGGTGTCGCGCTACGGCGAGAGCGGCGTGGTCCGCATCGCCGATGACGCGGTCTCGTTCGAGCGAGCCATCGAAAGCGCGCTCGAAGACGGACAGGACCGCGCAGCATTCATCGGCCGCGTCGAAGCGGTGCTGGCCGGAACTTCGTGGGACAACACGTGCGCCGCAATGGTCGCCGAGGTGAAAAAATGCGCATCGTAGAAACGACAGCAAACGGATCGTCCAATTCCGGATCGAGCGGTCATCCGTCACAGACCGATGCGCGCGCACAGCACCGCAAAGGCTTCGATTACCTGATCGTCGGCGCGGGTTTCGCGGGCAGCGTGATGGCCGAGCGGCTCGCGAGCGAGTACGGCCAGCGCGTGCTGCTCATCGACCGGCGCCCGCATATTGCAGGCAATGCCTACGACGAGTACAACGCGGACGGCATTCTCGTTCATCGTTACGGACCGCACATCTTTCATACGAACGCGCGACGCGTACTCGACTATTTGTCGCGATTCACGGCATGGCGCCCGTACCGGCATCGCGTGCTCGCATCCGTCGACGGCATGCTGGTGCCGGTGCCGATCAATCTGACCACGCTCAATCGCCTTTATTCGCTCGACCTTTCGCCGCAGCAGGCCGAGGCGTTTCTCGCGGCGCGCGCCGAACCGCTCGCAGAAATAAGGACGTCTGAAGATGTGGTAGTGAGCAAGATCGGCCGCGAACTGTACGAGAAGTTCTTTCGCGGATACACGCGCAAGCAATGGGGCATGGACCCGTCGGAACTGGATCGATCAGTGACGTCTCGCGTGCCGGTGCGCACGACAGCCGATGACGGCTACTTCAACGACGAGTATCAGTGCATGCCGCTCGAAGGATATACACGCATGTTCCAGAAAATGCTGGCGCATCCGAACATCAAGGTCATGCTCAATACGGACTATCGCGAGGTCCGCGACGAGGTGACTTATCGCAAGCTCGTTTATACGGGGCCCATCGACGAGTACTTCGATCACTGTCTCGGGAAACTGCCTTATCGCTCGCTCGCGTTCCGGCACGAAACGCTCAATCAAGAGCACTTTCAATCGCTGGCGGTGGTGAATTATCCGGCCGAGAAAGTGCCTTTTACGCGCATCACCGAGTACAAGTATCTGACGGGTCAGGAGCACGCGAAAACGAGCATTACCTACGAATATCCGAGCGATGAAGGCGACCCTTATTACCCGATTCCGCGGCCCGCGAATGCGGAGTTGTTCAAACGCTACGAGGCGCTCGCGGAGGCGCATCCGGAAGTCATCTTCGCGGGCCGGCTCGGAAGCTACCGCTACTACAACATGGATCAGGTCGTGGCTCAGGCGTTGAGTCTTGTCGAGCGCATCGCCACGGCGGAAGGATTCCGGACTCGCGCCGAGGTCGCTACCGTCTGATTCTTTCACGCATTAGGAAGGTATGTTTTACCGTGGTTTTTAGGGTGGTTTTGTCTTGCAGGTAAGCGCCGATTAACACTACACTTTCGCCGCGATGGAATTTCCGGGTATGGCCATCGCGGTGGAAGTGAAATCGGCATTCCTTACCGAGGACGATCGAATCGTCGCCTCGAACAGCGACGATGCACCGAGCATCACTGTCTGGCCCGGTGCCAGTCCGACACTGCAATGCGCGGTGCCGGGCATCGATCATTCAACGCAAGACCATGTCGAAGCACGAGCAGGAAATGCTCCTCTTTGTCTCCCTGCAGGGAGCAATCGGGACGCTGGCCGGTTTTATCGGCTATTTCGTCGTCGGGGTCGATGATACCGACGCCATGTTTCGTTTCACCGCCTACATGCTGTGCGACGCGAGCGGCGCAGCGCTTTTCGTCTATTTGCTCGGCCCGCGCCTGGGACTCACCGGGCGGCGGCTGATGCGCCTCAGTTTTCTCGTGCCCGGCGCGCTGCTTCTCTGCGGCGGCGACTCCATTCCGGTGATGGCAGCCGTGTACGGCTTCTTTCTCGGACTCACGTGGAGCGCGCGTTACTGGCTCGAAATGAGCGTGCTGACCGACACCGAACGCGATAGCTACGCCTCGCGCTCCGGCGCGCTCGCCGTCGCGGGCGGCATCATCGCGACGCTCATCGCCACGCTCTGCCTCGCGAAGACGGACAACAGCAGTCACGTGCTGTACGTGGCGTATGGCGTCGTGTGCGTGGTCGCCGGTCTTGCGCTGGGTCGCCATGTCTCCGAAGCGCCGATGGTCCCCGCGACGAATCCGCTCGGCGTCATCGCGCAACCGGAGTTTCGCGCGTGTTTGCCGCTCTTTTTCGTCGAGTCGGGACTGCTCGGCGTCGGCGGCGCGGTCGGGTCGGTCGGCGCCGCCATGTCGCTCGGTTCGGCGAGCGACCTCGGCTGGGTGTCCACGGTCGCGGGACTGGCGGGCGCGGTCGCGCTGTACATGACGCGCAAGAGCCGCGGCGTGCATAACCGCGCGGGCTGGCTCGGCTGGTCGTGCCTCGCCGTCGCCATTTCGTTCGTGCTGCTCGGGTTCAGCGCGTGGCTTCCGGCGCTGTTCGTCGCCCATTCGATCCTGCGCGCGGCGGCGGGGCCGTTCCTCAACGCGAGCGAGCATGTGCTCAATCAACGCGCGCTCGACATTCGCGGCGAACTCGTCGACCGCATCGTCGCGCGAGATCTCGTGATGCTCGTCATGCGCATGGGCTCGCTGCTCGCATTCTGGTGGCTGTCGAGCGCGATGTCTCCGGCGCATTTGCTCGAACTCGGCTCGGCCGTGCTCGCGCTCGGCGCGATTGCCGAATACCGCGTCGGGCAGACGTGGTTCGGCGTCGCCACACGCGGCCGGACCGCCGGGGCGCTGGACGGCTCGCTCAATTAACACGCCTTTACGCGCTATTCCACGATGCGCGCCGCCAGCCGGTAACGGTTCCTGCCTTCGCGCTTTGCCTCGTACATGGCGCTGTCGGCGGCGGCGAGCAGCGCATCGGGCGTCGTTCGCGCCCGCGCGTTGCAGACGACGACGCCTACGCTCGTCGCGATCCTCACTTCGGTGCCAGCCAGCATGAACGGGCGGTTCATGGCGCTGCAAATGGCGTCCGCGATGCGCGCCGCGGTGGCTTCATCCGCCACGCCGTGACTGACGATCACGAACTCGTCGCCCGCCAGACGGCTCGTGAAATCGCTATGCCGCACGGTCTCCGCGAGCCGAGAGCCGACCAGCCGCAACAGCTCGTCGCCCGCCTCGTGACCGTATGCGTCGTTCACGGGCTTGAACTGGTCGAGATCCAGAAAGAACACCGCGAGCGCCTGGCGCGTCGCGCTGTCGGACGCGATGTTCTGCGTGAGATGCAGCAGCAACGCGCGCCGGTTCGGCAGCCCGGTGAGCGCGTCGCGCATCGCTTGCGCCCGTAGCTGCCGCTCGGCCTGCCTGCGGGACGTCACGTCCTGCGCCATCATGTAGAAGCCGATCACTTCGCGCCCGCGCATGTCGGGCACAAGCGACACGCTCCACGTGCGCGGGTTTGCCTCGTGATCTTCCACATCGTCGTGTTGCAGCCGCTCGCCCGCGAGCGCGCGCCGAAACGAAGGCGCAAGCGTTCGATACATGGCAGCGGGCATCGCCGATTCGACTGGCTTGCCGCGCATGGACGCGGTGTCGCGCCCGAGCAGCCGCCGGTAGCCGTCGTTGTTGAACTGATAGCGCAGGTCCCGGTCGACGTAGGCGATCAGCACGGGCAAGCTGTCCGTGACCTTCTGAATCGCTTCGCGGCTTTCGATGATCTCCGCCTGCACGCGCTTGCGCTCGCTGACGTCCGTGATGAATGCGAAGAGCGTCTCGCCGTCCGGCGTCGCGGCGGTCGAAATGCGCAGCTCGGCCGGGAAGAACTCTCCCGAGCGGCGCTGCGCGGTGACTTCCGTGGCTTTCGAAAGAATCGTGGCCACGCCGGTGCGAATGAAGCGGCGCATGCCTGCGTCGTGCGCGGTGCGCCACGCGGGCGGAACGATGGTCTCGGCCATCGGCAGCCCCATGACTTCGTGGCGGCCCCAGCCGAACATGTGTTCGGCGGCGTCGTTCCATTCGGTGATGTTGCCTTCGCGGTCTACCGCGACATACGCGTCCTGCGCGTTGTCGATGACCGCCTGAAGATGCTCGTTCTGCGTGCGCAGCGTCGCTTCGATCGTCTCGCGCCGCGCCACTTCGCCGCGCAGCCGCATGTTGGTCGCGCGCAGTTCGGCCGTGCGCTCGTTCACTTGCTCTTCCAGTGCCGCGCGGTGCTCGCGCTGCAGCCGCTCGTTTTCCTTGCGCGCCGCGATGTCCTCCACGATCGCAATGAAATGGAGCGGCTCGCCGTTGGCCTGGCGCACGAGCGCGACGTGAAGCTGAACCCACAGGTGCGAACCGTCGCGGCGCAGATACCGCTTTTCCATCGCGTAGGTCGGAATGTGTCCCGCGAGCAGCTCACGCAAGTTCTGCAGATCGCTCTCGAGGTCTTCAACGAACGTGATCTGCTGGAACGTCAGCGTCACGAGTTCGTCGGCGCTGTAGCCGAGCATGTCGCACAGTCGCGCATTCACTTCGACGAAGCGCCCATCCGGCGCGACGATCGCGGCGCCCGTCGGCGTCTGTTCGAAAATCGTGCGGAATCGCGTTTCCGAGAGGCGTATGGCCTGCGTGTCCGCGTGATGCAGCACGCGCGCCGAATACGTGCTTTCGCGCGACAGCAGTTCGCGCTCGACGATGGCAGCGAGATCACGCATGACCGCGGCATCTTCGGGCGACAGCACGCGCGGCACCGTATCGATCGCGCACAGCGTGCCGATGGCATGACCGTCGCTCGAACGCAGCGGCACGCCCGCGTAAAAACGCACGAACGGCGGACCCGCGACGAACGGGTTGTCGGCGAAACGAGAATCGTTGCGCGCATCTTCCACGACCAGCATGTCCGCTTCGAAAAGCGCGTGCGAGCAGAAAGACACATCGCGCGATGTCTCGCACCCTTCCATTCCGAGCCGCGACTTGAACCATTGCCGATGCTCGTCGACGAGCGACACGAGCGCGATCGGCACGCTGAGCACGCGCGCCAGCACGCGCGTCACGCGATCGAACGCTTCTTCGGCGGGCGTGTCCAGAATGTGCAGACTGCGCAATACGCGCAGGCGTTCGGTTTCGTCGTCGGGCAGGGGAGCAACTTGCATGAAGGGCGGTTTCGAAGCATGAACGCGGTCAGTACGGTTCATTCTAACGGGTGCCGCCGCGCGCGCTGTCCGGCCCGGCGACAGCGAGGGCTGCGCGGGCCGACGTGAAACTCATTCCTGTCGCTGCCGCGACGCGATTTCGCCGAGCAGTGAGAACAGCTTGCCGACGTCGAGCGGTTTGACGAAGTGGTGATCGAAACCGGCCGACAGCGCCTTGTCTCTGTCCTGTTGCAACCCGTATCCGGTCACGGCGACGAGAACGGCATCGGCCGTGCGCGGCTGATTCCTCAATAGCGTTGCCAATTGATACCCGTCCATATCCGGCAAGCCGATATCGAGAAGACACACGTGCGGTATCCACTGCTCGGTTTCCTGCAACGCGGTGGTCCCGCTCGCGGCCACTCGAACCTCGTTGCCGAGCGTCTCCATCAACATGGCGAGCGTCTCGGCGGCATCGGTATTGTCGTCGACGATCAGAACGCGCAGCCGCGTCAGGAACGGCGCTTCACGTGTGTCGTCCTGCTCGATCTTTCTCTGCGTCTTCGTCATCTCGGCATGGGGAAGACACACAACGAACGTGCTGCCTTTGCCGGGTCCCGCGCTATAGGCTCTCACCGTGCCGCCATGAAGCGCGACCAGGCTTCGAACGAGCGCGAGCCCTATGCCGAGTCCTCCTTGCGTGCGGTCGGAACTGCGCTCGGCTTGCGCGAACAGATCGAAGGCATGCGCCGCGACGTCGGGCGTCATGCCGATGCCGTTGTCCGTGACCGTCACCTTGATGAACTTGCCTTCGGCCGCGACCGAGAACTGGATATCGCCCTTTTCAGGCGTGTATTTCGCCGCGTTGTTGAGCAGGTTGACGAAGATCTGCGTCAGCCGCTTTTCATCGGCCCGAACCAGCGCAGCGGACGGCAACGTGAGCAGCGACAGCCGATGCTTTTTTCGATCGATGATCGGCCTGACCTGCTCGATGGCGTCAGCCGCGATGCGGTTAGCATCGAGCACTTCCATGTCGAGCTTGATGAGCCCCTGCGTCACGCGCGACACGTCGAGCAGATCGTCGATCAGACCGGTCATGTGCTTCACTTGCCGCGAGATGATCTCGCACGATTTGCTGACCCGCCGCGCGTCGCTGGGCGCGGCGCGCATCAGTTGCGCGGCGCTCGCTATCGGCGAAAGCGGATTGCGCAGTTCATGCGACAGCATCGCGAGAAACTCGTCCTTGCGCTTGTCTGCAAGGCGCAGTTCCTCTTCCGCGTTGATGCGGTCCGTGATGTCCAGTTGAGCGACGACCGCGCCGACCACGGCGCCGTGCTCGTCGCGTATCGGCGCGCCGGTGCTCAACAGCGTGCGCCGGTTTGGCGGATCGTCGAAGCTCTCGATCGAGACAATGTCCGTCGTCGGTCCGATGCCCTTGAGCACGCGGGCAATCGTCCAGTCGTGCGCGTTCAGCGTTTGACCGTGCTTGTCGGAATGATCGGCCCAGCGTCCTTTCCATTGCGCGAAATCGTCGATGGTCGCGGGGCGCGGATGCGCTTCGCCCCAAAGCTGAACGAAAGAGCGATTCACACGCTCGATGCCGCCATGCTGATCGCACACGACGATGCCGATAGGCGCCGCTTCCAGCACCGCGTCGAGACGGCGCGTGGCGTCCAGTGCCTTGCGCGCGGCGGCGCGCGCGCTTTGCTCGCTCGCGAGAAGACGCTCCTCGCTTTTGCGCTGCTCGGTAATATTGGAGAACAGCACGCCGACCTGATTCGGCATCGACGCGTCGGGGCGGAACGCATAGATGTCGAACCAGCGATGCAGCTTCGACGCCCTCACCTGAACGTGAATCGGCACGCCGTTCTTCGCAACCGAACCGTAGATTTCGAAGAAATGCCGGTCGTGGCCGGGCACGAGTTCCGACATGCTCCTTCCCACGGCGTTGACCACGCTGGTCTGCGCTTCGAATGCGGGGTTCGTCGCGAGAAACCGGTAATCGACGGGTTCGCCGCGATCATCGAATGCCATCTCCACCACGCAAAAGCCCTGATTGATCGCATCGAAAAGCGTGCGGAACCGTTGTTCGCTCGCGGCCAGCGCTTTTTGCGTCAGATGCGCGGCAGTGACATCCGTGGTCGTGTGCGAGACGCAGATCAGCGTGCCTTCCGCGTTGAAGATCGGCGTGTTGACCGCGCTCCAGAATCGTTCCTCATAGCGCATGCTGCCGTCTTCGGCGCTGACCCACAGCGGGAAGCGCTGTAGCGGCATATGATCGGCGCGGCCGCTTTCTCTTGCACGCGCGATGGATTGGCGCAACGCTTCGACACCCGTATCGTTCGGATCGGATTCGTTATGAGGAAAGATGTCGAAGAGGCTCTTGCCCACCATGTCTTCGCGACGCAGCGTCGAGACCTTCAGGAAGGCATCGTTGACCGCGAGAACGATAGCCTCGGGCGTGGGAGAGAGCAGGTAGCTGCCGACAGGGGCGGTGTTGAATATTTCTTCGAATAATGATGGCGAAGCCATAGGCAGGGTGACGCACGATAGGCTGCGTCGCTTTTTGCTTGGACGAACCTTAGTCCTCGCAACGTCCGTGCCGGCCCCTAATATGCGCGGCCGCGGGCGGAGCGGCCGCACATGCGATCAATGCTGCGGCGCGCCCTCCCATGCCGGCAGTGTCGCCCCGTGATACACGGCGAGAATGGTCGACGCGACATTCGCCTGCTGATAGCTCTCGACGAGCGTCTTGGCCCACGGCGCCTGAGCGTCCTTCGCATTCACCGCGATAAAGTTGCGATACGGATTGCCCGGCACTTTCTCCTGCGCAATGCGCTCCTTCGGAATCTGAATGCCCGCCTTGATCGCCCAGTCGGTGTTGACGACCGCGGCATCCAGATCGCCGATGGCGCGACCGACGATGCCCGCATCGAGTTCCTTGATCTGCACGTGCTTCGGGTTTTCCGCGATGTCGCGAGCGGTCGGCAAGAGACCGACGTTATCGCGCAGCTTGATGACGCCGTTCGCCTGCAACAGCAGAAGCGCGCGGCCTTCGTTACTCGGATCGTTGGGTACGCCGATCGCCGCGTTCTGCGGCAGATCCGCGACTGATTTCACCTTGCGCGAATAGAGGCCGATGGGCTGCACATACGTGAAGCCGACAGGCACGATCGCATAGTGACGCGCCTGAATCTGCGCATCGAGATACGGCTTGTGCTGAAACGAGTTTGCGTCGAGATCGTGTTGCGCGAGCGCCTCGTTGGGCTGCGTGTAGTCGGAGAAGGTCGTGACCTTCACCGTGATGCCGTGCTTCGCTGCGTTGGCCGCGACCGCGCGCCAGACATCCTCGTCCTCGCCCGACATGATGCCGACGCGGACCGTCTGGCCAGCAGCCTGAACCGGTTGCAACCCTGCCACGCCCCATGCGAGCAGAACCGAGAAGAGAGCGGATTTGAATGGCGTGAAAGTCTTCATATAAGCGACGTCGTCAGTGGAAAGAGACGTGATGCTAGGGGCGCGCATACGTCGCCGCAAACAATATCGAACGCTATGCATATTGCGCGCGCAGGCTGCAATGCTTATCACGATTTCTCGCTTAGGCCGCGCGGCGAGCGTTGTTACGATGACCGGGAATGCGGCATCGACGATGCCATCGCTCATCGCCCGAGGAACCACGAATGTCATATGAAAACGCGCCGCCGTCATCGACTCGCAGACGCG
The DNA here is from genome assembly GCF_017220215.1 of Caballeronia sp. M1242. NCBI lineage: Bacteria > Pseudomonadati > Pseudomonadota > Betaproteobacteria > Burkholderiales > Burkholderiaceae > Caballeronia > Caballeronia sp. M1242. Next base: position 1,010,400 of record NZ_CP071130.1, on the reverse strand, counting down.
CGCTCGTCACGCTTGCCGCGCTGGGCGCGAGCGCGCTTGCACCGAATGTCGCCCGTGCCGACGATGCCGGCAAGACCCTGCGAATCGGCTATCAGAAATACGGCAACTTCGTCGTGCTAAGAGCGCGCGGCACGCTAGAAAAGCGCCTCGCGCCGCAAGGCGTCACGGTGCAATGGCTCGAGTTTCCGGCCGGGCCGCAACTGCTCGAAGGACTCAATGCCGGCGCCGTCGATATCGGCACGGTCGGCGAGACGCCGCCTATTTTCGCGCAGGCAGCAGGCGTCGATTTCGTCTATGTCGGCAGCGAGCCGCCCGCGCCGCGCGCCGAAGCCATCGTCGTGCCGAAAGATTCGAACATCCGCTCGGTCGCGCAACTGCGCGGCAAGAAAATCGCCTTGAACAAGGGCTCGAATGTGCATTACCTCTTCGTCGAGGCGCTCAAGAAAGCGGGGCTTTCGTACGCGGACGTTCAGCCGGTCTATCTCGCGCCCGCCGATGCGCGCGCGGCCTTCGTGCAGGGCAGCGTCGATGCATGGGTGATCTGGGACCCGTATCTCGCCGCTATCGAGCGCCAGGCGAACGCGCGGCAACTCGCAGACGGCACCGGGCTCGTGCGCAACGTCCAGTTCTACGTCGCGACGCGCAAGTTCGCCGCCGGCCAGCCGCAGATCGTGCGCGCAGTGCTGGAAGAACTCGATCATGTCGATCGCTGGGCGCGCGACAACGTACCGGCCGTCGCGGCGCAACTCTCGCCGCTCGTCGGGCTGGATACCGCGACCATCGAGCACGCGTTGCAGCGCACCGCGTACGGCATCGAAGCCATATCGCCCGCGACGCTCGCGTATCAGCAGCAGATTGCCGATACGTTCACCAATCTTCGGCTGATCCCGAAGAAGCTCGACGTGACCGAGGCGCGCTGGAACGTCGCGTAATACGATTCGCGATACTAACGAACCTACCAATACGAGAAACGCCCTAGCATGAATGTCTTCTGGTTCATTCCGACTCACGGCGACAGCCGCTATCTGGGCACGTCGCAAGGCGCGCGTGCCGCCGACTACGATTACTTCCGTCAGATCGCCGTCGCCGCCGACACGCTCGGCTACGAAGGCGTGCTGCTGCCGACGGGCCGCTCGTGCGAGGACGCGTGGGTGGTCGCATCGAGCCTCATTCCCGCGACGCGCCGCCTCAAATTCCTGGTCGCGATCCGGCCGGGCCTCAGTTCACCGGGACTCTCCGCGCGCATGGCGTCCACGTTCGACCGGCTTTCGAACGGGCGCCTGCTCATCAACGTCGTCACAGGCGGCGATCCGAACGAACTCGCCGGCGACGGCGTTTTTGAAAGCCACGACACGCGCTATGAAATCACCGATGAGTTTCTGAGCATCTGGCGCGGCCTGCTGGAAAGCTCGCACGAGAAGGGTAGTTACGACTTCGCGGGCAAGCATTTGCGCACGGAAGGCGGCAAGGTGCTGTATCCGCCTGTGCAGCGACCGCATCCGCCGTTGTGGTTCGGCGGATCGTCGGCGGCGGCGCACGAAATCGCGGCGAAGCATATCGACACGTATCTCACCTGGGGCGAGCCGCCTGCCGAAGTCGAGAAGAAGCTCGCCGACATTCGCCGCCGCGCCGAGGCAGAAGGGCGCAGCATCCGCTTCGGCATTCGCCTGCATGTAATCGTGCGCGAAACGGAAGCCGAAGCCTGGGCCGATGCGGACAAGCTCATCAGCAAGCTCGACGACGAGACCATCCAGCGCGCGCAGGCGCAGTTCTCGAAGATGGACTCCGAAGGGCAGCGGCGCATGGCCGCGCTGCATGGCGGCAAGCGCGACAAGTTGGAGGTGTATCCGCATCTGTGGGCGGGCGTCGGGCTCGTGCGCGGCGGCGCGGGCACCGCGCTCGTCGGCAACCCGCAGCAGGTCGCCGGGCTGATGAAGCAATATGCCGAACTCGGGATCGACACGTTCATCCTGTCCGGTTACCCGCATCTGGAGGAGTCGTACCGCTTCGCGGAGCTCGTGTTTCCGCTGCTGCCGCGCACGCAGAAGGCGTCCGCGTCAGGGCCGCTGTCGGGGCCGTTCGGCGAAGTGATCGGTACGTCGGAGCTGCCGAAGGCCGCGCAAGGTTGAACACCGCGATGAAGCCAAACCAAACGCTACGGCGTGCCGGCGCGCGCGTCTTGCCCTGGATCGTCCCGTTGCTGATTCTGCTCGCGTGGGAGGCGGCCGCGCGCTCGGGCGGACTGTCTGCGCGCGTGTTGCCCGAACCGCTCGCGGTCGCGAAGGCCGCGTGGTCCGTGTGGCAGTCGGGCGAATTGTGGGCCGACGTGAGAATCAGCGCGTGGCGCGCGTTCGCCGGCTTCGCGGTCGGCGGCGGCATCGGCTTCGTGCTCGGGCTCGCGACGGGGCTCTTTAGACCCGCCGAGATTCTGCTCGATTCGACCGTCCAGATGATCCGCAACATCCCCGCGCTCGCGATGATCCCGCTCCTCATTCTCTGGTTCGGCATCGGTGAAGAGGCGAAGCTCGTGCTCGTCGCGCTCGGCGTGTTTTTCCCGGTGTACGTGAACACGTATCACGGCATTCGTTCCGTGGACCGCGATCTGATCGAGATGTCTCGCAGCTATGGCCTCTCGGGCTTCGCGCTGTATCGACATGTGATCTTGCCCGGCGCGTTGCCGTCCATTCTCGTCGGCGTGCGCTTCGCGCTCGGCCTGATGTGGGTGATGCTGATCGTCGCGGAGACCATCTCGGCACAGTCGGGCATCGGCTACATGACGATGAACGCGCGCGAGTTCATGCAAACGGACGTGGTCGTGCTCGGCATTCTGCTGTACGCAGCGCTCGGCAAGCTCGCGGACATGGCCGCCCGCGCCATCGAACGCGCGAGCCTGCGCTGGCATCCCGCTTATCAACACGAGGCGCAGTCGTGACTCTGATTTCTCTCGATACCCTGGATCTTCAAAGGCCCGCATCGCGCGCCGCGGAGCCGCTCGCCCGAACGTCTGTGAGCCGCGATGTCGCCGTGTCGCTGCGCGGCGTCGAGAAGCGCTTCGGCGAGCGTCGCGTGCTGGCTGACCTCGACTTCTCGATCGAGCGCGGCAGTTTCGTGTCGATCGTCGGTCGCAGCGGCTGCGGCAAATCCACCTTGCTGCGGCTCATTGCAGGGCTCGACGAAGCGTCGGGCGGCGTGGTCGAGCGCCATGCCGCGACGCCCGGCGGCGAGTTGCAGGTTCGCATCATGTTTCAGGATGCGCGGCTCTTGCCGTGGAAAAGCGTGCTCGACAACGTGACGATCGGCCTGCCGCGTGACAGACGCAATCGGCGCGAAGAAGCCCGCGCGACGCTCGCCGAAGTGGGGTTGTCCGAGCGCGAGAAGGAGTGGCCGACGCGACTCTCGGGCGGTCAGCGGCAGCGCGTGGCGCTGGCGCGCGCGCTGGTGCATCGCCCGGACCTGCTGTTGCTCGATGAACCGCTCGGCGCGCTCGACGCGTTGACGCGCATCGAGATGCAGGGCTTGATCGAGCGGTTGCGGCGCGAGCACGGGTTCACCGCGCTGCTCGTCACGCATGACGTGCAGGAAGCCGTCTCGCTCGGCGATCGCATCGTGCTGATCGAGCAGGGGCGTATTACGCTGGATACGCCGGTGTCGTTGTCGCGGCCGCGTTCGCGGACCGCCAAAGAGTTCGCCGAACTCGAAGAACGCGTGCTGTCGCGCGTGCTGCGTCCGGCTTGAGTCCCAGCGTGGCGCTAGCTCTGCGCCACCGCCACCTTGTTCTCCACGACATGCCATGCGTCCGGCCGATGCGCGCCGAACGCGTGCGCGAAACTCGCGGCCTGCTGACCGACCGTGCGAAGCTGCGCGACGACCTTCGGGTCCGAGCAGGTATCGGCCGATTCGAAACGCGTCTCAAGCGTGTTGACCGCCGCGCCGAACGGCGTCGGCCAGCCGCGCAGCGCATGCACGATGGAGCGCAACGACGTCAGCACGGTGCCCGCCGCCTGCCAGCCATACGCGGTGACGATGCTGCCGACCGCGCGGCCGTCGAGATACGGACGCTCGTCGGAGCGCAGTTCTTCGAGCGTATCGAGCGCGTTCTTCACGAGACCCGAAATGCCGCCGTGATAGCCGGGCGTGGCGATGACGAGCGCATCGGCGGCGCGCACGGCTTCGATGAGTTCGTGCTGCTCGTCGGTGAGCACGCGCGATTCGGGCGCATAGTGCGGCAAGCTATGCAGGAACGCGCCGCCGAACAACTGCACGCTCGCGCCGGATTCTTGCGCGCCCTTGAGCGCGAAAGCGAGCGCGCGTTCTGTCGATGACGCAGGCCGCGTCGTGCCGCCGATTCCGACCACGAGCGGACGGCGCGATGTTTCGGTTCGGGTCAAGTTCAATGCTCCTTCAATGTGAACGGTGCGAACCGTCGGACCGATCATCATAGCCAGTGGTCGGGCGCTCTGGAACGCATCATTTTCGCTAAGGATATGCACGGTTGTGCGAGGCTCGGTGCGCTGTTCTCGAGCGCTGGGCGAGCGGTTGCCGCGCGCGGGATGCGGGCCGCGCGGCGTAAGCGCGTAGACTGTACCGAATGGACGTAATGGTCGACGTCTCGTCGCAACCGCGACGGCCGCCGATCCTGTCACAGGGGACAACAATGGACGCGCGAATTCAGCGGGACATCGTGGTCATCGGGGCGTCCGCGGGCGGCGTGCCTGCGCTCGGCGGACTGCTCGCCCGTCTGCCGGCACAGTTGCCGGCGACGCTCCTCATCGTCATGCACATCTCGCCCTACGGACCGAGCGCGCTGCACACCATTCTGGCGCGCACGACGAACCTGCGGGTCGTCGCGGCGACCGACAACGCGCCTCTCGCGCACGGCACGGTCTTCGTCGCGACCACGGACCGGCATCTCATGCTCTCGAAAGAGGGCGTCCGAATCACGCGCGGCCCGAAGGAATGTCGCGCGCGCCCGGCCGTGGACGTGCTGTTCCGCTCGGCGGCGGTGACATACGGCGAGCGCGTGATCGGCGTGATACTGACCGGCGCGCTCGACGACGGCACGGCCGGACTCTGGGCGGTCAAGGACCACGGCGGACTGGCGTTCGTGCAGGACCCGCTGACAGCCGACCATCCGTCGATGCCGGAAAGCGCGATCGCGCACGTCGAGGTGGATTTCGTCGGCGACCTCGACGCACTGGCGGACAAGATCCTGAGTACGGTGGTTACGCCCGCTGGCAGCCCGACGCATCGCGTGTCCGCGCGCGCGTACGCTGCCATCGAGAACAAAATTTCGGAGACCGGAGATGGCGGGGAGGCGAGTTTCATGAAGCTCGGCAACATTTCGCGATACACATGTCCGGACTGCAACGGCGTGCTCATGCAGATAGAAGAAGGACCGATCGTCAGATTCAGATGCCACACCGGCCACGCGTTCTCGATCCAGACGCTGATCGCAGAAATCGACGAAGCCATCGACGGCGGCTTATGGACCACGCTGCGCGCGATCGAAGAGAGAATCATGCTGCTGCGCCAGATGGCCGATCTCGCTGAACGGGCCGGCTCCGCGCTCGACGCGGCCGCGTATCGCGAGCAGGCCGACGAAGCCGAGAAGCGCCTCGCGCCGCTGCGTCAACTCGTGCTGGACCCCGATTCGCTCGGGCATGCGCCAGCCGGGTGATCGCGGCGGCTGTGCGCTTGCGTTCGGCCATCGCTGGATGCAGGTCATTCGGCTTGCTGCGGGTTCGTCTGGCAGTCCGCCCGGAACCAGGCATCCACCTGACGCTGCGCCGCTTGCAGATCCTCCGGATAGTACGGGTCGTACCATCTCGACGGGTCGTAGCCCGCTTGCCTCAACGCCGTCAGTTCGCTTGCGTTGCGCTGGCGGGTCGGAGGCGCATTGCTCCGAAGCGCGGCGAGGTCGCGGCATTGCGTCGGACTCAGATGCGCGGCGTTGGTCCGCGGGCCGCTGGCGGCGCAGCTCGCGAGCAGGCAGGCAAGTGCGGGAAGCATCGGCAGGAGTTTCATGGCGGTCGTCCTTCATCAAGTGTGCTGGCAGGCGGAGCAAAGCGGATGCCTCTGGGTGCGACCCTAACGCGTCTTCTGCCCGATGCAGGCCGCGAACCATGCCCGAAGTCAGCGATCGCGCTCATACGAGTGTGTGCTCGACTAATCGATGCCTTTCGGAAAATATAATTAGGACGTTTGACGAAGCGCGCAAGACCTCCGCCGACATATGATGACATTCACCGGCTCCGCGCAATCGGCACACGCGAAATCGCTCGCGTCCTGCGCACGGTGACCGGTGCATCTCAATCGAAAGAGGATAGCCAACATGTACACAATCGACCGCGACGCACTCGCTCACGCACAGCTTGCCGGCGGCGCCGCAAAAACCACCGGCGGCAGCGGCGCAACCTGCCCGGCCGGGGGCTCGACGCTGCCGTCCGGCGGCACCAGCACGCAGACCGGCACGGCCACGTCCGTCATCACGGTGAACGGCCAGCAAGTCATTAATCAGACCGTCACGTTCTGATTGCACGAAGCACGAAGGCGCGCCGTGGATTCGCCTTCGTGCTTCTATAGCGTCGCTTACTCAGGATGCCTCTATCGCCTTGCCGGCGCCTCTCGCGCGCTTCTGCAATGCTTCGGTCGTCTCCCCTTCGCCGTCGGGACGCCAGCCGGGCGGGCGAAGCAGAAAGCCGATCGCCTGAGAGATGCTCTTCGCGTGAAATACGTCTTTCGTGAGGCTCACCCAGTGCTCCATCTGAACGACGACCGGATTGCGCGACGTGGTGGGCGTCGTGAGGCCGTAGCGGCACGGCTCGTCGGCGCGTTCCTCGACATACGTGCCGAACAGCCGGTCGAAGATGACCAGCACGCCTCCGAAGTTCGCATCGAGATACGCCGCGTTCGATGCATGATGCACGCGGTGCGCAGACGGCGTGTTGAACACATATTCCAGCCAGCCGAGCTTCGGGATCCAGGTGGCGTGCAGCCAGAACTGGTAGAGCAGGTTGATCGAGAGCGCGGCGAGCACCACTTCCGGCTTGAGGCCGAACCACACGAGCGGCGTGAAGAACAGCGCTGCGCCGGTGATCTTCGAGGTCCAGCCGAGCCGATACGCCGATGAAAGCGTCAACTGGTTCGGCGAATGATGGACCGCATGCGTCGCCCAAAAGAAGCGCACCGTGTGCGACGCGCGGTGATACCAGTAATAGCAGAACTCCATGCCGATGAAGAGCAGGAAGACGGTCAGCGGCGTGTTGCTCGTGACCGTGTGAATGCGGTGCTGCCACGCGAACGCGAAGAACGGCGTGGCGAGCGAGAGCGGCACGAAGGCGAGCAGCTTGCGGCCGACCAGATCGGCGAGCGAGATCCACACCTCGTGCCAGGCGAAGGCCTTGTCGGTGCCCTTGTGTTTGCGGCTCAGCCAGACTGCTTCGATCATCGACGCCGCAAGCACGATGACGAGCACATACACCGATAACTTTCCGATCGCTTCCATGATTTACGCCGTGAGTGGTTAGGCATGTGCGCACTGTAGCGATGGACCTCGTTAAAAACCACGCGCAACTTGTGTCGCGAGATGTCATGCGCTGTCGTGACGTTGAAGGCTTGCCCGGCCATCACATCGCCGCTACAATTGCGAACAATTCCTATTTACTCACGCGCGAGCCATGCCCGAAGCCACACGCTCATCCGTTATCGAGGCGCCGTCCGCATGAGGCGCGTGCTCGTGCGGCTGCATCGCTGGTTCGGCGTGGCGACCGCGCTGTTTCTGTTCGTCTCGGGGTTGACCGGCGCCATCATCGCGTGGGATCACGAAATCGACGCTTGGCTCAACCCCGCCTTCTTCCATGCGCAAACTCGGGCCGCGCCGCTTGCGCCGCTCGAACTGGCTCGGCGCGTGGAGGCCGCCGATCCGCGCATTCAGGTGACGTATCTGCCGCTCGGCGTCGAGCCGGGCCGCACGGCGCAGCTGATGGTCGTGCCGCGCACGAATCCGTCGACCGCTGCGCCGTATGCCATCGATTTCAACCAGATCGCCGTCGATCCCGCGACGGGCGCGGTGCAAGGGCGACGGATGTGGGGCGCGGTGTCGCTGGCGCGCATCGACCTGATGCCGTTCCTCTACAAGCTGCACTACACGCTGCATTTGCCGGTCGTGGGCGGCTTCGATATCGGCACGTGGCTGCTCGGCATCGTCGGCATCGTGTGGTTCTTCGATAGCGGCATTGCGCTCGTGCTGTCGTTTCCGAGCGTGAAGGCGTGGCGCAAGTCGCTCGCGTTTCGTTTCAGGCGCGGCGGATACGCGCTGACGTTCGACCTGCATCGCTCCGGCGGCGTGTGGATCTGGGCGCTGCTCGTGATGGTCGCGCTCACGTCCGTTTCGATGAATCTGAGCGATCCTGTCGTTCGTCCGGTGGTCTCGCTGTTCTCGACGCTCTCGCCGTCGTTCGCCAAAAACACCGCGCTCGTGCGTGCGGGTCCGGCGGGACGCGCCCCCGCGACGCGCGAGCAGATTCTGGCCGCCGCTGCGAGCGACGCGAAGCGCGAGCACATCGCCGCGCCGATGGGCGCGCTGTACTACGTGCCGACGCTCGAAGCGTACGGCGTCGGCTTCTTCGCGCCGGGACAGGACCACGGCGACGGCGGGCTCGGCAACGCCTGGCTCTACTACAACGGCACCACAGGCACGCTCGCGGGCTCGTCGATACCGGGGCGCGGCTCTGCAGGCGACATCTTCATGCAGGCGCAGTTTCCGCTGCATTCGGGGCGCATCATCGGCGTGGCGGGACGCATCGCGATCAGCGCGGTCGGGATCGCGGTGGCGGTGTTGAGCGCCACGGGCCTCATCATCTGGATGCGCAAGCGCGCGGCGCGCCGCCATTCCGCCGCAGCCAACGCGCGGGCAGGGCGCGGGCAGTCGGCCGCTTCTTGATGTCCGTTGCGGCGGGCAAGCCTCGTCCCGGCTCCAACCCTTCGGAGCCGTTCGGTGCCACCGCCGCGCGACCGTGGACGGTATAAAATCAGAAGTACCCGCCTCGCGCGCATAGCAGCCTGTGAATCATGGAACCGACTTCGAGTAAGGAAGCGCCTCGCAGGCGCCTGTCAAAGCGATCGCTCAATGTGCTGTCTGCACTGGTCGGGATTGCCACGCTCGTGCTCGGCGTCGGCTGGCTGGTTTATAGCTGGACGGTGGATCTGGAAGTGCCGTACTTCGCGATTCCGCTCGTGCTCACGGTGCCCGTGATTGCCGCCGTGGCGTTCCGGAACATGTGGGACTAGCGTTTCGATTGACGGATGAATGATCAAACGAAGCGAGAAAACAAAAACGCCGCGATGAACGCGGCGTTTTTGTTTGATGCAGATGCGTTGGTAGGCTCGATTGGACTCGAACCAACGACCCCCACCATGTCAAGGTGGTGCTCTAACCAGCTGAGCTACGAGCCTGTGGAGCCGCGCATTATAGAGACCCTCGCCGCGATGCACAAGCCCGGCGGTTCGAAATCTTCTCGCCCCGAAGACGAGCGGAGCGCACCGCGCTAAAGCATTTTCGCGGCCAGACGTAAACAAGAGCTAAGTCCTCTCTATCGCGGCCTCGTCAGTCGCTCGTACATTCACGCCCTCGCTTCGTGACGCCAATGTCTCATCAAACTGCCCCTGGCTCCACCGGCGCGCCGCGAACGAACCAAGGCTCCGCGCAGAACCAGGGTTTCCTGTCGTTCTTCCTGCATGCCTGCGCGAAGCACGCGGGCGTCTCCTGGCGTGACGCCGTCGCGCCTCTTCTTGCGGCCGTGGGCGCGTATGCGCTCGTCCATCTGTCGCTTGCGTCCGTCTCGGCGCTCGGCGCGATGTGCGTCGGGGCGGTGGCCGCCGTCGTCGTCGGCACGCTCGCCTTGCGCCGCGCGCTCGGCACGACCGCGCGCCATGACGCGACCGTGGCGCTCGTCAAGGCGCTGCTCGATGCCAATCGCGAATGTCTGAAGCTGCTCGACCCGAATGGCCGCCTGCTCCGCATCTCCGAGTACGGCGCCGAACTCATGCGCGCGGCCGGCCCGGATCAATTGGCCGGCGCCGATTGGCTCGACTTCTGGAGCGGCAGCGAGGCAATCGCCGCGCGCGACGCCTTCGAAGGCGCGCTGCAAGGATCGCGGACATCGTTCACGGGGACGTGCCCGACGACCGCCGGCGAGCCGAAGGTCTGGCAATCGCGGCTCATACCGGTCGAAAGGAGCGGCGGGGGCATCTACGGCGTGCTGTGCGCGTCGCTCGACGTGACGAAGGAAGCCGAACTCGCCGCTGACTTGCGGGCGAAAGAAGCCCTCATGTCCGAAATGGAAGCGCATATCGGGCTTTGTTTCTACTCGTACAGCGCGGACTTCAGCTATTTCCATCACATCAGCGCGGGCTGCGCGTCCGTGTTCGGCCTCTCGGCGTCGACGCTGCGCGAGCGCCCGGAAGCCTGGATGGACGTCGTGCTGCCCGAGGACCGGCCGATTGTTCAGGCGGCGATGCAGCGGATCGCCGAGACATCGGTCGGTGGGCGCACGCAGTACCGCATTCGCGCGAACGGCGGCGCGATCCGCTGGGTTCAGAGCACCGCGTATCCGATTCTCGACGCAGCCGGCAAAGTCGCGCGCGTGATCGGCGTGACGGAGGACGTTACGGCGGAGCAGGAGCGGCTCGTCGAACTGGATCGGCTCGCCTACACCGATTCGCTTACCGGGCTCGCCAACCGCGCCGCGCTGGTGCGCGGCATCGAGGAGCGTTGCCGGCAGGACACGAGCTTCGCGTTGATGTTCGTGGATCTGGACCGCTTCAAGGTGCTCAACGATACGCTCGGTCATACGGCGGCCGACCGGCTGCTGAAATCGCTGAGCGAGGACATTCAGGCGTCGCTGCCGGCGGGCGCTTTCCTCGCGCGGCTCGGCGGCGACGAGTTCGCCGTGCTGATCGACGACGCGCAAGACAAGGATCATCTCGCCGGCATCGCGAAAAGCATTCTCGGCGCGTTGCGGCAGACGGGCGAGCCGACGCCCGCGGGCACCTTCGTCACGGCATCCATCGGCATTTCGGTGTTCCCGGAGAACGGCGCGGACCACGAGACGCTGCTGACGAGCGCCGACATTGCGATGTATGCGGCCAAGAAAGCCGGGCGCAACGGTTTCCGGTTCGCCGATCAGGTCGCGACGGGGCGGATCGTCGATTTCAGGCTGGAGCGCGACGTGCCCGCTGCGCTCGCCGCCAAGCAGTTCGTGCTGCATTACCAGCCGATTTATCAGCCACATTCGCTCGAAATGTGCAGCGTCGAGGCGCTGATCCGCTGGCGGCATCCCGCGCACGGGCTCGTGCCGCCCGACGTGTTCATTCCAATCCTCGAAGAAAGCGGCTTTATCAACGAGGTCGGCGCGTGGGTGATGGACGAGGCGTTGCGGCAGCTTGCGCAATGGCGCCAAAGCGGCGCGCAGGGGCTCGGCGTGTCGGTCAACGTGTCCGCGCGTCAGTTGCGCGACGCGGCGATCGTCGATGTCGTCAATACCGCGCTGCGACGGCACGGGCTGCCGGCGTCGAGTCTCCAGCTCGAACTGACCGAGAGCGCATTAATGGAGAATCCCGAGCTCGCGCAACGCACGCTGCGGGCGCTGAAGGAACTGGGCGTGCGCATCGCCATCGACGATTTCGGGACCGGCTATTCGAGCTTGCGTTACCTCGCGGATTTCTCGCCCGATACGCTCAAGATCGACCGCTCGTTCATCGCGCGGCTGGAGAGCGACTTCGCCATTCACAAGATCGTGCGCGGCATCATTCAGCTTTCGCATGCGCTCGGCCTGACCGCGACCGCCGAGGGCGTGGAGTATCCGCCGCAGTTGCGGCTGCTGCGCGACGCGCAATGCGATTTCGTGCAGGGCTATCTGTTGAGCAAGCCCGTCGCGCCCGAGCAGGTTTTTGGGCTCTCTATCGTGGGAAGCGGTGCGGAAGGCAATGTTGCATCGGTCGTCACGCAAGACGCCGGGGCGGTGCCGCATACCGCGTGAGCCTGCGGCTGCCGCTTGCGCGTCAGCCGTTCAGTTCGTCGTGCAGCGCGACGTATTCCTGCGCGAGCTTGTGGCGCGGTTCGAGGTAGATCATCGGCCGCGCGTGCTGATGGCTCTCGCGAATCTTCACCGACGACGAAATGTGCGACGCGAGCACGGGCAGATCTTCGGCGCGCAGTTCATCGACGAGCTTTTGCGGCAGACTGGCGCGCGGCTGAAACTGGTTAATGACGATGCCTTCGACCTTCAGATCGGGATTGTGGTCGTGGCGGATTTCCTGCACGTTTTCCAGCACGGAATACAGCGCGCGACGCGAGAAGTCGTCGCAATCGAACGGAACGAGACAGCGTTCGACCGCAATCAGCGCCGAGCGCGTGAAGAAATTGAGCGCGGGCGGCGTGTCGATATAAACGGCGTCGTAATTCGAGAGACCCTTGAGCGCGTCGCGCAGCTTGTAAATCTTGTAGCGCGATTCCAGCTTGCTTTGCAGCGTGTCGAGACTGGGATGCGACGGCACGATATCCAGATTCTCGAACGGCGTCGCATGAATGAACGAGTCGAACGCGGGCTCGCGAAAGCTGTAACTCAGCGCCGATTCGAAGAAGCTCGCGAGATTCGGATGCGCGTCGTGCGCCGCGGCGCCGAGCAGATACTGGCTCGCGTTGCCTTGCGGATCCAGATCGACGACGAGCGTGCGCAAACCGCGCGAGGCGCTGATCGCCGCCAGATTACAGACGATAGTGGACTTGCCTACGCCACCCTTTTGATTGAAGACGACACGTCGCATCGACTGGCTTCCCCTGAATGTGTACGGGCGTTCGTGAAAGGACAGCATCGTGCGCTGCATGCGCGAGCGTGAGGCGCAACGTCATGCGCCACGCGTGATAGTAGCGCATCGCTCTTTTTGACTTGAAGTCACGGTCGGCCGATACCGCGTGTTCACGCATTTCAAAGCCATTCGCAGCCGAGTACACTTTATTTGCGGTGTCTTTGCCGCGAAAGGAGGTCGCGATGAAATTCGTCGAACTGTTCAGGCGCGCCAGGCGGGGCGTCACGGTCGGTCACGCCGGAGACGCGGAGCCTCATCACGAGGATCATTCAGGCTCCGTGCAAAAGCAAGCCAGGAAGCTATGGGACGCCGTCGGCCGCAGGCGTCATAAGAACGCGAAGTGGCATTAGCCTCCATGCGCCGGTGTCGCCAGATTGCCTGAGGCGACGCCGGCGTTTGTTCATTCATCAGGCGATGCGGTCGTTCGACTGTAGACGCTGATTAACGCCGCCGTTTCGGCTGCGCCGCAAGCGTCGCGCGCTGTTCGCGATACGCGAACTCCAAACCATGGAAAGGGCGCCGTTCTCCGCGAGCGTCTTCTGGCATGCACGCGAATTCACGCCTATAACTAGCTTTCAAGCGATATTCACGCGATGTCGAGTGACACGATAAAGACCGAACGGAGAGATTGCATGGCGTCACTCGTCGATCACCCCGCAATACTCTTTGTCGTTTTGCTGGCCGTATTTATCGTCTCGATCGCGTTGGGTGTATTCGTTCTTCGCCGCATTGCGCCGCTGCGCGAAGATGAACGCGATGATTTCAATATCGTACAGGGCGCGACGCTCACTTTATTGGCCTTGCTCATCGGTTTCAGTATGTCGATGGCGGTCAGCCGCTATGACCAGCGAAAGACGCTCGAAGAAGCCGAGGCGAATGCGATCGGCACTGAATACGTGCGAGCCGATTTGGCCGATCCGCATATCGGCGCCATGATGAGGGCTGCATTAATCCGTTATGCACGCTTGCGCCTGACCGAATTCCAGACGCGTGACCGCGACGCGCGCAGCCGCCTCGATGCCGAAACGGCGGCGGTTCAGTCCGAGTTGTGGCAACTGGCAGCGCAGGTCGCGAAGGCTCAGCCGACGCCTATCGGGTCGCTCGTGGTGGCGGGCATGAACGACGCGCTCAACTCGCAAGACTATTCGGAAGCCGCCAGAATCAATCATATTCCGCTAGGCGTATGGGTCCTGATGATCCTGATCGCGCTTCTCGGATGCGCCGTTCAGGGCTATGGCGCGAAAGGCAAGCGCCGCACGGTGCTGCTCATGACGATTCTTCCCGTGACCATTTCCTTGTCCCTCACGTTGATTGCCGACATCGACAGTCCTCGTGGCGGGATCATACGCATCCAGCCGCAGAACCTGACGCGGCTGCTTCACGCGCTGGAGAAGTGATAGCGACTCGTGGAGAGCGAAGCGCGACGGCGGCCCCGTCGCGCTCGCTCACACTCACACTTGCGCCTGTCCGCCGTCGACGAAGAGTTCGGCGCCGTTGACGAAGCTCGCATCGTCCGACGCGAGGAAGAGCGCAGCCGCAGCGATTTCGTTCGGGTCACCGACGCGGCCCATCGGGATGCGCGACGCCAGATAGTCCAGCAAGCCTTGCTGCTGCGCGGCATCCGGACCCGCGAGGTCGACGAGGCCGGGCGTCTTCGTCGCGCCGGGGCTGATGGTGTTCACGCGGATACCGCGGTCCTTCAGGTCGAGAATCCAGCTGCGGGCGAAGTTGCGGATCGCCGCCTTCGACGCCGAATAGACGCTGAATGCCGCCGTGCCTTCGGTGCCTGCGGTCGAGCCGGTCAGAATCACCGATGCGCCCTTCGACAACAACGGCAGCGCCTTCTGCACCGTGAAGAGCGTGCCCTTCACGTTGCGGTCGAATGTGTCGTGATAGTGCTCCTCGGTGATCTCGCCGAGCGGCAACATCGAGCCGCCGCCTGCGTTGGCGAACAGCACGTCGAGCCGGCCTTTTTCGCCGCGAATCTGCTCATACAGTGCGTCGAGCTGATCCAGCTTCGACGAATCGACGCGAACGCCCGTGGCGTTGTCGATCGCGGCGACTGCCGCGTCGAGTTCCGCCTGACGGCGGCCGGTGATATAGACGTGGGCGCCTTCGGCGGCAAAGCGTTTGGCGGTGGCGAGGCCGATGCCGCTGGTTGCGCCGGTAACGAGAGCGATCTTGCCTTCGAGCTTGCGTGCCATGATTCTTTCCCTATCCATTTTCGTTGAACGATGTGAGGAGAATATCGACGCCTGCGTCGTTTCGAAATAGACTGGCCTGCAAACCATCATTGCAGGAATGAAATGACGAAGCTCCCCGATTTCGAAGGGCTGGCGATGTTCGCGAAGGTGGCCGAGGAGGGCTCGTTCGCGGCGGCGGCGCGGGCGATGGGCGTGTCCGTCGCCACGGTCTCGCGCGGCGTGGCGAGGCTCGAGGAGCGGCTCGGGGCGCGGCTTTTCAACCGAACGTCGCGCCAGCTCGCGCTGACGGAATTCGGCGGCACCATCGCGGAGAGAGCGGGCGACATCTATCGGCAAGCCGAGGAGGCCGAGAACGCCGCGAGAGAGATGTCGGTGCAGCCGCGCGGGCTCATTCGCGTGGCCGTGCCCATGTCGTTCGGCGTGCGCTGGCTCGCGCCGTTGCTGCCCGAGTTCCTGCGCGCGTTTCCGGACATATCGCTGGACCTGCATTTGTCGGATGCGACGGTCGATATCGTCGCGCAGGGCTTCGATGCGGCGCTCAGAATCGCCGCGTTGCCCGATTCCTCGCTCGTCGCAAGGCGGCTGTGCGCGGTCTCGCAGTTGCTCGTCGCATCGCCGGAATACATCGAACGATTCGGCCGGCCGACGCATCCGCGCGACCTGATCGGCCGGCCGTGCCTCTCGTATGCCTACCGCGCGGGCACCGAAGTCTGGCGCTTCGTGAACGACGCCGGCGACGAGGAACCGGTCACGCCCGTCGGCCCCTTGCGCGTCACGAATTCGGATGCGCTACTGCCCACTTTGCTCGATGGACTCGCCATTGCGGAACTGCCCGAGTTCATCGCAGGCGAATACCTCGCCGACGGGCGGCTGGAAGCTATTCTGACCGACTGGCACCTGACCCGAGGTGGGCTGTACTTCGTCACGCCATCGGCGCGGGCGCGTCCGGCGAGAGTGACGGCGCTGTCCGATTTTCTTGCTGCGCATCTCGCGGAACCGGCCTGGCTTTCGCCGCAAGCCAAGGCGGCTGCGCGCGGCAAGCGGCGCGCTTAGCGGAGCGCCGACGCCGATGCATCGTGCCGTCCTCGTCGCGTCAACCGCTAGCTGCTTCTCAACTCGCGCCGGATGAGCTTTCCGGTCGATGTCATCGGGAGCGATTCACGATATTCGATCAAGCGTGGATATTCGTGCGCCGCGAGACGCGTGCGCACATGGTCCTGCAGATCGCGAGTCAGTTCGTCGCTGGGCGAGAAACCGTCGCTCAGAACGACGCACGCTTTGACGATCTCGGTGCGCTCGGCATCCGGCACGCCGACGACCGCCACGAGCCGAACGGCGGGATGCCCCAGCAAGCAATCTTCGATCGGTCCCGGCCCGATGCGATAGCCCGCGCTCGTGATGACGTCGTCGTTGCGGCCCACGTAGTGGATGAAACCGTCGCTGTCCATGCGGCCCAGATCGCCCGTGAGCAGGTAATCGCCCGCGAATTTCTCGGCTGTCGCCGCAGGATTGTTCCAGTAGCCCAGGAACATGACGGGGTCCGGCGCTTTGATCGCGATGTTGCCGATGTCATCCACCGGCTGCACGACGCCGTGGTCGTTCACCACGCGCACGTCATGCCCCGGCGCCGCGCGTCCGATTGCGCCGGGCCGGGCCGGAAACCAGTTGCCGCATGAGGAGACGACCATGTTGCATTCGGTCTGCCCGTAGAACTCGTTGATGGTGATGCCGAGTGCTTCGCGGCCCCAGGTCAGAAGCTCGGTGCCTAAGGATTCGCCTCCGCTTGCGACGGAGCGCAGCCGCAAATTCCATCGCTCGCGCGGCGACTTTTCGGTGCGCAGCATCTTGAGCGCCGTCGGCGGCAGGAATACGTGCGTCACGTTGTGGCGGCTCATCAGATCGAACGCCGCGCTTGCACTGAACTTGTCGAAGCGATGCGAGACAACGGTCGCGCCGTGGTGCAGCGCAGGCAGAAGAACATCGAGCAGACCGCCGATCCATGCCCAGTCCGCGGGCGTCCAGAACGTGTCGGTCTGGCTGATCGACCCGCCATGCGACATCTCGACGCCCGGCAAATGGCCGAGCAGCACGCGCTGCGCATGCAACGCGCCCTTCGGCTTGCCGGTGGTGCCGGACGTATAGATGATGACGGCGGGGTCATCGGCTCTTGTCGCCACGGGATCGAATGTGTCGATCTGCGCGGCGAGCGCCGTGTCGAAGTTTTCGATTGCGCCGCTCGCTTCGGGCTGCGCGCCTGTCACGAAGACCGTGCGCAGCGCGGGCAAGCGGTCACGGATGCCTGCGATCTTTCGCGCGCCCGCGGCATCGGTCACGAGCACGCTGGCTCCGCTGTCGCGCAGGCGAAACTCGAGCGCTTCCTCGCCGAAGAGCGCGAAGAGCGGCACCGAGATCGCGCCGAGTTTGAACGCGGCGATATGCGCGATGGCCGTCTGCGGCGATTGCGCGATCAGGATCGCGAGCCGGCTGCCTTGCACGATGCCATGCGCCCGAAAGCAGTTGGCGGCGCGATTGCTCTGGCTTCGCAACTCCGCGAAGGTCATCCGTTCGATGCTGCCGTCGCGATGTTCGTGGATCAACGCGGTGTCGTCGGGACGGGAGGCGGCCCATTTGTCGCAGACGTCCACGCCGATGTTGTAATGCTCGGGAATGGCCCAGCGAAAGCTATCGACCGCGGCTTCGTAACTGGTTTGTTTCGACAGCATCGTCTCGCTCCTTTGTTGTCTCGTCGATTGTGCCAGCGTATCGCGAATTTCTTCGTATGCCGCGACGATTCCGCAGGACGATGAGCGCTGAAACAAATCCGCGCCTCGCATTGATGCCCCTCGTCGCTCGCGATATGCTTGAACCGTTCGCGATGGTCGAATGCAAGTCAACCGGAGACAACGGCTTGGTCAAGCGCGCATGGATCTACCCCTGCTTGTTCGCCTTGAGCGCGGTGCTTTGCGGATGCAACAAGAGCGGCTCGAAGGACGCGAATCAGGAAGCGGGCGCAGCCGCGAGTCAAACGCCGGCGCAGGCGAGCGCGGCCAGTGGTATCTCGGCCGCTTCGGGCGCGCAAGAGCGCGGTGCGTTACCTTCCGTCGCCCGGGCGCAGTTGCCGGGCGAAGCTGCCGACACACTGCGTCTAATCAAGGCGGGCGGCCCTTTTCCGTATCGGGACGACGGCGTCCTGTTTCGCAATAGCGCGGGGTTGTTGCCGCAGCAGCCGCGCGGCTACTACCACGCCTACACTGTCCGCACGCCGGGTTCGACGGATCGCGGGCAACGGCGCATCGTATGCGGCGGCGCCCGAAGACAGACGAGCGAGTGCTATTACACCGACGATTACTACGCGAGCTTCAAGCGCATCTCTGAATGATGTCATTTCAAGGAATCTTGAAATGACCGCGCGGAGGGCCTAATATCGCGGTCATGGATTCGAATCTCGCTGTTCGCGCGCTCAGCGCCCTCGCACATGAATCGCGGCTTGCGATCTTTCGCGCGCTCGTCGCGGCCGGGCCCGAAGGCTTGCCGGCGGGTGACATCGCACAGCAGCTCGGCTTATCGCCTTCGAGCCTTTCTTTCCATCTGAAGGACCTGTCGCACGCGGAACTCGTCAAGGCGAGACAGTCGGGCAGATTCATTTTCTACTCCGCCAATTTCGATGCGATGAACGGCCTCATCGGCTTTCTCACCGAGAACTGTTGCGCGGGCGCGGACTGCTTGCCTCACGCATCGCTCACCTGTCTGCGCGACAAGGCATGAACAGGCCTTCACAATTGAACGCAGCGCTCACACCGAGGAAAAATAGATGAGTACCACTAACTATAACGGCCGGAGCACGCGCTGATGTCTTCCGATCTACCCAACGTCACGCTGCCCTTACTCGACACGCCGGACATCGACAAGCTCGCGCCGCGCGCCGTCTCGACGCACGCGCCGCGCATCCTGCTGCTCTATGGCTCGCTGCGTCCCACGTCGTACAGCCGCTTGTTGACGCTCGAAGCCGAGCGCATTCTCCGGCACTTCGGCGCTGAAACGAAGGTCTTCGATCCACATGACCTGCCGATCGCCGACAGCGTTCCGGCCGATCATCCGAAGGTCGTCGAGCTTCGCAAGCTGTCGGAGTGGTCCGAGGGACAAGTCTGGTGCAGTCCGGAGCGCCACGGCACGCTGACCGCCGTGTTCAAGAATCAGATCGACTGGCTGCCGCTCGAACTCGGCGGCGTTCGTCCGACGCAGGGCCGCACGCTCGCCGTGATGCAGGTCTGCGGCGGATCGCAGTCGTTCAATGCGGTCAACGCGCTGCGCGTGCTCGGCCGCTGGATGCGCATGGTGACGATCCCGAACCAGTCGTCGGTGGCGAAGGCGTATCAGGAATTCGATGCGAACGGGCGCATGAAGCCGTCGTCGTACTATGACCGCGTCGTCGATGTGATGGAGGAGCTGTACAAGTTCACGCTGCTCGTGCGCGACCGCTCCGAGTACCTGACGGACCGCTATAGCGAGCGGAAGGAGAAAGCGCCGGCCGTGGCGGCGACGCTCGCGAACGCTGCGATGAGCCATGAGCGCGATGCGAAGACCGCGGACAGCGACGACGGGGAAGTGGAATAGCGGGGGCGGGGAGCACCCGCGTCAACCGCTCTCCCGCGCGTCGCTGCACCGCCTCAATTCGCCAGCGACAAATACGGCGAACTGAACGCCTGCGGCGGAAACACCGCCTGCACGCTGCCTTGGCGCGTGAAGCTATAGCGCACATACACGGCGGCGAGCCATTCGCGATACTGATACGCGTTGCCGAACGATGCCGTCGCGCCGAACGCGAGCTGCGGCGCGAGTTGGTATTCGCCGGTCGCGTTGAGCGAGTATGAAACGCCCGTCTTGCTCGACCCCGGGTAGACCGCGCCCGCGTCCGGACTGAGCGGGGAACTCGCGGCTGCGGACTGACGCGTGCTGTCAGTCGGGAAGTAGTTCGACGCATCCTGCCGGTAATGCTGCACGCCGATCGATCCCTTCACGTCGTAGCTGAACATCCCGAGCCGTCCCATGTATTCGACCGGAAAATTCAGGATCACGTACTGCTGCGGGCTGAAGTAACCGCCCTGGCCGTACGTGAAGTACGAGAGGTTCTTGTCGTAGTGCATCAGCGTGGTGTTCGCGCCCACGGTGAGCGTCTGATCCGCATCCTTGATGAGACGCGTATAAATGCCGCCGCCGCCCTTCACCGCGTTGTTCGTTGCGACGTGCTTGCCGTCGAGGAACTGGTACGCCGCGTTCACGTAGACGCCGTTCGTGCTGTCGTCCCAGCCGAGCGCGGCGCGCGCGCCGCTCGAAGTGACGCCGCCCCATTCGAGGCCCGCGCCTGCATCGCGCGCGCCGGCGTAGGACAGCAGGCTGTCGGTGACGGCGCGTCGCGCGATGGCGAGCGAGTACGACACCTTGTCCGTGATGGCGTTCTGATATTGCAGTCCGCCGACGACGTTGGTTTCGCGAAACCCGAGCGGCGTCGTGCCGACATCGGCCTGGATGTTGCGGTTTTCATAGCCGACGGACAGGCCGACGCCCGTCGCCGTCTGCGAGCCGAAGTCGTTGGTCAGGCTTGCCGGATTGTTGCTCGCGCCCGCGCCGAATCGCGCGAGCGTGTTGTTGGTGCCGCTCGCGGTGCCGGCATCGAGCGTGACGGGCGTGGCGCGCAGCACGATATGGCCGTTGCCCGCCTTGATGCGGCCTTCGATCGGCGCTTCGATGTCGGTGAGATTCGACAGGCCGTTCTCGCCATCGCGATTGCGAAACAGCACGCCGCCCGTGATGGTGCTGGCCTGCTCGCGGTTGATCGCCGCCAGTTCTTCCGCGACGCCAACGATTTGAGGATTTGCGGCCGGCGCCGGCAAGCCCGATGTACTCATCGATGCCGCCGTCGCCGCGCGCTGCGCGCCTTGCGGCTGCGTCGAGTAGTAGGGCTGCGCGTAGCCGGCGGGCGGCTGCGGAATGTAGGGCTGCGGCGCGTATTGTTGTTGCGGGTACCGCTGCTGCGGATACGGCTGCTGTGTATGGGCCTGCTGCGGATACGCCTGCTGCGCATACGGCTGCTGTGCATACGGCTGCTGCGGATACGGTTGCTGCGCGTACGGCTGCTGTGCGTACCCTTGCTGCGCATACGACTGCTGCTGGTACGGCTGCTGTTGATAATCCTGCTGCCCGTACGCATACGAATCAGCCGAACGCGCCTTCTGCGCTGCGCTCTTGCGCGTTGCCGTACGTTTGCCGGCCGGCGCGCTCGCCGCGGGTTGCGGTGCGTAGGCGTTGGCTTGCGCATCGCGGGCGGCGGGCGACATCGGCCAGGGCGAGCTGTCGTCACCATCGGATGCCGGCGGGTAAGCCGGAGCCTGCTGCGCATACGGCTGCTGTTGCGGATACGGCTGATAGCCCTGCGCGGGATAACCGTTCGCATCCTGTCCGGGATACGGCTGAAGCGGCGCGCCCGATTGCGCCGCGCCGTACGTGTCGGGACCGTAGCCGCTGGCGTAAGCCGGTGCCGGCGGCGCGGCATAACCGCCGCGTTGCGCCGGACGGTAGCTGTCCGATCCGTAGCTATAGGCACGAGCCGGCGCGGGGTAAGCGACGGATGGCGCTGCGCCATCGGCTCGTGCGCGAGGCGAAAGGTGACTGCCTGATTGCGCCGACCCATAGGCATCGCCACCATAGCCGCCGAACTCGCGCGGACCGCCGGCTCGCGCCGTTGCATCGGCAGCGCCGCCATAACCGCCCGATTGCGCCGACCCGAAAGCGTCGCCACCATAGCCGCCAAGTTCGCGCCGACTGCCTGATTGCTCCGTGCCGTCAGAAGCGCCGCCGTAGCCGCCCGTCTGCACCGATCGATAAGCATCGGGAGCATAGCCGCCCCGCACAGCCCGCCCGCCCGCTTGCCCCGTCCCATCCGCCACACCGCCGTAACCGCCGCTCGCCGCCGCGCGCGGCGCGCCGGGAGCCATCGACGGAGCCGAATAGGGAGCGGAATAAGGCACAGAATAAGGCGCTGCACCAGGCAGACTAGGTGGCGGATAGGACGGCACGGCTTGCTGATTGTTCGGTAGGGTGACGGGCCGATACGCGCCCGCATTATTCACACTCGACGATGAAGGCGACGCCGCGGCCGTATCGACCGCGGTCTTGCCTTCGAACGGATTGGTGCCCGGCAGCGGCATCGAAGCGATGCGTTGCATTGCGCTTTGCCAGTCGCGCGGCACGCGGTTGCTTTGCCCGGACGCGTTCGCCATCGCAGGCGTATTCGCGGCGACGAGCGAGCGTTGCAGGAACTGCGCGGCGAGGTCCAGCTTGCCTTCTGCGCGATACATCCGGCCGATGCCCGCGAGCACGCCCGGATCGTTCGGCGCGGCCTCGTAGGCCTGCTTCGCGAGCGATTCGGCCAGCTTGAAATCGCGCACGCCGCTCGCCGCCGACATCGCCGCCGTCTGCAAACCCACGTCGTCGGGACGGCGCGAGAGCGCCGCGCGGTAACACGACAACGCGTTGCGGTCATCGCCCGCCGAGGTGTACATGCGGCCGAGCGCCGCCTGCAGGTCGGCGTTGTCGGGCATCGCGGCGAGCCACGGCGAGATCACGTCGTAAGCGGCGGCGAGGTCGCCTTGCTTGCGCACCGCATCCGCCTGCGCGATCACGATTCCCACGTTCAGATTGTCGAAGTCGCGACGCTGCTGCGTGGTGAGCTGCGTCGAGGAAAGACGCCGCATGACGGAGCCGAGTTCGGCATCCTGATGCGTCGCGGAGAGAATGCCCGCGTATTGCAGTTGCAAGCCGACATCGTTCGGCGCATTGGCGACCGCGCCGCGAATCAGCGACAGCGCGCGCGCCGGATCGCCCGCATTCACATACGCCGAGGCGATGGCGCCCATGAGTTCCGCGTTGCCCGACGCGACCGGCTCGGCGCGGCGCAGGATCGCGAACGCCTGCGGGTTCTGGCCGGCAGCGGCGGCGCGCGTCGCGAGTTCCGCCTGCTGATGCACCCACAAGCGATGCTGCAACGCCGTCATCGCGGACGTGCGCTTCGCCTGCGGAACGCGGTCCAGTTGCGCGAGACCGGCCGACCAGTCCTGCGTTTCGGCGGAAAGGAGCGCGCTCGCGTACAGCGCGTCGGTCATGTCGGGATGCGTCGCGAGCAGGCCGTCCATCATGCTGCGCGCATTGCCCACCGCGCCCTGACGGACGTAGATGCGCGCGAGGTCCAGCCGCAGCCACGGATCGTCCGGCATGTTGAGCAGCGCGTCTTCGAAGAGACTGCGCGCCGCGCCGAGATCGCCGCGTGCTTCGGCGGCGCGCGCCTGCGCGGCCTGCGCCTGGCCGCGCAGCGTGTTGATGCCGCCGGCTTTCGCCTGCTGCTCCGTGTTGAGCTTGTTGGCGAAGGCGAGCGCCTCGTCGCCGCGGCCCTGCGCGGCGAGCGCGCCGACGAGCCCGCGGATCGCATCCGGATTGTCGGCCTGACGGCGCAGCGCCATGCGATACGCGGCTTCCGCGCCGCGCGGATCGCCGTTGGCGAGCAGCATTTCGCCGAGCAGCACTTGCGCCGTGACATCGGACGGATCGATCGCGATGGCGCGTTCGAAAAGCGCCTTCGCCTGCGCAATCTGGCCGTTGCTGCGCGCGCCGATGGCATCGCTCGTATAAGTCCAGTACGTCGCGCTCGTGAGCGCGTCTTTCCAGCGCGCCGGGTTGCCGGCCCGCGACGCGCGTTCGAGATACGTGCGGGCCTCCGCGAAACGCTCGTGCTTCAGCGCCGCGACGCCCATGCCGCCAAGCGCATCCGCGTCGTTAGGATTGCTCGCGAGCACCGACGAAAAGCGCGCGCGCGCCGCCGCCAGATCGCCGTGATCCAGCGCGGCGAAACCTTCCGCGACGGTGCGGCCGCGCGCATCGACGGCGGCGTCGGCCTGCGAGCGTTCGCGCGCGGCCTTGTCCTGCTGCACCATCGAATCGAAGCGGGCCTGCACGGCGGCGTCGTCCGGCGAGGCTTGCAGATACGCCTGATAAAGCGGCGCATCCGATGCCCGCGCGCCGAGCCACAGAAGCGCCTGCCGCCAGCTTTTTTTCGCGTCCGCGCCGACCGCGCTGTCGCCCGACAGCTTCGCGAGCCGCGCGATGCCGTCGCGCCGCGTGGCATCGCGATACGTCAGATGCTGCGCATACGCGAGCTGATAGCGCGGATCGTCCGGATTCTGACGCGCCAGTTGTTCGAGGCCGCGGCGCGCTTCGTCCCAGCCTTGCGGCGTGGCGGCGAGCGCCTGGTAGTACTCGAGTTGCAACGCGGGCGTCGCGGGCTTGCCGTCGATCGCGCGCTTGTATTCCTGCACCGCCGACGCGCTCTGTCCGCTTTGCGCGAGACGCCGCGCGTCGTTCACGGTCTGATCGCGCGAACTGGTCTCGCCGAGACGCCGGCCGAGTTCGTCGATATTCGGATAGTTCGGCGCGACCTGACGCAACTGCGCGAGATACTGCTGCGCGCCGCTGCCGTCCTTGCGATCGGCGAGCACCATGCCCATGCCGAAGAGCGCGTCCGGCTGCTTCGGATTCACGCGCAGCACTTTCTGCCACGCCTGTTCCGCGAGGTCGCCGCGCCGGTGCGACTGCCAGTACTTGCCCTGATCGATGAGCACCGTGAGCGGATCGGTCGTCGCGGCCTGCGCCAAGGCCATCGCCGGCGCGGCGCACAAGAGCGCCGCGATCACGCGTTTGCGAGTCGGGATCAGCATGCGCTTCTCCACGTCGGCACGAGGCGGCCCGTGTCATCGAAGCGAAAACGCCCGTCGATGAAACCGCCGCCGAAAAGGCCGAGCACGCGGTCGTAATAGACCGGCTCGCGGCCCGCGACGGGCGGCGCGGCCAGCGCTTCGAGACGCGCGCGCGCGAGGCCGAGGCCGCGTTCGTCGTTCAGCGCCTTGAAGTACGGCGCGAGCGCGCCCCAGTACGAGAGCGGGCCTTCGCCGCTCGCCGCGCCGCTCATGGTCGAGACTTTCTCGGGCGGAAATCCCGTTTGCGCGACGCTCGCGCGCATGCCGCCGAGCGCGTCGAGCCACGGACGCGCGAGCGGATCGCCCGGCGACGCCATGCCGGCCCACAGATAGACGCGAATCGCGTCGTAGCTGCCGACATCGCCGTTCTTCGGGTCGACGACGAACTGGCCGTTGCCGCTCGCCTGATAGGCGGCCCAGTCCGGCGCGTAGCCGCGCGGCGAGGTGATCCTGATCATCTTCGCGGCGTTCTGCGCGAGCTTCGTCCACGGCCCGTCCGGCATCTCCTGCGCGAGGCCGCGCAAGACCGGTAACGGCAGATAGCTCGGATTCAGACGCGTGACCTGGCCGGTGCGAAAGCCTTGCGGACCCGGCAACAACATGAGACCGAGGTTCGGCAGATCGGCGACTTCCTGCTTCACGATCTGCGTCGCGAGCGCGTAGGCGAGCTTCGTGTACGCCGGCTCTTTCCAGAGACGCCCGGCCTGAAACAAGTCGTAGGCGATCCACACATCGGAGTCCGAAGCCGAGTTCGCGTCCATCACGCCGAACGAGCCGTCCTGCCGCTTGCCCCATAGCCACGCGGGTAGGCGCAGGCTCGCCGCGTCGAACTGATTGGCCGAGAGGTTCGTGCGCGTCCAGTTGAGCACGCGGTCGAAGGTCGCGCGGTCGTTCGCGACGAGCGCGAAGAACATTGCGTACGACTGGCCTTCGGAGGTGGTTTGCTGCGTGTCTGTCGAGCGGTCGATCACGCGGCCGTCGGCCTGCACGACACGCTCGACGAAAAGGCGATACGCGGGCCAGTCGCACTGCTGCGCGGCGTGCGCGCCGGGGGCGGCCGCCGCGAGCATCGCGCCGGCGAAGAGTGTGGCGGTCGATAGCCGCATGTCAGTCCCTCAGACGCCGCGCGGCGATGGAACGCAGCGCGCGATAGAACAGGGCAGCGATGATGAGCGAGGCGAGCACGCCCGCGATCACCAGCAGGAACGGATGCGACGACAGCGCCCAGCGCATGTAATGCATCGGCGAGAGATGGCCGACGTAATACGCTTCGCCGTTCGACGTGACCGTCACCGTGCGGCCGTGGATCACGGCCATCGCGCCTTGAATCGACGGCAGCAGATCGTTGTCGAGCAGGGCGGCGGACAGATCGGCGTCCGACTGCCCCGCCGCGCTGATGAGCGCCACCGCGCTGCGTCCGCTCTTGAGCGGCGACTCGAAGCCGGTCAGGAGCGCATCGCCGCTCGAACTTACGAGCGAGAGGTCCGCGCGCGCAGGCGAGCGTTCCGGACCTTGCTCGCCATGCCACCAGTCGACGAGCTTGAACGCCACATCGGAAAGCTGGAAGGTGCGCGCGTCGCCATCGCCGGAAAAAGGCATCTGCTTCGCCCAGCGTTGCAGCAAGGGCTGGCGTCCCGGCGAGCCGAGGATCAGCAGGTCCTTGTCCGCGAAGCGGTCCACATCGTTCGCGCTCGTCACGGTCACGCCCGTCACCGGATAACCCGTCGATGCGCCCATGCGGCCCATTTCCAGCAGATACAGGCTGTAGTCGGCCGAATTCGGCTCGTTCGGCAGCACGACCGCCGTCTCTGAAAGGTCCGCCATGCGCGTGAACGGAAAGCCGCCGTTCGCGAACGCGGCCAGATCGGGCAGCGCCATGTAGTGTGGGAAGCCGGAGAGGTCGATGGTCGAATTCGGATCCACCGCGCCGACGACGTTGTCCAGCACGCGGCCCTGGCATTCGCCGGTCTTCGGAATGTCGTAGTAGAAGTGCAGGCGCAGTTGCGCGCGCGGCGTGATGAGCAGCGGCGGCAGATAGATCTCGCGGCGCGCGGCGACCGTCTTGTCCGGCAGCACGCGGCTGAAGTACGTGCCGAGATCGAACGTCGAGGTGGACACCGCCGGAATGCGCAGCGACTGCACGAAGCCGTTGTTCACGCTGATATTGAGCGACGAACGGTCGGGCGCGGGGCGCACCGTGTAGCGATAGCGCAGGTCCACCGGCACGCCCTTCGTCTGCCACATGAAGAGATCGGGCGGCACGCGCAGGTTCACGCGCACCGCGTCGGCGTCGTAGCCGTGCGCGGTCAGGTCCTGCGCTTCGGCCAGTTCGCCGAAGCGCACGGGGCGGTCGGCCGGCAGCCAGTTCGGCGCGTCATAGGGGCGGCGCGGTTGCAGGTCGTTGAACTGCGTGATGGTCGCGCTCGTGCCCGACAGCGCGTTGCGGCCGACGCCCAGCGCCTTCGCAGCGGTCTTCAGTTCGTTGTCGTCGCGGCCCAGCACGAGCAACAGACGCCCGCGCGCGTTCGCATCGCGTTCGACGAGCGCGATGGTCGGACCGGACACCGGCGGAATAGCGACGCCCGCGACTTTCGCATCGCCGACGGCGAAGACGACGGCATTGCCCGACAGCGGCACGTTGTCGGTCTGCGCCGGGAAGACCGCGCCGCGATAGCCCGCGAGCGAGCCGAAATACGACGCGACTGTTCCCGCCGCTTCGAGCGCAGGCGGGCTCGGCTTGCCCGCGAATACGAACGGCAGTTCGAGGCGGCGCACGTCGCGGCGGTCGAAGAAGGGCAGCGGCAGCGCGGCGAGGTCGGGCTTGCTGGCAATCGACGCATACGTGAGGTCGAGCGAACTCGCGTTGCTGACGGTCGCCCACAGCGTCGAATTGGACGGGTCCTCGCACTGCTGCGTGTAATGGCCGATCAACTGCACGTTGAGGTGGTTGAACTCGGTGATGAAGCGCGGATCGATCGCCACGTCGCGGGCGACGAGCGTGCCCGCCTGATCGCGCGGCACGGGCAGCGTCGCGGCGACCTCGCCGTTGATGAGCACCTTCAGTTGCGAAATGGACGGCAACAGCGACGGCGAATAGCTGTAGATCAGATGCAGCACCGCGCCGGTCACGACTTCGTCGCCGCGCACCGAGAACGCGATGCCGTTCTGGCCGTCGGTGCCGCGCAGTTGCAGCGGATCGAGCGCGCCGTAATCGGCGAAGGTCAGCGTCTGGCGGCGGCCGCCGGGCACCAGCGTGCCGGGATCGGCGGTCGTCGGAATGCGCGAGGTGAGCGGCTTGTCCGGCTTGCCGGAGAAGGCGGGTACCGGCATCGCGAGCGCCGGCTGCTGGATCGCGGCGGGGTTGTAGACGACGGCCGGACCCGGCGCGGGCACGGCGCCCACGCCCGTGGCCTGCTGCGCGCCATTTGCCTGTGGCGAGCTCTCTGCCGCCGCCGCGATGGACGCGAACGGCGCGGCGAACGCGGTCTGCAAGGCCACGAAGACGGCCAATGCACGCGCCAAAGGTCGTTCGCAAAAACGCGGCGCGCGCTCGCCCGTTTGTTGTTCAACGCGCAAGTTCGACATACCCATGCCCATTATCGGTCTTTGGTTTTCAGCTTGTTCACATCGACCGGGCGCTTGTTCATCCAGGTACGAAGGTCACTGTACAAATGCTCGAACAATCCCGCGATGCCGCGCGTGCCGACCAGCAGCACGTGCGACAGCCCGCGCAGCGGCGTATCCGGGCGGCGTCCTTCGGACCAGCCGGTCCAGGCATCGGCGCGCGCGAACGTCGTCTTCACGAAGTCGTATTCCTGCTCGCGCGTGAGCTCGGAGAAGCGCAGGCCGACGCGGCCCGGCTCGGTATAGCCGACGGTCGCGGGGAACGCGTATTCCTCGTCGCCGCGAAAGAGCGAGACGGTGACGCGCTCGTGCATCGGCACGGCGATCTTGCCCGGCAGCGCGACGCCCACGCCGCCTTCCGAATAGTCGATGGTCTCGCAGGCGAGCGTGCGCCCGGTCGAGAACTTGAGCATGACGGGCATCTTCATCGACACGCGATGCGTCGCGCGCACCTGCTTGCGCTCGCTCGCCGCCGCCACCGACGCGCCGAGAATCAGCATGTTGTAGACCGTCCAGCACAGGTTGAGCAGCGTCGTGTTCACTTCGCTGCGCACGTGCCAGTTCATGCCGATATGCACGATGCCCGCGACGAAGCCGAGCAGGTTCAAGAGCAGCAGGAACAGATACGGCCGCGAGATGGTCCAGTCGAAGTAGTCCTTCGCGATCTGGCCGCCTTTGGCCGTCACGTTGAACTTACCGAGCTTCGGGTTGATGACCGCGAGCAGCGTCGGCGCGGTGATGTACGACGCGAGCACCGACTCGTACACTTCGGCCCAGAACGAATGGCGGAAGCTGCGCTGCATGCGCGAATTGGTGATGCTCGCGTGCATCATGTGCGGCAGCGCGAAGATGGCGATGGTGCTCGCCGCCGCTTCGATCACGTGCGCGCCGAAGAAGAGATACGAGAGCGGCGCGGTGAGAAACACGAGACGCGGCACGCCATAGAAGAAGTGCAGCATGCCGTTGAGATAACAAAGCCGCTGGCCGATCTTCAGTCCCTTGCCGGTGAGCGGATTGTCGATGCGGAAAATCTGCGTCATGCCGCGCGCCCAGCGAATGCGCTGCCCGATATGGCTCGACAGGCTTTCGGTCGCGAGACCCGCCGCCTGCGGAATCGCGAGATACGCGGTCGTATAGCCGAGCCGATGCAGCTTGAGCGCCGTATGCGCGTCTTCCGTGACGGTTTCGACCGCGATGCCGCCGATCTCTTCGACCATCGTGCGGCGCAACACCGCGCACGAGCCGCAGAAGAACGTCGCGTTCCAAAGGTCGTTGCCGTCCTGCACGAGGCCGTAGAACAGTTCGCCTTCGTTCGGCACCTTGCGGAACGTGCCGAGATTGCGCTCGAACGGATCGGGCGAAAAGAAATGGTGCGGCGTCTGCAGCATCGAAAGCAGCTTGTCGCGCAGGAACCAGCCGAGGCAGACCTGCAGGAACGAGCGCGTCGGAATGTGATCGCAGTCGAAGATCGCGAGGTATTCGCCCGTCGTGACCTTCAGCGCCTCGTTAATGTTGCCCGCCTTCGCGTGGCGGTTATGCGTGCGGATCGTCCAGTTGACGCCGACTTCCTCGCAGAACGTCTTGAATTCGGGACGGCGGCCGTCGTCTAGCACGTGAATGGCGAGCTTGTCGGTCGGATAGTCGAGCGCGAGCGCGGCGTAGATGGTCGGCTTCACGACCGAGAGCGGCTCGTTGTAGGTCGGAATGAAGACGTCGACGGTCGGCCACTGGCTGCGGTCAGCGGGCAGCGGCAGCGGCTTGCGCTTGAGCGGCCACGCGGTCTGGAAGTAGCCGAGCAGCAGCACGAGCGCCGCGTAGACTTCGGCCGCGACGAGCAAAAGGCCCCACGCGGCGTCGAGCGGGCGTTCCCAGTATGTGGTTTCGGTGAGCCGCCAGAACATGTAGCGGCCCGACGCGACGATGGACAGCATGATCATCACGAGCGTCGCGTATTGTCCTTGCAGACGCCGGAATCCGAGCGCGCAGACGAAGCAGATGCTCGCGAACGCAAGCTGCTGGCCGAACGCGAGCGGCACCGTGACGACGAAGTACAGCGCGAACGCGGCGAACATCGTGAGGAGAACGACGACGATGCGGCTGCCCCAGATGCTTGCATCGACGAAACGTTCGAGGCGTGAGGTCGCGACGCTGACCTCCGTCTCGGGCGACGGGATCTTGGCCGAACTCATGCGAGCTTCCTCGACGAAGCGGCCATCGCATCGATGGCGGCGAGCAGCCAGTCGCCGCACGCGCGCAGATCGGCGGCGGCTTGCGCGAGCGGATCGTAGTGAATGAGCGTAGTGTCGCACGCGAGCGCTTCGGAGACGCCTTCGTCCTGATGGATCACGCCCGGGAACAGCTTCGCGCCTAGCATGTTGCGCAGCACCTTGAGCACGTCCTTGCTCAACTGGCGCGACTGATCGACCTGATTGACGACGTAGCCCTGGCCCGCGAAGTCCTGTCGCGGCGCGGCGTAGGCATCGACCATGCGCTCCATGCCGGGAATCGCGGCGTAAGAGGCGGCGTCGGCCAATACCACGTTCAGCGCGAAGTTCGCGGCCGTCAGCGCGGTGCGCGTGTAGACGGACGAGCCCGGCGGCGTGTCGACGATCACGATGTCGTTCGCATCCAGCGCGAGCGCGTCGAGCGAGCGCGCGAGCCACGACGGATCGCTGTCGACGAGCGCCTCGAAGCGGCGGCGGTCGTCCTCGGTCACGGCGCCGTAGGGCAGCACGGTGACGCCATCGACGCCGTCGAACATCACCGACTGCCACGGCTCGCGGCTCAGCGTCGCGCGCGAGATGCCGTCGATGCTGTCGAGCGGAATGCCGAAATGCAGGCGCAGCGCGTTCTGCGGATCGAGATCGAGCACGATCACGCGGCGGTTGCGCGCGGCCAGCACCGAGGCCAGATTGGCGGCGAGCGTCGTCTTGCCGACGCCGCCTTTCGCGGAAACTACCGTGATGACTCTCATAAGCGGGGAAGGCGGCCGGCGCGCGTATTCGTGGGTTCGCTCTCCGGGCGGCCGGCGTGCCGCAGACGTTCGAACAGGACGTTGAGTGAATCCGCGGGTGCGGTCGTCGCCGGCTGCGCTTGCGGCTTGAAGAGCTTGCCGAGGATGGACTGGGGCGCAGGCGCGCTCGTGGCGCTTTCAGGCACTTGTGCGGGGGCGCGGCGCGCCGGTTCCGGCTTCGGCGCTGCGGCCGCGTTGGCGACCGGCGAAACCGATGCAGCGGCGGGAGCGGCGGCAACGGGCGAATGCGGAATCGTTTCGGTCTCTTGCGACGCCGAATCGCCCATCGCCGAAAAGCGCGACGCGCTCAGCAATTCTGCGGCGGGCGGATTGACCGGCGGAATCGCGCGGCGATGCGCGCGCATGAAGAGCTGGCGCTTGCCGCGATTGATCGGCATGCCCGTGGGTTGCGCGTCGGACGGCTCGCTCGAAGGCATCGGCGCCTCGCGACGCGGCGCGATGTCGGGGATGGCGGGCTGCGCGAAGTCGAGCGTCGCGAGCAACGGCCAGCGGGTGCGCGCCGACTGCGCCTCGTTCTCCCGGCCAATTTCCTGGTAATCGCCTGCATTGCCGCCGAAATGATCGAACAGCTTCTGGATATCGCGCGAAGTACTCATGATGCCGCTTCCTCGTCGTGCCTTACGTGATGCGTGGCCGGTACTGCTCGTTGTGGTCCGCCGAACCGGGCGGTCGATGCCGCCGCGTCGAGGCGGCGGTCACCGGTATTCGAAATGCCGAATTCAGGCTGCGGCGCGCGCGAGCCTGAACTCGATGGCGGCGTCGCCGCCGAATTCGCTTGCCTGTCGGACAGCGAGCCCTTGCGCGCCCAGGCCGGCGAGCCACTGCTGATACGCGCCTTCGAGAAACGCCGGCGTCCACGCGAGGGCGCTCTCGCCGAAAGCCGGCAATGGCGCGCAGTAATGCACGATGCTCAGGTGGTCGCGCTCGTCGGACAGTTCGACGAAGCCCCAGTCGGTGTCTCGCCACAGCGCGTTGAGCGCGTCGGCGAGCGCGGAGGTCGAATCGCAGGGCGGCAGCGCATGCGCCTTCGCAAAACGGCTGCCCACGCGATGCATCAGCTCGCGCAGCTCGCCATGTCCGATTTGCGCCTCGAACTCATCCGCGAGCGCGGCCAGCATGCCGCGCCATTGCCGGGATATTTGACTGTCCAACAGATAATCGAAGATAGCGGCCATGTTTTTTGTTAGGCAGGCGTGAGCTACCGCGCGTGGTGGCTCGATCTCGTTTTCGTCCTCGCGGGAGATTTCTTTAGCGTGCGAGCACTGATCCAGACGTTTGTCCAGTCGCTATTACCCGCCAGAACTTACTTCAATGCAGTTTTTTTCGCCAGTGGAAAGACTAGCTGTTGTTTCTGTCAGTTCGGCGAATGCAGCGTCGCGAACGGGAGATTCCGCGTGTCTCGCGCGCGAGCGTTGAACGTAAGCTGGACAAGCGTCTCCGCGTCACCACCCGATGACGCGCATCGGCCTCCACGGCGGCGGCAGTGTACCATCTCGTTAATGTGCCCGAACCATGCGCGTCGGGTCTTATTTCATCCTGATCGACCCTAGGCGGAACTAATTACTTGCCTGCTCGAGTCGCCGGTTAATGGGCTCGTCGTGGTTGGACGGTCTTAAGGCGTCGCATGTGAATTCGATCATGCGCACTGCCGCGTCGAGAAGCGTGCGCGGCTTTTCTCGAAGACCCTGAGGTCGCCGCCCGACGTGAGCGCTAGGCGGTGTGGCTGAATCCCGCTTACATCAGGCTGCCCCACTCGTAATCGACGCTATCGGGCGTCAAGGGGAAAAGACCCGCGCCCGGCGTGAACGTCAGTTCACCGAAATAAATATGATTCTCGACGTTATAGAGGTCCACGCGCACGAAGTCGAAATCGCTCGCCAAGGTGCGCGCTACCCATAGTATTTCGTCGAGGTTGTCTGGACGCGGAGCGGGTTTGTCGCTGCGCGCGTAATGCCCCATCTTGATGTCGAGCCGGTTCCAATGCGCGTCGTAGATATCCCCGCGTGGATGCCCCTCGAAGCGATCCGAAATGACGAGAATGAAAATCTGCGGATTGTCGGCGTTTCTGTTGAAGACATGGATCTTGATATCGGGCGGCACCTTGTTGTCCGGGCCCAGAAGGAGCCTCTCGAACAGGATGCGTCGTTCGATAGCCTGATAATGCCGCTCCCTCGCCACCGTGAAGAAGTTCGTCGATAACCAGCGCTGCGCCAGCTCGTTCAACGTCTCGAACGAAGTCTCGCGCTTGTCGCGGACGAGCTTCACGAACCCGCAACCGTGATTCGCTTTCATTACGAAGGCGGAAGGAAGCGCGTCGAAGTCGCGCCGCGTGAAGGAGGACGGCGCAGCGATCAACGGAATCAGATACTTGTCGCCGATCTTGTCCGCCACATAGGCGCGAACCTTCAGCTTGTCGGAAAGATCGGCATAGCGCGGGTCCGGCGCGAGGCACCGCTGCAGAACCTTCTCGTTGAACGTGGCCGGATGGCGCAGATTCGGAAACCGGCCGATCCTGCGACGATGATAGAGGCTCAACAACACCTTGTCGGGCAAGCAATACTTGAGACCGTGGATGAGCATTTGTCTGGCGGTCATTCGTTTGCCTCCATCATCAGCGGTCGCTCCGGACGCTCGCTGAGTCCGGTTCGAAACGCGCGATGACAAGCTGCGGATTGTGGACGCGACGTAGCTCGACAGGGGAGCCCGACGCCCGAACGGTCAAACGAGCATGCAGGCGCTAGGTGGGCGGACGGTTGCAACCAACCGCCACCTCGTCGCCGTGATATTCGCGGTCTTGTCCATTGGCGGGAGTCGCGTATCCGAGCGTCCGGACAAGCAGTCTTTCCAGATCCGCATCGAGCGCTTGGCCGTTGAACTCGTTCTCCACTTTGCGACGGGCGTTCGTGCGGATCGCCTCCACATCGACTTTCCCTTCGACGATTGCGGAAAGCGCCTCGGCAATGCCGCTTGCGGAGCGCTCCTCCACGAGCAGGCCGGTCACGCCGTGCGTCACGAGTTCCGGTATGCCGCTATGCCGCGTCGCGACGACCAGCACGCCGGTTGCCATCGCTTCCATGATCGAGACCGGAATGCCTTCCATATCGCCGTTGCTCGCCACGACCGAGGGCAGCAGGAACACGTCGGCGCTCTTCAGCTCTTCGAACACGCGCTCGTGCGGGCACTTGCCGAGAAAGTTGATCTCGTTCGTACTGGACGACGCCGCGCGGCGCAGCGTGTCTTCGAGCGGCCCGAAGCCGATGAGATTCAGCTGCACCGGATGCCGGCAACTGCGCACGCCTTCGATCGCGTACGCGAGTCCCTTCTTCTCGGTGAATCGGGCCACGCTCAGCACCTTCAGCGGGCGATGCAAAGGCCGGTTGCTCGCCTGTGGCGTCAGCCGGTGCGTTTCCACGCCCACATGGTGAACCTTGGTTCTCGATTCGGGCGCGCCCCATTCGATGAGCCGGTTCCGCCACAGATTACTGATCGGCAGCAGCAGCGGGCTCAGGCGAAAGAGGCGTCGATAATGCGGCAGCCATCGTTCGATCACGGCCTGTTCGCTCATGTCCGAACCATGAAAGACGGTGACGATGGGCCCGGTCAACAGCCCGGCTTCCTGCAAATACATCGCGCGCACGCCGATCGGCCCGAAGTGCGCGATCACCACGTCGAAGTCGATGCCCGCCGTGTCGCCGCCCGAAACGATATCGATGAACGCCGAACGACATCCGGTCGCCGCCGCGCGCAGGGCGACGGACAGCCGCTTGCGCCGCTTGTCGTCGATGCAAGCTAGCGCGCCGAGTTTCGCGCACGACACCGAGTGACGCAGCATGCTGACGTCTTGTCGAAATACACGCAACTCCACATGGCCGCGCGTGGGATCCACCGCGGAGTCGTCGTACTTCGCCGCCAGCACGAACACCTCGTGACCGCGCTCGGCGAAGCCCTGCATCTGACGGAGAACGAACGTTTCGGAAGGAACCGGCAACTTGTCGACGATGAATGCAATTCGCATCGGCTACCCTCGGTGATGTGGTCGCGTCGAGCGTAGTGCAGTCGTCTGACTTGCGATGCACGCGGTGAAGCACGTCACATCGTTGCAGTCATGCACTCGCTCGTCGTTCGTCCTGCCGATGGTAGACCATCGAAAATGGAAATGCACTCACTGCGTGGCCGCGGGAAGCGCTTCATTCGTCGCACGAATCGACGGGTAGCATCGTCGTTGTCGGTCAATGGAGCGGGTAAGCGGTGGAACGATACGTTCAACGAACGAATGTTCTGCGCTTACCCGTTGAGGTCAGCGGGCGTTCACGCAGCGAAAGCCTGCATAGACATATTGATAGTGCCCCTGAAACCAGTTGCGAAAGCTCGGGCGCAGCATGCATGCGGCCGTTCGGGGAGAGCCGCCCTTGATGACGAAGTGCTTGCCGTCGAAGAAGTTGGCGGAATAGCCGAGATAGAACGGAAACGGCTCGAAGCCTTTGAGCGGGCCGAAGGTCGTCGATGTCCACTCCCAGCCGTTGCCGTATTGCCCTTCCACGCCGAAGTCGCTGCGGTTGTCCGGATGCGCCTGCACGGGCGTCGGGTCCCAGCGGCGGAAGTCGAAGTTGCCTTCCGCGACGTGCGGCGCGCCGATGGCCGCGCGCTGCCACTCCGCTTCTGTCGGCAGGCGCTTGCCCACCCAGCGAGCATAGGCATTCGCTTCGGCATAACTCACGTAGACGGGCCAGTCGAGCGGCAGCGCGATCTCTTCGAACATCGTGCGCAGCTTCCAGCCCGAGTCGGTTCGGCGCTGGCTGTCGGCGCCTTCGTCGCCGCGCACCCAGAACGCCGGATGCGCGATGCGCTGCGCCTCTTTCCACGCCCAGTCGGCGTCGTTCCATAGTTCGCGGTTCCAGTAGCCGCCCGCGTCGATGAAGCGCAGATAGTCGCCGTTCGTCACCATATAGCGGTCGATCTCGAATGCAGGCACGTCCACGCGCATTTCGCCGAATTCGTTGTCCCAGCCGAAGCGCTGGCTTTCGCGCGAGAGACCGAGCGTCACGCTGCCGGCCGGCACGTGCACGGTCTCATGCGAAAGGACGCGGTCCGACGTGCGCTCGGACGCGGCATCGGCCGGTGCTTTTTTCCTGTCGACCGGTAATTGGTGCAACATGTACGCGAGCGTTTCCGCGTGCATGAGCCGATGCTCGATCGCGACTTCCAGCAGCTTCGCGGGCGAGTCGTCGGTGGAAACGGGTTGCGCGACGAGCGTGATGGGATCGAAGCGCGCGTCGATGTCCGCGCGCACTCGCGCACGGTACGCGTGCACTTCGTCGAGCGAGGGCCAGTCGCCGGGCTCGTCGGTCGGCAGGCCGCCATCCACCGGATCGATGCCGAACGCGAAGAGCTGGTCGTAGGCAGGCTGGGCGTTCGGCAGATGGAAGAGGCGCTGGTCGAAGAGATTGCGGTCGAACGCCTCGAGATGGCCGATATAGAACACGATACGGTGCCGCTCGGCGATCGGCCGGTCGTACAGATGCTCGCGCTTGACGATATCGAAGAGTTCGTCCGTGACGCGGCGCGCTTCGGCGAGGCGGTCGAGCAGCGGATGACGCAGGGATGGTTCGCGATTCATGTCGCTCGGTCTCCGTGGCAGGCCAAGGCTGTGCCCTGGAAATCACAAAAGACTAATGCGAAGCGAGGCGCGTGCCAAGCCGATAATGGCCCGCGTTTGTTCGGGCGTGGCGAAGAATCCGGCGCGAAGCCACGCGGGGCGGGGCGGCAGGCAGATTGTCAGGTATGCGGTCAGATACTGCGATTAGATACAGCGGTCAGATACTGCGCAGGCGCTCGAAATCGCGAATACGGATGGATTTGCCGTGCGCCTCGATGAGCCCGAGCTTGTCGAAGCGCGACAGCGTGCGGCTCACGGTTTCGAGCGTCATGCCGAGATAGCTGCCGATGTCGTCGCGCGTCATGCGCATGGTGAACTCCGTCGCCGCATAGCCGCGCCGCGCGAGCCGCGCCGACATGTCGAGCAGAAGGCGCGCGACGCGTTCGTCGGCGCGCAGCATGCCGAGTCGCACGACATGGTCCGATTCGCGGTTGATCGCCTGGCTCATCATGCGGTGCATGCGCCGCTGAAGCGCGTCCGTTTCGCGGCACATGCGCTCGAAAAGCGCGTACGGCACGACGCAGACCGTGCTGTCTTCCAGCGCCACCGCGTCGCACGTGTGCCGCCCGTCGCCGATGCCGTCGAGGCCCAGCGCGTCGCCCGCGAGTAACAGCCCGGTGACGCGCTCGCGGCCGCCGTCGCGGCTGCCGTCATGCGTGACGAGCGTCTTGAGCGAGCCCGAGCGCACGGCGTAGAGCGAATCGAACGGGTCGCCCGTGCGGAATAGCGCCTCGCCGCGCCGTATCTTGCGCGTGACGGAGATGATGTTCTCCAGCCGCGAGACGTCGTTCGCGCACAGCCCTTCGGGCATGCAAAGATGGCGCATGGCGCAGCTCGAACAATGCGCGGCTCGGCGCCGCATGGAAGTCGAATCGGACATGGCGGACTTCGTTTCTTGATAAATGACAAAACGATTGTCCCATAGCAGACGTTGCCGACACCGCGAAAAAATGCCGCGCCCCGGCGCCTTGCCGAATGCTTACATCATGGGTTATCCGCGGCGTCCGGAACGTTTGGAACGCCTGCCGCCGAGGGAATCAACAGCACCGGCAGCGTGGCCTGACGCAGACAACGCTCGGCCACGCTGCCGAGAATCAGCCGTTGCATGCCCTTGCGGCCGTGCGTGCCCATCACGAGCAGGTCGGCATTGAACGTGCTGGCAGCCGAGAGAATCAGCGAGGCGACGTCGTCGCTCGCGGTGGCGTCGGCGGTCACGACGCTGCCGGCAATGCCGCGCGCTTTCATCGCGTAGCCGGCCTCGCGGGCGAGCGTCGCGCCTTGCTCGGCGAGCCCCGCCTGCAGCGGCGACGGATCGTAGCCGGGCACGTCCATGTAGAGCGGCCCGCTTTCGACGACGTAAAACGGCTGCATGACGGCCTCGTGCTTGACCGCGAGATCGAGCGCCGTCTGGAAGGCGCGTTGCGACGTGCGGCTGCCGTCGATGGCGACGAGGATGCGTTTGAACATGGCGTGTGCTCCGTGGATCGATGTCGAATGCGAGGCGGCGTCTCGCTGCGGCCCGGCGCGTGGGCGCGGCCGAACGCACGGGCAGGATAGCGCGCGCATTCCGCATATGGCTCGCGCATTTCTGAGATGAGTCGATCCGCCGCATGCAACGCCGTACAATTCGTCTTTCCACCGACTAAGCGCCCGCTTAACACCCGACCGCATGACCGACGCCCGCATGACCGACGCCCCTCCGCACGCACTTGCGTTCCGCACGGCTCTTTACGCGATGCTCGGCATCGGCCTCGTCAACATGCTGGTCGCGCTGGATCAGACCGTGGTCAGCACGGCGCTGCCGTCCATCGTCGCGGAACTGCACGGCTTCGAGTATTACGCGTGGATCGCGAGTGCCTATCTGCTGGCCTCCGTCGTCACGGTGCCCGTGTTCGGGCGGCTCGGCGACTACTTCGGGCGCAAGCGCTTCGTCATCGCGGCGGTGATCACGTTCACCGTGGCGTCCGTGCTGTGCGGGCTCGCGCCGAACATGCTGTTTCTCGCGCTGGCGCGCGGGCTGCAAGGCGTCGGCGGCGGCATGATGGTCGGCACCGCGTTCGCCGCGATTCCCGATCTGTTCCCCGATCCGCGCACGCGCGTGCGCTGGCAAGTGGTGCTCGCGGCGGCCTACGGCATCGGCACGGCGGCGGGACCGTCGCTCGGCGGCTGGATGAGCCAGCACTGGGGCTGGCGTTCGACCTTCCTCGTCAATCTGCCGGTCGGCGCGGCGGCGCTGTACTTCATCTGGGCGCATCTGCCGAATCTGCACCGGCCGCGCGAAGGCGGCGTGAAGATCGACTGGCTCGGCGCGGCGCTCGTCGCGCTCGTGCTCGGCGGGTTTCAGTCGCTGATCGAGTCCGTGCCGAAAAGCGGCCTCTCGGGCGGCAACATCGCGCTCGGCTGCGTGGTCGTGGCGGGCGCGGCGGCGCTCTTGGTCTGCGAACGGCGCGCGACGCATCCGATCCTGCCGCTCGACATCTTCCGCGATCCGCATCTGGTCACGCTGTTCACGCTGTCGTTTCTCGCGGGCTTCGTGATGTTCTCGCTGATCTTCTTCGCGCCGCTGCTGTTGCAGGGCGGCTTCGGGCTGTCGCCGCAGGAAGCCGGTCTGCTCGCGACGCCGATTGCCGCGTGCATCGCCATCGGCAGCTTCGTGAACACGCGCATCGTGATCCATCTGCGCAAGCCGACGAAGATTCTGACCATCGGCTTTTCGCTCTTGCTGGTGGCGTCGGTTGCGCTGGCGTTTGCGCGCGCCACGACGCCGCACGTGTGGATCGAATTGCCGATGGCCGCGGTCGGCATCGGCCTGGGCTTCGTGCTCAACAACATGAACGTGTTCGGCCAGGAAATAGCGGGCCGCGAGCGCTTCGGCATCACGACGGCGCTGCTGCAATCGACGCGCATGGTGGGCGGCATGCTCGGCACGAGCATCGTGGGGACGATCGTCGCGCATCATTACGCGAACGTCGTGACGCGCACGATCAGCGTGCTCGGCGCGGGGGCGGCGGCGCAGTGGCAGCCGCGTTTCGCCGACCCGCGTATTCTCGTCGACGAAGCGTTGCGCGACACCGTGCTGCGCGAGCTGACGGCGGCGGGGCTCGACGCGCCCGCGCTCTTCGACGCTGCCCGCGATGCGCTCGTGCAGTCGGTGCACATCGGCGTCATGCTGACGGGCGTGGCCGCGCTCGTCGCGGCGCTCCTCGTGCGGCGCATCGGGCATATCACGTTCCGGCGGGCCGGCAAGGGCTGAGCGGCACGCGTCATGCGTGCGCGGCACGTTCACACTCGTTGGCGCCCCTGACGGGCGGCAGCACCAGCACGGAGAAATCACCATGATGATCACCGGAGACATGCTCATCGGCGCGACGGCCGTGCGGGGCACGGACGCCTCGCTGCGCGCCTTCGACCCGGCGCGCAACGTCGATCTCGAACCCGTGTTCGGCGGCGGCGGGGCGGCGGAAGTCGGGCGCGCGTGCGAACTGGCCGACGCCGCGTTCGATCCGTACCGCCAGGCGCCGCTGGAGACGCGCGCGCAACTGCTGGAAGCGATCGCGGACAACATCCTCGGAATGGGCGATGCGCTCATCGAGCGCGCGCAGGCCGAATCCGCGCTGGCGAAGGCGCGGCTCGAAGGCGAACGCGCCCGCACCGTCGCGCAGTTGCGGCTCTTTGCGTCGCTCGTGCGCGAAGGGCGCTGGCTCGCGGCGACGCTCGATTCCGCGCAGCCGGAGCGCAAGCCCGCGCCGCGCCCGGACCTGCGCTTGCAGAAGATCCCGGTCGGACCGGTCGCCGTGTTCGGCGCGAGCAATTTCCCGCTGGCGTTTTCGGTGGCGGGCGGCGACACGGCGGCTGCGCTGGCAGCGGGCTGTCCGGTCGTCGTGAAGTCGCATCCGGCGCATCTCGGCACCTCCGAGATGGTCGGGCGCGCGGTGCAGAAGGCCGTCGCCGAGACGGGCCTGCATGAAGGCGTGTTCTCGCTCGTCGTCGGGGCGGGCAATGCCATCGGCGAGGCGCTCGTCGCGCATCCGGCCATCAAGGCGGTCGGTTTCACGGGCTCGCGGCGCGGCGGGCTGGCGCTGATGGAAATCGCAGCGAAGCGCTCTGAGCCGATCCCGGTCTTCGCGGAAATGAGCAGCGTCAACCCGATGTTCGCGCTGCCGGGCGCGCTCGCCACGCGCGGCGAGTCGCTTGCGGCGGGCTACATCGACTCGGTGACGCTCGGCGTCGGACAGTTCTGCACGAACCCGGGCCTCGTGTTCGCGCTCGCGGACGCGAAGCTCGACGCTTTCGTAGATCACGCGACAGCCGCGCTCGAAAAGAAGGACGCGCAGACCATGCTCACCGCAGGCATCGCGGCGGCGTACGAGGACGGCATCCGGCATCGCGACGATTCGGGCGCGCAGCGCGTCGCGACGGGAAAGGAGACAGAGGCGGCGAGCGGCGCGCTGCCGGCGCTGTATCGGGTGAGCGCGGAGCAGTTTCTCGCGACGCCGCATCTCGCCGACGAGATCTTCGGGCCGACGTCCGTGATCGTCGCGTGCGAGGACGAGGACCAGATGATCGCGGTGGCGCGTCAGCTCGAAGGCCAGCTGACGGCGACGCTGCTGATGGATAACGACGACATCGACTTCGCGCGGCGTCTGTTGCCGGTGCTCGAACGCAAGGCCGGGCGGATTCTGGCGAACGGCTTTCCGACGGGCGTCGAGGTGTCGTACGCGATGGTTCACGGCGGCCCGTATCCGGCGACATCCGATGGCCGCTCGACATCGGTCGGCGCGATGGCGATCGAGCGTTTTCTGCGGCCGGTGTGCTATCAGGACTTGCCGGCGGCGCTCTTGCCCCAGGCGCTCGCCGACGAAAACCCGCTGAATCTCTGGCGCCTGCGCGATGGCGAACTGGGGCCGAACTGACACCGCCGTTACGGCACTTCTGACCGCCGCCGGCTCGGCGATTCACGGCGCGGCGGCGGCGCTCGCGTTGCGATCGATGGCGTAATCGAAGCCGCGCAAGAGCGCGATGCCGCCGCGCTTCCCGCTACATCTCGTCCAACCTTCAACGAAAACTCAAACAGATGACCCTTTCCGACCGCCGCTATCCCGACCCCGCCGTGCGCGTGCTCGATCCGCGTTTCAACGCGCTGCGCATCGCATCGGCGTCGGTCGAGTGTCTCTATCAGGGCGCGCGCTGGTCGGAAGGGCCGGTGTGGTTCGGCGACGGGCGGTATCTCTTGTGGAGCGACATACCGAACAACCGCATCCTGCGGTGGGACGAGGAAAGCGGGCAGGTCAGCGTGTTCCGCAAGCCGTCGAACAACGCGAACGGCAACACGCGCGACCGCGAAGGGCGGCTCGTGACCTGCGAGCATCTCACGCGGCGCGTGACGCGCACGGAGTACGACGGCTCCATCACCGTGCTCGCGGATCGCTATGACGGCAAGCCGCTCAATTCGCCGAACGATGTCGTCGTGAAGTCGGACGGCTCGATCTGGTTCAGCGATCCGACCTTCGGCATCGACGGCTTCTACGAAGGCGAGAAGCAGCCCTCGGAACTGAAGCCGTGCGTGTACCGCGTCGACGGCCAGACCGGCGAGATCACCGTGATGATCGACGACTTCATCGGCCCCAACGGACTCGCGTTTTCACCCGACGAATCGGTGCTGTACGTGGTGGAGTCGCGCTCGACGCCGCGCAAGATCATCGCGTTCGATGTGCTCGACGGCGGCCGCGCGCTCGGCAAGCGGCGCGAAGTCATCGACGCGGGTCCCGGCACGCCCGATGGCTTTCGCGTCGACATTCACGGCAATCTGTGGTGCGGCTGGGGCATGGGCGACGCCGAGCTCGACGGCGTGCGCGTCTTCACGCCGCAAGGCGAGGCGATCGGCCACATCGACCTGCCCGAGCGGTGCGCGAACGTGTGCTTCGGCGGACGGCATCGCAACCGGCTCTTCATGGCGGCGAGCCACGGGCTTTATTCGCTTTATGTGAACACGCAAGGGGCGAAGGGCGGTTAAGCCTTCGCGATCTTCTCCATGATCCGCTCGGGATGGGCGCTCGCGCGAAAGCCGAAGCGC
The DNA here is from genome assembly GCF_017220215.1 of Caballeronia sp. M1242. Lineage (NCBI taxonomy): Bacteria > Pseudomonadati > Pseudomonadota > Betaproteobacteria > Burkholderiales > Burkholderiaceae > Caballeronia > Caballeronia sp. M1242. Next base: position 967,139 of record NZ_CP071130.1, on the reverse strand, counting down.
GTATAGAGCCCGTGCGCGTCGGACGTGACGAGCATCATGCGGCGCAAGCCCTGCAAGTCGGGATGCGCCATCACGCATTCGATCATCCACTTGCCGAGGCCCGCGCCCTGACGCTCGGGCAGCACGAAAACGTCCGCGAGATAGGCGAAGGTCGCGGTATCGGTAACCATGCGTGCATAGCCGATCTGCCGCGCGCCTTCGAAGAGGCCGAACGCGAGCGAATGACGCGCCGCGCGCTCGACGGTTTCCCGCGCGACGCCCGGCGACCAGTACGCCACTTCGCTCAGATAGCGGTGAATCACGTCGAAGTCGAACGAAGCGACGTCCGTCGTCACGCGCCATTCGCCACGAGTCCATTCCATCGCGCTGCTCCTCTTTACGCAAGCGCCGAGCTCAAGCGAACGACGCGCTCAATGCACGGCATACACGCGGCCGGTTTCCGCGCCTTCCACGCTGCGGCTATAGGCCAATGCCACGCGCGCGCCGCTCGCCGCCTCGAAGCCGCGGAAATACGGCCCGAAGCTCTCGCGCGCTTCTTCGAGCATGGTCGGGCTCACGGCGTTGATGCGCAGGCCGCGCGGCAGTTCGATCGCCGCGCCGCGCACGAAGCCTTCGATCGCGCCGTTGACGGCTGCCGCGCTCGAGCCTTGCCGGATCGGCTCCGCCCCGACGATGCCGCTCGTCAGCGTGAAGGAGCCGCCGTCGTTGAGATAGTCGCGCGCCGTGAGCACGAGGTTGACCTGGCCCATGAGCTTGTCGTCGAGGCCCAGGCGAAACTGCTCGGGCGTCATCTTGACGAGCTCGCCGAAGTAGACATGACCGGCCGTGGCGACAATCGCATCGACCCGACCGATGGCATCGAAAAGACGCTTGATGCTGTCCAGATCGAGCAGATTGACGCGATGCGCGCCACGCGTCGCGCCGATCTCGATGACTTCATGACGCGGTTGGAATTCGGCGCAGACGGCCCGGCCTACCGTGCCGGTCGCGCCGATGACAGCGATTTTCATGAGCAGCCTCGCAAGCGTTGCAGTGGGAGAACGGCAACGCATTGTGCCCGCGCGAAGGCGCGATGAAAAGCCGCGGCGAGAAGTGGCGTCAGGCCGCCCGGCGCGCGGGCATCGGCGAGAGCAGGAACAGCGACGCGGCGAGACGGCACGCGAGCGTCAGCCCCGAAACGACGGCCGCTGCGGGGAACACGTGCCATTGCAGCGCGAGCGTCGGCGCGACTAGCGCCACCGTGACGAAGCCGAGCGCGACGGTCAGCCAGCGAGCCCATTGCAGGCGAGAGGCGACGCACACATACAGCAGGCCGACGAGCACGCGCGACACGATCGATGCCGCGACCGGATGGCTGGCCGCATCGCCCGGGAAACCCATGGCGAGGGCCAGCCCGAGTTCCGCCCACGACAGCGCGTACGCCGCCCCGAGGCACGCGAGCGCCGACTTGAAGCGTTGTTGCGCCGCGCTGCGCTCGGGTGCGGCCGGACGCGCTTCGCGCAGTGCGTCGTCGTTGCCGGTGTCATCCGTGGCGTTTAGGCCGTCGTAGGTCTGACTCGTGGTCATCGCCTTCCCCTTTATTCGAATGTATGCGGTCCCGGATTCTTGTCTTTCGTCTTGCTCGTATCAGAGCAGAAGGCATAGCGCAATCGTTGTGCCTGCCTCGCGCCGGGTTCGGAATGATCTTTGCTGCGGTGCTGTCGACGTCACGACAAAAGGAGCCGACGATGAGCAACACGAAAGAGCAGAACCCGACTTCCGAGCGCGATGAAGACACGGTCGACAAGGCCGTGGAAGACACGTTTCCGGCCAGCGATCCGCCTGCGACGGGCGGCGTGACGCGCATCGAGTCCGAAGACGAGAAGGACGAGAAGAAGTAAGCGCTGCGAGGGCGGCCCCGCGCGGCCGCCCAGTTTTTCGAAGCCGTTCAGGACCGCTCAATCACGATCAGCCGCGACGGCCGCAAGTGGTTCAGCGCATAGTGCGTGCGCCCCTCCAGCGTATGGCCGTGCGCATCACGCGCGACGAAGCGCAGATGTTCCTCGACGTCCGGCACCGCGGGCGCGACCATTCCCCGATCGATGACGCGATAGCCGTTCGCCACCGCGAGCGCGAACCCCTTTTGCCCCGGGCGGCTATCGAAACCGGCCAGAACGCCGCTCGCCTCGGGCACATGATTCGATAGCGTGGCATTCGAAAAGATCACGGCGTCGGGTTCGCGCGCGAGCATTTCCGCTTCGCGTTTCGCGTGAATGTTCTTCGCGTCGGTATCGACGGTGTCGTCGAGCGTGTCGTCATTGAGCACATCGACGCCACGCGGGCGGCGCTGCGCGGCATCCGTCGCCGCCGCCGCTGGCTCGCCTTGCGCCGCTTGCGGACGCGCGTCGCGGCCGGACTCCGCCGCTTTGGCATCGTTCACGCGGATGTGCGCCGTCTCCGTCGACGGCGTCTTGATGGGACTGTCGGCCGCGCGGCCGGCTTGCCTGTCTTGCGGCTCGTTGGATTCGGCGTTGTTCATCTCGCGTTCCTCCTGCAAACAAAGAAGGGCTTCGGCAAGAGTCGTTCCGGTTATTTAGCGACGGAACGGCCGCCCTCATCCGATGGACATGGTCCCGGCCGCCCAAAATTTCGCGGGCGATTTTCGAGACTAAGGGCTTTCACTACCAGTATTATTTGTAGCTTGTCGCCGGCAAAGCGCAATAGGCGCAACGCGAGCAATTCAGGAGGGCGCGTTCAGGACACCTGCCGGCGTGACAGCAATGCCATTCGAACGAGCAGGGCACTTTAAGACGGGTGACTCATGCAACACGATGCCGCCTTTTCGCATAGAGGCTATCTGCTGAACTGCGCGCCCGCACGGACGGCAGAAGGCACGTACCAACCTTACGTGGTGATCTCGCGATCAAGTGACGGCGAACTGGTCGCGAACCGCTTCTTTCCCGCGGACCTGCGCTTTCGCAGCGAGGACGAGGCCATCGCGCACGCGCGCGACTGGGCCGTGCGCTGGATCGACGCGAGCCACGTCACGGTGTAGCGCCCGGAGCCGCGCGATGACGAGCAAACGATTGCGCGCGATTGGTGTCGGATGTGGCCCGCGCGTGTTGCGGCACGGTCGGTCGAAACCGGGTACGCTTGGCGTTCGTCCGCCGCGCGCTTCGCGGCGGTTGTCACCATCGCTCAGGGATTGATACGCAGAACATGGCTTCGCCCAGCAGATCCGTGCCGCCCGGCACTTCGCCCGAATCATCCGGCGCCGTCACCGCTCCCGCACCGCGCGAATGGGGCTTGTCGCGCATCGTGGCGGAGTTGCGCGAGTCGCGCGAGCAACTGCATCGCACGCGCCATCCGCTCGGCATCCGCGAGCTGCCGTCGCGCGACGCCATCGTGAAGATCGTCAACGGGCTGCGCTCCGCGCTTTTTCCGACGCATTACGGCACGCCCGATCTCACCGACGAAAGCGTGGACTACTACGTCGGCCAGACGCTCGAAACCACGTTGCGCCTGCTGCACGAGCAGATTCGCCGCGCCTTGCGCTTTCTGCCGGAACATCGCGAGACGAGCGACGCCGAACTGAGCGCGAAGGCGTTCGAAACCGCGCGAGAATTCGGCGCGCAGCTGCCCGCAATCCGGGCGCTGCTCGTGTCGGACATACTGGCCGCGTTTTCGGGCGATCCGGCCGCGCAGCACATCACCGAGATTCTGCTGTGCTATCCCGGCGTGTGGGCCATGATGCATCATCGGCTCGCGCATGCGCTGCATCGTCTGGGCGTGCCGCTGCTCGCGCGCTTCATCAACGAGATCGCGCATTCGCTGACGGGCATCGACATTCACCCGGGCGCGACCATCGGCCCGAGCTTCTTCATCGATCACGGCACGGGCGTGGTGATCGGCGAGACGGCGATCATCGGCGAGCGCGTGCGCGTCTATCAGGCCGTGACGCTCGGCGCGAAGAGCTTTCCCGCCGGTGGCGACGGCATGCTCGTGAAGGGCAACGCGCGCCATCCTATCGTCGAGGACGATGTCGTGATCTACGCGGGCGCGACCATTCTCGGGCGCGTCACTATCGGCAAAGGTTCGGTGATCGGCGGCAACGTCTGGCTGACGCATAGCGTTCCGCCGGGCAGCAACGTGTCGCAAGGCAAGGTGCGCGAAGGCACGGGCGCCGATGCGCCGCGCAACGGCTTCGGCGCATGAAACGCAAAAGGGCCGCGACGCGGCCCTTTTGCGTTTTCGTTAGCCTCTTCAGGTATTCGACACGCTGAAGCCCGACTGCTGTCCGACGATGGCGAGAAACTCGCGCCGCGTGGAAGGGTCGTCGCGGAACGAGCCGAGCATGCGCGAGGTCACCATCGAGACGCCTGCCTTATGCACGCCGCGCGTGGACATGCACTGATGCGCGGCTTCCAGAATCACGCCGACGCCGAGCGGTTGCAGCACTTCTTCGAGCGTATCGGCTATCTGCGCGGTCATCTTCTCCTGAATCTGCAGGCGCTTGGCGAAAGCGTCGACGAGACGCGCGAGCTTCGAGATGCCGACGACGCGCTTGTTCGGCAGATAGGCGACGTGCGCGCGGCCGATGATCGGCACCATGTGATGCTCGCAATAGCTCTCGAAGCGAATGTCCTTGAGCACGATCATCTCGTCGTAGCCCTGCACTTCGGAAAACGTACGCGCGAGAATCTCGTGCGGGTTCTCGGCGTAGCCTGCGAAAAACTCCTCGTAGGAACGGACGACGCGCGCCGGCGTGTCGAGAAGACCCTCGCGGCGCGGATCGTCGCCGGCCCAGCGCAGGAGCACGCGCACGGCGGCTTCGGCTTCCTCGCGCGTCGGACGATCGGCTGATTCAGCGGGCATGTCCGAGCCGGTGAGATGATGGGTGTGCGGGGCGCTCATGAAAGCTCCTGTCGGTCTGTGTTCGGATATCAGCCGACATTGTTCCACGTTTTCGAATGCCCTTATGCGCGTCAGGTGTTTCAGGCTGTTACGCCCCGCATCTTTCGCCGACCATCACGCGGGCTGGTGCTCCACGCCGCCCAGCACCATCCACGACACGCCGAACATGTCCTGAACCATGCCGAAGCGTTTCGCGAAAAAGGTCTGCGTCATCGGCATCGGAACCTGCCCGCCCTTGGCGAGCGCATTGAAGTACTTCTCGGCCTGTTGCTCGTCGTTTGCCGTGAGCGAGAGTGAAACGCCCTGAAAATTCGGCTTGCCGCTGCACATGCCGTCGGACGCCATCACGGTGGAATCGCCGATGGTGAACGCGGTATGCATGATCTTGTCTTCTGAGCCGGGCGGCATGCTGCAGCCACTCGCCGCTTCCCTGCCGCCTTGCTTGCCCGCATCGGGATTGTCCCGGTAACGCATGGTCATCAGCACCTGCGCGCCCAGATGCTCGCGATAAAACGACACGGCTTCTTCGCAGCGGCCTTCGAAAAACAGATACGGTTGCACTGTCATGTCTGCTCCTTGGGTGAGGACGGTCAGGATGCTTCGTCGGGGTCCATGTCCATCATGAGCGGCACGGACGCGTGTTCGTGCACCACGCGCCAGTCGCCGTTGATCTTCCGGAAACACACGGTCGCGCGCACGATGTCGTCGCGTCCGCCCGCCGCCACACGGTTGAGCGAGTGCGCATACGCCAGCTCGCCGCTGACGGCGATACGCATGTCCACGATCTCGAACGCGAGCGGGCCGCTGATGCTGTCGAACCAGCGTTGCCAGTTCTCGCGATAACGCTCGACGCCGGTCATCGAAGCGGGCGGCACGACGTCGAACACCACGACATCGGCCGCGTAGTGCGCGACGAGCGCGGCTGCGTCTTTTGCCAGCACGGCTTGCCGCCAGGCTTCCGTCAGTTCGCGAATACGCGCTTCGTCACGCGCACGATCGTTCTCGTCGTTCATGCTGGCTCCCGTCGACGATAAATTCGACTTGTGTACAGCGTCCACAAAAAATAGCAGAGATAATGGACAGTGTCCACATACGACCGTCACCGTCGAGATAACAAGCAATCCCATGACAAAAACAAAGCCGCGAAACACTTACAGACACGGCGACCTTCGGCGCGCGCTCATCGACGCGGGCATTCAGCTCGCCCGCGAAGGCGGTCCCGACGCGATCGTCTTGCGCGAAGCAACGCGCCGTGCGGGCGTCGTGCCGAATGCGGCGTACCGGCACTTCGAGAACAGGGACGCGCTGTTGTCCGCGGTGCGCTCGGCGGCGCTGTCGTCGGTGGCCGAAGCGATGGAAGAAGAACTGGCCGCTCGCCCGAAGAAACGCCGCCGCGCCGATGCCGCCCGTGCCGGACTGCGCGCGATCGGCGCGGGCTATCTACGCTTCGCTCAGGCGGAAACGGGCTTGTTCCGCACGGCGTTCGCTGCGGCGCAGGCGGAGTGGAGAGAGCACGATGAACCGTACGGCGTGGGACCGAGCGGTCTGGACCCGTTCCAACTCTTGAGCCGCGCGCTCGACGAGATGGTGGAAGCAGGCGCGCTCGATACGCGGCGGCGGCCGGACGCGGAATATCTCGCGTGGAGCGCGGTGCACGGCTTTGCGCTGCTGCTGATCGAAGGACCGCTGCAAGGGCTGGGCGCGGAGTCGGTCGAGCCGCTTGCCGCGCGGCTCTTGTCGATGGTGGAGAACGGCTTGTGACGGGACTGCGCGAGTCATCGGGGCGCCAGCTTTTTGTCGTACAGGGAAGAGGGCGCGCAATTCACCGATAATGTCGCCTCGTCGCCGCTTGCTCCCTTAGCCGTCAACCCTTCAGCAATCAAGCTCGTCACGCGCCCGATGTTCGCCAACCTGCTCGTTCAACTCGTCAATGGCCTGGCCGATGCCTGCGCGCTCTTTCTCGTCGCCTCGGGACTCTCGCTGATCTTCGGCGTCACGCGCATCGTCAACTTCGCGCACGGCTCGCTGTACATGGTGGGCGTCTATGTCGCCTATAGCCTGACGAGCCGGTTCGGGGCGAGCGTCATGGGATTCTGGGCGTCGATTGTCGGCGCGGCGCTGATCGTCGGCGCGCTGGGCGCGATCATCGAAGTCAGCGTGCTGAGGCGCATCTATCGCGCGCCCGAGCTGTTCCATTTACTCGCGACGTTCGCGCTGGTGCTGATATTGCGCGACGCCGCGCTGTACCTATGGGGACCGGACGATCTGTTCGGACCACGCGCGCCGTATCTCGCGGGCGCCGTGCCATTGCTCGGGCATGCGCTGCCGGTCTATGACCTGGTGCTGATCGTTGCCGGTCCGCTCGTGCTCAGCGTGCTCTGGTACGCGCTCACTCGAACGCGCTGGGGCACGCTGGTGCGGGCTGCGAGTGCCGATCGCGAAATGCTCGGCGCGCTAGGCGTGAATCAGGCGTGGCTGTTCACGAGTGTCTTCTTCGCGGGCGCATGCCTCGCCGGCCTCGGCGGCGCGCTGCAGATACCGAGGATGCCGGCGAATCTTTCGCTCGATATCGACACCATCGGCAATGCGTTCGTGGTCGTCGTGGTCGGCGGCATGGGCTCGATTCCGGGCGCGTTCGTCGCGGCATTGCTGATCGCGGAGATCAAGGCACTGTGCATCGGCATCGGGCAAGTGTCGGTCTTCGGTATCGCGTTCTCGCTGTCGAAGTTCACGCTCGTCGCCGAATTCGCGTTGATGGCCGTCGTATTGGTGTTTCGTCCGTGGGGCTTGTTCGGGCGCGCACAGACCGTTGCACGAACCGGCGCGCCTGCGGACAGGCCGCTTTCTCCCGCAACGCGCCGCGTCAAACTCGGCTGGGCCATCGTGGTCTTGGTGCTCGCGCTCGCGCCTCTGGCGGCCGGCGCTTTTCCGTATCTGCCCGTATTGCTCGTCGAAATCCTGATCGCCGTTCTGTTCGCCGCGAGCCTGCATTTCATCATGGGTCCGGGCGGCATGCATTCGTTCGGACATGCGGCATATTTCGGTCTGGGCGCTTATGGCGCGGCGCTTTTTCTGAAGGCGCTGGCCTTGCCGATGGAAGCGGCACTCGCGCTCGGGCCACTCGTCGCGGGCATCGGCGCAATCGTGTTCGGATGGTTCTGCGTGCGGTTATCCGGCGTCTATCTTGCGATGCTGACGCTCGCGTTCGCGCAGATCGTGTGGTCGATCGTCTATCAGTGGGACGCGGTCACGGGCGGCAGCAACGGCCTTCTCGGCATGTGGCCGTCGCCTTGGCTGTCATCGCCCGTTGCGTTTTACTACCTCACGCTCGTTGCCGCGATAGCCGGCGTATGGCTCTTGCGACGACTGCTCTTCGCGCCGCTCGGATTCGCGATGCGCGCGGGCCGCGATTCGCCGTTGCGCGCGGAAGCCATCGGCATCGATGTCGCTCGCGTGCAATGGATCGCCTTCGTCGCGGCTGCGCTCGTATGCGGGCTCGCCGGCTCGCTATACGCATTCTCCAAAGGCAACATCTCGCCCGAAGCCATCAGCGTCGGTCGCTCCGTGGACGGTCTCGTGATGGTGCTGCTCGGCGGCATTCAGACGCTCGCGGGCCCCATCGTCGGCGCGGCGGTGTTCACGTGGTTGCAAGACACGGTGGCGCGGCAGACCGACTATTGGCAAGCGCTGCTCGGGGCCGCCATTCTCGTGCTCGTCGTGGCGTTTCCGCAAGGCATCGCAGGCTTCGTGCGTGACCGGTTCACGGAGGCGCAATGACGCTCCTGCGCATCGACAAGCTCTCCAAGTCCTTCGACGGCGTGAAGGCCGTCGACGACGTGTCGTTCTCCGTCGAAGCAGGGCAACTCCTCGCGTTGATCGGCCCTAACGGAGCCGGTAAATCGACGTGCTTCAACATGATCAACGGGCAACTCAAGCCCACGTCGGGCAGCATCCATCTGGACGGCCACGACATCACGGGAAGACGTCCGCGCGATATCTGGCGGCAGGGCGTCGGCAGGACGTTTCAGGTGGCCGCTACGTTCAATTCGATGACGGTGCTCGAAAACATGCAGATGGCGTTGCTCTCGCATGAGCGGCGCACGTTCGGCTTCTTCTCTCGCGTGGCGTCATCGAATGAAGACGACGCCATGGCCTTGCTCGATCTCGTCGGCATGACGGCGCACGCGCGGCGCAGTTGCGCGGTGCTCGCTTACGGCGACGTGAAGCGCGTGGAACTGGCGATGGCGCTATCCAACCGCCCGAAGCTGCTGCTGATGGACGAGCCCACGGCGGGCATGGCGCCCGAGGAACGCAACGCGCTGATGACGCTCACCGCGCGTCTTGCCAAAGAGCGCAACATGGGCGTGCTTTTCACCGAACACAGCATGGATGTGGTGTTCGAACATGCCGATAAGCTGGTGGTGCTGGCGCGAGGCCAGTTGATCGCGGAAGGCGACGCCGATGCGATCCGCAACGACGCCCGCGTGCGCGAGGTCTATCTGGGCACGGGGGCATCGTATGCGCCGCGCGCTGTTTCGATCGACGGAGCCGCGCGATGACACTCTTGCGTATCGATGCGCTGAATGCGTTCTATGGCCGCGCGCAGATTCTGTTCGACGTCGCGTTCGAAGTGGGGCAGGGCGAAGTCGTCGCGTTGATGGGCCGCAACGGCGCGGGCAAATCCACGACCATGAAAGCCATCATGGGCCTGCTGCCGCGCGTGACCGGCACAGTCATGTTCATGGGCGAGAACATATCGGGCATGGCGCCGTATCGCATCGCGCGTCGCGGGCTCGGTTATGTGCCGGAAGATCGCCGCATCTTCGGCGACCTGACCGTCGTGGAGAATCTGGAGACGGGCCGCCAGCCGCCGCGCGAAGGCGCGCCGCGATGGACGCCGGACACGCTCTTTCGCGTCTTTCCGAATCTCGGCGAAATGCGCGAGCGTCGCGCGAGCCGCATGAGCGGCGGCGAGCAACAGATGCTGACCGTGGCGCGCACGCTGATGGGCAATCCGCGCGTCGTGTTGCTGGACGAGCCATCGGAAGGCGTGGCGCCGGTCATCGTCGAGCAAATGGCCGATATGATTCTGCGACTGAAGCGCGAAGGGCTCGCTGTCCTGTTATCGGAGCAGAACCTGCACTTCGCCGAACTCGTCAGCGACCGCGTGGTCGTGCTGGAGAAAGGCCAGGTTCGCCATGCCGGAGCGATGCAGGCGTTCGTTCGCGACGATGCCGCTCGCCGCGCTTATCTGGGCGTTTGAGCCTGAAGCATATCGTTAGAGGAGAAGCATCGATGATTCATCAAGCAGGAAAAGTGCTGCGCGCGAGCGTGGCAGCGCTTGCGGCCGTCGCGACGTGCGCCGCACACGCGGACAGCATCAAGATCGGCGAGATCAACAGCTATAAGGCGCAACCCGCGTTTCTCATGCCCTACAGGAACGGCTGGAATCTCGCGCTCGAACAGATCAACGCGGCAGGCGGCATAAACGGCAACAAGCTCGAAGTCGTTTCACGCGACGACAACGGCAATCCCGGCGATACCGTGCGTGTCGCGCAGGAACTCGTTTCGCGGGAGCAGGTGAAGCTCCTGTTCGGCGGTTATCTGTCGAACACGGGCCTCGCGCTCGCGGACTACGCGAAGCAGCGCCACATTTTCTTCCTCGCCGCCGAGCCGCTCACCGACAAGATCGTCTGGCAGGACGGCAACAAATACACGTATCGCCTTCGGCCATCGACGTATATGCAGGTCGCGATGCTCGTCCCCGAAGCGGCGAAGCTCAAGAAGAAGCGCTGGGCGCTCGTCTATCCGAACTACGAGTACGGTCAGTCGGCCGTGGCGACATTCAAGCGCTTGCTGAAGGCCGCGCAGCCCGATGTCGAGTTCGTCGCGGAACAGGCGACGCCGCTCGGCAGTGTCGATGCAGGCGCCGTCACGCAGGCGCTGGCCGATGCGAAGCCCGACGCCATCTTCAATGTGCTCTTCAGCGCGGACCTCGGCAAGTTCGTTCGCGAGGGCAATACGCGCGGGCTCTTCAAGGATCGCGCGGTGGTGTCGCTGCTGACCGGCGAGCCCGATTATCTCGATCCGCTCGGGGCGGAAGCGCCGGTCGGCTGGATCGTCACGGGCTACCCGTGGTATGCCATCGACACCCCGGCTAACAAGCAGTTCGTCGCGGCTTATCAAGCGAAGTATCACGACTATCCGCGCCTGGGCTCGGTCGTCGGATATACGGCGATGATGTCGCTCGCCAATGGCCTCAGGAAAGCAGGCAGCACGGACGCGGACAAGCTCGCCGCCGCGTTCAAGGGCTTGCCGGTGAACACGCCGTTCGGTCCGATCGTCTATCGCAAGCAGGACAACCAATCGACGATGGGCGCTTATGTCGGCGTCACGGCGCGGAAGGACGGCAAGGGCGTGATGACGTCGTTCCGCTATATCGACGGCGCGAGCGTCCAGCCCTCGGACGAAGAAGTGCGAAAGCTGCGCCCGGCTGACTGATCACGCCTTGGGAAAGGGCTTGCTGACGAACTTCGATCCGGCAAGCCCGAAGCGCCACGGCACATCCATCGCCTTGCTGATGCCGATGCGCGGACCGGTGACGACATCGCATGCCTCGTCGGGCGGCTGAATATCGAACGGCGCTTCGAGCAGCGACGCGCCGTTATCCTTGTGCGTGATGCCGAGCGCCTGCGCGAGCCGCCCCGGCCCCGAACACAGCAGCTTGACCGGTTCGACGCCGCGCCGCTCGCGCATGACGTCGATGCCGGTCAGCGGCTCGATCGCGCGAATCAGCACGCCCGCGCCGTGGCCTGCTTCGCGGCACACGAAGTTCAGGCACCAGTGGATGCCGTACGACCGATAGACGTAAGCATGCGCGGGCGGCCCGAACATGGACGCGTTGCGCGGGGTGGGGCCGGAGAACGTGTGCGAGGCCGGATCTTCGCGGTCATAGGCTTCGGTTTCGACGATGCGCCCGCCGACGCCGTCCACGGTGAAGATGGCGCCGATCAGGCGGCGCGCGACTTCTTCCGATGCGGCGGAGAAGTCGATGGAGGGATGTTTGATTTTGGGGCTCACAGGCATCATTCTAATCAACGACGCTCACAGGAGACGCGCGATGAAAAAGTCTTGGTTCCTCAGATTCTCCAATGCGCTGTCGCAAATCACGGGCCGGGCGTCGACGTTCGTCATCGCGGTCGTGCTGGTCATCGCGTGGGCAGTCTCCGGGCCGCTCTTTCACTTCAGCGATACGTGGCAACTCGTCATCAATACCTCGACGACCATCGTCACGTTTCTGATGGTCTTTCTGATTCAGAACACGCAGAACCGCGACACGGCGGCCATGCAGATCAAGCTCGATGAACTCATACGCGCGACGGAGCGTGCGCATAATGCGTTGCTGGATCTGGAGGAGTTGGATGAGAAGCAATTGATCGCGTTTCGGAAGCGATATGAGAAGCTCGCAGAAGAGGCGCGAGGCAGCATTTCGTCTTCGAGCGACGAGATCGATTTGAACAGTGCGTCCGGGCGATCGTCAAAGCGTGAGCCGGCCGAATAGATGGGAAGTTACGACGAACGCATGACCCGTGTCTCTCCAAACCGCGTGACAAAAGTACGTAAGTCCGTGTAATCTTGACGCACTCGATTCAGCGCGCTCGAAAGTAGCGCCGCTGTGCGTCTGGCACCTGTTAATTCACTTGTTTGCGGACGCTTTCCTGCAGCTTTCAATTAGCCGCCAAAGCGCAAAGTGCCGGGGCATTTTCATTGCCTCTCGCTCAAAAAGCAAAATCTCTCTCCCTAAAGTTTCTCGCGCCGCTGCCGATAGCAGCGGCTTTTTGACTTCCTTAAACCGCGAATTGAGGCCACTTTCGCCCTCTAAAAGGCGAACTTATTTCTGGCTCGTTTGGCTACGATGTGCTTTGCCCGGTTCTCCTTTTTTGCCGGGCCCACACCTACCTCAACTCGTCCTTTAAGGAAATTCAAATGCGCAAGTTCATTAAGGCGTTCGTCCGCGACGAGCGCGGCGTGAGCGCGATGGAATACGCGATTCTGGCCGGCATCGTCGCCGTTGCACTCGGCGCTCTCGCCAGCGGCTTCTCGAGCAACATCCAGAGCTGGTTCAGCGACCTGAACTCGAAGGTCACGACGGCCAAGACCAACGCTGGCTAATGCAACGCGAGATCCGCGCGCGGCGCGGATCTTGTTCACCCTCATTCAATCGGTTTCGAAAAGTGCAGCTCGCTTCCCTTGCCATCCGCCTCGGCGTGCTATGCGCGCTCTGCGTGCTCGCGGTCATCGACGTGCGTGCGCGTCGCCTTCCGACAGGCATCGTTCTGGCGATCGGCGCGCTGTTCTTTGTCGACGCATGGATCGTCAAGATGACGCTCGATCAGATCATCTCGCATCTGACGCTCGCGGTCGTCGTGTTCGCGGTCTGCGCCGCGCTGTTCGCCGCGAAGATGCTCGGCGGCGGCGATGCGAAGCTCGCGTCGGTCATTTTCCTGTGGTCGGGCCTGAGCCTGTCGCTGCCCGCGCTCACTCTTATTTCTGTGATCGGGACTTTCGTGTCTGTGATCAGTCTTGCGACGCGCAACATGAACGCCGACCAACGCTCGGCGCCGATGCGCGCGCTGGCCATGTTTTCCGGCGCGCGCGGCGTGCCTTACGGTGTGGCGCTCGCGCTCGGCGGCGGTCTCGTGATCGTGCTGCCGGCCGCGCTGCCATTGATTCTGTCGCATTGAGGCGGCGCTCCCATGTCCAACATCATCAAGTTCGCCGTGCTGCTCGTCGGCGCTTTGCTCATCGCCATGATCGTGCGCGTGGTCGTCGCCAGCGCATCCAAGCCATCCACGTCCGTCATCACGACGGAGAAGGTGCTGGTCAGCGCCGCCGCGCTGCCTCAAGGTCTGCTTTTGCGCGATGAAGACATTACCTGGAAGTCGATGCCGACCAACGACGTCCCGGCCAACGCCATCGTCGCGGGCGCGCCGGATGCGCCGGAGCTGAAGGGCGCGCTGCTGCGTCACCCGGTGGACCAGGGCGCGGTGCTGATCGCCGACGACGTGATTCTGCCGAGCGCGCCGGGCTTTCTCGCCGCGACGCTCAAGCCCGAGATGCGCGCCGTGTCGGTCGCCGTCGACGATGTATCCGGCAACGCCGGCCTGATTCAGCCGGGCGACTACGTCGATTTGCTGCTCACGCAACAGATGGACCGCCGCACGGATTCGCCGGACATGGCGGTATCGAGCGAGACGGTGGTCGAGCACGTGCGCGTGCTGGCTGTCGGCTCCGAAATCAAGCGCCCGAAAGCGAACAGCGATGCGCCGGACACCGGCATCCGAGCGCGCACCGTGACCCTGGAAGTCACGCCGCGCATGGGCGAAGTCGTCGCCGTTGCCGCGCGGCTGGGCAGCCTCTCGCTCGCGTTGCGCTCGTTCGCGACCGCGACCCGCGATCCGGCGGCTGCCGCCGCCGCAAGCAGTACCGCCGCCGAACGTCCGCCGATCTGGGCGGGCGACATCTCGCGCGCCGTGCGTGACCTGCCGCGCAACCGAGCGCAACCGAGCGCGTCCGCAGGCAGCGTCGCGCCATCGATGCCGATGCCGCGCACCGTGACCATCTATCGCGGCTCGGAAAAGAGCGATGGCCAGAGCGTCGCGCAGGCCGGCAATGTCCCCGGCACGCCGCCGCTGCCGACTGTCCCCGTGTTGCACAACTGATCGCGTAAGCGGCCGGTGCAGCCGGCGACCAAGGAAACGAATGTCATGAAGAAGCAGTTCAACGCGAAAGCCAGGCCGGCGCTGCCGGTCGCTCGCGGCGCATTGGGCGTATCGGGTGCATTGGGCGCATTCGGCGCGCTGGCGTGCGCGGCGCTTTGCGGCGCAGCGGCCGCCCAGACCGTCGAGCCGCAATCGATGCCGATGCCGTCATCGGAGTCGCAGTCGCGGCCCGTGCCGCGCATGGTGCGCGTCGCCACGCGCGCAGGCAGTGCCGCCAACGCGCAGCGCGGCGTCGTCACGACCGACGGCTCGCAAGGCGTGCTCGCCCTCGATGCCGGCAAGGGCTCGATGCTTCATCTGCCTGAGGATGCCGTGTCGGTGTTCGTCGCCGATCCGGCCATCGCCGACGTGCAGGCGCCGTCGCCGCGCGCGTTGTTCGTGCTCGGCAAGAAAGCCGGCTCCACCACGGTGTACGCACTTGGCGCGAATAACCGCCCGATCTTCCAGCGTACCGTCGTCGTCAATCGCGACATGCTTTCGCTCCGTGCGATGTTGAAGGCGCGCTTTCCGACTATCGACGTGGACGTGAGCGGAGCGCAAGGCTCGCTCGTATTGACCGGTCAAGTGCAGAGCTCCATGGATGCCGACGCGATCGTGCAGGCCGTGTCCTCGCAGCTTGCGGACAAGGAAGTGCTCGTCAACCGCATGACGGTGGCCCGCCCCGTGCAGGTGCAACTGCGCGTGCGTATCACGGAAGTGGATCGCAACGTCACGCAGCAATGGGGTATCAACTGGCAGGCAATGGGCAATGCCGCGGGTAACTGGTACAGCGGTATCTTCAGCGGCCGCCAGATCTACAACTATAACAACCCCGTTACCGGCTCGAACGGCTCGGTGACTTACCCGGTGAACCTCCCGAGTAACAACGCGTTCTCGCTGCTGACCGGCTTTCGGACCAACAACACGGATATCCGCGCGCTGATCGACGCGCTCAATCAGGAAGGTCTTCTGACCGTGCTGGCGGAGCCGAACCTCGTCGCGCTCTCCGGACAGACGGCGAGCTTTCTCGCGGGCGGCGAGTTTCCGATTCCCGTCTCGCAGACGAACGGCGCGATCTCCGTCGAATTCAAGCAGTTCGGCGTCAAGCTCGACTTCACGCCGACCGTGCTGAACGACCGCCGCATCAGCCTGAAGGTGCGCCCGGAAGTGAGCCAGATCGATACGACGGCCAGCGTCACGACTGGCGGCGTGACCGTGCCGGGTCTGTCCGTGCGCCGCGCCGACACGACCGTGGAACTGGCGAGCGGTCAGAGCTTCGCCATCGGCGGGCTATTGCAGAGCAATACCAGCGACGTGGTTTCGCAGGTGCCCGGCATCGGCTCATTGCCGATTCTCGGCAAGCTGTTTTCGTCGACGAACTACCAGAACAACAAAACCGAGCTCGTGATCATGGTGACGCCGTACATCGTCGAGCCGACGGATCCGGCCAAGCTACGCTCGCCGATCGAATCGCTCGTGTCACCCGCAAGCGATGTGGAGTACGCGCTCGGCCGCGGATTCGGCGCCGCCGAGGGATCGCGCGCCGGGCCGGGACAGCCTCGTCTGGTCGGCGCCGCCGGCTATGTCTATTGAGATTCGCGCCATGAACCACCTTCGTCTCATTTCGCTTCTCGCCGCTTGCGCGTTCGCCGTGCCGCTCGCGGGCTGCATCAAGCCGCCCGCCAGCATGCCCGACGCGCGCGTGATCGGCTACGACGGCCACAACGCCGTGCCGCCCGACTGCGAGCAGCTTCAGCGCGCCTCGCTACTGACCGATGCTGGCGTGCGCCGCCCGGCGATGCAGTGGGGCTGCGCCACCTACACGAATCTCGCGGCGCAACTCGCGCGGCCGGAAGACGCCGTGCATCCGCAGACGCTCGGCCCGGCCGATGCCGCCGTCGCGGCAAGCGCAGTCAACCGCTACGAGAACGGCCGGGTGATTCCGCTCGACACGGCGACGTCCCGCAGCAGCAAGTAAGCGAACCGCACCGATAACAGTGACCAACGAGCGACTCCGAACGCCATGAGCACAACAGAATTCACGCTGATCAAGGGCAAGGGTTCGGTCCGCGCCGCCGACTTCATCGCCTTCGTCTCCGACCGTCAGACCGAGCAGGTCCTGAAGAGCTTCGTGCTCGAACAGGCGATGCCGCACGCGCATGTCGCGCTCGGCAATCTGGAGGACGCGATTTCGTACGTCAGCCGTCTCGAGCGTTCGCCGCAATTTCTGCTGGTGGACCTGCAAGGCTCCGTGATGCCGCTGTCCGACCTCAACCGCCTCGCCGAAGTGTGCGAGCCGTCGGTGCAGGTCATCACCATCGGCGAGCGCAACGACGTAGGCCTGTTCCGCAGTCTCCTGAAGATCGGCGTGCGCGACTATCTCGTGAAGCCGCTGACGGTGGAACTGCTCAAGCGCACCATCAACGTGGCCGAGGGCAAGGTGAGCCCGGTGTCGCTGGCGCGCGCCGGCAAGACCATCGCGTTCGCGGGCACGCGCGGCGGCGTGGGCGTGACGACGGTCGCGCTCAATCTCGCGCGATATTTGGCTGAAGACACGCATCGCCGGGTTGCGTTCGTCGATCTGAACCTGACGGGCGGCGCGGCCAACAGCATGCTCGGCGCGCAGACCAACGGCGGCCTCGTGGACGTCCTGCAGAACGCGCACCGGCTCGATCCGCAATACGTGGAACGCACGCTCGTCGCGAACGGCGGCCGCCTGTTCCTGCTGACCGCCGATCTCGAATACGGCACGCAGCGCGCGCATCCGCCGGGCGCGCTCAAGCGCGTCATCGAACTGCTGTGCGACAGCTTCCACTACGTGATCATCGATGTCGGCAATCCGGGCGATTCGCTCGCCCAGGATGCGTTCGATCAGGCGTCGCGCGTCTATCTCGTCACGGATCGTTCCGTGCACGCGACGCGCGAGACGATTCGCCTGCTGCGTTTCATCGAAGACCGCGACAACAATCCGCCGACTTCCCTTCTCCTCAACAACCCGAATGCGGCGACCGCGGGCAAGGTGCAGGTGACCGATTTCATGCAGGCAGTCGGCCGCACGGTGCTGCACGAGATCCAGTTCGAAAACAAGGCGCTCGCGACTGCCGAGAACCTGGGCGAAGCGCCCAAGGAGAAGGCCGCGAACGGCTTCAATCAGGCCATCGTGCGCATTGCCAGCGACCTCACCGGGCAGCAGACGACGGTCGAACGCTCGCTGCTGCAAAAGTTCAGACTGAGGAGAAGCTGAAATGTTTGGCCAGAAGCAGGCCGTCCGCACGCCGCCGCAAACGTTCGAGACGCAACCCGAGAACGTGCATCCGCTGCCGGTGGCGGCGGTGCCGGCGGCAGCGCCGTCTCCTGCACCCGTGCCGACGCCCGCGCCCGCACCCGATGCCAACGACACCCTCGTGCGCTCGGATCTGTTCAGGGCGATCCGCAACGGCGTGTTCTCTTCGATGAACGCTTCGGCGGTCGTCGGCAAGTCGCGCGAGCAGATGAAGCCCGGCATCGAGGCGCTCGTGATGGAAGTCGCCGAGCGCGAAGGGCTGAACATCACGATCTCCGAGCAGGTGCAGATTGTCGGCGAACTGCTGAACGACATGTACGGTCTCGGCCCGATCGAGCCGCTGCTGGCCGATGAGACCATCACCGACGTGTTGGTGAACGGACCAGATCAGGTCTACGTGGAACGCCACGGCCGGCTCGAGTTGACCAACTGCAAATTCCGCGACAACGCGCACGTCATCAACGTGGCGCAGCGCATCGCGGCAGGCGTGGGGCGGCGTGTCGATGAAAGCTCGCCGATGGTCGATGCGCGTCTTGCGGACGGCAGCCGGGTCAACGTCGTGTTGCCGCCGCTCGCCGTTCACGGCGCGTCGATCTCCATTCGTAAGTTCTCGAAGCGCAATATCACGCTGCATCGCATGGCGCAGCAGGGCAACATGTCGCCCGCGATGGCGACCGTGCTGAAACTGGCGAGCACTTGCCGTCTCAACGTCATCGTTTCGGGCGGCACGGGTTCCGGCAAGACGACGCTGCTCAATGCGCTGTCGCACTTCATCGGACACGGCGAGCGCACGGTGACGATCGAAGACGCGGCGGAATTGCAGCTCGTGCAGCCGCACGTCGTCAGTCTTGAAACGCGCCCGGAGAACGCCGAAGGGCTCGGCGCGGTGACCCAGCGCGATCTCGTGCGCAACGCGCTGCGGATGCGCCCGGACCGCATCATTCTTGGCGAAACGCGTGGCCCCGAAGCCTTCGACGTGCTCCAGGCGATGAACACGGGCCACGACGGCTCCATGACCACCATCCACGCGAACACGCCGCGCGACGGCATCACGCGTCTTGAATCGATGGTGATGATGGCCAACGGCAACCTGCCGCTCTTGTCCATTCGCCGCCAGATTGCGAGCGCGGTGCACCTCATCGTGCAGATCGAGCGCATGCGCGACGGCATGCGGCGCGTCACGCGCATCACGGAACTCGTGGGCATGGAAGGCGACGTCATCATCACGCAGGACCTGTTCACCTTTCGCTATGACGCGAGCGCCTATAGCGAAGAAGTGAAGGGCGTGTACGAATCCGCCGCCGTGCGGCCGGCGTTCTCGCAACGCGCGCAGTACTACGGCCTGGAAGAGGCGCTGCTCGAGGCGATGAAGCCGGCATGAACATCAACCTGCTCACCCTCTGCACGTTTGTGATCGCGATTCTGGCGGGCGTCATGTTCATCATCATGCAGGACATGCGCAAAAGTCAGCCGCACGCACGCATACAAGCGCGCATGCAGGCGTCGTTCGTCAATCACGCGGTGATCGGCTCGCGCGACCGCAGAGCCGGGCAGTTCGACACGGAGCTCTTCAAGGTCAACAAGCGCGATAACGCGTTCACACGCTTCTTCGGACCGAAGGTATCGCGTCTCAAGGCCGTGGCGGGCGCGAACGGCATGCGCATCGTGATGGCCGCCGGCGTTCTCGGGCTCGTCATCGCGCTCGTCATGTCCCAGTTGCTGCCGCTGCCCAGTGCGGTGAAGCCGCTCCTCGTGCTCGGCCTGCCGGTGTTCGCGACGATGAAGAGCTACGCGTTCCTCGTAGCGCGCTTTCGCCGCCGCTTCCTCGACGGCTTTCCCGATGTCATCGACCTGATCGTGCGCGCCGTGCGTGCGGGCGTGCCGGTGACGCATGTCATCAGCACGGCCGCCGACGAGTGCCCCGAGCCGCTCAAGAGCGAATTCAAGCTGATGAGCGATTCGCTGCAAGTCGGTCTCGACCTCGAAGAAGTGCTCGTCGTGGCGATGGAACGCATCGAGATCGCGGACTTTTCGTTCTTCTGCGTGTGCCTGCTGCTTCAGCGCGAAACCGGCGGGCAGCTTGGCGAGACGCTCGAAAACCTGGCGGGCATCGTGCGAACGCGCCGCGAAATTCGCACGAAGGCCAAGGCGCTTACGGGCGAGGCGCGCATCACAACGAAGATTCTTGCGGCGGTGCCGGTGTGCATCATCGCCAGCATGTTCTTTTTGAATCGCGATTACGCGATGGTGCTGTTCTATACCGAAGCGGGCAAGAAGCTGATGACCTTCGGTGCGATTTCGATCGTGGTCGGCCTCATGGTCATCAGCAAGATCTCCAAGTTGGATACGTCGCGATGAAGCCGAATCAGGTCGAGACACTCATCAATCTGCTGATGCTGCTCGCGCTCTTCGCGGGCCTTGCTATCTGGTGGATGACGCGCCACGGCGGCCAGCGCGGCCGCATCGCCGAGCGCACGCGGCTTGCGGGCGCGAGCCTGCGCACGGGCGCGGGCCACGCCGACGAGCAGGAAGACGCCGGCTTTCGCAAGCGCCTGATGCGGCGTCTCGCGCGCATCGGCGACAAGCTGCCGCTCTTCGACGCGAAGTATCGGCTCAAGCTCCAGCAGGAACTCATCAAAAGCGGCTACCGCAGCAACCTCTCGGTGTCGGTGCTGCTCGCTTCGAAGTTCTGCGTGGGACTGGTCGGCGCGACGCTCACCGTGATGCTCGGCTCGCGCATTCCGGTGCTCGGCCACTTTCCCGCCGTGCGCGGCGTGGCGATGCTGTTCGCGTTCATCGTCGGCATGATCGTGCCGGAGTATCTCGTCAGCTTCATGGCGAGCCGCCGCCGCGCCGCGATGGCGAGCTGCCTGCCCGACGCGCTCGATCTGCTCGTGATCTGCACGAACGCGGGCAATAGTCTCGGCGTTTCCATTCGCCGCGTCGCGGACGAACTGAAGACGATCTGCCCGCCGCTGTCGGATGAATTTGCGTTCACCGCCGACGAGTTGAAGCTCTCCGGCGACAGCACGCGCGCACTCAACGGGCTCGCGGAGCGCATCGACTTGCCGTCCATCCGCGCGCTGATTTCTACGCTCACGCAGTCCATGCGTTACGGCACGCCGATCACGCAGGCGCTGCGCACGCTGTCGCGCACGGAGCGCGTGCAGCACATCGCCTCGCTTGAAGAAAAGGCCGCGCAACTCGCGCCGAAGATGGTCGTGCCGATGATGCTTTTCATTCTGCCCGCCATTATCGCGATCGCCGCCGGACCGTCCGTTATTCAGCTGCTCGCTTTCATCGACAAGACCAAATGAAGACTCCCCGATCCTTCGCCCGACGCGTTTCGCTGCTGGCCGGTTGCGCCGCGCTTGTTTTGATCGCCGGCGGCTGCACGACTACGACCACCACGCACGCGTCCACCGACCTGCGGCCGGTCAGCAAGAACGGCTCGCCCAGCGCGATGAGCGAATTGCGCATTGCGCAGTCCGCGCTCGAATCCGGCAACATGGACATGGCGACGACGCTCTACGAAAAGATCCTGCAAAACAATCCGAACTCGGTCGAGGCGCTGACCGGGCTCGGCAATGCGCTCTACACAGTGGGCGACTTCACGCGCGCCGGCGTCTATTACAACAAGGCGAGCGCGATCGATAAGTCCGCGCCGGCGCCGCTGATCGGCGCGGCGCGCGTCGCTATCCGCCAGCGCCGCTTCGACGATGCAATCGCCACGTACCAGCGCGTGCTCGCGGAAAGCCCCGACGATCCGCTCGCCGCAGCGGGCCTCGGCGCCGCGCTCGACTTGCAGGGCAAGCACGACGAGGCGCAAACGGTGCTGCACGAAGCGTTGAAGCGCAATCCGGGTGACACGTCGCTGTCCATCAACCTCGGCCTTTCGCTCGTGATGTCGGGCAAGCCGCGCGACGGCGCAAACGTGTTGCTTGATGTGACGCGTTTTCCGGCCGCGCCGCCGCAGGCGCGTCAGGATCTGGCGCTCGCGTACGGCCTGCTCGGCAACGACGACGCAGCCGCCGAGATTCTCGGCCGCGATCTGCCCAAGTCGACCGTGCAGGACAATCTGCGCTTCTATGAAATCCAGCGTCAGCGCATGGGCATGAGCGACGCGTCCGTCACGTCGGTGAGCGCGAGATGAGCGCCGCACGCCGTCCGTTCTGGCGCCGCTGCCTGCGCGACGACCGCGGGATTTCGACCATCGAATTTGCGATCGTCGGGCCGCTGTCGTTCATCCTCGTTCTCATGACGATGGAGCTCGCGCTCGACATGTGCGTCGATGCGACAGTGCAGATCGCGGCGCAGCAGGCCTCGCGCACGGGGTTGACCACCGTCGACCCGGCGAGCGGCACGCGCTCGGATCAGGCCAAGAAGATCATCAACACCATTCTCGGCGGCTGGACGAACATCGGCGCGACCATCGTCATCGACACGGTGAGCTACGGCGCGTACGGGGCCATCGGCACCAGCAATTCGACGGACGGCAGCCTCGGCGGTTTCGGCGATGTCGTGTCGTACAACATCACGCTGACGATGCCGCCCTTCACCGGCATTCCCAAGCTCGTCGGCATCAACCAGCTGGTGTTCCAGCGCAACTACATCGTGCAGAACGAGAAATGAGCTTCGCACGCCCTCTGCTGCGCCTTCTCGCGCGCTTCTCCGTCCGCCTGTGGCGCTCCAATGTCGGAAGCGTGACGGTGGAATTCGTCATCATCACGCCGCTCATGTGTCTCGTGCTGTCGGGCTTCGCCGAGATCTATCTGTACATGCGCGCGGCGAGCACGCTCGAGCACACGGCCTTCACGCTCGCGGATTCGATCGGCCAGTTCACGCAGGTGCTCGACAGCAACGCGACGACGAACGCCAACAATCTCGGCGCGCTGTGGGCAGCGGCCGCATTGCTCGCCGCGCCGACCGACCTTCAGACGAACGGCGCGGTGTTCATCTCCGCCGTGTGCGACCTGAAGGGCACGAGCGGTTGCAAGATGCCGGGGACTTCCGACGTCAGCTCGACGGACCAGACCGATCTCACGAAGACGGGCACGCAATACAGAAGCTGGCAGCGCGGCGCGCCCTGGAACGCCTCGGGGCTCGTCTCGCAGATCGGCACGACCAACATGCTGCCGACGACCTGGCCGTTTCGTCCGGGCGATTCGGCCGTGATCGTCGAGATTCTCTACAACTACGACCCATGGGCCGCGACGCGCGCCTTCTGGAGCAGCGCGCCCGGCATGCGGACCATCTATCAACGCATCTACGTGCGCACGCGCAACGGTTTGCCGCTTAGTCTGAATACGTCATCGTGAAAAACAGGCCCGTGTCTTGCACCGGCGCGCGCGCTCACGCGAAGCCCGCCTTCTTCGCCAACTTCGGCGGCCCGCGCATGCCGCGCTCGGTGGCGAATCTCGTCCTGGGCGAAGAGGGCGCGCTCACTGTGATGTTCGCGCTCACCGCGAGCGTGATGATCGGCACGCTCGCCACCGCGCTCGATACCATCGACGTGGCGAACTCGTCGTCGCGCATGCAGATGGCGCTCGACGTCGCCACGCTGTCGGCGGGTGCCGACCTCGCGCATTTCAGTTCGACGACCGGCGCGAATCTGGCGCAATGGCAGGCCGACGCGCGCGCCTATTACGACGCCAACATGCCGACCGGCTACCTCGGCCTCACCATGCCGAACTCGAACTTCACGGCGACCGTGACCGGCTCGCCAGCGACGGGGCAGACTATCCAGCTCGCGGCTTCCGGGTCGGTGCCGCTCTACGCGCCGTACATTTTCGGCACGACGAGCAGTTCCAGCGGCGGGACGGGGAGCGGCGGCAGCGGCGGTTCCGGCACGACCCAGCCGACGACGCAGACCATCAGCGCAAGCAACTCGGCACTACGTCTGCCGAAGAGCACGCTGGAACTCGCGCTGATCCTCGACAACACCGGCTCCATGGCCGACACCGCGGACGGCTCCTCCACTTCGTCAGGCGCGTCGACCAAGCTCCAGGGCCTTCAAAGCGCCGCGAACACGCTCATCGGTCAGATTCTCGGCGTCTCGGGCAACGACTCGTATATCGGGCTCGTGCCTTTCACGACGATGGTCAACGTCAAGGGTTCTCTCAACACCAGCGGTTCGTGGATGCAGCAGGATTCCAGCAAGTGGCTCTACAACTCCACCGGCGTGACCATCTCCAATTGGAGCGGCTGCGTGGTCGAGCCGCACGATTCGAGTGGCCATATCGAGCCGCAGGCCTATGCGCCGAAGAGTTTGCCGGGCTTCACGCCGTGGTACTTCAACGTGCCGCCTTCCGGTTTCTCGATCAGGTACTACACGAGCAGTTGCAACGCGTCGACTAGCGTGAATCCGAATCCTGCGGTCATCAAAGGCGTGCCGCTTTCGTACTACCGCGGCAGTTACGGCTCGGCGACGCTGTGTAGCGGCGGCACCGCGACCTCGCCGACCAGCAGCTGGTCGCAGACGACGACGAGCACCAACATCACGTACGACCAGAACGGCAGTTCCAGCGACTTCCTGCCGTGCTCGATTCAGCCGGTCGTGTTCCTCACGAAGAACCAGAACACGCTTACCTCCGCCATCAACTCGATGAAGGCCTACGGCTCGACGATGATTCCGACCGGGCTGTTGTGGGGCTGGCGCATGTTGTCGTCGGACTGGTCGCCTGCGGTGGCGGGAAGCAACAACGGCTGGACTACGTCGAGCGATACGACGCTGCCGCGCCCGGAAACGACGCAGGGGCTGCAACGCGTGGCGATCGTGCTGACCGACGGGGTCAACGATCCCGGCACGACCTCCGGCACGTTCCCGATGCCGTACTTCAACCAGCTCTCGCAAGGCGACCGAAATTTGAAGTCGGTGCAGCTCGGACTTAACGGAGTGACTTCTAGTGCCGACAATCTCAATACCTTCCAACTCGGCGTCTGCTCGGCGATGAAGAACAGCGGCATCACGATCTATGCGATCACGTTCGGCAAGTACGGCACCGACAGCACCAGCGTGAAGGCGCAGCAGACCATGCAGTCGTGCGCCACGCCGGGCAACTATTACCACGCGCCGGACAACGCGACGCTCAACCAGATTTTTCAGCAGATTGCTGGAAACCTGGGTGTGCTCCGACTGACTCAGTGACGTTAAAAAGGAAGGGCGTGACTTTTTCCTGGACTTCATGCAGCAGGTGACGTGATGAACATAGATGCAGCACTCCGCGCGAATCCGGTGGCAGCCTGGCTTCAGGCGCATGCCGATGTTCTGGTGGAAGCGGCCATTCGCATCGTCACCGTCGCGACGCTCGGCCTTTTTCTTTACGGCTCCCTCGTGCAGTTCTGGCGCGATCCGTCGCGCGTTACGGTGTTGCTGATGGTGCTTTCCGAAGTGGTGACCATCGTCTTTTCCTTGCTCTCGCGCGTGCCGGGCAAGCGAGACTGGAACGTGCTGTCCGTGATGGTCTCGAGCGTCGCGACGTTCTACTTCCTGGCCTTCGATATCAAGCCCGGTATCCATCTGATTCCCGAGTGGGTGGCAGTTTGCCTTCAGGTGATCGGCATGTCGGTGCAGATCAGCGCGAAGCTCTCGCTGCGCCGCTCGTTCGGCATCTTGCCGGCGAACCGCGGCGTGGTCGTGCACGGGCCGTACAAGCTCATTCGCCATCCGATGTACTTCGGCTATCTCATCAAGGACATCGGCTTTCTGCTGCCCAATTTCGGGTTGCAGAACGTGATCGTGCTCGTCGTGCACTGGACGTTGCAGGTGACGCGCATCGTTCGCGAGGAGCGGCTCTTGTCCGAAGACGACACCTATCGCGAGTATGCGAAACGCGTGCGCTATCGCTTGATTGCAGGCATTTTCTAGACGGCGCCGGGCACGCGTGTTGCTCGCTCCATCGGCATCTCCACATCCCAAGGAGCACCGACATGCCCGAGAAGAAAACCCTCGAACGCGCCGAGAAAGCGAAGCGCGCAGGGAAGTCGCCGAGCACGCAGGCGGGCGCGTTCGTGAAGGAGCAGATCGACCACGTACGCGAAGGCAAGCACGGCGCGAAGTCGGCCAAGCAGGCCATCGCGATCGGGTTGTCGGAGGCGCGGCGCGCGGGCGTCAAGCTCAAGACGCCGAAGAAGGGCGAAGCCTCCGAAGGCACGCGCAAGAAAGCCGCGCAGGATACCAAGGCCGCGCATCGCAAGACGAAGAGTCCGAGCACCGAGTCGAAGGCTAAGCGATCCGCCACGTCCACGCGCGTGCTCAAGCGCGAAAGCTCGAAGGCCGCGTCGCACAAGTCGCTCTCGAAGCAGGCGCACGCGAGTGCAAGCCGCCGCTCGGCCGCCGACCGTTCCGCCGCCGCCAAGAAGGGTTGGGCCACGCGGCGCGCGAACGCTTCGGGCAAGAAGTCGCATTCGGCTTCGCGTCACGCATCGCGTTGAGGCCGCGTTTGCGCGGGTGCCAGCGCGCCTGCTGAATCAGGCCTGCAGCGCTAGCCTCAGTGGTTCGAGCGCGAGATAATCCGTGCGCGCGATGCAGTGCATCGCGCCGAACACGGCCTCGGTCGTCGCGGTGATCCAACGCCGACTCCGAGCCAATGCAATCGATACGAACCACTCACTATGCGCATTGAACGCACGCCGCTCGTCACGACGACGCTCGGCACCACGCGCGAACTGGTCAGCTTTCACTTCGGCGTACCGCATGCCCACGAAAAGGTCTACGTGCAAGCATCGCTTCACGCAGACGAGACGCCCGCCATGCTCGCGGCGTGGCGGCTGAAGCAGCGTCTCAAGCAACTCGAAGCGAGCGGGCGCGTGCGCGGCGAAGTCGTGCTCGTGCCGGTGGCTAATCCCGTCGGTTTAGCGCAGCATGTATTCGGTCAGTTCCTCGGGCGCTTCGAGAGCAACAGCGGGCACAACTTCAACCGCAACTTTCCGATGCCGCCCGCAAGCGCATTGGTCAAACGCATTCGTTCACGCTTGTCGGCCACGGATGCCACGCACAACACGCGGCTTCTGCGCGCGGCGGTGCGCGAGATGCTCGGCGAAATGACCGCCGCCAACGAATTCGAATCGTTGCGGCTCGCGCTGCTCAGGCACGCATCGGACGCGGACATCGTGCTCGATTTGCATTGCTCGCGGGAAGCGACGATGCATCTCTACACCAGTCCCGCGAGCTGGCCCGCCATCGAGCCGCTTGCCCGCTATCTCGGCGCAAACGGCGTGCTGCTCGCGACTGATTCCGGCGGCCAGTCGTTCGACGAAATCCACGCGTTGCTGTGGAACGAAGTGCGTGCGTTGCTGGACGAGGGCACGCCGCTCGGCGCGCCGAACGTCGCGGCGACGGTGGAGCATCGCGGCCAGCGGGACGTGGACTATGAACACGCAGAGCGCGATGCAGAAGCCATCGCCGACTTCCTGATCGCGCGCGGTGTAGTTGAAGGCGAGGCGCGCGAACCGCCGCCGCTCGCGCAAGCCGCGACGCCGCTCGCGGGCAGCGAGCAATTGACGGCGCCGGTAAGCGGCATCGTCGCGTATCGCGCGGCAATCGGCGCGATGCTGACGGCGGGCGATGCGGTCGTCGACATCATCGATCCGCTGACGGATGCCGTGACCACCGTCACCACGAAGAACGATGGCGTCTTCTACATGCGACGCGCCATTCGCTTCGTCTACGCCGGCGCGCCGATCGGACGAATCACCGGTGCAACGGCGTTCAGGACCGGCGTGCTGATCGGCGCGTGACTCGGCGTGAATGCCGCGGCACGCGCCTCATTGTTACCGCGCGTCGGTGATGGTCTGATTCAACGTCTTCCCTGCGATCACCGTATTGTTGAGCACGATGTCATGCACGTTGTACGCGTAGATCGGTCCGGGCGTCGTCGCCGTTGCCGGTCCCGCCGCGACAGGCGTGCCGAAATCGCAATTGGTGATCGTGACGCCGGCAATGGCGGGAATGGCAGGCGTCGGCGCGGGTCCGTTGTAGTCGAACGCAACGGGGCCTTGCGCGACGATCGCCTGAAAGCATGAGCCGGTGACGCCGTTCAGCGTGACGTTGCTGGCCTTCACGTTCGAGATGTTGACGTTCTGCACCAGCGCCGGGCGCGTGCGGATGGCGTCCTTCGACGGCTGATAGTCGCAATCGAACGTGATGATGCCGCCTTGCGCCGCCGGCGGATTCGCCGCGCTCGCCGTGACCACGCCGAGCGGCACCGTCGCGTTGATCGGGCTGCCCGCGAGCAGGCTGCTGCCGTAGCCCGACGGCGTCAGACTCACGCCGTTGGGCAGCGTCACGTTATCGACATAGAAGTTCTTCACGAAGCCGCCGCGATTCATGTTGGTCTTCACGCGAATCGCGATGTTGAGCGAGTTCGTCGCCCAGAACTTGTTGAGCATCTGAAGGTTGCGCGCATAGATGTTCTGCACGCCGCCGCCCATCTCGCTGCCGAGCGTGATGCCGCCGTGGCCGCTGTTCATCGTGCAGTTCTGGATGACGTGATTCTGCGCCGGGCCGTATTGCGTATCGAGGTCCTTGCCCGACTTGATCGCGATGCAGTCGTCGCCGGTGTTGAACGTGACGCTGTCGCACAGCACCATGTCGCAGGCATCGGGATCGAAGCCGTCGTTGTTCGGGCCGATGCTATCCACCGTCACGCCGGTGATGACCACATTCTTGCAATCGGTCGGATGATGCTGCCAGAACGGCGTATTGATGGTGCGGTAGCCTTGCATCAGAACATTAGTACACCCGATGAATTCCACCATGCTCGGCCGCAGATAATGTCCGATGCCGAAGATGCGCTTCTCGATCGCCACGCCGGCTTCCGACAGCGCGGGCAGATAGTTCTGGTCCTGTTGCCACGGCGTTGCGGGGTCGGTGAGCTTGGCGTAGAGCGCATCCGAAATGCCGGGCACGGCGGTCTTCAGATCGACGTTGTTCGGATTGGCGTACGCCTGCGAGGGCGTCGACGAGCCCGCGTAGCCGTAGGCGCCGCTATTGCCTTTCCACGTCCACCAGCACGTCGACGTATTGCCGCTGCCGGCGAACGGCGTCATGGCCTGACCGTTGAGGACCGATGTATCGCCTTCGCCGGTAATCGCGATGTTCGTCTGATTGCGCGCGTAGACGGGCGGGCCGTAGTTCAGGCAGTCGTTGGCCTGCCACCGGCTGTAGTAGAGCTTGCCATTCGCGCCGCAGTCGATCGGGCCGTCCTTCGCGTAGTCCGCCGGATTCGGGCTGAAGAAGATCTCGCAATTCGCGCTCAGGTGAAAGTCGACGTTGGATTGCAGGATGATCGGCCCCGCGCAATACCAGTTGCCGGCCGGCACGACCACGCGCCCGCCGCCCGCCGCGCTGCACGCCGCGATGGCCGCGAGGAACGCGGGGCGCGAGTCGAAGGAGCCGGGCGCCTGCGTCTGGTCCGCGCCGGTGCTGAGCGGCGACTTCGACGGATCGGTGTACGGGCTCGTCGCGGCAATCACGGTGCACGGCTTCGCGCCGTAGTCGGTGACGAGGAACTGGCGGCTCGGCACCATCGACGTCGACACGTTCTTGAGCGCGTTGATGATCTGCGTCGCGGCACCGGACGGACCCCAGATCGGGTCCTCGGGCGTGGCCGGGGCGCCCGAATCGTGATGGCCGCCTCCGCAGCCGGCGAGCACGCTCAGACTGCCGAGTCCGCCGATGAGCGGCGCGCTCGCCGACGCGCCGGCGAATTTCAGCAGCGAGCGACGGCGGGCAGAAGCGGGGGCGGTGGGGCGCTGTTTCATGCTTGTCTCCATTCCGGTATCGACCGGTTTTGATGTGGCGCTTCAAACGACGTCGTATGACAGCCGCAAGCGTAAGCGCCCATGTAAGAAACCGTTTTCCTGTCGTGACAATAGCGACGTCGCGCGCCGTGCGTCAAGGCATGCACATGAGCGATAGGCTCGGGACTTTCCCGTAAGGAAGCGATTACCCATGCGGCGCATCTCATACGACATCATGTGTCACTATTGCCGCAGCCGTCCGGCGGGGAATCGCGCGCGGTTCTAGAATTGACGCTTCGCTTCCCGAATGGAGGAGCCATGCTGACCTTCGCACTGCACGCAGAGACGCCGACGCTCGATATCGCCTACGCCGACGCCGGCCCGCCCGATGGACCGCCCGTCCTCCTGCTGCACGGCTGGCCGGACGCCGCGCGCGCCTGGTCGAACGTCGCGGCGCGGCTCAATGCGGCGGGCTACCGCACCATCGTTCAGGAATTGCGCGGCGCGGGCGGCACGCGCTTCTTGCGCGCGGGCACCATCCGCGATGGCTCGGGCGTCGCGCTGGCGCAAGACGCAATCGATCTGGCGGATGCGCTCGGCATCGCTCGTTTCGATGTGGTCGGTCACGACTGGGGCGCGCGCGCCGCCTACACGCTCGCCGCGCTGTTCCCCGAGCGCGTGCGGCGCTTGGCGGCCATCGCGCTGGCGTTTCAGCCGCGCGGCAAGTTCACGTTGCCGCGGGATTTCGCGCAGGCGCGGCGCTTCTGGTACCAGTGGTTCATGTCGCTCGACGACGCGCCGGACGTGATCGCCGCCGATCCGAAAGGCTTCGCGCGCATCCAGTGGAACACATGGTCGCCGCCCGGCTGGTTCGACGAAGCCGAGTTCGCCGCCACCGCGCGCGCCTTCGAGAATCCGGACTGGGTGCCGATCACGCTGAACGCGTATCGCCGCCGCTGGCGCAGCGATCAGCCGTCGGACCCGGCGCTCGAACCGTTGTACGAGCGGCTTGCGACGATCGAGCGCATCGGCGTGCCGGCGCTGATGATTCAGGGCGGCTCGGATTTCTGCGACGACGTCTCGATGTCCGAAGGACAGGAAGGCTGCTTCACGGCGGGCTATCGGCGCGTCGTGATCGACGGCGCGGGGCACTTTCCGCCACGCGAAGCGCCCGATGCCGTCGCGGATGCGCTCGTCGCTCACCTGCGCTGACGGCGAGCGGGCGAGCTACTTGCAAGTGCCGGGCGAACGCTTCGCCCGCTTTTTGCGACCGGTACTGTATGGGTGTACAGTACCGGTCGCTGCGGCAGGCGCCTGCCGCCGGACCACCGCGCGGCGCCGCCCACGGCCTGACAGGCCGTCCATCACATTGAACCGGTTGAAAAATTGGCATCGAACAACGCAATCCGCATTCGCGGCGCCCGTCAACATAACCTCAAGAATCTCGATATCGACTTGCACACCGGCCAGATGACGGTGGTGACCGGCCCGTCCGGTTCGGGCAAGTCGAGCCTCGTCTTCGACACGCTGTACGCCGAAGGCCAGCGCCGGTACGTCGAAACGTTCAGCGCGTACGCGCGCCAGTTCCTCGACCGCATGGACCGGCCGCAGGTCGATCGCGTGGACGGCGTGCCGCCCGCCATCGCCATCGACCAGACGAACCCGGTGCGCAGTTCGCGCTCGACGGTCGGCACGATGACCGAGCTCAACGATCACCTGAAGCTCTTCTACGCGCGCGCCGCCGAACTCTTCGACAGGAAGACCGCCCATCGCGTGCGGCACGACACGCCCGAGACCATCTACGCGGAACTGCTGGAGCGCACGCGCGATGCCGATCCGCGGCTCGCGGTGACGTTTCCGGTCGAACTGCCCGACACG
Source organism: Caballeronia sp. M1242 (assembly GCF_017220215.1). Lineage (NCBI taxonomy): Bacteria > Pseudomonadati > Pseudomonadota > Betaproteobacteria > Burkholderiales > Burkholderiaceae > Caballeronia > Caballeronia sp. M1242. The sequence goes on along the minus strand of NZ_CP071130.1, from coordinate 935,582 downwards.
ACGAGCGACGACGAAGTCGCGCAGTGGCTTTCCGCGAGCGGCTACACCCGCGTGCAGGCCAAGCGCCATGTACAGACGGAAGCGGGCGCGCGGCAAGTGCTCGATGTCGTCGCGGACCGGTTTCGCCTGCAAGGCACGGAGCGCTCGCGCGCGCTCGAAGCCATCGAAGGCGCGCTGCTGCGCGGCAGCGGGCGCGTGAACGTCTATGTGCTGAAAGACGAAACCGAACCCGATATCTGGCGCTTTTCGACCGGCTTGCATAGCCCGGAAAGCGACTTGCGTTATGCCGATCCGCAGCCGGCGCTGTTCTCGTTCAACTCGGCTTACGGCGCGTGCGAGACGTGTCGCGGTTTCGGCCGCGTGATCGGCGTGGACTACGGCCTCGTCATTCCGGACGAGAAAAAGACGCTGCGCGAAGGCGCGATCAAGACGCTGCAAACGCCCGCGTGGAAAGAGAATCAGGATGACCTCGTGCGCTACGGCGCGAAGGCGGGCATCCGGCTCGGCGTGCCCTGGAGCGAACTGACGCAGAAGGAGCGCGACTGGGTCATCCACGGATCGCCGGACTGGACCGGCAAGTGGGGCAGCCAGTGGTACGGCGTGCAGCGTTTCTTCGACTATCTGGAGTCGAAGGCGTACAAGATGCACATCCGCGTGCTGCTTTCCAAGTACCGCAGCTATACGACGTGTCCCGCCTGCGCGGGCGCGCGGCTCAAGACGGAATCGCTCTTGTGGCGCCTCGGCACCAAGGAGCAAGCCGACGCGGTGCTCACGCCCGCCGACCGCTTCTTGCCGAACGGCGTCGACTGGACGCGCGATCAGCTCGAAGCGTTGCCGGGCCTGACCGTGCACGACCTGATGCTGATGCCGATCGAGCGCATCCGCCGCTTCTTCGATTCGCTCACGCTGCCGTCCACGCTGCTGGACGAGGCGCTCAAGCTGCTGCACGCCGAAGTGCGCACGCGCCTCAAATATCTGTGCGACGTCGGCCTCGGCTATCTGACGCTGGATCGCCAGAGCCGCACGCTCTCGGGCGGCGAAGTGCAGCGCATCAACCTGACGACCGCGCTCGGCACGTCGCTCGTGAACACGCTGTTCGTGCTGGACGAGCCGAGCATCGGGCTGCATCCGCGCGATCTGAACCGCATCGTGGAAGCCATGCACCGTCTGCGCGATGCGGGCAATACGCTCGTCGTCGTGGAGCATGACCCTTCGGTGATGCTCGCGGCGGATCGCCTGATCGACATGGGACCGGGGCCGGGCGAGCGCGGCGGGCAGATCGTCTACGACGGCACGCCCGACGATATTCAATCGAGCGACACGCTCACCGGCGCGTACCTCGGCGGCCGCAAGCACGTCGCGCATGCGTCGAACTGGACGCGCCGCGCGGTCGATGCGAACTCGCCGCGTCTGGTCCTCGAAGGCGCGAGCGATCACAACTTGCGGGACGTGACGGTCGAGATTCCGCTGGAGCGCCTCGTCTGCGTGACAGGCGTCTCCGGCTCGGGCAAATCGACGCTGATTCAGGACGTGCTCGCGCCCGCGCTCATGCGTCACTTCGGCAAGGCCACCGAAGCGCCCGGCGCGTTTCGCGCGCTGAGGGGCGCGGATCAACTGAGCGACGTCGTGTTCGTCGATCAATCGCCGATCGGCCGCACGGCGCGCTCGAATCCGGCGAGCTATGTCGGCGCGTTCGACGAAATCCGCAAGCTGTTCGCGAAAGCGCCGCTCGCCGCGCAGCGCGGCTATGGCGCGAGCATGTTCAGCTTCAACTCGGGCGATGGCCGCTGCCCGACGTGCGGCGGCTCGGGCTTCGAGCATGTCGAGATGCAGTTTCTCTCCGATGTCTACCTGCGCTGTCCCGATTGCGACGGCCGGCGTTATCGCGCGGAGATTCTCGATGTGAAGATCGAGCGCGGCGGGCGCGAACTGAGCGTCGCGGACGTGCTGGAACTGACCGTGAGCGAAGCCGTCGAGTGCTTTGCCGGGGACGCCGATGTGCTGCGCGTGCTGCAGCCTATCATCGATGTCGGTCTCGAATACGTGAAGCTCGGCCAGCCGGTGCCGACGCTCTCGGGCGGCGAAGCCCAGCGCCTGAAGCTCGCCGGCTTTCTCGCGGAAACGGCGTCGCCGAACCAGAAAGCCCGGCTTTTCATGTTCGACGAACCGACCACGGGCCTGCATTTCGACGACATCGCCAAGCTGATGCAGGCGTTGCGCAGGCTGCTCGAGCGCGGGCATTCGCTGATCGTCATCGAGCACAATCTCGACGTGATTCGCGCGGCGGACTGGATCATCGATCTCGGTCCGGAAGGCGGCGACGGCGGCGGTCAAGTGGTGTGCGTCGGCACGCCCGATGACGTCGCGGCTTGCGAGCAGTCGCACACGGGCCGCGCGCTCCTCGACTACGAAGAAGCCATGACGCCCGGCGCGGCGGAAAAGCGCGCGGGCGTGCCGCTGCAACTGGCGGCGGAAGTGGCGAGCGCGCGGCGCGCATTGCAGGGCGAGGATGTGGTGCGCATCGTCAATGCGCGCGAGCACAACCTGAAGTCGCTCGATGTCGACATCCCGCACAACAAGTTCAACGTGGTGACGGGCGTGTCCGGCTCGGGCAAGTCCACGCTCGCGTTCGATATTCTGTTCCACGAAGGACAGCGGCGTTATCTGGAGTCGCTGAACGCGTATGCGCGCTCCATCGTGCAGCCGGCGGGCCGTCCCGAGGTCGATGCGGTCTACGGCATTCCGCCGACGGTTGCCATCGAGCAGCGGCTGTCGCGCGGCGGGCGCAAGAGCACGGTCGCGACGACTTCGGAAGTCTGGCACTTCCTGCGCCTCTTGTACGTGAAGCTCGGCATCCAGCATTGCATTCACGACGGCACGCCGGTTCAGGCGCAAAGCTCCGAGCAGATCACCGCGCAGATTCTGCGCGACTTCAAGGGGCAGCATGTGGGCTTGCTCGCGCCGCTCGTGGTGAACCGCAAGGGCGTCTATACCGATCTCGCGAAGTGGGCGAAAGCGCGCGGCAACACGCATCTGCGCGTGGACGGCGACTTTCTGCCGGTCGATCCGTGGCCGAAGCTCGACCGCTTCCGCGAACACACCATCGAGTTGCCGGTCGCGGATCTCGTCGTGTCGGCGGAGAACGAAGCGGACCTGCGGCGTCTGCTCGACGAGACGCTCGAAATCGGCAAGGGCGTCATGCATCTGTGCGCGCCGCTCGACGAACTGCACGGCGCGCTCTCCAGCGGCAAGCGGCGCGGCAGCGAAGAAAGCATCGTGTTTTCGACCAAGCGCGCGTGTCCGGTCTGCGGCACGAGCTATCCGGAACTCGACCCGCGCATGTTCTCGTACAACAGCAAGCATGGCTGGTGCAATACGTGCGTCGGCACGGGCGTCAAGCTGACGCGCGAGCAGCGCGCCGCGTTCGACGATACGGTGTTCGCGCAGGATGATCGCGGCCGCGAGCAGAGCATCGGCTCGGTGGATCAGGAACCGGACGATATCGTCGATCAGCCGTGCGCGGACTGCGAAGGCACGCGCCTCAACGACGTCGCGCGCGCGGTGACGTTCGGCAACTATCCGATCACCGAGGTCGGGCGCTGGACCGTGACGGACACGCGCGAGTGGATCGCGACGCTGAAGCTGACGGGCCGCGACGCGGACATCGCCCGCGACGTGGTCAGCGAAATCGAAGGGCGCCTTCAGTTTCTGGAAGAAGTCGGGCTCGGTTATCTGAGTCTCGACCGCGCCGCGCCGACGCTTTCGGGCGGCGAAGCGCAGCGCATCCGTCTCGCCGCGCAACTCGGCAGCAACCTGCAAGGCGTCTGCTATGTGCTGGATGAACCGACCATCGGCCTGCATCCGCGCGACAACCTGATCCTCTTGAGCGCGCTCAAGAAGCTGAACGACAAGGGCAACACGCTCGTCGTCGTGGAGCACGACGAGGACACGATCCGGCGCGCGGATCACATCATCGATATCGGGCCGGGCGCGGGCAAGCGCGGCGGCACGGTGGTCGCGCAGGGCAGCGTGACGGATCTCGCGGCGCACAAGGCGTCGCTGACCGGGCAGATGCTCGCGAACCCGATCGTGCATCCGTTGCAGCCGCGCCGCGAAGTGCGCGCGGCCGTCGGCAAGCGCCCGGCGGTGCCGGAGCAATGGCTCACGGTCGAGAACGCGACGCTGCACAACCTGCGCAACGTGACCGCCAGCGTGCCGCTGAACCGGCTCGTTGCGATCACGGGCGTCTCCGGCTCGGGCAAATCGACGCTCGCCCGCGACGTGCTCATGACGAACCTGCTCGATGCCGTCGGCCGCTCGGTGCTGTCGTCGCCGGCGGTGCGGCGCGCGCGCAAGGCGGCGCAGGCCGACGCCCCGGCCGCGAAATCGCGCGCGAGCGTGCTCGCCCGCGAAACGCCGCGCCCGAAGTTCGATGTGGTCCACGCATGGCAAGGCTGCTCGGGCGTTACCGGTTTCGAGTCCATCGACCGCGTGCTGGAAGTCGATCAGACGCCGATCGGCAAGACGCCGCGTTCGTGCCCGGCGACCTACATCGGCATGTGGGACACCATCCGCAAGCTCTTCGCGGACACGCTCGAAGCGCGGGCGCGCGGCTATACGCCGTCGCGCTTCTCGTTCAATACGGGCAACGGGCGCTGCCCCGCGTGCGAAGGGCAAGGCGTGCGCACCATCGCGATGAACTTCCTGCCGGACGTCAAGGTTCCGTGCGACGTGTGTCACGGCCAGCGCTTCAATCCCGAGACGCTCGCGGTGACGTGGCGCGGCAAGAACATCGGCGAAGTGCTGACCATGGAGATCGACGAGGCCGTCGAGTTTTTCGCGTCGATGCCAAGCATCGCGCATCCGCTGCAATTGATGAAGGACGTGGGCCTCGGTTATCTGACGCTCGGCCAGCCGTCGCCGACGCTCTCGGGCGGCGAGGCGCAGCGCATCAAGCTCGTCACCGAGTTGTCGAAGGTGCGCGACGACATCACGCGGCGCGGCCAAAAGCCGCCGCATACGCTCTATGTGCTGGACGAACCGACCGTCGGCTTGCACATGGCGGACGTGGCGAAGCTGATTCGCGTGCTGCACCGGCTGGTGGACGGCGGCCATAGCGTGATCGTGATCGAGCACGATCTCGACGTGATCGCGGAAGCCGACTGGGTGCTGGATCTCGGGCCGGAAGGCGGCGTGAACGGCGGGACCATCGTCGCGGCGGCGGACCCGGACACGCTCGCGAGTCATCCGCGCAGCCATACGGGAACGGCGCTGCGGCCGGTGCTCGGCAGAACGCGGCCTGCCGAGGATGCCGCCTGATGACGCCGCCGCCGGTTTCCGACCTGCGGACGCTGCTGGCGTCCATGCAGCCGGAGCTTCAGCCCGGCGTCTATGTGTTCGCGTCGCTGCCGCACGACGCCGCGCCGGGCGGCGCGGGCATCGTCGCGACGTTTCGCGAGCGCGAAGGGCTGACTGTTGTCATGGAAGAAGGCGCGGCGCAAGCGGCTGGCGTCACGCCGCTCTTTCGCGCAGCGTGGATCACGCTCACCGTGCACTCGGACCTGAACGCGGTCGGGCTGACCGCCGCGTTCGCTCGCGCGCTCGGCGACGCAGGCATCAGCTGCAATGTGATGGCAGCGGCCTATCACGATCACATCTTCGTGCCGGTCGAAGCAGCCGGCCGCGCCATGGATGCGCTCTTGAAGTTGCAGCAAGGGCGTTGATATGCTTGCGCGCTTCCACACTTCTATACCGACAAGCAGATGGAAACGCAGGATAAAGCCGTAGCCCTGAAAAGGATGAAGTGGTTCGCCGCCGCGTTGCTCGTCGGCGCGGGCGTGCTGTTCGCCATCGCGAAGAGCCAGCACGACGCCGGCGCGTGGGCGTGGGTGTCCGCGTTCGCGGAAGCCGCGATGGTCGGCGCACTCGCGGACTGGTTCGCGGTCGTCGCGCTGTTTCGCCATCCGCTCGGCGTGCCGGTGCCGCACACGGCCATCCTGCCCGCGAACAAGGCGCGCGTGGCCGACAACCTCGCCGTGTTCGTGCGCGACCGCTTTCTCGGCACGGATGCGCTCATTGCGCGCGTCGATGCGTTCGATCCGGCAAGCCGCCTGTCGGTGTGGCTCGCGGAGCCGAAAAACGCCGGGCTGCTCGGCAATCGCGCGGTCGGAGCGGTCGGCCAGTTGCTGGCTTTCATCGACGACACGCGCATCAAGTCCATGCTCCACGACGCGATCCGCCGCCGCGCCGAGGCCTTCGATCTTTCCGCCGCCGCGGGCAATCTGCTTTCGACGCTTACTGCTGACAGACGTCATCAACTGCTGCTCGACGAAGGCCTCAAGCAAATGGCGGCGTGGCTCGACAAGCCCGAGGTGCAGGAGATGCTCGCGACGCGCATCGTCGCGGTGGCGGGCGAGGAGTATCCGAAGCTCATCGGCATGCTCGGCTTCGTCGGGCTCGATGCGGGCGATCTCGGCAACAAGTTCGCGGCGGGCCTTGTGCGCGGCGCGAACCAGTGGCTGCACGACGTGACGAGCGACCCGGAGCACGAACGCCGCAAAGCCTTCGATGCCGCAGTGGAACGCTTTGTCGAGCGCCTGAAGTCTGATCCCGCGTTCAAGGCGCGCATCGACGAACACAAGCGCGAATGGCTCGATCGCCCGGAACTGCGCGGCTACGTGGACGGCCTGTGGGACGAGTTCACCGCGTGGCTCGCCGCTGACCTGAAGCGCCCCGATTCCGCGCTGCACTCGAAAGTGGTGGCCGTCGCGGCGGGTTTCGCGCAGGCGCTCGGCGGCGATCCGCTGCTGCGCGATTCGATCAACGAGCATATGCGCGATGCGCTGAAGGCCCTCGCGCCCGAGTTGCGCGAAGGCATTGCGAAGCACATCGCCGCGACCGTCAAGCAATGGGACGACGCCACGCTGGTGCGCGACGTCGAGCTGAACATCGGGCGCGACCTCCAGTTCATTCGCGTGAACGGCACGCTCGTCGGCGGCGCGGTCGGGCTGCTCATTCACGCAGTCACAACGTTCACGCTCTGACACTAGCTGCGGGCGACGGTCACGCTGCCGGCTTCCAGCGGCGTGTCTCTGCCCTCGATGCCGTTGACGGTCACGGTAAGCCCGCCCGTCAGCGCGAGCGCGAGCAGCGGGCCGCGCCCCGGTTGCCCGCGCCCGAACGCCGGCACGGCCCATTCGTCGCCGCCCGGCGTTTGAAGCACGTAACGGGTGTCGGGGCCGAGCGCGTCCGAATCGATCATGCGGACGATGCTGCCGGTCTCGGTCTTCGGAAAACGCGTCGCCTGGCAATGGAACGTCGGGCTGCCCCGATGCGGCAGTCCGACCGACACGCCCGTGATGTTCGAATTCGCGTCGGCCGTCACGCTCACCGGAAGATGCAGCGCCAGCGCGGTCATCAGCATCTGATGCCGGCTCGAATGTTTCGCGGTGTTCATCTGGGCGCAGAAGTGCGCGCCGTCGGATGCGCGCAGCACGTAGCGGATCTGGTCGAGCGCGTCGGAATCGATGATGCGCACCAGCGTTCCGCTCTGCATGCCGGTCAGCTTCTGGCCGAAGAGGATCATGGAAGGCGCCGCGTCCGACGACAGCGCGCCGACCGCAATGCCCGTGATGTAATGCTCTTCGTTACCGCTCAGCGTGACGGGCAAGCCCGCGCGCAATGCCAGCATGGCGAGGTGGTGCCGGTTCGCGTGCTCCTGCCTGTCGATTCGGGCGTGATAGCGCGTGGCCTCCGGCGTCTTGACGATGACGCTCAACGTCTCGGCCGCCTCAGTGTCGATGATCTCGTCGATGAGACCGGAACGCGGCGTCGTCGAAATATAGCCGGGCGCGCAGTTGAAGTTCGGCCCGAACGCTCTCGATCCGACGGAAACGGCGTTGAGATAGTAGTCGGCGTCGCCGGCGACGGTCACGGGCAGCTTTGCCCTGAAAGCGGCCATCAGCAGGGCGCTCCGGTAGCCGTGCTCGTTCGGGCACATCTGCACGCAATGATGCGAGCCGTCCGGGCTGCGGATGATGTACGCCATGCTGCCGAGCAGATTGGCATCCTCGACCTGCACGACCGCGCCCGTGCGCACGTCTTCCAGCAGGCGCCACGTGTAGCCGAGCGCGGGCAGCGGGGCGACGTTCGGCAGCGTCGCGGCGAGGTCGGTGATGTGGTGCGTGGCATCCGCGCGAACCGTGACCGTCAGGCCTAATTCGAGCGCCGCCATGAGAATCGCATTTCGAACCGGATACTCCCGATAATCGACTTGCGCGCAATACTCCGAACCGTCTTCGGTCCTTAAAACGTAAATAATGATATCCGGCGATTGCGGATGAATCGCGCGGCTGATAATGCCGGTGCGTAAGTCCGTCAAGAAATAATCCGCAGACGCCAATGAAAGCGTGCTAATTCGAGGCCTGATTTTCATGTGCGCGACGTGCGACCTCTAAGCGGGGCGCGGGCTAAAAAGAGTAATGGCAAATGGCGGAGCGTGCACGCACGAGAGCCGCCGCAACGATATGCGAACAGTCGAATGATGAGGATTAGAACGACCGTTCTAGAAATTTAGTTTAAGAATAATTCCGCGTCAATTAATATCTGAAGTTTTTGAAAGCGAGTTTATTAAGACATTTCTTGCAGATAATAAGACTGTCTCAAAGTCGAAGTGGTGAAACCGGTTTCTTGATAATCGAAAACTGGTTTGTTTAATAAACGAACGCCAATAGACGTGCGATGATCTAAACAAGCGGCTGAGTTCTCAAACGCTCTCACGACAGCAAAACATCGAGCGGAAAAGCTGCAGTCCGGCCGCAGTCGCGCGAGAATGCCCACTTCCGCGCGGCGCGACTCTCTGCCAGGACCACCATGCCGAACACGAACGCCGAACTCATCGAACGCTTCTACCGTGCGTTTCAGCGCGCCGACGCCGACGCCATGGCGGCCTGCTACGCGTCCGATATTCGCTTTCAGGATCCGGCGTTCGGGCTACTGCATGGCCGCGAAGTCGGCGACATGTGGCGCATGCTGCTCGGCCGCGCGGCCGACTTCACGCTGACTTTCGACGGCATCAGCACGCTCGGACAGACCGCGAGCGCGAACGCCGTCGCGCGCTACACGTACTCCGCGACCGGCCGCGCAGTGGTCAACGAGATCGCGACGAAGTTCGCCATCCGCGACGGCCTGATCGCCGAGCAGACCGATACGTTCGACCTCTGGCGCTGGAGCCGTCAGGCGCTGGGCGTCTCGGGCTGGCTGTTCGGCTGGACGCCGCGCATGCAGAGCGCCATCCGCACGAAGGCGCGACGCGCGCTCACCGACTACCGCAAACGGGCGGCGACATGACGGCGATCGACTCGACGCGGCTGGAAGACGAATGGATCGAAGCGGACGCGCACGGCGGCTTCGCGTCCGGCACGGTGGGAACCATGCGAACTCGCCGTTATCAGGCGCTGTTGCTTGCCGCGACGCAGCCGCCTGCGGGGCGCGTGGTGCTCGTGAACGGCATCGAGGCGTGGGTCGAGATAGGCGGCGAGCGCTTCCCGTTGACCATGCAGCACTACGCGCCCGACGTGCTGTACCCGGACGCCACCGCGAGTCTCGTTTCCTTCGATACATCGCCGTGGCCGACATGGCGCCATCGCGTCGGCGATGCGCAAACGGTCGTGGCCGAGCTGTTCGTTGCGAAGCAGAGCGGCGAGACGGTGCTGCGCTGGCGCCTCGAAGCCGATGCGCGCCCGCCCTCCGCGACGCTGCATGTGCGCCCGCTGCTGTCGGGGCGCGACTATCACGCGCTGCATCGCGAGAATCCGGCGTTTTGCTTCGACGCCACGACGGACGGCGAGCGCGTTCACTGGCGGCCGTACGCCGATCTGCCGGCCATCGGCGCGACGGCGAACGGCGCGTATCGGCACGCGCCCGACTGGTATCGCAATTTCTGCTATGCGCGCGAGCGTGAGCGCGGGCTCGATTTCATCGAAGATCTGGCGACGCCGGGCGTCTTCACGTTCGATCTGACCGCGCGCGAAGCCGTGATGGTCCTGCATGCGGATACGGGCAGCAACGTGCCGCGCGAAGCGGATGCGCTCGCGCACGCGTCGCGGCTCGCGGCCCGCGAGTCGGAGCGCCGCGCTGCGTTCAAATCGCGCCTCGCCCGTTCCGCCGATGCGTATGTCGTCAATCGGAAGCAGGGGCGAACCATCATCGCGGGCTTTCCGTGGTTCACCGACTGGGGCCGCGATACCTTCATTTCGATGCGCGGCTTGCTGATCGCGAGTGGCCGCCACCAGGACGCCGAATCGATTCTGCTCGAATGGACCGACGCGCTTTCCGAAGGCATGCTGCCGAACCGTTTCCCCGACAGCGGCGGACAGCCGGAGTACAACTCGGTCGATGCGTCGCTGTGGTTCGTGATCGCCGTCCACGACTATTTGGCCACCGGCCACGCGCTCGCGGCCACGGCGAGCCGCCTGCAACGCGCGGTCGATACGATTCTCGAAAGTTATGCTCGCGGCACGCGCTATCGAATCGCCGCCGACGAAGACGGCCTGTTGCGCGCGGGCGTGCCGAGCGTGCAACTCACGTGGATGGACGCGAAAGCCGGCGACTGGGTGGTGACGCCGCGCATCGGCAAGCCGGTCGAGGTTCAAGCGCTGTGGATCAATGCGCTGGCCATCGCGTCGGCATGGAACCCGCGCTGGCAGACGCTGTGCGCGCGCGCCCGCCAGAGTTTCGCGGCCCGCTTCGTCGATCCGGACACGCGCGCGCTCTACGATGTCGTCGATGCCGACCACGAGCCGGGCAAGATCGACCGCTCGATTCGCCCCAACCAGATCTTCGCGGTCGGCGGGTTGCCGTTTCCGCTCGTCGAGGGCGATATCGCCCGCGCGGTGGTCGATCAGGTCGAAGCGCATCTGCTGACGCCGCTCGGCCTGCGCACGCTCGCGCCGTCCGACCCGGCGTATCGTCCGCATTACGCAGGCGGCGTGCTGGAGCGCGACGGCGCCTATCATCAGGGCACCGTCTGGCCGTGGCTCATAGGACCGTTCGTCGAGGCGTGGCTGCGCGTGCGCGGCGCGGCGGGCGTGCGCGAGCGCTTCCTCGCGCCGCTCTACGCGCATCTGGACCACTACGGGCTGGATCACGTGAGCGAAGTCGCGGACGGCGACGCGCCGCACGCGCCGGGCGGCGCGCCGTTCCAGGCGTGGTCGCTCGCGGAACTGCTGCGCATCGAGACGCTGCTCCGCGCGGCGTGAAGGCCGTCAAATGTGCGTCCTGTCGTGAAAACGCGCTAAATTAGCCGTTTCCCGCAAGCTGCACCGAAGGCCGCAACAGGAGACGCCCATGGCGAAGACGCGCACCGTCAATCAGATCGACACCGTGGAAGGCTCGCGGCTGCATTCGAGCGACTGTCCGCGGTGGCAGCGTTGGGGGCCGTATCTGAGCGAGCGCCAGTGGGGCACCGTGCGCGAGGACTACAGCGAGTTCGGGACCGCGTGGGAGTACTTTCCGCACGATCACGCGCGCAGCCGGGCGTATCGCTGGGGTGAGGACGGCATCGCAGGCTTCGGCGACGACAAGCTCAACTGGTGCGTGTCGCTCGCGCTTTGGAACAGACGCGATCCGATTCTGAAGGAGCGCCTCTTCGGCCTCACGAATCAGCAAGGCAATCACGGCGAGGACGTGAAGGAGCTGTACTTCTATCTCGACGGCACGCCGACGCATTCCTATATGCGCATGCTGTACAAGTATCCGCATGCGGCGTTTCCTTATGCCGATCTCGTCGATGAAAACGCGCGGCGCGGCGCGGACGTGCCCGAGTACGAAGTGCTCGATACCGGCGTGTTCGACGACGAGCGTTACTTCGACGTGCAGGTGGAATACGCGAAGCACACGCCCGACGATATCGTGATGCGCGTGACCATCGAAAACCGCGCGGCCTATCCCGCCACGCTCGACGTGCTGCCGCAGATCTGGGCGCGCAACACGTGGTCGTGGAAGCCGACGCCAGCCAAACCGTCGCTGAAGCTGCGAACGGAGCGCGGCGTCGCGCAGGTCGCGGCCGATCATCACGGACACGAGCCGATGATCGTCACGGCGTGGTCGCCGGATACGGACGGCATCGAGTGGATTTTCTGCGAGAACGAGACCAACGTGCGGCGTCTGTTCGGCATGGAAGGCGCGGGCCCGTTCAAGGACGGCTTCAACGACTATATCGTCGCGGGCGATGAAGACGCCGTTCGCCGCGATGCCGGCACGCGCGCCGCGGCCCGCGCGCATCTCACGCTCGACGCGCACGCTAGGGCCACGGTGTTTCTGCGCTGGCGTCCCGAATCCGCGCCGGACACGGTCCCGCTCGATGCCGATGCGCTGTTCGCGCGCCGTATCGCGGAAGCCGACGAGTTCTACGGCGCGTTGCAGCATGACATCGCGGGCGCGGATCAGCGGCTCGTGCAGCGGCAGGCGCTCGCGGGCATGCTGTGGTCGAAGCAGTACTACCAGTTCGACGTCACGCGCTGGCTCGACGGCGATCCGCTTCAGCCGAAGCCGCCGAAACAGCGCCGCACCGGGCGCAACGCGGACTGGCGGCATCTGTGCAACGCGGACATCGTGTCGATGCCGGACAAGTGGGAATACCCGTGGTACGCGTCGTGGGACCTCGCGTTTCATGCGGCGGCGTTCGCGCTCATCGACCCGGCGTTTGCGAAGCGGCAGTTGCTGTTGCTCGTGAAGGACCGCTATCAGCATCCGAACGGCCAGTTGCCGGCGTACGAATGGGCGTTCAGCGACGCCAATCCGCCCGTGCACGCGTGGGCGACGTGGCGCGTGTACGAGATCGACCGGGCGATCACCGGCAAGGGCGATCGCGACTTTCTGGAACTCGTCTTCCACAAGCTGCTGCTCAACTTCTCGTGGTGGGTGAACCGCAAGGACGCGGACGGCCGCAACATCTTCCAGGGCGGGTTTCTCGGGCTGGATAACGTCGGCATCTTCGATCGTTCCGCGCCGCTGCCGACGGGCGGTCATATCGATCAGGCCGACGGCACCGCGTGGATGGCGGCGTATGCGCTCGACCTCATGCGCATCGCGCTGGAACTCGCGTACGCGAACCCGGTGTTCGTGGATATCGCGGTGAAGTTCTTCGAGCACTTCCTGTATATCGCCGAGGCAGTCAGCTGCGAGGACGGCTGCGATACGGGCCTGTGGGACAGCGAGGACGAGTTCTTCTACGACAAGCTGCGCCTGCCGGACGGCTCCAGCGTGCCGATGCGCGTGCGGTCGATCGTCGGACTGATTCCGCTCTTTGCCGTGCATGTGCTGGAGCCGAGCGTGTATCGCGCGTTGCCGGAGTTGCGCGAGCGCCTGCACTGGTTTCTGGAACATCGGCTGGATTTGTCGCGGCTCGTCTCGCGCTGGAATATCGCGGGTCAGGGCAATAGCGTGCTGCTGTCGCTTCTGCGCGGGCATCGCATGAAGGCGCTTCTGAGGCGCATGCTCGACGAGTCCGAGTTTCTGTCCGACCACGGCGTGCGGGCGTTGTCGCGCGTGCATCGCGACAATCCGTTCGTCTTCTATCACAACGGCGAGAGCTTCTGCGTGCAGTATCAGCCGGCGGAATCGACCTCGCGCGTGTTCGGCGGCAACTCGAACTGGCGCGGGCCGGTGTGGATGCCGGTGAACTATCTGCTGATCGAATCCATTCTCGAATTCCACCGCTATTACGGCGACGATTTTCGCGTGGAGTATCCGACGGGCTCTGGGCAGACGTTCTCGCTCGCCGAAATCGCCGACGAACTCGCGCGCCGCGTGACCACGCTGTTCCTGCTCGACAAGAACGGCGAGCGACCGGTGATGGCGGCGTATCCGCTGTTGCAGGCCGATCCGCGCTCGCGCGATCTCGTGCTCTTTCACGAGTACTTTCACGGCGACAACGGGCGCGGCGTCGGCGCGTCGCATCAGACGGGCTGGACGGGGCTGGTTGCGCTGTTGTTGCAGCCGCGCGCGTCGGGTCCATCGGGCGTCGTTCCGCTCGCGGGCGAAGCCGATGCCGACGTGCAGGAGTTCGCTGGCGCCAAGTAGCCGCTAGCCATGCGTGCCCGCTTTGTTCGGAGAAGTCTTATATCGCTGTTCTCTGCATCTGCGTAACTTTTGCGGACGCGAATCCGCGGCGCATGGAGAACGAAGATGAACCGATCAGCGAATACTTACGACATGAGACAGGCTGCGGCCGTACGCGCCCCGCGGCTCGCTTGCCGCACGGAGCACGAGGAAAGTCCGCCGTTCGCGTGGATCATGCTGGTCTTCTTCGCGGCGATGTGCGGCGGCGCAGGTGTCACCTGCGCGTTCGACAGCATGGCGGCCGGCTGGATGGCGGGCGTCGGCATCCTCGCGGCGCTCGGCGGCGCCATCGACCACTGGTTCGCGGGCGCGGCGGCGCTGGAACGCCGCCTCGAAGCGCGTTCGCGGGCGCGTCACCGGGCGCTCCACAAATCGGCCTGCAAGGGCGGCTTCGCGGCGCAACGCCAGTTCCGCACCGACGCGACGACACGCGAATGGACTTCGATCTCGGCTTATCGCAGATATCCGTCGTTCGAGTCCGCTTTCATGCCGTCGCTTCGAAGCTAGCGCCGCGCGTTACTGGTCGCAGAGCAGCAGCAGCTTTTCCTGCGCGGTGCAGGAGGACTTCTTCTTCTGCGCGGCGGCGTCCGTGCCGCGCGCTGACACGGTCTGCGCCGAGCCCTGCGACTGCGCGAGCGCCGCGCGCTTCGCGATGCACGCGCGCAAGTGCTTTTCCATCGGCGGATAGTATTTCCAGCCGCGCGTGAGCGGCGGCAATTCGAGGTGGACCTGCTTCCACTTCGGATGCCCGCTCGCCTGCAGCGTATCGAAATTGGCGCAGAGCGAATCCGCGAACTTCGACAGCGCGCCGACCGTGCCGCGCAGACCGTAGTCGTACGTGACGAGGAACGCCTTCACGGTCAGCGTCGGCGTGTCTTCCTGAATCCAGTTCGGGTAGCTCGTCGTGCGGATGGTCGCGGGAAAATACGTCTGCTTCGCGCGAGCCGTTTCAGGCGCGGACGGGTCGAGGCGCAGCAGCTTGATCTGCTGGAGCAGCTCGGGGTTCATGTCCTGAAACAGCTTGGCGGGCTGGCCGGCGACGATCACCGCGACGTCGATCTTGCGCACGATGAGCTTGGCAAGCGCGTCTTCGTTGTTGTAGTGCTGCTCGTTGGCATCGGGAATCGGCTCGCCGAACATCAGCCGGTACAGCGTTTCGGCGGACTGCGCCGTGCCGCTGCCGATCGGCCCGACGCTGATGTTCTTGCCCTTGATCTCGTTGATGTTCTTAAGCGGCGAATCCGACCGCACGACAAAATAAATCTCCTCGTCGTAGAGCGGCATGATGAGCCGCAGCGGCTGAATGATCCGGCCGGCCTCGGCGTTGCCGGAATTCGCCATGTCGAGGTAAGCCTGATACACGTCCGACTGCACCAGCGCGAACTTCACGCCGGGCTCATAGCGCATGCGCTGGACATTTTCCGCCGATCCTTTTGACGGCAGCACTTCGAGGTCCATGCCGGCGGGCTCGGCCACGTACTTCGACAAATCCTGCCCGATTTGAATATAGGTGCCGCGTTCCTGCCCGGTCGTGATTTTGTACGGCACGGGATCGGCCGCGTAGCCGGCTTGCGCGGCACAGGCGAGTCCGACGAAAGCGCAGAGGGCGAACGCCCTCCGCGCGGCATTCCGCATGAGTTGGCTGGAGACCATGATTGACCCTTGAGTCGAGTTGGACGGGTTCTTTGAAAGTCACGCGACGCGGGGGCGTCGCGTGATACGGGTGATGCGGTAATGCCGGTAATGCCGGTGATGCGATAGCGCGGAGGCGATGCGGGAACCGGTCAGCGCGCGGGCGCGGGCCTTTCGTTGCCGCTGCTCCAGCCGTATTGCTTGATGGCGCGCTCCACATCGTCGGTCTTGTCGGCGTCCATGCGCGCCGTCACGCTCGACGCCCCGAAGGATGTTGCCGTGCGCGCGGTGCCGCTGACGGTTGTCGTGGGCAGCGTGCTCGCGGTGGCGGTCGCGGCGGTCGTCGTGGCGACCGCCGGACGCTCCATGCTGGCGGGCCGCACGGCCTGCGAGCCGGACGGCAATGCGTGCGCGGCTTGCGGCTGGATCGCGGCAGCCTGCGGCAGAAGCGGCGGCACTGACGACTGCGGGCCAGAAGGCGTCGCGCGCTGGGTCGGGGCGGGAGCCGGCGCGGGCCGAGCTGAAGGCGCGACATACATGCCGTTCGGCGCGGCGGGGGCGACATACATCTCGCCCTGCACGGTGCTCGGCGCGACATACATGCCGTTGCTGTTCGGCGGGCTCGTCGCGACGTACATGCCGTTGCCGGACTCCTGAGCCTGCGTCGGCGCGGCGGTCGACGGCTTGGCCGCAGCCGGAGCGGCGGGCGCGGCGGCGACAGGCTCGGTCGCTGCCGGCGTCGCAGGCTTAGTCGGAGCCGCCACGCTGGGCGACGGCGGCAGAATCGTGGCCGCGACCATCGCGTTCGTCGCGGCTTGCGCACGGGCGATCTTTTCGGCGCGCAATGTGTATTCGGCGGCGCGGGCGTCGTCGAGCGCGGCCTGCCGGGCAGCGGCAGCGGCAGCGGCGGCCGCCGCCGCGTTCGCGCTGCGTTGTCCGCTGCGCTTGTCGGGCGCGGGCTTCGCGGCCAGTACATCGGTCTTGTCCGCCTGCGGAGCCGATGCAACGTTTGCCTGCGCAGCAACGGCAGCGGGCGGCGTCGCAGCCGCAGCGGGCGCCGGCGTGACGCTGCCGGCAACGGCGGTGCCGGTATTCGGGGCGTCGGTGGGACTGCCGGCCGTGGTGCCTTTCTTTGCGCCTTGCGGCGTCGCGACGAGCCAGCCGGCATGCGTGATCACGCGCTCCAGCATGGCCTGCGACTCGGCGTTGCCGCCATCGAGCGCCAGCGCCTCGGCGGCATTCTGCTGCACGCACGCCCACGCGGACGTGCGTTCGCAGGCGCGCGCCAGTTGCAGCGCCGCGTCGCGTTGCTGTTCGCGTTTGACGAGCTCGTCTTTCAGCGCGTCGAATTCGGGGCGCGCCTGCTCGCGAGCCGGCAGCGCCTTCATCCGGGCGCGCGCCAGCGTCAGATCGTGCTGGTCCAGCGCCGCGCGCGTGCCTTGCAGCGGGTCGCCCGGAGCGAGCGTCAACGCGCCTGCTTTCGCCGCGCCGGGAGCTTGTTGCGCGGGCGCGTCGGCGGGAGGGCTCGTGTCGGTCGAATTGGATGCATCGGTTGCGCCGCGCCCGAACGGGCCGAGTTTCGCGTCGATCGCACCGGACGCGCTCAGGTCGCCTGAAGCCGCGTGGTCGTCCGCGCTGTATCGCATATAGGCGACGCCGCCCGCCACGAGCGCCAGCGCGCACGCGCCGGCGATGAGCGTCTTGCTGCCGTTCCACCGGCTTGGGCCGGGCAGGGCGTCCGGATCGTTGCTCGGATCGGCGTAAGCGTTGCGCGCCGATTCCTCGACGCGCTTTGCCCGGTGCTCGGCGGCCTTCTGCGCGATGCGTTCGCTCGCGCGCTTCGGATCCCAGCCGCCGGCCCAGCCGGAATGCATGCCGGGTTCGCCGTCGTCGACGGGCGTGGAAGCGGACGCCGATACGAACGGCGGATTCGACATCTGTTGCTCGAACATGTTGGCGCGCGGACGTGCCGCGCCGCCGCGTTTGCGGCCGAAAGCCGCGCTGCGATCGGCGCCGCAGTTCGGGCAACTGTCGGCGTTCTTGCGCACCGTGCTGCCGCAGCGCTGGCAGACGACGGAGAACATGGATGCGGGAAACGTCAAACGCGTGGTCATGCTGAAGCCCTCGAAGGACATGTGCGATAACGTGGCCGCCGTGCGCCCGGCCCATGCGATGAACGCCGGGGCATCCGGGCGGCAGCAATCCTTCGTATTGTTTCCTCCACCGGCCAAGCTTGACGGCGGAAGACGAAATCCGAATATGGCGTCAACCATCGACGGACGTCAATTGCGTTTCGCACCTACCTTGGGCCGCCCGGTGGCGGCGGCTGCGCGCTTGCTCCGTGCTGCGTGTCGCCGCGCTTGCCGATGAAGCGGCGGCGGACGGCCCTCGTCGGATGCGAATGCGCAATCGGTGCAGCCGCGACACCATTCCGGTGCGCGCGCGGGCGCCACGCTTCGCTACTCTCATCGGGATATTCTGGGCGCGGGGCAGCGGTGGCGAGACGCCATTCTTTAGCCGATAACCGACAATGCCCGGCGGCCGCTCGCTAAGCCGCTGATGTGAAAGCTCTTCCGGGGCGCGCGCCGTGTTGTTTTTCCATCGCATCGGGCGCGGCGAATGCTACGGCGGTCGATAACAAGGATTCCGAACTATTGACGGACCACAGACATGTTGGCCCGGCGCTTATCTCGGCAATCGACAAGGCGGCGGCCGGCATGTTCACGATGACGCTGCACGACCGCGCCGGTTCCGCCGATCCGTTCGCCCCGCAGCGCGAAGACGGCGGCGCGTCGACCGCGTAGGCGCGAACATCGACAGTGAAGCGGAAGCGCCCCGAGGGGCGCTCCGTGGCAACGATCAGCTGGCCAGTTGCAGCTTGCCGTCGATACGGCGGTTCAGGCCGAGCGGATTATCCGACTTGACCGGATCGGGCAGCAGCGCTTCCGGCAGATCCTGATAACTCACGGGCCGCAGGAAGCGGTTGATGGCGAGGCTGCCGACCGACGTCGAGCGGCCATCGGCGGTCGACGGATACGGGCCGCCGTGGACCATCGCGTGGCCTACTTCGACGCCCGTGCCGAAGCCGTTCACCAGAATACGGCCCGTGCGGCGTTCGAGCGGAGCCACGAAGCTGCGCGCCTCGGCGTAATCGGCTTCGTCGATCTGCAGCGCGGCGGTGAGTTGGCCTTCGAGCGATTCGATCAGATCGCGCATCGTGGCGAGGTCCGGGCAGCGCACGACGAGCGACGACGCCCCGAAAATTTCGTCCTGCAGCGCGTGGTTCTCACGGAACGCGTCGGCGGTCGTGACGAAGAGCGCCGCCTGACCCTGGTTGCCGCCCTGCGCCGGCAGGCCGCGAGCGGCGGTCTTGACGCCGTCGTGCGAAGCGATCTTCTCGACCGCGCCTTCGTATGCCTTGTGGATGCCCGGCGTGAGCATCGTCTGCGCGGCGGTTTCCTTGAGCGCCGCCGATGCCGCTTCGATGAACTTGTCGAGGTCCGGGCCGTCGACTGCGAGCACCAGGCCGGGGTTCGTGCAGAACTGGCCCGCGCCCAGCACGAGCGACTGCACGAAACCACGCGCGATCGCTTCGGTGCGGTTCGCGAGCGCTGCCGGGAACAGCAGAACCGGGTTGATGCTGCTCATTTCCGCGTAAACCGGGATCGGCTCGGCGCGTTCGGCCGCGAGCTTCATCAGCGCGGTGCCGCCGCCACGCGAACCTGTGAAACCGGCCGCCTTCACGCGATTGTCCTTCACCAGACCCTGACCGATGTCGCGGCCGCTGTCGAAAAGCAGCGAGAACGTGCCTTCCGGCATGCCGCAGTCCTTCACGGCCTTTTGCACCGCGCGGCCGACGAGTTCCGCCGTGCCCGGATGCGCCGAGTGCGCCTTCGCGATCACCGGGCAACCCGCGGCCAGCGCGGACGCCGTATCGCCGCCCGCGACGGAGAACGCCAGCGGGAAGTTGCTCGCGCCGAACACGGCGACGGGACCGACGCCGATATGACGCAGGCGCAGATCCACGCGCGGCATCGGCTTACGGTCGGGTTGCGGCGGGTCGATGCGCACGCCGAGGTAATCGCCGTTGCGCACGACATCCGCGAACATGCGCAACTGGCCGACCGTGCGGCCGCGCTCGCCTTCCAGACGCCCGCGCGGCAGGCCGCTTTCGATCATGCAGCGTTCGATCAGGTCGTCGCCGATATCGAGGATGTTCTGCGCGATCGCTTCGAGAAACTTCGCGCGGGCCTCCGGCGCGGTTTCGCGATAGACGTCGAACGCGGCCCACGCGAGCGCGCACGCGCGGTCCAGATCGTCGAGCGTTGCGCCGCCGAATCCCGGTTCGATGGCTGCGCCCGTCGATGCGTTGACGGCCTTAATGGTGCCGTTCGTGCCGCGCACCGATTGCTGGCCGATGAGCAGGTTGCCTGTGAGTTCCATGGTGTCTCGTCCTTCCGTGATAGAGGGTCGCGACGCTTCCTTAGCGAGCGTCGTGCTGCGCCGACTATACGACCCGGCGAACGCGCCTGTATAGTGAAAGCTTTCCATCGCTTGATCGCTTTTTGGAATCACGGGCGCTTTATTTCTTACGATGAAGACGACTCTCGATGTCCTGATGTCGCGGCTGCGCATGAAGCAGCTGCAACTCTTGATCGCGCTGGACGATCACAAGTCGCTGCACAAGGCGTCGAGCGCTATGGCGATGACGCAGTCCGCCGCGAGCAAGGCGCTCGCCGAACTGGAGTCGATGCTCGAAGCGCCGCTTTTCGAGCGCGCGAAAACGGGACTCATCCCGAATCCGTTCGGCCGCTGCGTGGTGCGCTATGCGCGCGTGCTCGCCGCCGATTTATCCGCGCTCTGTCAGGAAGTCGCGCAGATTCGCGCGGGCACGGGCGGGCGGCTGACCGTCGGCACGATCATGGGCGCGGTGCCGGGCGTCGTCGCGCCGATGGTCAACGAGATGCACGCGAAACATCCGGATCTCGCCGTCGAGATCGTCGAGGACACGAGCGCGAACATGCTTGCGATGCTGGACGACGGCCGCGTCGATCTCGTGATCGGCCGCGCGAGCGTGTCCGAGCAGCCGTCGAAGTATCACTATCAACCGTTGACGGACGAGCCGCTGTGCATCGTGGCGGGACGCGCGCGCGGCGACGGGCAAGCGCGCGAAGCCGCGCTGGCGGACCTGGCGAACCGCCGCTGGGTGACGTATCCGAGCTATTTGCCGATGAGCGCGCTGCTCGAGCGCGAACTCGACCTCGCCGGCCTGCCGATGCCCGCCAATCCTATCTCGACGGCATCGCCGTTCGTCACGGTGACGCTGCTGCAGGAGAGTCCCGAACTCGTATCGATTCTGCCGGCGAGCGTCGCGCGCGTGTTCGAGCGCCACGGCATGCTGCGCGTGCTGCCGATACGCATGAAGCTCAAATCGCAGACGTATGGCATCGTGACGCGAAAGGGCGGCGCGCTTTCGCCAGCCGCGCGCCAGTTCGTGCAGATGCTGCGGGACAACGGACGGGCGCAGTAACGCTGCATCAACGCGTCGCGACGAAAAAGAGGCGCGGGAACGGCAGCAGCACGGTGCCGTCGGCGAGAACCTCATAGGCCGATTTGAGCGCTTCGCGGTACTGGTCCAGAAAGGCGGTCTGTTCATCCGCCGAGAGCTTCGCGAGCATGGGCCGCAACGCGCTGCCCTTAAACCATTCGATGACGGCGTCGATGCCGCCTGCGAGCGGATGATGATAGATGGTGCGCCACACATCGACGCGCTCGCAGTGCGGCGTGAGTCGCGCGTAGTACCAGTGCGCATCGTGGCGGAGCGTGCGCTCGGTGCCTGCGAGCCGCTCGCGCCACGGCCCGTTCGCCGCCACCTCGCGCATGAGCCTGTGAGACGGCTCGTCGAGGTTGTCCGGCATCTGCACGGCGAGCCGTCCGCCGGGCCCGAGCAGGCTGACGAGTCGCGGCAGCAGCGTCTCGTGATCGGGAACCCACTGCAACGACGCGTTCGCGAGTATCAGGTCGTAGGGGCCGGCTTCGTTCCAGGCCGAGATATCCGCCAGCTCGAAGCGCAACTGCGGCAGACGCTTGCGGGCGGCCTCGATCATGTCGGCCGAACTGTCGATGCCCACGATGCGTGCCTGCGGCGCATAGGCGAGCAGCGTCTCGGTCGAGTTGCCCGGCCCGCAGCCGAGATCCACCGCCGCGCGAATTGTCGCGCCCTGCGCCGCGTGAAGGAGATCGCGGACCGGCCGCGTGCGCTCCGCTTCGAAGACACTGTACTGCTTCGCTTCCCAGCCGCCCGATGAGGTCATTTTCTCTCCTTCCATGAGTGCGTCACGCGTGACCATGCAATCTTGCACGATCACGCAGCCGCGCGCGAGCATGAAGGCGAGCGCTGCAGGTAAAGCTTGACGTAAGTGGTTGAACAGACCGGTCGGATTTGCGCTAAACGCATTTCTGGCGGCCTATACTGCCGAGGTATGTGCCGCCCTGTCGCACTGTCGCACTTCCGGTCCAACGGCCGGTCCTTTAGCGCCGTCTCGGGCGCACGGAAATCGGAGAACCGCACATGCGCGACATTCCCGCCGACGGCATGAATGGACTCGTGGCCGCGCTGCGCACGCAGCAGGCCGCGCTGACCGAGAGATGGATGAAGCTCGTCTTCGGCGATCAGGAAGTCGAGCATTCGGACCAGCTCACGTATCGCCAGCTTGCGGACCATCTGCCGAGCATCCTCGAAGAAATCTGCAACGTCCTCGAAACGCGCAACCTGAGCGGGCAGGAAGGCGCGCTCGAGCACGACGCCCGCCAGCACGGTCAATGGCGCTGGCAGCAAGGCTATCGCATCGACGAACTGGTGCGCGAACTCGATCTCTTCAGACAGGTTCTGTTGTCCGCAATCGGCGATTACGCGGCGTCGCACGAAGACTTCAGCCGCGCGGACGAAGAATACGCGCGCCTCATGACAGACGAAGTGGTGAGCCTCGTCACGCTGGCATCGGTTCGCGAAGCGGTGACCGAGCGCGACCGCAAGATCGACGAATACACCGGCATGCTGGAGCGCGCGAATCAGGAACTGACGCTGCGCCAGCAGCTCATCGGCGATCTTTACGAGTCGCGCATGCAGGTCACGCGGCGCGTCGCGCATGATCTGCGCAATTTCCTCAATGTGTTCTCGACCGCGCTGCAATTGGCCGCGCGTTCGCCCGGCAGACGCGATACGGCGCTCGGGCTCGCGAACAGGCAGGTGGTGGACATGGCGACGCTCGTCGACGAGATGGTCGAATATTCGAAGCTGCTGAGCGACGATTCCATGCTGACCGTCGACAGCTTCGATCTGGCAAGCCTGTTCGACGAACTGATGCAGTCGAGCCGCGTCGCCACCGAGGCGAAAGGGCTCAAGCTGACCGGGCATGTCGATCCCACGCTGAGCACCGTGGTGTCGAACCGGCTGAAGGTCAAACAGGTCGCGCTGAATCTGCTGTCCAACGCGGTCAAGTACACGTCGTCGGGCGAGATCGTGTTGTCGATCACCGCCGCGCCCGAGGACCGCTGGCGGCTGCGCGTGGCCGATACGGGCGTCGGCATCAGCGAAGCGGATCAGGAGCGCGTGTTCGAGGAGTTCCAGCGCGCCGCCGGGGACGATATTCCCGGCACGGGGCTCGGCCTTGCCATCGTCAAGGAACTGACGCGCACGCTCGATGGCGAATTGCGCTTCCATTCGTCGAAGGGACACGGAAGCGTGTTCGAAGTGACGTTTCCGCTTGTTCTTACGCCCAGGAGCACGAACGCGGAGTGAGCGCACGAAAGTAAAAAAGGCGAACGGATCGCTCCGTTCGCCTTTCGTTCACTACTACCGCTGACCGCTAACTTACGCGGCGACTGCTTCCTCGGCCGGCGCTTCGTCTTCCACCGATGCGCGGATCAGGTGATCGAACGCCCCGAGCGATGCCTTCGCGCCTTCGCCGACCGCGATCACGATCTGCTTGAACGGCACCGTCGTCACGTCGCCGGCGGCGAACACGCCCGGAACCGAGGTCGCGCCCTTCGCATCGACGACGATCTCGCCGTGCTTCGACAGTTCCACCGTGCCCTTGAGCCACTCGGTGTTCGGCACGAGACCGATCTGCACGAACACGCCTTCCAGTTCCACGCGGTGGCTCGCGCCCGTCGCGCGGTCCGTGTAGTTCAGGCCGTTGACCTTCTTGCCGTCGCCGGTGATTTCCGTGGTCTGCGCGCTCGTGACGATGGTCACGTTCGGCAGGCTGCGCAGCTTCTTCTGCAGCACCGCGTCAGCGCGGAGTTCCGCGCCGAATTCGATCAACGTCACCGCCGCCACCACGCCCGCCAGGTCGATCGCCGCCTCGACGCCCGAATTGCCGCCGCCGATGACGGCAACGCGCTTGCCCTTGAAGAGCGGGCCGTCGCAGTGCGGGCAGTACGCCACGCCGCGTCCGCGATACTCGCGCTCGCCCGGCACGTTGATTTCACGCCAGCGCGCGCCGGTCGCCAGCACGATCGTCTTCGCCTTCAGCACCGCGCCGCTCGCCAGTTGCACTTCGTGGATGCGGCCCGGCACCAGCTTCTCGGCGCGCTGCACGTCCATCACGTCGACATCGTAGCTCTTCACGTGCTGTTCGAGCGCCGTGGCGAACTTCGGTCCTTCCGTTTCCTGCACCGAGACGAAGTTCTCGATCGCCATGGTGTCGAGCACCTGACCGCCGAAGCGCTCGGCGACGACGCCCGTCGCGATGCCCTTGCGCGCCGCGTAGATCGCCGCAGCCGCGCCAGCCGGCCCGCCGCCGACGATCAGCACGTCGAACACCGGCTTCTTCTCCAGTTCCTTCGCGGCACGGGCGGCCGAGCCGCTATCCAGCTTCGCGAGGATTTCCTTCACGCCGCTGCGGCCCTGGCCGAAGCTCTCGCCGTTCAGGAACATCGTCGGCACAGCCATGACCTGACGCTCTTCGACTTCGTTCTGGAAGAGCGCGCCGTCGATCGCGACATGCTTGATGCGCGGGTTGATGATCGCCATCACGTTCAGCGCCTGCACGACTTCCGGGCAGTTCTGGCACGACAGCGAGAAGTACGTCTCGAAGCGATAGTCGCCGTCGAGATTGCGAATCTGTTCGATGGTCGCGTCATCAAGCTTAATCGGGTGGCCGCCGGTTTGCAGCAGCGCCAGCACGAGAGACGTGAATTCGTGACCCATCGGAATGCCCGCGAACTGGATGCCCGCGCCCTTGCCCGGCTCGCCGATGGTGAACGACGGACGACGCGCGGAGGCGTCCCCTTTCTCGACGACGCTGATCTGCGTCGACAGCGAAGCGATTTCGTCGAGCAGGCCCTTCAGCTCACGCGACTTGTCGCTGTCGTCGAGGAAGGCGACGAGCTCGATCGGCCGGGTGACCTTTTCCAGATAGGCTTTCAACTGATTTTTGAGGTTGGCGTCCAGCATGGCGTTGTCCGTTCCGTGGCGTTGTTCTTGGGATGTTGCGGACACGCTCCGACACGGCGCGAAGCGCCGCATCGAAAGCGTGTT
Source organism: Caballeronia sp. M1242 (assembly GCF_017220215.1). NCBI lineage: Bacteria > Pseudomonadati > Pseudomonadota > Betaproteobacteria > Burkholderiales > Burkholderiaceae > Caballeronia > Caballeronia sp. M1242. The sequence continues at coordinate 910,285 of NZ_CP071130.1, read as the reverse complement.
TGGAGCTTTAACCTTGCCGCCGATTCAGCGACAAGGTCCGTGATGCGCTCGTCGAATGACGAGGCTTAGATCTTGCCGATGAGGTCCAGCGACGGCGTCAGCGTTTCAGCGCCCGGCGTCCACTTGGCGGGGCAGACTTCGCCCGGGTGCGCTGCGACGTATTGCGCCGCCTGCACCTTGCGCAGCAGTTCACCCGCGTCACGGCCGATGCCGTTGTCGTGGATTTCGCACAGCTTGATCTCGCCTTCCGGGTTGATCACGAACGTGCCGCGCAGCGCCAGGCCTTCTTCCTCGATCAGCACGTCGAAGTTGCGCGAGATCGCGAGCGTCGGGTCGCCGATCATCGGATACTGGATCTTGGCGATCGTTTCCGACGTGTCGTGCCAGGCCTTGTGCGTGAAGTGCGTATCGGTCGAAACGCCGTAGATCTCGACGCCCAGCTTCTTGAATTCTTCGTAACGATCAGCCAGATCGCCGAGTTCCGTCGGGCAGACGAACGTGAAGTCGGCCGGATAGAACACGAACACGGACCACTTGCCCTTCAGGTTTTCGTCGGTGATGGTCACGAAATCGCCGTTGTGATAAGCGGTGGCCTTGAACGGCTTGACTTGGCTGTTGATGATCGGCATTTAGCAGATTCCTCTAGCTGTGTTGTTGAAGGAGTGAATGGATTATGAACTAAAACTATCAATCCTTGGAAGTGGATTGATTTTATCATTCTAATTGATCTGGGCTATTGTGTCGATCCACCCGTTGCCACCGTGCGGAATCCGGCGGCATCCGGCTTGCGAAGACGTCTGCCTCAATCGTCCATCAAGAGGTGTTCATGAAGATCGGAATCATTGGAGCGGGAAACATCGGACAGGTTCTGGCCGAGCATTTCACGAAGTGCGGCCATGACGTGAACATTGCCAACTCGCGCGGGCCGGACTCGCTGCGCGACGTCGAGCGGACCACGGGCGCGACCGCCGTCGAGGTGCGCGACGCAGTGAAGGGCGCGGAACTCATCGTCGTGACGATTCCGGAGTCGAAAGTGCCGGATCTGCCGAAGAATCTGTTCGCGGGCGTGCCGGAGAACGTCGTCGTGGTCGATACCGGCAACTACTATCCGCAGCAGCGCGACGGGCGCATCGAGGAGATCGAGAAGGGCATGCCGGAAAGCCGCTGGGTCGAGCAGCAGATCGGTCGGCCGGTGGTAAAGGCGTTCAACAACATTTACGCGGCGCATCTGCGCAAGAACGGCAAGCCGGCGGGCACGCCGGGGCGCATTGCGCTGCCGGTATCGGGCGACGACCATCGCGCGAAGACCATCGTGATGAAGCTGATCGACGAGATCGGCTTCGATGCGGTCGACAACGGCGAAATCGACGACTCGTGGCGTCAGCAGCCCGCGACGCCCGTCTACACGGCGGACCTCGACGCAGCCGGCGTGCGCGAGGCGCTGAAGAAGGCCGATCCGGTGCGCAAACCCGAATGGCGCGCGACGGACCGCAGTCCCGGCACGTTCGAGAATCCGGCGTGAGTTGCCGATAGGGGAAAGGAGTAAAGCCGGCGCGCGCCGTGCGACAATCTGCAAACTTTCCCGATGGGCCTTACCATGACATGCCGGGCCTGCGCGGCGCATCTGCCGCCGTTCCCGGCATCGTGGACTCGCTGATTGACTATGAAAACCGCTTCTCCCTCGCTGGACGTACAGAACTCTCATCACCGCTTCGGCGAATGCGCCGAATGCGCGGACGTCGAACTGGCCGCGACCGCCACCATTCCGACGCGCTACGGCACCTTCGGTTCGTACGTTTATCGCGTGAAGGAGACGGATGTCGAGCACATCGCGTTCGTGATGGGCGATGTGAGCAACGGCGAATCGGTGCTCACGCGCCTGCATTCCGAATGCGTGACCGGCGACGTGTTCGGCTCGTATCGCTGCGACTGCGGCGAGCAGCTCGACCTCGCGCTGCGCTATATCGCCGCTGAAAGCCGCGGCATCTTGCTGTATCTGCGCGGTCACGAAGGGCGCGGCATCGGCCTCGCGAACAAGATTCGCGCGTATGCGTTGCAGGAGCAGGGGCTGGATACGGTCGATGCCAACCTGCACTTAGGCCTTCCCGACGACGCCCGCGAGTACGACTCCGCCGCCGCCATCCTGCGCGCGATGAACGTGAAGTCGGTGCGGCTGATGAGCAATAACCCGTCGAAGTTCGACACGCTCTTACGCCACGACATCCCCGTGAGCGAGCGCGTGGCGCTCGCCATTCCGATGCGCGAAGAGAACGAGCGCTACATCAAGACGAAGCAGGCGCGCTTCGGACATTACTTCGACGAGAACGAATAGAGCGCTCGCGCTCGCCTTCGCGCCTCAACGCGCGTCGTGAAAGATCACGCCCAGCATGTGCCGCTTGCCTGACCGCAGGCGGCTCACGCCGTGCCGCATGTTCACGCGATACACGCCGCGCGTACCGTTCACCGGCCGTTGATGCACGGCGAAGAACACCGCGTCGCCTTGCGCGAGCGGCACCACTTCCACGCGCGACTGCATGCGCGGCCGCTGTTCCGTCATCACGAACTCGCCGCCGGTGAAGTCGCGTCCCGGCGCGGAGAGCAGAATCGCCATCTGAATCGGGAAGACATGCTCGCCGTATAGGTCCTGATGCAGGCAGTTGTAGTCGCCCGGCACGTAGCGAAGGAGCAGCGGCGTCGGGCGCGTCTGGCCCGCGCGATGGCATCGCTCGATGAACGCCGCGTGTTCGTCCGGATAGCGCGTCTCGATGCGCATGACCTCGTTCCAGCGATTCGCGATCGGCGCGAGATGTCGGTAGGCTGCGTCGCGCACGGCATCCAGCACGTCGGGCAACGGATACGCGAAGTACTTGTATTCCCCGCGCCCGAAGCTGTGCCGCTCCATGACGACGCGGCTGCGAAAGCGCGCGTCGTCGTCGTACAGCGCGGCGAGCGCCGCGCATTCGTCGCGCGAAAAAAGGCCCGGCGCAACGGCCGAGCCCTGGCAGTCGAGTTGCGTGCCGAGATCGTTCCAGTCGAGCGCGTCGATGCGCCCGGGAATGTCCGCGCTCGCATCGGTCGCGAGCGCGCTGTCCATCGCCTTCATGCAGTTACTCCGGATGTGCGTGTGCCAGGGCCCACTGTGCGCCTCACGCGCCGCCCGCGCACTCCGGGTCTTGCTGCGCCATTCAGCGCGGCGTCGCCACTTCGGTGATGCGGTTTTGCAGCTCCGTCTTGCGCGCCTCGATCTTCTGGCCCAGCGCCGCGACGTCCAGCTTCGTCTTGCGGATTTCCTTGAAGAGCTCCGACTCCTCTTCCTCGACGTGATGCATCACGTTTTCCTTCAGGACGCGGAACGTCGCGTCGAAGCCTTCGTCGCCGGCCTTCAGTTGCGTGAACTTCTCGATCAGCGTCTTGACAAGAAAGTGCTCGACGTAGGCTTCCTCGACGTCGATCTTCTCGTCGTCGCTGCCGAAGGCTTCGCGCGCGGCCGGATAGAGCAGTTCTTCTTCGACGATCGCGTGAATCGTCAACAGCTCGCAGGCGCGCTGAACGAGCGTCGACTTGCGTTCGAGGTCGTCTTTCGGCGCGCGGTCGAAGGCTTCGAACAACTGTTCGACAGCGCGATGGTCTTCTTCGAGCATCTTGAGCGCGTCGAGCGGTTCTTGTGCGGTGGACATCGGGCTTCTCCTTATGTGTGGCCGGGCTTCGGACAGCCGCAGCTCATGGGGTGCCGTCAATCAGCAAGAGCGATGCCCGCTGAGTCCCGCTCGCGCAGCAGCTTGACGTCCCACCACGCCGGCAGGAGGCGCCGCACGTCGGCGCGGGCGAAGCGGTCGTCGATCAGATACAGCACGCCGCGGTCTTGCGGGCCGCGAATTACGCGGCCGGCTGCCTGCACGACCTTCTGCAAGCCGGGAAAAAGATAGGTGTAGGCGTAGCCGTCGCCGAATGCCGCGTGCATGCGCGCCTTTAGTTGCTCGTTCACCACGTTCAGTTGCGGCAGCCCCAGCGTCGCGACAAATGCGCCGATGAGCCGCGTTCCTGGCAGATCGATCGCCTCGCCGAACGCGCCGCCGAGCACCGCGAAGCCGATGCCGCGCCCGTCCGGTTCGAAGCGGGCGAGGAACGCGTGCTGGTCGGCCTCGCTCATTCCGCGAGACTGTTGCCAGCACGCGATCGACGGATGACGCCGTTCGAGCGCCGACGCCACCTGCGCCAGATAGTCGAAGCTGCTGAAGAAGCTCAGATAGTTGCCCGGCGCGCGGACGTACTGCGCGGCGATCAGGTCCGCGATGCGGTCGACGGAGCGTTCGCGATCGCGAAAGCGCGTCGATACGTCGGCGACGGCGCGCACGTCGAGCTGATCGGCGGTGAACGGCGATTCGACGTCGATGCGCACGGTCGTCGCGGGCAGGCCGAGCGTGTCGGCGTAGTAATGCGCGGGCGTGAGCGTCGCCGAAAAGAGCGCGACGCTATGGGCGCGGGCGAAGCGCGGCGCGAGATGCGGGCCGGGAATCACGTTGCGCAGGCACAACACCGCGCGGCCTTTGCCGGACAGCGTGATGTCGAAGATGGAATGCGCGCCGAAGCGCTCGGCGATGCGCGTGAAGTGCAGCGCGTCGAAATAAAAGCGCAGCACTTCGGGCGTGAAAGTGTCCGGCTGCTCGGCCATCGTCTCCGTGAGCGCCGAGATCGCGTGTCCGAGCGCGCTCAAAAGCGCCGCGGGCGGCTCGTCGTGCGCCGCGTAGTCGATGCCCGCCGCCAGTTGATCGCGGCTCGCGTCGCTGAAACTGCGGCCGACGCGCGCCAGCATCCGCTTGAAGAAGGGCGGCGCGCTGCGGCGCATGGCGTTGAAAGCGGCCTGATCGAGCGACGCCGAATACATGCCGCGCGCCCGTTCGACGAGGTTATGCGCCTCGTCGACGAGCACGGCCACGCGCCAGCGATTTGCCTCCGCGAGCGCAAAAAGCATGGCACTCGTATCGAAGTAATAGTTGTAGTCGCCGACGATCACGTCCGCCCAGCGCGTCAATTCCTGACTCAGGTAGTACGGACAGACGGCGTGCTCGCGCGCCGCATCCGCCACCGACGCGCGATCCAGATGCGCCCGTTGCAGCGCGGCGGCGCGGGCAGCCGGCAGGCGATCGTAGAAGCCGCGCGCCAGCGGACACGACTCGCCGTGACACGAGCGGTCCGGATGCTCGCACGCCTTGTCGCGCGCGACGAGTTCGACCACGCGCAGTGACTTGGGCGCGGACGCGGCGAGCGTCGAGAGGGCGTCGAGCGCCAGCTGACGGCCCGCGCTTTTCGCGGTCAGAAAGTAGATCTTGTCGAGCTGCTGCGCGGGCCATGCCTTGAGCAGCGGAAAGAGCGTGCCGATCGTCTTGCCGATGCCCGTCGGCGCTTCCGCGACGACGCATCGGCCGGACACCGCCGCGCGATACACCGCTTCGGCGAGCGCCCGCTGTCCGGGCCGAAAAGCGCCGTGCGGAAACGCAAGTTGGGAAAGCGCCGCATCCCGCGCCGCGCGATGCTGCACTTCCTGCTCCGCCCACGCGATGAACCGCTGGCATTGGGCGCTGAAATGTTCTTTGAGCGCTTCGGCGGTCACAGTCTCCGTGAGCGCGGTCTCCGTCTTATCGACGATATCGAAATACACGAGCGCGATGTCGATGCTTTCGAGCCCGAGCTTGCGACACATGAGATGGCCGTAGACGCGCGCCTGCGCCCAATGCAAATGCCGATGATTCTGCGGCATCGAATCGAGCTTGCCGCGATACGTCTTGATTTCTTCGAGCCGGTTCAGCGCGGGATCGTAGCCATCCGCGCGGCCGCGCACGCGCAACGGGCCGAAATCTTCGGACAGCGCAATTTCTTTCAGATAACCCGCCGGGCGGCGGCTCGTGACGGTGACATGGCCCGCCATGCCTTCTTGCGCCGTGGGCGTCGGTGTGAAGCGCAGGTCGAGATCGCCTTGCTTCGCGGTGAACTCGCAGAGCGCGCGCACGGCGACGGTGTAGGCGGGCTCGGAAACTGTACGCATGTACAGTAGTCTAGCATGCGGAATAACCGGCTCCGGCGGCGCGTTCAGTGGATGCGGCGTCGATCGTGGCTGCCGTCCAACGAAAGGGAGGCATCTATGAAACTCGCAAGAATCGTCGTGGTGGCTTTGGCGCTCATCACGGCCGCGCTTGCCGGTTGTCAGACGGACGGCGGCGGCGCGTCGTACAACCGCTCGTCCAGTGGGAGCAGCAGCGGCGGCGGCGGCGCGTATTAGAATCGGACGTCTCTCGACTCGCGACGGATGGATCGAACGATGGCACCCGACAACGCGCCTTCGGTATCAGGCTGGCATGCGCATGTCTATTTCGACGCCGCGAGCCGCGACGCGGCGTGGCAGTTTCGGCAGGTAATCGCGGAGCGGTTCGCCGGCGACCTCGAAAGCGGCGCGCTGACGCTCGGCCGCTTTCACGAGCGTCCCGTCGGACCTCATCCGCTATGGTCTTTTCAGCTCGGATTCGGCAGCGAGCGACTGACGGCAATGCTCGAATGGCTCGCGCTGAATCACGGCGAACTGGATGTGTTCATGCATCCGAACACGGGCGACGATCTGCGCGACCATCGCGATTCGGCGGTGTGGATCGGCCGTTCGCACGAACTCGTGCTCACGGCCTTTTCCCGCTAGCGCGCGAAGTGGAGCGCGTCCGCCTCGCGCGCGATGCTTAGTTGATGGTTACTCGATGCTTACTTCTTCGTGCCGGCCGGCTTGTTCGAGACGACGCGCACGGCGGGCGGCGTCGGCAAACTGGCGGTAGCGGTGGCGCTCGCCTCGGTCTGCGCGGCTTCCACGACCTGGCGCGTCGAAGTGCGCGCCGCTTCGTAGGCCGAGTTCGCCGACTGCGTGGCCGAGTCGATGACGGATTTCCACGCCGACACGACCGCCTCGCTGCCGAGCGGCGCGCTCGTGACGAGGCTTTCGACGATCGCCTGCGCATTGCGCTGCGACTTCTCCAACTGGTCCTGCGTCGCTTGCATATAGGCGCCGCGCACGCCGGTAGCGATTTCGTTGACGTTCTGCCAATAGGCTTGCGCGCGCTGCGCGTTCGCTTGCATGCGGGCGTTCTGAACGGCGAAGAACTCCTGAATATCGCGGACGGAGAAGCTCTTGCCGATGAATTCCTGCTGCTCCGAGAGAGCGGTCCGCAATGTGCGAACGTTCAGATCGATTAATTTTTCGAAGCCCTGAACCGCCTGAGTGGCGAATCCGAAGGTGGCATCCAAGCCGGCCCGCTGGGTCGCGAGAAAGGTTTCTGGCGCAAGACTGCTCATGCTGGACTCCATTAGAAGTTGCTTCAATTACGTGATTGTGCAGCGCAGCGAACGACTCATTCTAGAGAAAAGATAATGCCTGTCAATTCCCATCTTCAGGTATCGCGATAATCGCCTAATTGCGCGGGTGAACTCGGCTTACATTAATCGGTATTAAACGCTGATGTAATTCGCAGGCAATTTAATTGCACGATCGTCCGTATTAATGACGAGAACCGTTTAGGGTCGGAGAAGGGTAAACACCGAGGCGCTCAAGCGCCGATGCGTTATTTCCCCACTTGACGCTTCCCCTGGCCACTTGAAAGAATTCGGCCCTGCGTTTCGGAACACGCACGCAGCGAGGAATCACTGTCACTGAGCCGTCACCGTGACTTCGTATGATTCCGACCTGCGCGAATATCAGCCGGCGCTGAACGGCGAAAATATAAAACGAGAGAGTTGAAGCAACATGGGCCGACATACCCAAACCATCGGACACCTTGAACGTAGTCACGAAGACAACACCCTGCGGCGCGCAATGGCCGCGCGACTCGACCGCGCGATGCAACGCGCCAACGTTAGCTCCGCCAAAGCGGCCAAATGGGTCGATGCGAGCGAACACGACGTGCAGTTCTGGCGGCGCGGCATTACGGTGCCGCCGCTTCACGCATTCAACCGCATCGCTCATGCGCTCGATGTCGACGTGCATTGGCTCTGCACCGGCCAGACGCACGTCTCCTGAAACGTTGCTTCTAGGAACCGGCGGGCGTCGGTCCGCCGCTTATTTGCGGTTGTGCATGAGCACCGTGCCGATTCCGCTCGCGGCAATCACGCACATGCCGGCCGTCATCCACACGTCGGGCACTTGTCCGAACAGCAGCCAGCTAAAGCACGACGCGAACGCGAGCTGAGCGTACGAGAAGGGCATGAGCACCGCGAGCGGCGCGCGCCGCAAGGCCTGAAGCATCAGCAATTGGCCGCCGGTTGCCATCGTCGCCATGAACGCGACGAGCAGCCAACTGCCGGCGCCGACGTGCGCAAGTTCAGGCAGCAGCCGCGCCTGATCGGCCCAGACCAGCGCGCACAGCACGACCGTCGCGACGAGCGCGGTCAGGAAATTCGTCGTGATGGCGTCGTCTACGCGCGACAGGTGGCTCGATACCACCTGGAAGCACGCGAAGCTCGTCGCCGAACCGATCGGCAAGATCACCGACCAGGTGAAATCGCTGCCGCCCGGCCGCACGATCAACAACATGCCGATGAAACCGAGCACGACCATCGCCCATTTGCCGCGCGAGACTTGGTCCTTCAGGACGAGCGCGGCGAGCAGCGTCGAGATCAGCGGCGCAAGCATCGCAAGGGACGTGGTGACGGGAAGCGGCAAGTAGCGCAGGGCGGCAAACGTGCATGCCGAGTTCGTCAGCAGCAGCAGCGCGCGGACGATTTGCAGTTTGAGACTGCCGGTGTGGAAGGTGCGAAAGAGGCCGAACGCGCCGCGTCGCGCCTGCCAGACGCCAAGCACGATCATCTGAAACAGATAGCGCACCCACAGCAGCGCGACGACCGGGACCGCAGCGCCGATCAGCTTGACCGTGGAATCGCTCGCCGCGAAGGCCGCCGTGGTCAGAATCATGATCGCGATGCCGGCACCGGCGTTGTCCGTCGCTACCGCGTACCGTGCTTTGCCCTCTAAGGTCGCCATCGAGTGTTCGCCGGTTGGTCATCCGTGAATCAGGACGGCGCTTTTAAGCCGTTGCTTCCATTCTGCGTACATCGACAGAAGCTGGCAAGGCGACAGTCAGCTTCCGCGAGCCGCTGTTGTGCCGAGGTCACGGCACTAAAAAATGTACTGGACGGTTCACTCTGAATGATTTTGAGATCGCCTGCGCCTGCAAAAAAGCGGAACGCCGCACGCGATTATTTTGCGCGAAAGGCTTTGCCATCCACGGATTGCCGCCTACACTTAAAGTAATTTCTCAACGCTGCGGCGGGGAGGCCACGATGAGAGCCAGACCGAGAGAAATGGTCCGTCTGCTCGCCACGCTTCGGCGTTCCGCGCAATGTCGAGCGCTGCGCGCGGCGGCGGCACAGGAGGCGGTGCGTCTCGCACAGCAGGAAGCGGAAGAGGAAGAGGCCGATGAGGCCGAGCCCGATTCGGCGTCATCCGGCGAAGCCGGCGCGCCTGGCGTCGAAACCACGCACCGGCGCATGCATTAGAGCCACGGACGCCGCGCTTTAAGCGCGCGCGTGGTTCCTGTATGGGGAAAAGCGCCAGTGACCGGCCGGGTCCTTCACGGCAACTGCGCCGTGCTCGTGCAGCATGTCGCCGATCGCGCCGGGTTTGATGTCGTCGGTCATACGGATGATGAGCAGCGTGCGTTCGCGGCAACTGTCGTCGGATGCGGCGGGGGCGGGCGGCCGCGGCGCGAGCGGCTCGCGCGCAGCGAAGCGGTTGTGCGCGCCGATCACGCCCTGATGTTCGCCATGCGCGACGTACTCGGCCTCGTCTTCTTCATGCGATGGCATCGCGAGCGCTTTGAGTTGCGCGTCGCCGTGGCCCGCGCGATACAGATGGGCGTCGTCTCGCGACAGTCCCGCCGTTTGCAGCGCGCGCAGCGCCTCGTGTCCGTCGCGATACGAGTCGAACACGCCTACGATTACCTGATTCGTCTGGTTTGCCGTCTGATGCATCGTCGCCCTCCGTCGGCCCGCGCACGCGCAGGCCGCCTGTTCGCGCTGTTATCGCGGGCGGGCGTCGCTGACCGGGATCGAACGACGGCGCCTGGCGATACGTGCGCGTGTGTTGATCGTAAGACGAATGGAGCAACGGCCGTTCCCGCACGGGCGGACCTTTGAGCGGCGCCGCACTGGCAATTTTGCCGGGTTGCGACCCCAACGTGGATCGCCTAAAGTGTCTAACTTCTTTCAGACACCGCGTGCCGCCAGCGGCGCGCCCCTCGCGAGGCCCGAATGACGGCGAAAGCGTGCGCGTGGATCTTCGTGCTGTCGGCAGCGGGCGCGGGTCCGGCGTGGGCGGCGCAGTGCTACGCCGACGGCGATATCGTGACGCTCGAAGGCACGGTGGCGCGTCAGGCCACGCATCAGACCGACGCGGGGGCAAAGCCTGCGTGGGTGCTCTCGCTGGCGAGTCCGGTGTGCGTCGTTAACGCGGGCAGCGGGCAGGGCGGACGGCAGCAGTCGAATGTGTCGGCGGTGCAGATCATCGACGCCGAACCCGGCGAGAACGCGCGCGTTCAGCTTACGGGCAAGCTGGTCACGGGCAACGTGAGCGCGTACTACGCGGTGCCGACGGCCATCTGGGTGCTCAAACAGCGCGTGCTGTCGGGGCAGTAGTAGTGAGCGCCGTCAAGCGGCTTTTGCGCGCGCCCGGCAGTACTGAGCGACGACCCATTGCAGCGGGCGTTCGTCGAGCTTGCGCTCTTCGGCGAAGCGCATGATGGCGTCGAGTTGCTGGCCGCTGCAACGAAAGGCCTCGCGGCGCGGTACGGAATGTTTGTTGATGTGCTTGGTCATGGCAATCCCTTTTTGCTTGGTTCTCAACGGACCTTGGGACCTTCCCCGGAGGGCAGGCTGGCCGAACGGTGACCCGTCCGTGCGCCTGCTGCTTTCGTCATTAGGCCGGATCGCGGCGATCCTGACCGGCTGCTAGCGCACATAGTCACCAGAACGCTTGACTTCTCGCAAAGCGTGGGCCTGAGGGTGTCCACGAGCCTTCGCGCGAGCGGAATTTCTCAATGCGCTCAGCCGTTTAGCACTTCATGAGGGCGATGAGAGTTGCCGTCGGAGCATGCAACGGCCGAGGGCCGAGAGCCGGCGCGGGAGACCGGAAGAAGGGAATAAGGGCTCTTTGAGGCGGCGGGCATCGCGAGGTGGCCGTCGCTGAGCCCTAAGCATCGCGCGGTGCCGGGTGCATCGTCGATATGGCAGTCGACGACGCAGACCGCGAGACCGCTTGCCACTCGGCGTAAAGGCACTCGCTGCCGCGCGAGCGCCCGGCACGACTCACGAGCTTGTGGGACGCAGATGACAACGAGCAGCACCGCTCGGCGCAGTCGAAAACGGCGTGCCGCGAATTCTTTCGTACAAGGTCGGCTAGAGGTATGCCGAAGGCACGGAGCCGCTTGCTCCTTGGCATGCAGTCTTTCGGAAGACTCGTCGCGATACCGCCTTCCGATTCGTTCACCCTGCATCGCGAGCGAACCTCGTATCAGCAGTCCTCGGCACACGCGAGGAGCGTCAACTTGGGCTAACGTCGCCTGCCGCTTCGGACGGCAAGCCGGCGCGATGCGCCTACCGAAGCATCGACCAATCGTCCGATGACCCGCGTCACCGAAAACATAGTGGGGAGAGCGCCAATATTGGCGTCGTTTTCGCGCCTCTATAATCGGCGCCATTCCGACTTGCGCGCCCCGAAGCACCGATGAGCACGACCGCACCCCTTGCCGGCAGCGCCTCGCCTCGCGCGTTCGAGGGCATCGCGTCGCCCCGTGCCTCCGCCTTGCAGGACATGCTTGCGCACTTCGCGCTGCTCGCGCCGGTGTTCGACGCCATGCCCGACATCGTGTTCTTCGTGAAGGACCGCGAAGCGCGTTACGCCATGGTCAACAGCACGCTCGCGCGGCGCTGCGGCCACAAGGACGACAAGACCGCGCTCATCGGCAAGACCGCCGAAGACGTGTTTCCGCGCCGCTTCGGGCGGATCTACACGGCGCAGGATCAGGCGATCATCGCGCAGGGCGTGCAACTGATCGATCAGCTGGAACTGCATCTCTACCCCGGACGCGAGCCCGGCTGGTGCATGACCTGCAAGCAGCCGCTGCACGATGCAGAGGGACGTATCGTCGGGCTGGCCGGCATTTCGCGCGACTTGCAGGCGGCCGAAAGCACGCACCCGGCGTATAGCCGGCTCGCGGCCGTCGTGCAGCACATTCAGGAAAATTACGTGCAGCCGCTCAATATGCGCGACCTCGCGAAGATGGCAGACATGTCCATCGCGCAACTCGAACGGTACTTCCACAAGGTCTTCCATCTGACGCCGCGGCAAGTGCTGCTCAAGACGCGGCTCGATGCCGCCACCGCGCTCTTGGTGACGCACGACAAAGTGACCGATGTCGCCGCGCTCTGCGGCTACACGGACCACAGCGCCTTCACGCGCCAGTTCAAGGCGACCGTCGGCATCACGCCGACGGAATACCGGGCCTTGGTGCAGACAAGCGCGCCGCGCGTCGAACAGTATGCAAACGTCTGACGGTAGAACGGGCGCGGCGCATGCCGGAATTACCGGCGAATGTGCCGTAACGGTGCAGGCAAATACGTCCGAAATACGCGCGATGCGCCGCCTGACGGGGCTAAAACGTACGTCGGTCCGTTTTTTGCTCGATAAGAATTGCTGGGACACGGCGGCCGGGCAGCATTTCACGCCGACGGGTGCCCGGACACCGCGAGACGTTCAGCACCGGCGCACGCGCGGCGAAAAATACGGTGCGTCCGGAATTCCCGCCGCGATTTTCTGTCAATCGCCACGCAAGCGCGCGACGGTCGGCAGAAGGTAGTGAAGCGGCGAGCCGTGGAGACCGTGCGCGAGAATTCCGTTTTAGGCAGTTGAAAAGAACATGATGAACGAAGTGGCAAGACTGGGGCATGCGCGGATCGTACTCATCGAAGACGATCCCGAAAGCAGGGAATCACTGCAGATGTTGCTGGAAGAAGAAGGCGCGCAAGTCGTCGCCGTGGCCGACGCCGAAGACGGCGCGGAAACCGCGACCCGTGTGCTGCCCGATGCGGTGATCTGCGATCTCGACCTTCCTGGAATGGACGGTTTCTACCTTATCCAACGTTTGCGCGACCACGAAATACGCGGGAATCTGCCGCCTTCGGTCGCCATCGCGCTCACCGGGCACGACGGCGACGAGTACCGATTACGTAGCATCGGGGAGGGCTTTCAGCACTTCATGACCAAGCCCGCGCACCCGGACGAACTCGTCACGCTGATTCAGGACGCGCTCAACGCGCGTGTCGTGACCTGAGACAGGAAGCGCCGCGCGCGATGCTGCGCGGCGCTCGCCTTGCAGGACACTACGAACGGTCGCGGTTGCGCGCCCGCGTGGCGCCCGTGATGACGGCGATTCCCAGCAGAATCACGGCCACGATGGCGATGGTGTGTTGCGCCACGTGCATGGCGACGAGCGCCCACGACACGCCGCCGATCAGAATGAGCCAGCCCACGAGATAGATGATCAAGGTCATCGGGTTCTCCTTTTACTTGTCGGAATAGTCAGGATAGGCACAATGCGCTGCCGCGCGCCATCCTTTGCCTGCAAGAGTCGTACCGTCCGGCACAACGCGAAGATATGCTCACCGTCCATCACCTGAACAACTCCCGCTCGCAACGCGTGCTGTGGATGCTCGAAGAACTCGGCGTCCCCTACGAGATGAAGCGCTACGAGCGCGATCCAAAGACGATGCTCGCGCCGCCCGAACTCCGCGCCGTGCATCCGCTCGGCAAGTCGCCGGTCGTCACGGATGGCGCGCTCGTCATCGCGGAGTCGGGCGCGATCATCGAATATCTGCTGGACCGCTACGGCGAAGGGCGATTCGCGCCGCCGCACGGGGCGGCGCCTGAGCGCGTGCGCTACAACTACTGGATGCATTACGCGGAAGGCTCGGCCATGCCGCCGCTTCTGCTCAAGGTCGTGGCGTCGCGAATCGGCAAGGCGAAGATGCCGTTCTTCGCGAGGCCCATTGCCCGGCGCATCGGCGAGACGTTGCAGCGCGGTTTTATCGATCCGCAACTGAAGCTGCATTTCGGCTATATCGAGAGCGAACTCGCGAAGTCGCCGTGGTTCGCGGGCGATACCTTCAGCGCCGCCGACGTTCAGATGAGCTTCCCGCTCGAAGCAGGCAGCCAGCGGACGGGCGCCAAGGATTGGCCGCATATCCGCGCGTTTCTCGAACGCATTCACGCGCGGCCGGCTTATCGGCGCGCATTGGAGCGCGGCGGCCGCTACGACTACGCAGGCTAGCCGGCCGCGCAGGAAAGCGCCGCGCGGTGCGTACAATGAGGCGCACCAAGCGCCGCTTCCCTAGCCGCGCGTTTCGTCGCAAGTCCCTCACGCTCAAAGGCAACGCATGGCCCGAATCGTTCCCGACGACTGGAAGAACCTCGAAGCGACCGGCGCCGCGGCGCGCGAACTGGAGACGCTCGCGCAACTCGAAAAGCTGCCCGACGACTACACGGTCTATCACGGCGTCCACTGGACGCGCATCAACGAAGGCTTCTCGGTTTTCGGCGAGGCGGATTTCGTCGTGGTTGCGCCGTCGGGCCGCGTACTGATGATCGAGATGAAGGCCGGCTTCCTGCGCGAAACGGGCGCAGGGCTCGTCAAGGTCTATCTGCAGAAGGAGCGCAATGTCGCCATCCAGCTTGCGCGCACGCTCGAAAACCTGCACCGGCGCTTCACGGCGGCGTTCGGCGCGGGGACGTATCGCATCGAGGAACTGCTGTATTGCCCCGACTACACGGTGAAAGACGCGGCGATCGCGGGCGTGCCGCCGGGCCGTATCGTCGATGCAAGCCGTAAGGCGCAGCTTGCGCGCGTCGTGCTGGAGATTCTGCCGCCCGACGAGCCGCGCTTCGAAGCCGCCGCGCGCATCCACCACTTTCTCGCCGATGAACTCTCGCTCACGCCGGACACGAACGCGCTCGTCGGCGCGGCGAACACGCTCGTCACGCGGCTGTCGGGCGGACTCGCGACGTGGGCGAGGCGCCTCGAATTCAAGCCGTTCCGTCTGCGCGTGATCGCGACGGCGGGCGCGGGCAAGACGCAGCTCGCCGTGCGCGTGATGCGCGACGCGCTGGCCGCCGGCAAGAGCGTGCTGTACGTCTGCTTCAATCGGCCGCTCGCGGACCATATTCGCGCCATCGCGCCGAAAGACGCGAAGATCGCGAATTATCATCAACTGAGCGCAGCGGTTGCGCGCGATGCCGGCAGCCCGCCGGATTTCAGCCAGCCCAACGTCTTCGCGACGCTCGAAGAACGCTTCGCGGCCGTGCCCGTGCCGGAGCACTGGAAGACGGATGTGCTGATCGTCGACGAAGGCCAGGATTTTCAGGCCGCGTGGGTCGAGGCGCTCGAACGGCTGCTCAAGCCCGATGCGGCGTGGTGGTGGCTCGAAGATCCGATGCAGAACCTCTATCTGCGCGAGCCGGTGCCGCTGCCCGGCTGGACCATCCTGCGCGAAACCACCAACTATCGCAGTCCGCGTGACTTGCTCGGCTTTATCCGCAAGATCGTCGGGCCGGATGTGCGGCTCGATGCGGGCAGTCCTTTCGACGGCTCGGACGTCACCGTTTCCACCTACGAGGACGGCCATCCGGACGAAGTCATCGAAGCTACGAAGCGCGCCATCACGCATGCGCTGTCGCTCGGCTTCCGCAAGCAGGACATCGCGGTGCTGTCGTTTCGCGGGCGCGAGGGTTCGGCGCTCACGGCCGTAGATCATCTTGGGCCGCACCGGCTGCGCGCGTTCACCGGAACGTACGATCTCTTCGGCAATCCTGAGTATCGCGAGGGCGACGTGCTGCTGGAGTCGATCTATCGCTTCAAGGGGCAATCCGCGCCGTGCGTGATCCTCACCGAAGTCGACTTCGACACGCTCGACGATCAGGCGGCGCGCAAAGTGTTCGTCGGCGCGACCCGGGCGACGATGAAGCTCATCGTGGTCGCCTCCGAACGCGCGACGCACGCGATGGAAGCGTTGCGCTAGGCCGCGCCGCAGTCGTCTCATGCCATTCATGCAGAACCGGCGTCCGTGGCTGCGCCGCCTCTGGTATGCGGCGCTGATCACGCTCGCGGTCGCGCCGCCGCTCGGCGCGGTCGGCTATATGCTGTATTCCGGCCTGCTCGCCCGGCAGCCGCACGGCATGGTCGTGCCGTACGAGGGCTTGTACTGGGACGCCGCGCAGTTCCAGATTGCCTATGAGCGCTTCGAAAGCCAGGTGCTGCTGTTTCGTAGCGGCATCGACGAGGATGCCGACGCGGTCCGCGATTCGTATGCGCGCTTGAGGGCGCGGCTCGATATCGTCTCCGATGCCACGCGCACGCCCGAAGGTCACGACGCGATGCACAACCGTCAGCAGGAAATCTTGCGCCAGCTGCATACGGCGCTCGATTCCATCGAAGGCGACGTGAGTCGGCTGACGGTCAGGCAAAGCCGCGCGCTGCGGGTGATCGGCGTGCTGCGGCAAAACGCGCCCGCCGTCGCGGAACTGGCGACCGGCAGGCGGCTGATGGACGCCGCCGAGCGCGAGAACATCGTGCGCGACTTCGAGGCCAAGCGCCGCTATCTGCTTTATGGCGGCATTTTGCTCGGCTTGCTATCGGCAGCGGCGACATCGCTGCTTCTGCTCAACGGGTATCGGCGCGCGCGCCTGATCGAGCAGCAACGCGCCGCGCTCTCAGCCGAGCATCAGGCGACGCGGGCAGCGCGCGAAACCGCTGTCGCGAAAGACACGTTCCTCGGCATGATCAGCCACGAACTGCGCACGCCGCTGCACGCGATCGTCTCCTCGATCGAACTGCTCGGGCTGAATCTGCGCGGCGAGGCGGATCGCAAGATCATTCAGCGGCTCGAAACCGGCGCGCGTCATCTGGAAGCGCAGATGCGTGACCTGACCGATTACGCGCGCCTCGGCGCCGGCAAGCTCGAACTGCGCCTCGCCGCGTTCGATCCCGCCGAACTGCTCGACTCCATCGTCGATGCGAACCTGCCCGCCGCGTCCGCGAAGGGCCTCGAATTGCGCGGCGAATACAGCGGCGAGCGTGGGCTGCTCGAATCGGACCCGCATCGCGTGCGCCAGATCGTCACGAATCTCGTCACGAACGCGATCAAGTACACGGACGCCGGTTCCATCGACGTGCGCTTCGTGCGCGACAAGGCGCGGCTCGATATCTCGGTGACCGACACGGGGCCCGGCATCGCGCGGGAACAACTGCCGCTCATCTTCCAGGAATTCACTCAACTCGATTCGTCGAGCACGCGGCGTTTCGACGGCGCGGGGATGGGTCTCGCAGTCGTGCGAGGCTTGGTCGATCTGCTCGGCGGCAGCATCGACGTGTCGAGCGAGGTCGGGCAGGGCGCGGCGTTTCGCGTGAGCCTGCCGGCGGTGTCCGTCGACGAGATGCCCGAGCGCCGCGACGACGACGCCGAAGCCTCCGGCTTGCGCAAGTCGCGCGTGCTGGTGATAGACGATCACGAGTCGATCCGCGACTCGCTGATCGAGATGCTGACGCTTCTGGGTTACTGGGCCGTGGGCATGCCGGACGTCGACAGCGCGCTCGCGTGGCTGCGCGCCAACGACGCCGACGTAATCCTGCTCGACCTGCACATGCCCGGCAAGGACGGCTATTCGTTCGCCAACGAATACCGCTCGCGGATCGCGCCGGGCGCGAGCGTGCCGATCATCGCGGTGAGCGCGTACGTGCCCGAACTCGTCGACCCGACCGCGACGGTGCTCTTCTTCGACTATCTGCTAAAGCCGGTGCGCTTCGAGGTGCTGAAGGCGGCCGTGCATCGCGCGGCGACGGCGCGGCGGCGCGCTGCCTGAGGCTTAGTTCCGCAACAGCCGCTTCGACAGGTCGGCCACCAGAATGCCGAGCCGCGCCGGCTTCTCGAAGCACGCGACGTTGTAATCGCGGATGATCTGGCTGATTTCCGATTCGCTCGCCTTGCCGGTCGTGAGCTCGCCGGTGAGCACGAAGATCGGCGCGTCGGGATTGTCGGACTCCCGCACCGCCTGTATCGCGCCCGCCGACGTGTGCGCGCCGAACAGCCAGTCGATCACCACGGCATCGAAGACCTGCGACTGCAGCGCCTCCAGAAACGCGTCGAGGCCGTAGAAGGCCATCGCGGTGAAGCCGGTCATTTCCAGATAGTCGTGCAGATTGTCGGCCGACGCGTGATCGTCATCGACGACCGCGATCACGGGCTTCTCGGTATCCGCGCGGCGCGGCTGTATCTCGATCTTGTGGACGTCGCTCGCTTGCTGCAACAGCACGCCCTCGTGGCGCGTGACGATCCAGCGGCCGTTCACTTTCTGCGCAATGAAATCGGGCCGGCTGCCCGCGTCCAGTGCATCGCCGATCCACGCGGTGCATGGAATCTCGACCGAGCCGAGCTTCAACACGGCGTCGTGGGCGGTGCCTTCGGTTTCGTCGGGGCGCGTATCGATGCTGTCGAAGAGCTGGAGCGCGGGCTCGTCGAAGGCGTCGGCGACGCGGCGAATCTGCGCGAGCGTCCACGGGCTGTTGCCGCGCAGCTTGCGGTGCCCTTGCGAAAAGCTCAGATCGAGAATGCGGCACAGTTCGGCCGTCTGCTGACGCTTGCCGATGCCGTGACGGCTCATCAGCTCGCGCACGCGCTCGGCGACGGCGAGCGATTCCAGTGAAGAGGTTTCAGAGACCATGCTGCCAGGCGGGGCGGAAATAGCTGCGAATGCGCAGCGAACCGCCCATTGTAAAGGGCAGCGCTCGGCGTGCTCGAAACCGAAACGATGAAACAGCCGCCAATGTTCAGCATAGGAATGAAAACCGGCCGGTTGATCAATCTTTACAATGTAAAAATCTGTTGACGCGACTATGCTCAGAAAGCACAATGTTTCCATCGTAAAGATTCGTGTTGTGACTTTCCTGACGGTTCAACGGAGAACGATCATGTCCTTTCAAGCAATCTTGGCCGGCACGCCGGCATGGGTCTGGGTGTTGTTGGCGGTGCTCATTTCGCGCGGCCTCAAAGCGATGAAAGGCGGCACGGCGCCGCTCTCGAAGCTCGCGGTCGTGCCGGCAATCTTCGCCGCGTGGGGCTTGCTGCATGTCGTCACGGGGCCGGACGCCGGCTGGGAACCGGCAGCGACGTGGCTGATCGGCGGCGCAATAGGCAGCGGCATCGGCGCGATGCTGGCGAAGAACAGCGCTATCGCCGTGGACCGCGTGCGGCGCACCGTCACCGTGCCGGGTTCCATCGTGCCTATGCTGCTTATCCTCGCGACGTTCGCATCGAAATTCTTCATCGGCTTTGAACTGGCGACCGGCGCTGGGATCGAGTCAACGTGGGCCGTGCTCAGCGCGCTGATTTCGGGCGTGGTCGCGGGAGTCTTCGCGGGGCGCTTCCTGGTCTACTGGCTGGCGCTGCGCCCGGCGGCGGCTTTGTTGGAACGCGTGTGACGGGCCAAGAAAAAAGCCGCCAAGCCGATGCAACGGCTTCACGGCTTTGGCGTCGGAACGCGCGCTTACTGCGGCTGGATGTTCGCGGCTTGCAGGCCCTTGGGACCCTGGCGCACTTCGAACAGCACCTTCTGATTTTCTTGCAGCGACTTGTAGCCGTCCGCCCGGATTTCCGAGAAATGCGCGAACACGTCAGGGCTGCCGTCATCCGGCTTGATGAACCCGAAGCCCTTCGTGTCGTTGAACCATTTCACAGTGCCAGTTGCCATTATTTCCTCTTCTTCTGCAGCGTTGAGCGAGACCGAATCTCGCTTGGGTAAGTAATCGTTGAAGGCGCCTTCACGCGAACGCGGCTTCGGCGGGGATTTCGTCGAGCAGCGTGGAGAGTTGGCTCTCCGTCTCGCGGCCGCTGAATTCGCGCAGCGTCGCGAGCAGCGTGCGCCACGGCGCGGGCCAGCGCGTTTCACGCACGCAGCGGCCGGTCGCGTCGGTGATGCGCAAGAGCGTGGTATCGGGGTAGTAGGTGAGGGTGACGGGCATTCCGTCGAGAACGCAAGTAGCGGTACAAGGCTTCGGTGTGAACATGCTGTTTTTGTTGGATAAGTGGTCGTCGGTGCGCGCGGCGCGCGCCTGGTCGGTCGACGGTGCAAAGCATTTAGCAACGTCTGTGCCTGTTGTTCGCCGTGATCTGTGCATGCCCGGCTCCATCGTCGAATTTCGAAAACGCGTTTCGAGATGTTAAGCGGCGAATGCTTCAGTTTTGTGTTAGTTAGCCGACGTTCCGCGGATAAACTGCCTCGCACTTTATTCGAGGAGTCTCATCATGTTCGTTACTGCCTTGTTGCTTTGTCCGGTCGGTGTCGCCGCGCTTTTCGCCTTCGCCCTGTATGCCGATAAGGTGTTTCGGCGCGGCAGCCGGCAAAAGCCCGCGCCGATACGCTTCGAGCCCACGCAGCGGCCCGTCTCCGACCACTGACGCATAAAGCCACCGATCCGCTTTCGTTATCGAACGATCGCCCATTCGGATTGTTCCGTTATCGCTGGCCGACTATAGTGCTATCGACAACACAACAGGAGACAACGCATGAACCAGATCGATCTGGCGGAACGCACCGTGGTCATCACCGGCGGGGCGCGGGGCATCGGCCTCGCGGTCGCCGAGCGGGCGCTGGCTTCGGGCGCGAACGTGGCGCTGTGGGATGTCGACGCCGAGCGGCTGCAGCGCACGCGCGCCGAACTCGCGTCGAAGCACGAGCAGCGCATCGTCAGCGAGTCGGTCGTCGAGCTGACCGATGAAGCGTCCGTCGATGCCGCCGTGCAATCGACGCTTGCCGCGCACGGCAAGATCGACGTGCTCGTGAACAACGCGGGCATCACCGGCGGCAACGGGACGACGTGGGAACTGGCGCCCGACGTGTGGCGCCGCGTGATCGACGTGAATCTGATCGGCCCGTATCTGACCTGCCGCGCCGTCGTGCCGCACATGCTGAAGAACGGCTACGGCCGCATCGTCAATGTCGCGTCGATCGCGGGCAAGGAAGGCAATCCAAACGCCTCGCACTACAGCGCGTCGAAGGCCGGACTGATCGGGCTGACGAAATCGCTCGGCAAGGAACTCGCGGGCAAGAACATTCTTGTGAATGCCGTCACGCCCGCCGCCGCGAAGACCGAAATCTTCGATTCGATGTCGCAGCAGCACATCGACTACATGCTCTCCAAGATCCCGATGAACCGCTTCCTCATGCCGGAAGAAGCGGCGTCGCTCATTCTGTGGCTCTCGTCCGAGGACTGCGCATTCAGCACGGGCGCGGTGTTCGACCTGTCGGGCGGACGCGCGACTTACTGATCCGCGCGCTTCACTGGAGAGAGACATGGACCATTCCGCCGCGGCGGAAGGCGCTGTCACGTCCCGCGTGATGCGCCGGCTGCTGCCGTTTCTCTTTGATGTACGTGCGCGTGCCGGCGCGCGGCGCGGCTCCCCAGTCTCGCGTAGATAGCCCCAAGCCCGCGAACGCGTCCTGACCATTCCAACATACGGAGACGAAACCATGTCCATGCCCACTATTCGCCAGGTTCGCGCTTTCGTGGTTCGCGGCGGCGGCGCCGATTATCACGATCAGGGCGCCGATCACTGGATCGACGATCACATCGCCACGCCGATGGCGCGCTACCCCGAGTATCGACAGAGCCGGCAGTCGTTCGGGCTGAACGTGCTCGGCTCGCTCGTCGTCGAGATCGAAGCAAGCGACGGCACCGTCGGCTTCGCGGTCACGACCGGCGGCGAGATCGGCGCGTTCATCGTCGAGAAGCATCTCGCGCGTTTCATCGAAGGCCAGCGCGTGACGGACATCGAGAAAATGTGGGATCAGATGTACTTCGCGACGCTCTACTACGGGCGCAAGGGCATCGTGCTGAACGCGATTTCGGGCGTCGATCTCGCGCTCTGGGATTTGCTCGCGAAGGTGCGCAAGGAGCCGGTGTTTCAGCTGCTCGGCGGCCCGGTGCGCGACGAATTGCAGTTCTACGCGACGGGCGCGCGGCCGGACCTCGCGAAGCAGATGGGCTTCATCGGCGGGAAGATGCCGTTGCAGCACGGCCCGGCCGAAGGCGAGGAAGGACTCGCCGCGAACATCGCGAAACTCGCCGACATGCGCTCGAAAGTGGGCGACGACTTCTGGCTCATGTTCGACTGCTGGATGTCGCTCGATCTCAACTACGCGAAGCGGCTCGCCACGGCCGCGCACGAATACGGCCTGAAATGGCTGGAAGAAACGCTTCCGCCCGACGACTATTGGGGCTGCGCCGAACTGCGCCGCTCCGTTCCGCGCGGCATGATGGTGACGACGGGCGAACACGAAGCGACGCGCTGGGGCTTCCGCATGCTGTTCGAGATGGGCTGCGCGGACCTCGTGCAGCCGGACGTGGGCTGGTGCGGCGGCATCACGGAGTTGATTAAGATTTCGGCGATGGCGGATGCGCATAACGTGCTCGTCGTGCCGCACGGGTCGTCGGTGTACAGCTATCACTTCGTCGTGACGCGGCACAACTCGCCGTTCGCCGAGTTTCTGATGATGGCGCCGCAAGCCGATCAGGTCGTGCCGATGTTCACGCCCTTGCTGCTCGACGAGCCCGTGCCGGTCAACGGCCGCATGAAGGTGCCGGAAACGCCGGGCTTCGGCGTGCGGCTCAATCCCGAATGCGCGCTGGCGCGGCCTTATACCCACTGACGAGGCATCCCATGCTGCTTGAGAACAAAGTCGTGATCGTGACGGGCGGCTCGCGCGGCATCGGGCGGGCGATTGCGCTGGCGAGCGCGCGCGAAGGCGCGAACGTCGCGATCAATTACTGGCGCGACAACGATCAGTCGTACGGCAAGGCATCGGCGGTGGAGTCGATCGTCGGCGAGATCGAGGCGCTCGGCCGCCGCGCGATTGCCGTCGAAGGCAACGTCGCGGAACGCGAGACGGGCATCGAACTGGTGCGGCGCACCGTGGAAGCGTTCGGACGCGTGGACGTGCTGTCGAGCAATGCGGGCATCTGTCCGTTTCATGCCTTCCTCGACATGCCGTCATCGGTGTACGAAACGACGGTCGCCGTGAATCTGAACGGCGCGTTCTATGTGACGCAGGCCGCCGCGAATCAGATGAAGACGCAAGGCACGGGCGGCGCGATCGTCGCGACGAGTTCGATCAGCGCGCTCGTCGGCGGCGGCATGCAGACGCATTACACGCCGACGAAAGCGGGCGTGCATTCGCTCATGCAGTCGTGCGCCATCGCGCTGGGACCGTACGGCATCCGGTGTAATTCAGTGATGCCCGGCACCATCGCGACGGACCTGAACGCCGAAGACTTGTCGGATGCCGACAAGCGCGCGTACATGGAAAAGCGCATTCCGCTCGGCCGTCTCGGCGCGCCGGACGATGTCGCGCAATGCGTGGTGTTTCTCGCGTCGGACCGCGCGCGCTATGTAACGGGCGCGTCGCTCTTGGTCGATGGCGGGCTCTTCGTCAACTTGCAGTGACGGCGAGCGAGACGGCCGAGTATTTGCGCAGTAACGCGATGAAGTACTCGGCCGGCTCGCTCAGCGTTTCGAACTTGCGGCGCAGCAGGCCGAAGCCAGACAGGCTTTTGCCGATCTCGACGGGCAATTCCACGAGCAATTGCGCGCGCAGATAGTCGCGCACGACGGACTCGGGCAGCATCGCGACGGCGTCGCTGTTTTGCAGCAGTTGCAGCGTCGCGAAGATGGACGCGCATTCGACAATATCGGCAGGCGTAGTCAATCCGGCGCGCGCGAGTTCTTCTTCGAAGAGACCGCGCGCGGGACTCGTGATCGGCTGAAGAATCCAGGGCCATCCGACGAGCGTGTCCAGTGCGAGCGAAGCCTTGCTTGCAAGCGGATGCTTCGCGCGCACGACGAGGCGCATCGCTTCGCGAGCAAGCGGTTCGAAGTCGAAATCGTTGTGCTGTAGCGGCGTGGTCAGGCGGCCGAGCGCGAGATCCACTTCGCGGCGATGCAGCAGTTGCACGACCTGATCGCTCGTTTCGCCGAGTATGCGCACGTTCAGCAGCGGGCGTTCGGACTTCAGTTCGGTGACGGCCATCGCGAGGACGTCGGGCGCCGCGCCCATGATCGCGCCGACTGTCAGTTGTCCGTGACCGCCGCGCCGCTTGTTGTCGAGATCGTCGGCGAAGCGCGTGAGGTCCGCAAGCGAGCGGCGCGCGTAGGCGAGCGCGGCGGTGCCGAGCGGCGTCGGATGCATGCCGCGCGCATTGCGATCGAAGAGCTGGAAGCCGAATGCTTCTTCGATATCCGCGAGCATGCGGCTCGCGCTCGGCTGCGCGACGTTGATGTTGTCCGCGGCCTGATGAAGATTGCGCGTGTCGTCGAGCGCGACGAGCAGCGCGAGATGCTTGAATTTGAGGCGATTGACGAGCGCGAGCTGTGAGACGTTCTGGTTCATTGAAGAGCCCCGCATGATGCAACGCAACGATGTTCGCTGATACGGTTTTGCGATCGGCCAATCCTGCTTTCGGATTGTCGTGCTATCGGTCGGCGCATTATAGTCGCAGCCATAACGCGCCTCTACGCAAAGACAGGGCGCATCGAACATAAGAAGGCGGCCGCCATGGAGACAGTGGCTTTTCGCATGACCCTGAAGCCGGGCATGCGCGAGGAGTACGAACGGCGCCATCGCGAGCTATGGCCCGAACTGGCCGATGCGTTGCATGCGGCCGGCATCCGCGATTACCGGATCTTTCTGGATGAAGCGACCGGTCATCTCTTCGCGACATACAAGCGCGCGGAGACACATACGACCGACGCGCTGCCGAACTTGCCCATCATGCGTAAATGGTGGGACTTCATGGCGGAACTGATGGAGACGCATGCGGACAACGCGCCCGTCGCTGTTGCGCTTGCGCCCGTGTTTCATCTTGCGTGAATCAGCCCGAGCCGCGAGGACACCATCATGCAGGTTGTCGATCCGCATATTCATCTGTGGGACCTATCCACGCATCATTACCCGTGGCTCGCCAATCCGCAGACGTCATTCGTCGGCGATGCGCGCGAGTTGCAGCACGACTATCTGCTCGCCGACTTGCTGCGTGATGCAGAAGGCATCGACGTGCTCAAGCTCGTGCATGTCGATGCGAATCACGATCCCGCCGATCCGGTGGAAGAAACGCGCTGGTTGCAAGGCATCGCGGACGGCGAAGGGCGCGGCATGCCGAACGGCATCGTCGCGGGCGCGGATCTGTCGCGCGACGACGCGCCTCGCGTGCTCGAAGCGCACGCGGCGTTCGCGAATACGCGTGGCATTCGCCAGATACTGAACGTGCATGACAACCCGCTCTACGACTACGTAGGCCGCCACTACATGCACGAGCCGCAATGGCGCAAGCATTTCGCGTTGCTGAGGCGCTTCGGTTTGTCGTTCGACTTGCAGCTTTATCCATCGCAGATGCTCGATGCCGCGCAGCTTGCGCGGGAACATGTCGACACGCAGTTCATCGTCAATCACGCGGGCATGTTCGTGGATCGGGCGTCACCGGCGGGTTACCGCGCGTGGCGTGAAGGGATGCGCGCGCTCGCGGCATGCCCGAACGTCGCGGTGAAAATCAGCGGTCTCGCGATGTTCGACCATCGATGGACCGTCGAGAGCTTCCGTCCTTATGTGCTCGAAACCATCGACACCTTCGGCAGCGAGCGCGCCATGTTCGCGTCGAACTTTCCGGTAGACCGCTTGTTCGGCTCTTACACGGCGATATGGAACGCGTATGCGCGCATCGTCGAGGACGCCAGCGCGAGCGAGAAGGAAGCATTATTCGTTCGGAATGCAGAACGTATTTACCGCATCTAGGCAGGAGTTTCGATGACACCAAGGCTTGAAATGCGGCATGCGAGCAGGTCATTCGGTCGCGTGCGCGCGCTCAGCGATGCGAGCTTGCAGCTCTTCCCCGGCGAGGTGCACGCGCTGCTCGGCGAAAACGGCGCGGGAAAGTCCACGCTCGTCAAGCTGCTCGCGGGCGTTTATCAGCCGGATTCGGGCGAGCTGCTGGTCGACGGCGTGGCGCGGCGTTTCGCGAATCCCGCCGAAGCACGCAATGCCGGCATCGCGGTCATCTATCAAGAGCCGACGCTCTTCGCGGATCTCTCCATCGCGGAGAACATCTATATGGGACGCCAGCCGCGCGACCGGCTGGGGCGTATCCGCTACGACGAAATGCATCGCGAAGTGGATGCGTTGCTTGCCTCGCTCGGCGTCAACATGCGCGCGCAACGGCTGGTGCGGGGGTTGTCCATTGCGGATCAGCAGGTCGTCGAAATCGCCAAGGCGCTGTCGCTCGATGCGAACGTGCTCATCATGGACGAGCCGACCGCCGCGCTGTCGCTGCCCGAAGTGGAGCGGCTCTTCGCGATCGTGCGCGGGCTGCGCGAGCGCAACGCGGCGGTGCTGTTCATCACGCATCGGCTCGATGAAGTCTTCGCGCTGACGCAACGCATGACGATCATGCGCGACGGCATGAAGGTTCACGATGCGCTGACCGCGGACATGACCATCGATTCGATCGTGAGCAAGATGGTGGGCCGCGATCTCGACACGTTCTACCCGAAGGCCGATGTTTGGCCGGGGGATGTGCGTCTTTCGGTGCGCAATCTGACGCGAGAAGGCATCTTCAAGAACGTGTCGTTCGATGTGCGCGCGGGCGAGATCGTCGCGCTCGCAGGTCTCGTCGGCGCGGGAAGAAGCGAGGTCGCGCGGGCGATCTTCGGCATCGATCCGGTCGACGGCGGCGAAGTCAGGGTCGGCGGCGACAAGATCGAACTCGGCAGACCGGCTGCTGCCGTGCGCGCCGGGCTCGCGCTCGTGCCCGAGGACCGGCGCGCGCAAGGACTCGCGATGGAGTTGTCCATCGCGCGCAATGCGTCATTGACCGTGCTCGGGCGATTGATGCGGCACGGTCTGATCTCGTCGCGTAGCGAAGCCTCGCTCGCCGCTGACTGGGGCAAGCGCCTTCGCCTGAAAGCCAGCGATCTGGATGCGCCCGTCGGCACGCTATCGGGTGGCAATCAGCAGAAGGTCGTGCTCGGCAAGTGGCTCGCGACGAACCCGAAGGTGCTCATCATCGACGAGCCGACGCGCGGCATCGACGTGGGCGCGAAGGCCGAGGTGTATCGCACGCTCGCGGAACTCGTGAAGGAGGGCATGGCTGTGTTGATGATATCGAGCGAACTGCCCGAAGTGCTGGGCATGGCGGACCGCGTGCTCGTGATGCACGAAGGCCGTATCAGCGCGGACATCGCCCGCGCCGATGCGAACGAGGAGCGCGTGATGAGCGCGGCGTTGGGTGCGGCATTGGGCGCGCCTGCGCATACATTGGGTCACGCGGCATGATGACACGACACTCTCCCAGCTTGCCCGCCATGCCCGCCGCGCAGGACAAGCGCGACGGCTTCGCGGCATCCATCGCGAAGAGCCGCGAGTTGACGCTCTTCGTCGTGCTGCTCGCGCTCGTCGGCGCGACGGCGGCCGTGAAGCCCGACTTCCTCAACTTGCAGAACCTGCGCGACGTATTGCTCAACGTGTCGATCATCGGCTTGCTGACGGCGGGCATGACCATCGTGATGTTGATGCGGCACATCGACCTGTCGGTGGCGTCGATCGTCGGCGTGAGCGCGTATGCGGTCGGCAGCCTGTTCGTCATGTTTCCGCATATGTCCGTGGCCGTCGCGATGCTCGCCGGAATATGCATCGGACTCCTGATCGGTGCATTGAACGGCGCGCTCGTCACGTTCGGCCGCGTGCCGTCGCTCGTTGCCACGCTTTCGACGCTATACATCGTGCGCGGCGCGGATTACGCATGGGTCCACGGCGGACAGATCAACGCGACGAGCCTGCCCGATGCGTTCGCGAGAATCGCGACCGGCTCGTTGCTCGGCGTGCCGAATCTCGTGTTGATCGCGCTCGTCGTGCTCATCGCGCTGTCCGTGTATCTGAAGCAGTACCGCGGCGGACGCGAGCATTACGCGATCGGCTCGAATCCCGAAGCGGCAAGGCTTGCAGGCATTCGCGTGGACCGTCGCGTGATGATCGGCTTCTTGCTGTCGGGCGCGATTGCGGGGCTTGCGGGCGTGCTGTGGCTCGCGCGCTTCGGCACGGTGGATGCCAGCACGGCGAAAGGCATCGAACTGCAAGTGGTCGCGGCGGCGGTTGTCGGCAGCGTAGCGATCACGGGCGGCGTGGGCACGGTGGCGGGCGCGACGCTTGGCGCGCTGGTGCTCGGCGTCATCAACATCGCGCTGGTGGTGCTGCGCGTGTCGCCCTTCTGGCAGCAGGCGATACAAGGCGCGCTGATCGTCGCGGCGATCACGCTGGACACCTTGCTCGCGCGTTCCGTCGCGCGCCGCATGATGAGGAAACGCGATCATGGCTAAACCGGATTCCGCTTTGTCCATCGCCAAACGCCGTCATTTGCAGTGGGAAGCGATGCTCGTCATCGTGCTCGTCGTCTCGCTCGTGGCGGGGCGCGTGCTCGCGCCGATGTTTCTGTCGTCGGCCAATCTCTCGAACATGCTGGCCGATTTCACCGAGATCGCGTTGATCGCGCTGCCGATGACGCTCGTCATCGTGGCGGCCGAGATCGACTTGTCGGTGGCGTCGGTGCTCGGCGCATCGAGCGCGCTGATGGGCGTGCTCTGGCATATGGGATTGCCGATGCCGCTCGTCATCGCCATCGTACTCGTCGCGGGCACGCTCGCGGGGCTCTTGAACGGGCTCGTCATCGTGCGCTTCGGCTTGCCTTCGCTTGCCGTGACCATCGGCACGCTCGCGCTCTTTCGCGGCCTCGCGTACGTGTTGCTCGGCGATCAGGCCATCGCGGATTTTCCTGCGTCGTACACGGCGTTCGGCATCAATACGGTCGGCGATACGTTCCTGCCGATGCCGTTCCTGCTCGTGATCGCGGGCGCCATCGTCTTCACGGTTCTATTGCAGGCGACGCCCTTCGGACGCAGCCTCTATGCCATCGGCGCGAACCCGACAGCCGCGCAGTTTTCCGGCATCGACGTCGGCAAGACGAAGCTCAAGCTCTTCATGATGTCGGGCGGGATGTCGGCGCTCGCGGGCATTGTTTATACGCTGCGCTTCACGAGCGCGCGCGGCGACAATGGCGAAGGCTTCGAGTTGTCCGTCATCGCGGCGGTGCTGTTCGGCGGCGTGAGCATCTTCGGCGGACGCGGCTCGATGATCGGCGTGCTGCTGTCGCTCGTCATCATCGGCGTGCTGCGCAATGCGTTGACGCTCGCGGACGTATCGAGCGAAACGCTCACCATCGTGACCGGCGCGTTGCTGCTTTCGTCGGTGCTGATACCGAATCTCGTCGCGCGCTGGCGGGCAGTACGAGAGAAACGCCTGATGACGCAGACCTCATGACGCAGACCCTATGACGAACCGTTATACCCCGCGTTGACAACCCGCGCCGAAGCCTGTTTTTCAGGGGCTGCGCGCAATGACAGGAGACATCCCGACATGAAAAAGATCTATCGATTCGCACGCGGCCCGATGCTCGCGGCGGCCTTCCTGGCCGTCGCCGTGGCGTTGACCGCAAGCGCCGCCGAAGTGAAAAGCGGCCTCAAGATCGCGTTCGTGCCGAAGCAGATCAACAACCCGTATGAGGTGATCGCCGACGATGGCGGCATGGCCGCGATCAAGGAGATGAAGGGCGATGGCAAGGTCGTCGGGCCGTCGGACGCGGGGGCGTCGTCGCAAGTCAGCTATATCAACACGCTCATCACGCAGCGCCAGAACGCCATCGTAGTCGCGGCCAACGATGCCAACGCGCTCGTGCCGTACCTCAAGAAAGCGATGTCGCAGGGCATCAAGGTGGTGACATTCGATTCCGACACGGCACCCGAAGGCCGGCAGATCTTCGTGAATCAGGCCGAGTCCGAGGCCATCGGGCGCGGGCAGATTCAACTGCTCTCGAAGCTGATCGGCGGCGAAGGCGAATTCGCGATTCTTTCCGCCACGCCCAACGCGACGAATCAGAACACGTGGATCAAATGGATGCAGGAGGAGTTGAAGAAGCCCGAGTATTCGAAGATGAAGCTCGTGAAGATCGCGTACGGCAACGACGATGACCAGAAATCGTTCGTCGAAACGCAGGGCTTGTTGCAGGCGTATCCGAATCTGAAGGGCATCGTCGCGCCGACATCGGTGGGCATTGCCGCGGCGGCGCGCTATATCTCCAGTTCGCCGGCCAAGGGCAAGGTCGTCGTGACGGGCCTCGGCACGCCGAACCAGATGCGGGCGTTCATCAAGAACGGCACCGTCCAGGCGTTCCAGTTGTGGGACCCGGGCCAGTTGGGCTATCTCGCGGCGTTTGCTGCGGCGAACCTTGCGTCGGGCACGATCACAGGCAAGGAAGGCGATTCGTTCGATGCCGGCAAGCTCGGCAAGCGTACGGTGGGCAAGAGCGGCGAAGTGATTCTCGGGCCGCCGACCACGTTCGACGCGAGCAATATCGATCGTTTCAATTTCTGAAAGACGCGGCGGAGCGGCTACGCTCCGCCATTGTCATACGATAAGCAACCCTAACTATCGACGCGACTTCGACAGCCGGTGCGCGAGGCCCAGATTCGTCGCGATTTGCCAGACATACACGCGCGAGAAGCGCACGCCGAAGCGCCGCTCGATCAGCTCGCGCAGACGCGCATTGGTCCACGCGTCGCTCGGAAAGCCGTGTTTGCGCGGGGAATTCTGCAACGCGGCCGCGATCCAGTCGAGCGCTGCCCGGTCCAGCACGGACGTGCGACCGCCGACGCCCATTTTCGCAAGCGCGTCGAGCCCGCCGTCCGACACGATGGCCCGGTAGCGGCGCACTGTCTGCACCGAGAGATGCAATTCGTCCGCGACCGTCTCCACCGATGCGCCTTCCAGTAGTCTGCGCCCGGCGGTCATGCGCCGGACGACGCTCGGAAGGGTGGCGGGGCGGGACGGCATCGCGCTGGTCGCTCGGTCGCGGTCCGCGGCTCTTTGCGCCGTGCGTCAGCCGCACAGCACGGCGGCGCAGCCGCGCGCCGGTGAGGGCGCCGGGCAAGGGCGGGGCGCGTTCAGACCGGGCGCGGCGTCACGGCGTCCGTATGCGTTCATGCGTGGCTCCTTGTCGGGAGACTGCGGAACTCGATCGGGCGTGGTCAATGGCGAAAGGATGCGCGGCCACGAAAGCCAGGCCGGCTACTTGTGGGCTACCAATAAACGTTTTAAGGCGCAATGGACACGCGTCGCCGAAAATATTTTGGCTTGAATATTCGACGTGAATTGCCTATGGGCGCACGCACGCGCGTATCGACAGGTGCCGATGCTCAGTGACGGGACGGTATTTCGTCAGTGCGTGCGCGAAAGACCCAGCCTCGCAGACACATCAAACGCGATAGAACTCGATATCCTGACCCGCATGTACCGCGCGTTTCAACCATTCGGGCATGTCGCCGACGCCGTCCCACGTGTCGCCGCTCGCGTTTCGGAAAACCGGACCCGTGCCGTTCGATACCGGCACGGACGGCAATTTCGGCATCGCGCGATGCGGTTTCGGCGCGCCATTCGCCGCGTTCCCGTTGGTCCTGGTGAACGTGGGCGGTACGGGAGGCGCGGCCTGCGCTTCGGCTAATGCTTCGGCCAGAGCAGTTTCGGTAATCCCGAATTCGGCCATTCGGCTGCGCAAGTACGCAATGATGCTATCTCGCTTTCTTTCGTCCACGGCTTTCCTGATTCAGCTTTTTGATTTGCAGAAGACGAACCCATGCCCCGCGCGGACCGGGGCGGTTCGATGACTTAAATATATGTATTACCAAGCGTGGCGCAGTGTGTGCCGCTCGTCAATTGGTGTATTTACCGCGAGGCTGTTTTAATCCGCCAGACTCATTGACGCATTCGCCGAATAGAGCCGGTTCGGTCCATTCACTCGCTCGAGGATCACCGCGACGGACGCACGACAAGAGTGCGCGCGGGAAGTCACGCCGAAAACCGCGATCCGCAGAGGGGCATGCCGCGCCGCCGCGACCAAGCGGCGGCCGAAAGGCTCACTCCACTTGTATTGTATGCCGGTCTTGGCAGCGTTTAAAAAGTTTTAACGCGAATGTTGTTCTCCCGGTAATTCCGCGCCGTGCGCGCGAATCGCGGCAATGAGTTCCGCCGGCGTTATTTCATAACGGACTTCGCGATGAATGCCGGGTTTGCGTTCATCGATCTCGATCAGCAGCACGGCCTTGCCGTCAGCAGCGGGTTCGAGCTTCAACGAGCGCACTTCCTGGCCGGTGGTGTCGTCAAATTCGGTCAGGAGCGTCATGGCTCCGGTGGCTGCGCTTCTCGGCATCGACATTCTTCCTCCCGTCTTGCGACGCATTTGTTGTTGTTCCGCTGCATCGCCCAGCCGCGCGCAGCGAATGGCGTGCGCGCTCCAAAGACGAAACAGGGCGGATACGGCGGACGCGAAGCGCGGCGCCTGCGCGAGCGCGCTCCGGTATCTCATTATTGCCTGTCAAATGCGCGGGCGTCCAGCGCGCGAGATTTCCAGCCGCTTGCGCCCGCTTGCGCCCGCTTGCGCCGTTCCCGCCCTCAGGCGTTGGCGGCGATGGCGTCGCGGACCTCCGCTGTGATCTCGAACGAACGCAGGCGCGCCGCGTGATCGAAAATCTGTGCCGTGACGATGAGTTCGTCCGCCTGCGTCTGGTCGATGACCGAGCGCAGCCCGGCTTCTACGTCGCTGCGATCGCCGATCACCGAGCACGACAGCGAGTGCTCGACGCCCGCGCGCTCGGCCGGCGTCCACGCGATGGATTCGACGGGCGGCGGCAGTTGTCCGGGCGTGCCACGTCGAAGATTGATGAACTGCTGTTGCAGCGATGTGAACAGGAAGCGCGCTTCGTCGGCGGTGTCGGCGGCGAAGACGTTGACGCCGACCATCGCGTAAGGCTTGTCCAGCGTGGCGGACGGCCGGAATTGCGAACGATAGACGTGCAACGCGGTCATCAAATAATCCGGCGCGAAATGGGACGCGAACGCGAACGGCAGGCCGAGCGCCGCCGCCAGCTGCGCGGAAAAGAGCGACGAGCCGAGCAGCCAGATCGGCACATGCAGTCCCGCGCCGGGCACCGCGCGCACGCGCTGGCCTTCCACGGGATCGGCGAAATAGCGCTGAAGCTCCACGACGTCGTCGGGGAACGAATCGGCGCTGCCTTGCAGGTCGCGGCGCAGCGCGCGGGCGGTCGTCTGGTCGGTGCCGGGCGCGCGCCCGAGCCCGAGGTCGATGCGGCCCGGAAACAGCGAGGCGAGCGTGCCGAACTGCTCCGCGATCACGAGTGGCGCGTGATTCGGCAGCATGATGCCGCCCGAGCCGACGCGAATGGTCTTGGTGCCTGCCGCGATGTGCGCGATCACCACCGACGTGGCCGCGCTCGCGATGCCCGTCATGTTGTGATGCTCGGCGAGCCAGTAGCGCCGGTAGCCCCAGCGTTCGGCGTGCTGCGCGAGATCGAGCGAATGGGCGAAGGCGTCGGCGGCGGTGGAGCCGAGCGGAATGGGCGAGAGGTCCAGCAGCGAGAAGGGGATCATTGCGAGTTTGGCGTGCTACAGCGTGATGGCGTGGCGGCGCGACATGCGCATGGGCAGAGCGGCCTCGACGCGGCCACGCGTTGGATATTCGATTGTGCCGAAAGTCGGCGAAGTCTGCCGAAGCGGTCGCGAGCCGAGGATTCTGAGCGGAGTCTGCGCCGACGCTAGGCCAGCACCGGATAGCCCTGCTCGGCCGCTTCGCGTTCGTAGCGAAGGATCGGCGCGTAATCCGCTGGCGTGAGGCGCACGAAGCCTTTGAGCCGCAGCCGGCTGGCGAGTGCCGGGTCCTGCGCGACGGTATCGCTGAGCGCGGCGGCGAGCGCATCGACGATATCCCGCGGCACGCGCTTCGACGCAATGAACGGCAGCGCGGGCGCGCTCGCCGTCACGCCCAGTTCGCGCACGCTGGCCGCCAGTTCCGGCCGATGCGCGCGCACGAATGCGAGCGTCACGCAGTCGATGGCGGCGATATCCGCGCTTTTATCGATCGCGACCGCATGCAGCGACGCGAGATGTCCGCCGCTCTTCGCGACAGAAGCGAAGAAGCGCGAGCCCTGCGCGAACGGCGCCACGGCATGACGGAAGAGGTTCATGCCGCTATTCGAATCGTCGTCGTTGTAGACCGCGCGCAGCCCGCGGCAGTCCGCGAGCGACGCCGCGTTCACATGCGCGCCCGCGACGAGCACGCTGCGATAGCCGCCGCTTTCGGAGCCGCTTTCGCAGCCGGGCGCATCGAAATCGGGCGTGGCGACGAGTTGCACGCGATCATCGAGCGCATGCAGCAGCGGATAACCGCACGTCTGCGACAGCAGCAGGTCGTCGCGCAGCCAGAAGGCGGTCAGGTCGGAAACCGAGTCGGTCATGCCGAGCGTATCGCCGCGGGCCTTCAGCGTGTCGGCGAGGCGGGCGTGCACGGCATCGAGCAACGCGCGCCAGTCGGCGGCGAGCGCGGGCGTGACGTTGTACATCGGCAGGGCGGCGGTCCAGTGCATCGTCGGGGAATGGCGGGGAATGTCGCATCGTAGCGGTATTCGCAGCGGCGCGTCCCGGAACATCGACCAATCAGGCCGGCCCGGCCTCTCGCGGTCTCAGCGCGAGTCGACGAACACTCGCGGCGAACGTCGCGGTGACAGACGGCTTATCGTCCAACCTCCAGGCGATGCAGCGTCGAGACCGCCGAACGGACCGGCCGTCGCCCGCGTCACAAGCCGCCCGAAGCCGCCTCCGCGCTTTCCGCATGCCCGAACGTTCGCACTGCTGCGTCATCGCCCGTGCCCGCGACCGGATGCACCGGGGCGACCGCGCGCGCGAACGCATACCGCCGGAACCACTCGCCGTATCCTTCCACGACGAAGCCGCCATTGCTCGCCCGATATGCGTCCCGCCGCTCGCGATAGATGGCAGCCAGCGCGAACCACGGCACGCCCGGCAGGTCGTGGTGCACCGCGTGGTAGTTGTTGTTCAGAAAAAGCAGCCGCCACGGCCACGCGGCCTCGTTGATGACCGTTCGCTCACGTTCCGCGCCCGCCGCGCGATGCTCGTGGAACGATCGCACCGAAGCAAGCGCGAGCGCCGCATAGCCGACGCCTGCGAACGCGCGCCACGGCACCCCGCACCGAGTGTCGAGCCACCACGCGAGCGCCACGAGCGCGGCGAGATGCGCGACCCAGCTCGCGACGATCCGCCAGTCGCGATCGATAATCGCCTGCGCCGCTTCCCGCCACGATGCGGCGATCGCGAACCACGGCCCGATCAGCACGCGGCCCACGAACGTGTTCCGCGCAGCGATCGCGCCACGCAATACGACCCCCGCGCTCGCCCACTGTTCGGGCGTCACATAGTAGCTTTCGGGATCGTGCCCGGGCACGGTCAGATGCGCATCGTCGTGATGACGCAGATGCGACGCGCGATAGACCGCATACGGAAACCACACGGCGAGCGGCGCCAGTCCGAAGAGCATGTTGACGAGCGGCCAGCGCGTCGGATGCCCGTGCAACAGCTCGTGCTGGAGCGACATGTACCAGCACGACAGCACCGCCAGCAGCCCGAGCGCAAGCGGCATGCCGAGCGTGCGCGCGCTCGTCGCGACGCCGAACCAGCCGCCGTACACCGCGACGATCACGAGCCACGTCGGCCATTCGCTGCGCCAGCGCCACGACGCGCGCCGATCCTGGATTGCATCGCGTTGGGCGTCGTCGAGATAGCGTGGCATGGCGGGCTCTGAATGGCGAAGGGCCATGTTAGCCGCGCACCGACGCAAGCCCAACGAACGAATACGCCTATGTTTTTCGCGCAGAGCGAATTGGAGCGGGTTTTCCACGCTCTTTTTCCGACGGAATGCATAGGACGACGAATAAATGAACGTCTGCGACGGCCGCGTGACGGCAAGCGATTATTGGCCGCCAGCCGAACCAAGGTATTCTCTGACGCTGTCCCCGGTTCTTCGCCGCCACGCGCCCCTATGACCCGATCCACCGATTCCGCCCGCTCCGCGCGTCTTTTCGCCGGACTCATCGCGTTCAACGTGCTCGCGTGGCTCTGGGCGCTCATCGCGTTTCGTCACTATCCGCTGCTCATGGGCACGTCGCTGCTCGCGTATTCGCTCGGGCTTCGCCATGCGGTCGATGCCGATCACATCGCCGCCATCGACAACGTCACGCGCAAGCTGATGCAGCACGGCGAGCGTCCGCTCTCGGTCGGCGTGTTCTTCTCGCTCGGACATTCGACCGTCGTGATGCTCGCGACCGCGCTCATCGCCGCCACCGCGCTCGCCGTGCAGGCGCGCTTCGCGGCGTTCCGCGAGATCGGCGCGCTCATCGGCACGTCGGTGTCGGCGTTTTTCCTGTTCGCCATCGCCGCGATGAATCTGGTCGTGCTGCGCGGCGTGTGGCGCGCCTTCCTGCGCGCGCGCCGCGGCGACGTGCTGAACGACGACGATGCCGACCTGCTCGTCGTCGGAGGCGGCCCGCTCGCGCGCATCGCGCGGCCGCTCTTTGCGCTGATCGGCAAGAGCTGGCATATGTATCCGCTTGGCGTCCTGTTCGGCCTCGGCTTCGATACGGCGACTGAGATCGGGCTGATGGGCATTGCCGCATCGGAGGCGGCGCGCGGCATGCCGGTATGGTCGATCCTCGTGTTCCCGGTGCTGTTCGCAGCCGGCATGTCTCTGATCGATACCGCCGACAGCCTGCTGATGGTCGGCGCGTACGGCTGGGCCTTCATGAAGCCGGTGCGCAAGCTCTACTACAACCTCACGGTGACGCTGGCCTCGGTCGTGATCGCGGTGTTCGTCGGCAGCGTCGAGGCGCTCGGCCTGCTCGCGGATCGGCTGCAACTCAAGGGCGGGCTGTGGGACGTCGCCGCGCGTCTCTCGGACCACTTCGGCGCGCTCGGCTATGCGGTCATCGGCCTCTTC
Organism: Caballeronia sp. M1242; assembly: GCF_017220215.1. Taxonomy (NCBI): domain Bacteria; kingdom Pseudomonadati; phylum Pseudomonadota; class Betaproteobacteria; order Burkholderiales; family Burkholderiaceae; genus Caballeronia; species Caballeronia sp. M1242. Next base: position 873,206 of record NZ_CP071130.1, on the reverse strand, counting down.
GCCGCATGCTGGCTGGCCTCCGCGCTGCTCTACAAGTGGCGCGGCTACGATGCCGCCGACGACGCGCTCGACTCGGGCATCGCGCGCTAGCTTCGACGTTCGCCTTCGCGCCAGCTTTCGTTTTCCTGATGCGGGCATCGTTTCTGCTGTCGATGAGCGCCTGCCGTTCATCGGTTCCGGCATCGAACGGCTCTCAGGGAGAACAGACCATGGCAGATACGCAGGACGGCTCGCGCGAGGGTTCCGCAGGCGCGGAATCACCGAATCTCGACGATGCACAACGCGAACAGGCGGCCGAGCATTCCACGCCACACGCGCTCGTCATTCACGAAATCGTGCGGGAGGAAGGCGAGGCCGCGATGGAGCGCACCTTCGCCGCGCTGATGTGGTCCGGGCTCGCCGCCGGCCTGTCGATGGGCTTCTCGTTTCTCGTGCAGTCCATACTGGAAAGCGCGGTGCCCGAGTCGCAGTGGAGCCACCTCGTCACGAGCCTTGGCTATACCATCGGCTTCGTGTTCGTCATTCTGGGGCGGCAGCAGTTGTTCACCGAAAGCACGCTGACGGCGGTGCTGCCCGTGCTCACGCGCCGCGACATGAAGACGGTCGCCAAGACCTTGCGCCTGTGGATCATCGTGCTGGTGTTCAACCTGATCGGGACGACGATCTTCGCGAGTCTGCTGCAACTTCCCGGCGTGTTCTCGCCGGACGTGATCGAAGCGCTCGGAAAAGTTGCGAAGGCGCCGTATGCTGGCAGCTTCGGCGTGACGGTGGCGCGGGCGCTGTTCGCGGGCTGGCTGATCGCGTTGATGGTCTGGCTGCTGCCGAGCGCGAGATCGGCGCGTCTGCTCACGATTCTGCTCGTCACCTACACGGTCGCGGTCGCGAAGCTCTCGCACGTGATCGCGGGCTCCGTCGAAGCGGCTTATGGGGTGATGTCGGGCGCGGCCAGCCTTTCCGACTACTTCCTCGTGTTCCTCCTGCCGACGCTCATCGGGAATATTCTCGGCGGCGTGTCGCTCGTGGCGATTGTGAATCACGCCGCCATCGCGCCGGAAATCAACGGCACGGCGCAGAACGCGGACTAAACGGACTAAGCGGACTAAGCCGACGTACGGCGCGGCGCGCTACTTGTTGTTGCCCGCGCCGGTGCCGTACAGGCCGTTGTTAAAGCCGCCGGCGCCGTTCGTCGAGTGTTCCTTGCCGACGGTCTTCCCACGCGATGCGCCCGCCGCGTCCTTCGACTGCGGCTTCTGCGTCTCATGCACTGCGACGCCGGACGGATTGGCCCGCGCGGTCGAATCGGACGTGCGGTTCTCCTGCTGATCCGAGCCTTCCGGCTTCGTGATCTGCGCGCTGGCGCACACGCTGGTTGCGGCGGCGAAGCACGCGAGCAGCGTGGCGGCGATTCGTTTGCGTGATGCGGACATGAGGTCTCCATGCAGTTCGTGAGCCAGGAGCCGAGCACGAACGATGCCTGAGAAGCGCCTCCGCCGTGCCGGCCCGAAGCTCTCGCTGCGAGCCTGCGCGCCCGCCGGCCGGACCGTGCGGGCGATGAGCGTCGCGCACGTGGCGCGAGTGGCGAAAGCGGCGGTCAGGCCGCTTTCGCCCAAAGCCTATTGGTCGACCTTTTGCGGCTGCCGCCGTCGCGCGGATGAATGTGGACGGCATCGAGTGCGGCCCGCAGCGACTGAATGCGCTGCTTCTGCGCGGGCACGAGCGCATAGCCGCTGACGACGGCTGTGAGCCGCTCGCGCCAGTATTCGACGTTGAGCGTTCCGGACGACTGGCTCTTCATCGCGCGAAGCTGCGCCACGGCGCGTTCGATATGCTGCAACTCGACGTCCGCCATCGCCGAGGGCAGCAGGCTGCCCTTGGTCTCGCTCTTCTTCTTCATTGTTGGTCTTCCTCTCAGCCGCGCGGCGTGACGCTGTCTCGCGTCTCCCATCGCACGGGCACCCCGTTCACCCGCGCGCTTTCTATTGAAACGTCGCGGGCGGCCCTTGCTCATTTTCGGAAATTGTTCGGGCGTGACCGGCAGGCGTAATCCGCAGTTCTGCTTGGCGGCTGCCAACGGTACGACCGTTGGCAAAAATGTACGCAACGGAGGCCTGTTGCCTCCGTCTGTCATCGCACACTGATCAAGGGGCTGGCGCGTTTTTCGATGCTGCGCCGCGCCACGCCGGGCATGCAGAGGCGGGCGGCGAGCTTAGTCCGCGTCGTCGGAGGAAGGCTTCTCCGCGCGCTTGCCGCTTCGCCCGATCTGCGCTTCGAGCGCTTCGTCGAGCTTGCTGACCTTGCGCGGTTTGGCGGGTTCGCGTGCGTTGACGAACGCGATGAAGTCATCCATCGGCAATGGGTCGCACAGCTTCTTCGAGCCTTCGGCCGCGCGTTCGACGAGATAGAAGTAGCCGCCCGGCATGCTCACGGCCGCGTAATGCGGATTGCCGCTGCGCGTCTTGAGCCGTTCGACGGCGCTAATGGCTCGTGTCGAGCGCATGCTGCTAGGCCCGTCCGCTCACGGCGCGCACTTCTTGCCCGCGCCTTCGATCCACATGTTCGACACGTGGCGCTCGCCGGGGTAGAAGCGGTAGGTGGTCTCGCCGTTGTCGTAGCGGACCTTGACGACGTTCGAATCGCCGAATTCGAGCATGGTGCCTTGCGGAATCGCCGTCTGCTTGTAGGTGGCGTTGTGTTTCTTCGCTTCGTCGGTGATGCACTGGACGATGCTCGCAACTTCGTTATGCGTCGATGCGGCTTCGACTTCCGGCTGGCCGGCGTCTTCGTTATGAAAGCGGCCGCAAGCCGCGATGAGAAGGGGCAGCGCGAGGGCCGCGGCGAGTTTCTTCATGATCTTCCCGGTATGAGGGTGTGGATTCGAACGCTCCATTAGAGCACAGCGTCTTTACAGTTCGGCGCAGTGTCGATGGCAGCAACCTCCGCGCCCGCACGCGCTGTTCATGCCTGAGCGCGGCGCCTCGCTCACGCGTCCGGCGGCACGCCCAGAAGCGGCAACGTCCCTCCGACGATGCCCGAGAACACCGGCCCCGCGACGGTCCCGCCGTAGTACGCGCCGCCGGATGGCTCGTCGATCATCACGGCGACGATCACGCGCGGATCGCTCATCGGCGCGATGCCGACGAACGACGCGCGATACTTGTTCGCCGCATACGACCGCCCGACTTGCTTGCGCGCGGTGCCCGTCTTGCCGCCCACGCGATAACCTTCGACCGCGGCGGCGCGTCCGGTGCCGTCCGATCCTGTGGCCGCTTCGAGCATGTCGCGCACGGCCGCGGCCGTCGCGGGCTTAACGACCGGCGTGCCCGCGCGGCGCGTTTCGCCGTGGATGAGCGTCGCGGCGTGAAAGCGCCCGTCCGCGGCATACGCCGTGTAGATCTGCGCGATCTGCAAGAGCGAGAGCGACAGGCCGTAGCCGTAGGCCATCGTCGCCTGCTCGATCGGCTTCCAGCGTTCCGGCGCGCGCAGCCGTCCCGTGGCCGCGCCGGGAAACGTCAGTTCCGGCGCCTGTCCGATGCCGTATTCGCGGTACTTGTCCCAGATGGTCCGCGCGGGGATCTTCAGCGCGAGCTGCGTCAGCGCGACGTTGCTCGACATCTGCACGGCCTCCGACACCGTGATGACGCCATGATTCGACGTGTCGTGAATCACGTTCGGCCCGATCTTCAGCGTGCCGGGGTTCGTGTCGATGCGCGTGTCCGGCCGCACGTGACCCAGGTCGATGGCGAGCGCGGCCACGAGCGGCTTGATGGTCGACCCCGGCTCGAAGGTATCCGTGAGGGCGCGGTTGCGAAGCTGCTCGCCCGTGAGACGGCGGCGGTCGTTGGGATCGAAGCTCGGGTAATTGGCGAGCGCCAGCACTTCGCCGTTCTTCGCGTCCAGCACGACGACGCTGCCCGCGCGCGCCCTATGCTTCGCGACAGCCGCCTTGAGTTGCGAATGCGCGAGTTGCTGGATGCGCCGGTCGATCGTCAGGTGGATGGTTTCGCCGTTCTGCGGCATCTCCGTTTCGCCGATCTGCGACACCACGCGCCCGAGCCGGTCGCGGATGACTTCGCGCTGCCCGGCCGAACCGGCGAGGCGCGCGTCCGCGGCAAGCTCCACGCCTTCCTGGCCGCGATCCTCGTTGTCCGTGAAGCCGACGACATGCGCCGCCGATTCGCCTTCGGGATAGAAGCGTTTGGTGTCCGGCACGAGCGTGATGCCCGCGCGACCGATTTCCGCGATGCGCTCGGCCGTCTCTGCCTCCACCTGGCGCTTGAGCAACACGAAGCTGCGATCCGTGCCGATGCGGCGGCTGAGTTCGCTCGCCGGAAAGTCGAGCAGCTTGGCGATGTCGTCGGCGCGGGCGGCGTCGAAACGCTTCGGGCTCGCCCAGACTTCGTACGTGGCGAGGCTGACCGCGAGCATCGCGCCGTTTCTGTCGACGATGCGCCCGCGCGTGGCGTCGAGCGCAAGCGTTCGCTGGTAGCGCTTCTGTCCTTCGCCGATATAGAACGCGTGGTCGACCACCTGCACCCACAGCGCGCGCCCGGCGAGCGCGAGGAACGCGGCGGTGACGCCAGCGAGCACGAACGTCGAACGCCACGCGGGCAGCCGTTGCGCGAGCATGGCGCTGCGATGATGCGTATGGAATTCGCGGCGGCCGCGCGTTTTATTGCTCTTGAACATCGGCGCGATGTGTCAGGCGGGATCGGACTGCGCGAGGCGCGCGAGCGCGGCGTCGAGATCGGACGAAGCGATGGAGCCGTCCGCATCGGGCAGACGAATGCCGAGCTCCTCGCTCAACACGCGCCGAAGCGCTTCGACGCCGACCACTTCGCGATGCGTGGTGCCGTCGCGTTCGTCGTGCAGCGACAGACGCTGGTCGAAGAGACCGTAGCGGCGCCCCGGCGCGAGCCGCGCAGCGAGCAGGTGATGCACGAAGATCGACTGCGGATACGTGGAGACGAAGTAGTTCGACATCTCATAGTCGATGTCGTATTGCGGATCGAAGTCGAAGCGGTAGATGGCCGTCCACATTCCGTCGATCAGCGCTTCCATCCGATAATTCGGCAGGCCCGCATCCCAGTCGATGCGTTGCAGCCTGAACGCGCCGTGCGGCGTGATCTGCTCCAGACCGCCTTGCAGCGCGAGCGGCGCGGAAAGCGTCATGCCGCCGAAGCCGACATCCGCGACGAAGGCGCCTTCGTCCAGCTCTACGACGAGCAGCATGTGCGAGCGCGGCGGCATGACCGACGCATCGCGGCCCCACAGCACGCGGCCCGCGTAGCTTTTCACGCGAAAACCCAGTGCTTCGAGTACGCTGCGGAAAAGCAGATTGTGTTCGTAGCAGTAACCGCCGCGCCGGTTCATGACGAGCTTGCGTTGAATCGAGGCGAGATCGATCCGTACCGGCCGGCCGAGCAGCACGTCGAGATTCTCGAACGGTATCGCCTGCGGATGCAGCAGATGCAGCGCGCGCAGCGTGTCGAGCGTGGGCGCGGGGCGGTCGCCGCCGTTAAAGCCGATGCGTGCGAAGTAGGCGGGCAGGTCGATGAGCGTGTCGGGTGAAGTCATGTCGGTGTTGGCCTCGTGCTGCGAAGTCGCGCAAGCATTCTACGACACGCGAAGCGGAAAATTACAGATAGCCTACGAACGTAACGAGGCGCCGTAAGAAGCGATGCGCGATTGAACTGTGCCGCGTCGCCGGAGGTCTTTCCATTTTCGCTCAACGGATGAGGACACCCACGTCATGCCGAATGATGCAGACAATAGCAGTCAGGCAAGTGCTTCGAAGCCGTCTTCAGCGTCGCCCGCAGCGAAGCGCCGCGCGCCTGCGTGCACGCTCGTGATCTTCGGCGCGGGCGGCGATCTCACGCGGCGGCTTCTGATGCCCGCGCTCTACAACCTGTCCGCCGACGGTCTGCTCGACGACGACATGCAGATCATCGGCGTGAATCACGGCGAGCGCGAGACGTCTGCGTGGCGCGATGAACTAACCGAGTCGCTGCGCAAGTTCGCCGCCGACAAGGCCAGCACTTTCCATACGTCGAAGTTGAACGAAGACGCGTGGAACCGCGTCGCGAACAAGCTCGAATACTTCGCGGGCGAGTTCGACGACGACGGGACCTTCGAGCGGCTCAAAGCGCGTCTCGCCGAGATGAAGAGCCGCAATGTCGTGTTCTATCTCGCGGTTAGCGCGCGGTTCTTTGCACCGATCGCAGAACATCTCGGGCGCGCCGGGCTTCTGGAGGAGCAAGACGGCGCCTTCAGGCGGCTCGTCATCGAAAAGCCGTTCGGCACCGACCTCGCTTCCGCGCAGGCGCTCAACAGCTGCATCCTCGCGTATGCGAAGGAATCGCAGATTTATCGCATCGACCATTTTCTCGGCAAGGACACCGTGCAGAGCATCCTGGCCGTGCGCTTCGCGAACGCCATGTTCGAGCCGGTCTGGCGGCGCGAATACATCGATCACGTGCAGATCACGGCGTCGGAGACCATCGGCGTGGAAGGGCGCGGCAGCTTCTACGAGCAGACCGGCGCGTTCCGCGACATGGTGCCGAACCATCTCTTCCAGCTGCTCGGCATGGTGGCGATGGAACCGCCGAATTCCTTCGACGCCGAAGCCGTGCGCGACAAGAAGGCCGAGGTCTTCGACGCGATGAAACCGCTTTCGGCGCGGGACGTGGTGTTCGGGCAATATGAAGCCGGCGCGGCGGGACCGGGCTATCGCGAAGAGCCGGGCGTCGCGAAGGACAGCCGCACCGAAACCTATGCGGCGGCGCGCGTCTTCATCGAAAACTGGCGCTGGGCCGGCGTGCCGTTCTATCTGCGCACCGGCAAGCGGCTGACGGAGCGCCGCACGGAGATATCGGTGCAACTGAAGGCGGTTCCGTTCCGGCTGTTCCGCGACACGCCCGTCGACGAGCTGACGCCGAACGTCTACACGCTGCGTATCGACCCGGCGCACGGCACGACCTTCGACTTCAACGTCAAGGTGCCGGGTCCTGTGATGCAGGTGGGCGCGGTGCGCTCGTCGTTCGATTACGGCGACTTCTTCGCCGAGCGCGCGAATGTGGGCTATGAAACGCTGCTCTACGACTGCATGCTCGGCGACGAAACGCTGTTTCAGCGCGCGGACAGCATCGAGACGGCGTGGGCGGCGGTGGATCGCGTGCTGCATCCGGAGAGCGAACTGCCGGTGCATGGCTACGCGGCGGGCAGTGCCGGCCCGGAGGCGGCGGACCGTCTGCTCGCCGAAGACGGCCGCGCGTGGCGGCCGCTGACCGACAACCGCAAGAAGAACTGAAATCTGGATAACGACAATGACCAGCGTGAGCACGGACACTCGAACGAAGCAAAGAAAGCGTGCGAGCACCGCGAAGGGCGCGGTGAAGGCGGACCGCATTCTCGCCATCGACATCGGCGGGACGGGGCTTAAGGCCGCGGTGCTGTCCGAAGACGGCGAGATGAAAAGCGAGCGCGTGCGCGTGCCGACGCCCAAGCCCGCGATGCCCGACGTGGTCGTCGATACGCTCGTCGCGCTCGTGCAGCCGATTCTCGCGGAGCCGCCGACGCACATCTCGATCGGCTTTCCTGGCGTGGTGCGCGATAACGTCGTGCTGACCGCGCCGAATCTCGGCAACGAATACTGGCAGCGCGTGCCGCTCGCGGACATGATTTCCCAGCGTCTGGGCGGCATGCCGGCGCGCATGATCAACGATGCCGAAATGCAAGGACTCGCGGCTATCGAAGGTCGTGGTCTGGAGTTCGTGCTGACGCTCGGCACGGGCGCGGGCACCGCGCTCTTTCGCGACGGCGAACTGATGCCGCATCTGGAACTCGCGCATCATCCGGTGTCGAAAAGCCGAACCTACGACGAATACATTGGCAACGCCGCGCGCGAGAAAGCGGGTAACAAGCGCTGGAACCGCCGCGTCGAGAAGGTGCTCGGCATTCTCGACACGCTCGTCAATTTCGACAAGCTCTGGATCGGCGGAGGCAACGCCACGCATCTGAACTTCGAGTTGCCGCCGAACGTGGCGGTCGTATCGAACGCGGCGGGCATCGAGGGCGGCGCGAAGCTGTGGCATCCGCGCTCGGTTCGCGAGACTCGCCAACTCTCCGACTTCAATCAGCGCGAAGGAGCGCCTTCATGAATGCCAATGGCCAATTCGGTTTGCACAGCATAAGCGGCGACGCCGCCGCCGCGTTCGAGGCGCTCGCGCACGTCCAGCTCGTCGTCTCGGACTGCGACGGCACGCTGCTTCACACCGACAAATCGATCAGCGAGCCCGCGAAGGACGCGGTGCGGCGTCTGCGGCAAGCGGGCGTCGAGTTCACCGTCGCGAGCAGCCGGCCGGGCGCGGGCATGCGCTATATCGTAGAGACGCTCGGCGTCGCCATGCCGTATGCGTCGTATAACGGCGGCAATCTCGTTCAGCCGGGCACGTGGGAAGTGCTCGCCGCGCACAAGCTGCCGCGCGATGCCGTGCAGACGTCGCTCGAGGCGCTCGCGTCGGCGGGCGTGGATGCGTGGGTGTTCGTCGGCGACGTGTGGTATCTGACCAATCCCGACGGCGCGTATGTGCCGCGCGAACGGCGCACGGTCGGCTATGACGGCGTGCTCGTGCAGCGTTTCGACGATGTGAATCTCGATGCCGTCGACAAGATCGTCGGTTCGACAGCGGACGCGCCGCTGCTCGAACGCGTCGAAGCGCAGTTGCAGACTCAACTCGAAGGGCGTGCGAACGCGGCGCGCTCGCAGAGCTATTACCTCGACATCACGCATCTGCTCGCCAACAAGGGCGACGCGGTGCGCGAACTGGCGAAGCGCCGGAACGTGCCGCTCGAGCGCGTGGCCGTGCTCGGCGACATGACCAACGATATCGCGATGTTCGAGATCGCGGGGACGTCGATTGCGATGGGACAGGCGTCGGAGGCGGTGCAACGACGCGCGAGCCTCGTCTCGTCGACGAACGACGAGGACGGCTTCGCGGTGGGAATCAACGCGCTCTTGTCGGCGCGTGGATTGTAGCGTGTAGCGTGATATGGCTGGTTTAACGGCGGCGCATCGGCGCGCGGGCTGCACCGCCGCCGCTTGCGCGTTCGTCTTTGTGACGGAAGTTGATGCGGCCCTTCGTCATGTCATACACCGACATTTCCAGCGTCACGCGGTCGCCGGCCAGAATGCGGATGTGGTTCTTGCGCATGCGGCCCGAGGCATACGCGCCGACGACGACGCCATTGTCCAGCGTCACGCGATAGCGGCTGTCGGGAAGCACTTCGTCAACGATACCGTCGAGTTCGATCAGTTCTTCTTTCGCCATTTGAGCTCCTGTTCAAGTAATAGTGGGTGCCGCGCCGCTCGACGCCACGCAACGGCATTCGCGAGTGTTGGCGGGCGACGGTGCGCAGAGCGCATCGCCGCTGCAACGCGTCGGAAGCGAAGTCGGGCGTGAGCCGGCGCGCTCGAACGACGAACGCGCCGCGTCTTGCTTTCAGGCTCGTGGCGAGCTTGACGGCATAGGCCGGAACGACGGAACTCGCCTTCGAGCGGCAAGCCCTGGCCGGCATGACCGGGACGGCGACGCCGGCTCCCTGCGAGGCTTCGACCGAGATTCAGGGCGATGCCGCGAGTGCCGACGTGCGGTGTGATGCGGTGAATGGGTCTGCTGTGACTGGCAGGTGCGGTCAGAAAGCGGAAATACAAGCTACTGAGACAAGCTAGTGACCAAGCACTGAGTCTGCGTCGCGACAGAATCCGTTTAGACAGAGGAAACCGCGCAAAAGTTCCTTGCGCGATGCCCGGCGAGTGATGCTGTGTTCTTGCGATGACTTCGCATCGAACCCGTATTATAACCAACCTGCCTTCTTGAAGCGCCAGTACAGCACGATATCGACCAGCAACATCGCGCCGATGCATGCCGGATAGCCATACGTCCAGTCCAGTTCCGGTATTCGGTGGAAGTTCATGCCGTAGATGCCGGCGATCATCGTCGGGACCGCGAAAAGGGCGGCGAACGAGCCGAGGCGCTTCGTGACTTCGCTTTCCGCCAACGCGATCAGGCCGAGGTTCACCTGAATGGCCGTCACGATCATTTCCCGGCGGCCTTCGATCGTCTTCACGATGCGCAGCAGGTGGTCGTAGACATCCCGAAAATATTCCTGCATGCCCGCGCACACGCCGGGCGGCCGCCCGCCGTAGAGCTTGCTCACGGCTTCGAGCAGCGGCGCCGTGTGATGCTGCATGAGCGTCATGCGGCGCTTGAGCGAGTACAGGTCTTCGATGATCTCGCGCGACGCGGCCGAGCCGTTACGCTCGAAGATGCGTTCTTCCACTTCGTCGAGCGCGTTGCCGAGTGATTCCAGCACGGGGAAATAGCGATCAACGACGGCATCGAGCAGCGCGTACATCACGAACGCCGGGCCGTGCTTGAGCAACTGCGGCTCGCGCTCGCAGCGTTTGCGCACTTCCTGGAACCCTTGCGTGGTGCGGTTGCGCACGGAGATCACGTAGTTGCGCCCGACGAACACGTTGATCTCGCCGACGAGCAGTTCGCCTTCCTCGTCGAATTCGACGGTATGGAACACCGCGAAAAGCGAATCGCCGTACTCCTCGATCTTCGGCCGCTGATGCCCGTGTTGCGCGTCCTCGACGGCCAGTTCATGCAGGCCGAACTGATGCGCCATGTGCGCGAGCTCGCCCGGACCGGGCTCCTTCAACGCGACCCAGATGAACGAGTCGGGCAGGTCCCGGTACGCATTGATGTCGTCGATCTGTACGTCTGCGAGCTTTCGGCCGTTCTGATAAGCCGCGCAATTGACCAGCATGGGGCGCCCTTGTTATCTCGATGTAATCGGCCACGCGCATTTTGCAAGATTGCACGACAGGCGCGGGCGCGCGGACCGTATCGCTGAAATCTTAGCGGATCGCGAAGCGCCACGCGCCCTGTATTTGCACGCGCGCGCGGCGTTCAGCTTGCCGTGTAGTCGAGCTGCGGCACGACTTCCGCGGCGGGCAGCGCAGGTACGTTCGACTGCATCGCGTCGAGCTTGGTCAGCTTGCCTTCGACCGTCGCGCCGACGTCCATGCGCAGCTTCTGATAGTAGATGTTGCCGTGCACATGCGCATTCGACTGGAGCTCGACGAAATGCGTGACCATCACGTCGCCGACCACGCGGCCGTTGATGATGACGTCGTACGCGCTGACGTTGCCGTGAATCGCGCCCTGATCGCTCACGACGAGCAGCGATTCGTCGCCGGCGCGGCCGGTCACGTTGCCGGTCACCTGACCGTCCATGCGCAGTCCTTCGCTGAATTCGAGGTCGCCCGAAATATGGACATTCTGCGCGATCAGGGTGGAGAGCTTGGCCGGCTTGACGCCTTGCGAATCTTTCTTCGATGAGAACATGGCGGTTCCTTGCGATGCGGTAAAGGATGGCTTCCGACGATCACGCGCCATTGCGTGCTCGGTCGGCCGGATGGGTTAGCGTTGCTTCTTCAAAAAGGCGAGGTCGGTCTGCAGCCGCTCGATCTGCGCGGCGCTTTGCATGGCGCGCTGTTCGAGCGCGGCGCGCGCCGCCGTCTGCTGTTCCAGCGCGAACTGCGCATGAGCCAATTCTTCGCGCAGTTTTTGCTCGGAGACGGGCGGCGCGCAGAGCACGTCGAGCTTGCGCGCCTGTTCGTGCGAGGTCTTGAGCGCGTAGCCGGCCGCGACGAGCGCGCCGATCGCGCAGATGGCCGCGATCACGCCGGGGATATACGCGGTGCTGCGCTTGGGCGTGAGCGCATAGGAATGTTGGGTCAGCTTCAGCGAGACCCGCTTCGAATCAGCCTTGCGCATTGGGTTTCTGCCTGAAGAGCATGAGATAAGGCTTCGGATTGAGCTGCGCGCCGCCCACGATCACTTCGAAGTGCAGATGCGGCCCGGTCGAGCGGCCCGTCGAGCCGACTTCGGCGATCTCGTCGCCCGGCATCACGTACTGGCCTTCGGTCACGAGAATGCGCGACGCGTGGCCGTAGCGCGTCACCGTGCCGTTTCCGTGGCGGATATCCACCGCGTTGCCGTAGCCGTTGCGCTCGCCCGCCTGAACGACGCGCCCGCCCGCGCTCGCGAGAATCGGCGTGCCGGTCGGCGCGACGAGATCGAGTCCCGGATGAAAGCTCACGTGTCCGGTGAACGGGTCGATGCGGTTGCCGTACGGCGAGCCGAAATGCGAGCCGGGCGCGGGATCGCGGCCGGGAAACGCCATGTACGCGGTGTAATGCGCGATGGCCTGGCCTTGCAGCTGCGAGAGCGTGTCGCTCAGGCAGCCGATGACCTTTTGCGCATCCTTGAGGCGCTGCGAAGGCGTGCCGTCGTGCGCGCGCTCCGCGTTGCAAAGACGCGGCGGCAGTTCGGGTCCGCCCGCGCCGTCGAGCGCGCTGGCGGCGCCTTCGCTGTCGGGCAGCGGCGGCACGTCGTGCACGCCGGCGGCCGTCCCCGCGCCGGGCGCGGCCTTCAGCCGGGCATCGAAATCGCGCAACTCGCCGACCTGAGCCGCGAGCGCCGCGACGCGCGGCACGAGCGCGCCGATGTCGGCGTCGATGCGCCCGAGCTGCTCGATCTCAAAGGAACGGCGCGACACGAACGCCTGCTCCTCGCCGAGATGACTGCGTGCGAACGTCGTGCCGATGGCAATGCCGAGCGCGAGCGCGGCGATCAGAAGCGCAATCAGTCCGATGACGGCGATGGTCCGAGCCGTGCGCGCCTCGACGAAGCGCACGCGCTGGCTCGACACGGAGCGTCTTGACCAGATGACGAACGACATCAGCGAACGGCGCGCAGTGAGCCGGCGCGAGCGTCCGGACGGGGTTGAATTAGGAGAAAGCTCAATCGATTCACGGAGATAGCAACGCCGCGACGGACGACGCGATGAAGCGGGCCGGCGATTATGCCGCACGGTGCCCGGCGCGCCGACAGTTCGTCGGGATGGCGAATCAAATTAATACGAATCCGGCGGATGATGCCGATTGCCGATGCGTGAACGCATCGGCGGAAAGCGGCCATTAAACCACCTGGGCGCGCGAACAACGTCAAAAAGGTTGAACCTATCTCGAAAGTATGTTCAGGAGGACTTGATGTCCACCCAGCCGATCTCGGGCGCGTCGCCCAAGAGGAACGCGTGGTTCAGCTCGGCGGCCGCGCGCAGGTAGTCCCAGACGGCGGTGATGCGCCTCAGCCGGCGCAAGTCTTCGCGACACGACAGGAAGAACGCGCGCGTCACGACGATCTCTTCCGGCAGCACGGGCACGAGCCGCGCGTCCGGCGACGCCATGAAGCACGGCAGAATGGCGAGCGCGCGTCCCTGCAACGCGGCGTGATACTGCGCGATCGCGCTCGTGCTGCGCCAGCGCGACACCGCGCCCGGCACCGCGCGCTCCAGATACAGCAGTTCGTGACTGAACGCGAGGTCGTCGATATAGCTTGCAAAGCGGTGCTCGCGCAGATCGTCTTTCGCGCGGATCGGCGCGTGGGCGTCGAGATAGCCGGGCGTCGCGTAGAGCTTCAGGCGATAGTCGCAGAGCTTGGTGTAGACGTATTGGCCTTGCTCGGGGCGTTCGAGCGTCACCGCGATATCCGCCTCGCGCTTCGAGAGGCTCACGAAGTGCGGCACCGGCAACAGGTCGATGGTGATGTTCGGATGCGCGTCCTGAAACCGCGCGAGATGCGGCGCGAGAAAGAAGCAGCCGAAGCCTTCCGTTGACCCGACCCGCACGTGGCCCGACAGCGCGTGTCCCGTGTTGGCGATCTGCTCGGCGGCGGATTGCACCGTGGTTTCCATCGCGTCGACGAAGCCGAGCAGTCGCTGGCCCTCCGCGGTCAGCACGAAGCCGCCGCTGCGCGACTTGTCGAAGAGCAGCGTGCCGAGCGCGTCTTCCAGCGCGCGCACGCGCCGCGCGACCGTCGTGTAGTCCACGCCCAGGCGCTTGGCCGCGCCGCTCGCGCGCTGCGTGCGCGCCACTTCGAGGAAATAGCGCAGGTCGTCCCAGTTCAGTTTCGCGGCGTCGAACTTCGGGCCTTTTTGCATATCGGTCGGGTGTTTTTCTAGTGCCAGGGCGGACTTTTGCATAACTATACTCAAAGGCACGAGCCTGCCGAATAGTGCCGAATAGTGCTGAATAGCGGGCCGAGACCTATAACGGAGACGACATGCCTTTCCCCTCGACGCTTTGTCCGCGTCACGCCCGCGCGTCTTCGCTCCTTTCTCCGCACTGTTCCAATCGAAGGAGTCATCCGTGAATATCGTTGCTGAACATCCGGCGCAGGGTGCGCGCCCCGGCGCGTCCGTGCGCACCGCCAAACTGCTGATCGACGGCGCGTTCGTCGAATCGACAACGGGCGAATGGCGGGACATCGTCAATCCGGCGACGCAGGAAATAGTCGGCCGCGTGCCGTTCGCGACGACGGACGAGGTGAACGCCGCGGTCGCCGCCGCGCAGAAGGCGTTCGAGACGTGGCGCACGACGCCGCTCGGCACGCGCATGCGGCTCATGCTTCGCTTTCAGGACCTGATTCGCCAAAACATGAAGCGCATCGCGCAGACGCTGACCGCCGAGCAGGGAAAGACGCTCGCGGACGCGGAAGGCGATATCTTCCGCGGCCTCGAAGTGGTGGAACACGCGTGCGGCATCGGCACGCTGCAAATGGGCGAATTCGCGGAGAACGTCGCGGGCGGCGTCGACACGTACACGCTGCGCCAGCCGATCGGCGTCTGCGCCGGCATCACGCCGTTCAATTTCCCGGCGATGATCCCGCTCTGGATGTTCCCGATGGCGATCGTCTGCGGCAACACCTTCGTGCTGAAGCCGTCCGAACAAGACCCGCTTTCGACGATGGAACTGGTCGAACTGGCGATGGAAGCGGGCGTGCCGCCGGGCGTGCTCAACGTCGTGCATGGCGGCAAAGAGGTGGTCGATGCGCTCTGTACGCATCCGGATATCAAGGCGGTGTCGTTCGTCGGCTCCACGGCGGTCGGCACGCATGTCTACAACCTCGCGAGCCAGCACGGCAAGCGCGTCCAGTCGATGATGGGCGCGAAGAACCACGCAGTCGTGCTCCCGGACGCGAACAAGGAGCAGACGCTCAACGCGCTGGCCGGCGCGGGCTTCGGCGCGGCGGGACAGCGTTGCATGGCGACGTCGGTGGTCGTGCTCGTGGGCGCGTCGAAGGACTGGCTGCCGGACCTCGTCGAACGCGCGCGGTCTCTGAAGGTGAACGCGGGCACGGAGCCGGGCGCGGACTTGGGGCCGGTCGTGTCGCGCGCGGCGAAGGAGCGGATTCTCGGCATGATCGCGAAAGGCGTGGAAGAGGGCGCGACGCTTGCGCTCGACGGCCGCGATATCACCGTGACCGGCTACGAGAACGGCAACTTCATCGGCCCGACCATTTTCTCGGACGTGACCACCGACATGGCCATCTACAAGACGGAGATCTTCGGGCCGGTGCTGTGCGTGCTCGAAGCGGCCACGCTCGACGACGCCATCGCGCTCGTCAACCGCAATCCGATGGGCAACGGCGTCGGTCTCTTCACGCAGAGCGGGGCGGCGGCGCGCAAGTTTCAGAGCGAGATCGACATCGGACAAGTGGGCATCAACATTGCGATTCCGGTGCCGGTGCCGTCGTTCAGCTTCACGGGTTCGCGCGGCTCCAAGCTCGGCGATCTCGGGCCGTACGGCAAGCAGGTCGTGCAGTTCTACACGCAGACGAAGACGGTCACGGCGCGCTGGTTCGACGACGCCACCGTGAACGACGGCGTCAACACGACCATTTCGCTCCGATAACGACAAGGAGACACGCGATGCGAATCGGTTTTATCGGACTGGGGCACATGGGCGGCCCGATGGCCGCGAATCTGCTGAAGGCGGGGCACGCGGTGACGGCTTTCGATCTCTCGCCGCCCGCGCTCGACGCGGCCAAAACGGCGGGCGCGACGCTCGCCAATTCGCCGCGCGCCGCATCGGAAGGCGCGGAAGTCGTGATCACGATGCTGCCCGCCGCGCCGCACGTCAAAGCCGTCTATTTGAACGATGACGGCGTGCTGGCGGGCGTAAGCGCGGGCGTGCCGCTCATCGACAGCAGCACGATCGATCCGGCCACCGCGAAGCTCATCGGCGAGGCCGCGGCGGCGCACGGCAATCCGTTCGCGGATGCGCCGGTGTCGGGCGGCGTGGTCGGCGCGCAGGCGGGCACGCTCACCTTCATGGTCGGCGCGGACGAGGCGCTCTTCGAAACGCTGCGGCCGGTGCTTTCGGGCATGGGCAAGAACATGGTGCGCTGCGGCGAGACGGGCACCGGACAGATCGCGAAGATCTGCAACAACCTCTTGCTCGGCATCTCGATGATCGGCGTCGCCGAAGCGATGAAGCTCGGCGAAACGCTGGGCATCGATCCTTCGAAGCTGGCTGCGATCATCAACACGTCGACGGGGCGGTGCTGGAGTTCGGATACGTGTAATCCGTATCCGGGTATTGTCGAGACAGCGCCGGCATCGCGCGGTTATAGCGGCGGCTTCGGCGCGGACCTGATGCTGAAGGATCTCGGCCTCGCCGTGGATGCGGCGCGCGGCGCAAAGCAGCCTGTTTTCATGGGCGCAATCGCGCAGCAACTCTATCAATCGATGAGTCAGCAAGGTCTCGGCGGACTCGATTTTTCAGGCATCATCAAGTTATACGGCAAGCATTTATGAGCGGATTCGGCACGCACGTGCGTGCCGAATCTGAGAGCCGGAATAACTGCTTTATTAAGTTGCACTGCACAATGCTTCGCGCTGTGGCTTACTGGACGGAGTCATCGGGATTACGATGATTCGCTTTCCAAAAAAATGTCCTATTCTGAAAGCACGACGCGCGTGTGCCGTTCAGTTCCACACCAGGAGAAACGGTGTCGCGCGCGCCTCCGATGCAGGCGACGAGCCCGGTCTTTCGGGCGATCAGATGAGGAGCACGCGATGCAAGTTACACGTCATTTGAATATGGAACTCCGGCATGCCACGATGCCGACTTACGTAGCCAGCTATTTCTTTCCGTTGCTGCTTTTGGCATACGAAGCCTGGCGAGTGGGATCCTGGGTTGCGGTGAACGGCTTCAACTTCATGAACTTCAATGCGATGGGCTACGAGTTCGCATTGATGATCGCCGTGTTCGCCATGCAGGTTATCGTGGAAATCGCGTTCCTCGCGGGGGCCGTGCTGACGCGCCATAAAGATGTCGGCCACCGGCTGGCAAATCTGCTGCTTGGGCTGTTTTGCTCGATGGTCGTGCTCGGCTTCGACCTTGCGCTGCAATATGGGTTGAGCGGAAGCTGATCCATGGCGTAGTTTCTTTCGTCACAAAGCAAAGGCCGGCTGTTTCGACAGCCGGCCTTTGTCTTTTTCCGCAGCGCGTCGTACTAGCAGCCCGCCGCGCTCGCGAGGTTTGGCGGCTTGGCGGCGCGTTCGGCGTACCACTTGTTGCTGGCGTCGCGCAATGCGGTGCGCAAGCCTTCCTCGACGACCGGGTGATAGAACGGCAGCTTCAGCGCGTCGTCGAGCGTCAGTTCGAGCTGAATCGCCCAGGCGAGCAAATGGCCGACGTGCTCGAGCGCCGGGCCGCAGCCTTGCGCGCCGCGCAGTCGGCCGGTTTTCGCGTCGGCGTAGACGTGCAGCAGGCCGCGGTTCTGGCGCATGACGCGGCTGCGTCCCTGCGTTTCGAACGACACCGCGCCCGTCACCGTCATCTGCTTGTCGAGCGATTCGTACGACGCGCCGACGATCACGACTTGCGGCTCGCAGAACACGATCGAGAACGGAATCTTGCGCTTCACCGGCTGCACGTCGGGGAAACGCGCGGCGTTTTCGCCGGCGAGCTTGCCTTCGTCGGCGGCGTCCTGGAGCCACGGACGCGTGCCGTCGCAGTCACCGGCGATAAAGATAGCGCTGTCGCCGCACTGCATCGTGGATTCGTCGAAGCGCGGCACGCCCTTTTCGTTCAGTTCGATGCCGGCGTGTTCCAGCGCGAGCGGCTTCAGATTCGGCGCGCGGCCCGTGGCGGCGAGCACGAGGTCGAATTGTTCGGTGCGCGTGGCGCCGTCGCGTGACTTGAAGCGCAGCGTCGGCCGGCCGTCTTGCAACGACATATCCTCGATTCGGCCGTCCGGATCGAGATAGAACTCGTCGGCGAGCGCAGCCGTCAGCGCTTCGCGCACGGGCGTGTCGGAGAGCGCCGCCACGCTGCCGCCCTTGCCGAACATGAAGACTTCCACCGACAGTCTCGCGAGCGCCTGCCCCAATTCCAGCGAAAGCGGACCGGTGCCGAACACGGCCATGCGCTTGGGCAGCCTGCGCAGTTCGAAGAGATCGTCGCTCGTGATGAGCTTGTCGCCGAAGACTCTGAGCTCGTCGGGCACGCTGGCCGCCGCGCCCGTCGCGATGACGACGCTTTTCGCCTCGACCCGCGTGCTTTCGCCGACGCGCAGACGCCCCGGCGCTTCGAAGCGCGCCTGTCCGCGCAGCAATGAGCCGTCCGGGAACGCGTCGATTTCCTCGACGATGCCGCGCACGAAGTGATCGCGCTCCCCGCGCACGTACTCCATGACGCGCGCCGAGTCGGCATCGAGGGCGTGCGTGCCTTCGATGCCGCGCGCCGCGAGCGAGCGGGCGTCGTGCAGGCCGTTCGCGGCGGCGAGCAGCAACTTCGACGGCATGCAGCCGACGCGCGCGCACGTCGTTCCGAGTTCGCCGCTTTCGATCAGCACTGCCTTCACGCCCGCATCGCGCGCCGCGCGAAACGCGGCCATGCCCGCCGTGCCCGCGCCGATCACGGCGACATCCACTTCGATCGTGTTCATAGGCGGATCAGCCGTTGTCGGCGAAGCCCGGATACAGCGTCATGCCCCCATCGACGAAGAGCGTCGTGCCGACGACGTAATCGCTGTCATCGGACGCGAGCCAGACGGCGGCGCGGCCGATGTCGTCCACCTCGCCGATCCGTCCGTACGGCACGAGTGTCAGCAGGCGGTCGAGCGCTTCCTTCGAATCCCACGCGTCCTGGTTGATCGGCGTGCGGATCGCGCCCGGTGCGATCGAATTGACGCGAATGCGCTGCGGCGCGACCTCCTGCGCGAGCGACTTCATCAGCATCTGAATGCCGCCCTTGGACGAAGCGTAGTTCACATGCCCCGCCCACGGAATGACTTCGTGCACCGAACTCATGCAGATGATCTTGCCGAGCGCCTTCGACACCGGCCGCGGCCCGCGCCGCACGAACTCGCGCACCGCGCGCTGCGCCGTCAGGAATTGCCCGGTCAGATTCGTGTCGATGACCTTGCGCCACTGATCGAGCGTCATGTCGACGAACTTCGCGTCCTGCTGCAATCCCGAATTCGCGACGACGATATCCACCGTGCCGTAGCGTTGCACGACGGCGTCGAACATGGCGTCGACGGCTCTCTCGTCCGAAACGTCCGCGCCGACGGCGAACGCCTCGCCGCCGAGCGCCGCAATCTCGTCGGCCAGCTTTTCAGCCGGCTCCGCGTGCGAGTGATAGTTGATGGCGACGTGCGCGCCGGCGTCCGCCAGCGCCTTCGCGACGCCCGCGCCGATGCCGGAGCTGCCGCCGGTCACGAGCGCAATCTGGCCTGCGAGGGCTTTTTGCATGAGCCTTCCTGATGTCGGTTGATTCGATGTGAAGCCGCAGCAAGGTGCGCGCCCGACATGCGACGCATTCTCACGCGCCGAGGAGTTGCCGGTAGACCTCGGCGTAACGTTGCGCCGCCGTCTCCCAGCCGAAGTTCTGCGTCATCGCGCGCTTGACGACCGTCTTCCACTCGGTGCGCCGCGCCTTCAGCGCAAACGCACGGCGAATCGAAGCGACCATGCCCGCGCGCTGGAACCGGTCGAAAACGAAGCCGGTGGCCGTGTCGTCGGCGAGATTCTCGAGCGAGCAATCGACGACCGTATCCGCGAGGCCGCCCACGCAATGCACGAGCGGCAACGAACCGTAGGCGAGCGCGTACAACTGCGTGAGCCCGCAGGGTTCGAAGCGCGACGGCACCATCACGACGTCGCTGCCCGCGATGATCGAATGCGAGAGCGTTTCGTCGAAGCCCAGCTCGACCGCCACCGCGCCCGGATGCGCCGCCGCGGCGTTCTTGAGGCCGGTTTCCAGCGCCGGGTCGCCGGTGCCGAGCACGACGAGCTGCCCGCCGCGCTGCACGATCTCGGGCACCGCCGACAGCAGCAGATCGATGCCTTTCTGCTCGGTGAGCCGGCTGACGACGCCGAAGAGCAGCGCGTCGTCGTCGCGTTTGAGTCCCATGCGCTCCTGTAGCGCCGTCTTGCACTTGCTCTTGCCGGCGGGTTTCGCGGCGGTATAGCGGGTGGCGATCGCGTCGTCGATAGCGGGGCTCCAGATCGCATAGTCGACGCCGTTCAGAATGCCGCTGATGTCGTGCGTGCGCGTTTGCAGCAGGCCGTGCAGGCCCGCGCCCTGCGCTTGCGTCTGGATTTCGCGGGCGTAGGTCGGGCTGACAGTCGTGATGCGGTCCGCGTAGTACAGGCCGGCTTTGAGAAACGACGTCTGGCCGTAGAATTCGACGCCCTCGACCGCGAAGAAATCGGCCGGCAATTGCAGCGCGCCGAATTGCGACGTGGGAAAGACGCCCTGATACGCCAGGTTGTGCACGGTCATGACGGTCGGCACGCGCGGCGAGCCGCCACGCTCGAACGCGCGCAGATACGCGGGCGCGAGGCCCGCGTGCCAGTCGTGCGCATGGACGATATGCGGCCGCCACGCGGGATCGGCGCCCGTCGCGATGCGCGCGGCGCTCCAGCCGAGCAGCGCGAAGCGGCGGTCGCTGTCGGCGTACGGCTTGTGCGACGCGTCCAGATACGGATTGCCCGGCCGATCATAGAACTGATCGGCCCGCACCACATAGACCACGACGCCGTGCGGCTGTAACACGCCGCGTTCGAGGCGCACGTCGCCGGCGCCGAATGCCGCGCCGAGGCTCGTCACCGGCTGGATATCGGAGAGCCCGGCGATCACGGCCGGAAAGCCGGGCAGCACGACGCGCACGTCCGCGCCGAGTTGCGATTGCGCCGGCGGCAGCGCGCCGACCACATCGGCGAGGCCGCCGGTTTTCAGAAGCGGAAACATCTCTGCTGCGACATGCAGCACGCATACGGTCATCGGCGCTCCCGTCGATTATGGTTGACTGCGTTATCGGGCGAGCGGCGCGCCCGCCCCCGGTCCGGCCTGGACTCGCGATCAGCGCTCGGCGAGCCGCGCGAGGGCATCGCGCGTGACGAGCGTGACGCCCGACTCGGTGCGGAAGAACCGCGCGGCGTCTTCTTCGGGATCCTCGCCGATCACGAGACCCTCGGGCACCGTGCAGCCCCGGTCGATCACCACGCGCTGCAACCGGCAACTCGGACCCACCGTCACCTGAGGCAACAAGACTGCCTCATTGATGTTACAGAACGAGTGCACGCGCACCGCCGACGAAAACACCGACTTCGACACCTGCGAGCCGGAGATTACGCAGCCGCCGCAGACCAGCAGATTCGTGATCGCGCCTTGCTGGCCGTTCAGGTCGCGCACGAACTTGCCGGGCGGCAACTGTTCCTGATTGGTCCAGATCGGCCACTTGCGGTCGTAGAGATCGAGTTGCGGAATGGTTGAGGCGAGATCGAGATTCGCGGCCCAGTAGGCATCGACGGTGCCGACATCGCGCCAGTAGGCGGGCGCGTTCGGATCGTTGTCGGACGTGACGCAGGACATGCCGAACGGATGCGCGATCGCCCGGCCGCTCGTCACGACGCGCGGAATGATGTCCTTGCCGAAATCGTGGTCCGTGCTCGACGCGGCGATGTTCTCTTCGAGCAGGTGATACAGATACTTCGCGCTGAACACGTAGATGCCCATGCTCGCGAGCGCGATGTCGGGCTTGCCCGGCATGGCGGGCGGATCGGCGGGCTTCTCCAGGAAAGCGGTGACGCGGCGGTTCTCGTCCACGTGCATCACGCCGAAGGCCGTCGCTTCCATGCGCGGCACTTCGATGCAGCCGACCGTGCAGTCCGCGCCGCTCTCGACGTGGTCGAGCACCATGCGCGTGTAGTCCATCTTGTAGACGTGATCGCCCGCGAGCACGATGATGAATTCCGGCGCGATCGACCGGATGATGTCGAGGTTCTGGAACACGGCGTCGGCCGTGCCGCGATACCAGCTCGAATCGACGCGCTGCTGCGCCGGCCAGATGTCGATGAATTCGTTGAACTCGCCGCGCAGGAAACCCCAGCCGCGCTGAAGATGGCGCAACAGCGAATGCGCCTTGTACTGCGTGACCACCGCGATGCGGCGAATGCCCGAATTCAGGCAATTGGACAGCGCGAAATCGATGATGCGGTATTTGCCGCCGAAGTGGACGGCGGGTTTGACCCGTTTGTCCGTGAGCGGCCCGAGACGCGTGCCGCGACCGCCCGCGAGGACGATTGCGAGCGTGGACTTCTGCAAGTCGGTGCGATTCTTTGACGGCGTCTCCATGTCGGCTCCTGATTTTGACCTGCGTCTGTTGATGTCGTGTGGATGCTAGGCGGTGCTTCGATCCTCGAGGGTTTGGCGGCCGCTGCGTCGGGCGGTGCGCGCGTTGATGTTCGTAGCATTATCGGCGCGCGTTCGAATCCTGCGGGGCTGGCGTTCGAATTTTTGTTGCCGGCAGGCATTGGTCGTCGAGCGCACTGAGCAAGGCACATGCCAGAGCGCGTGTCGCGAAGCGCGGGGTGTGACGCGGCGGCGCTGTTGCATGCGCGCGACTGGACAAAATGCGGCGCCGCAATTTATAACGAGCACGCGATGCCGCGCGGGGCGTTGGGGCGGCACAATACAGAACGTACCGCCGATCCATCCTGACCGCTCTCACGCAATCCCGGAAATGACAACATGAACAATGTCCTGAGTATCCAGTCGCACGTCGTGTTCGGGCATGCGGGCAACAGCGCGGCGGTCTTTCCCATGCGGCGGCTCGGCGTCAACGTCTGGCCGCTCAACACGGTGCAGTTTTCCAATCACACGCAATACGGCCGCTGGACCGGCGGCGTGGTGGATGCCGAGGAACTGCAAAGCGTGATCGAAGGCATCGGCGCGATCGGCGTGCTCGCGCGCTGCAACGCGGTGCTCTCCGGGTATCTCGGCGCGACGGAACAGGGCCGCGCCGTCGTCGAGATCGTGAAGATGGTGAAGGCGGTGAATCCGCGCGCGCTTTACTTCTGCGATCCGGTGATGGGCGTGGAAGGCGGCTGCACGGTCGCGCCCGGCATCGAAGATTTCCTCGTCACGACGATGCCCGAAGTCGCCGATGCGATCATGCCCAATCACAACGAGCTTCAGAAGCTCACGGGGCGGACCATCGAGACCGTCGAGGAAGCGGTCGATGCCTGCCGCGAAGTCATCGCGCGTGGGCCGCGCGTCGTCCTCGTGAAGCATCTGCTGGATCGCAACAGCCGCGCCGATACGTTCAACATGCTCGCCGTCAGTCCGCATGAAGCGTGGTTCGTTCAGCGACCGCTGTATCCGTTTGCGCGGCAGCCGGTCGGCGTGGGCGATCTCACGAGCGCGGTGTTCGTCGCGCGCACGCTGCTCGGCGATTCGCTGCGCAACGCGCTCGAACATACGCTCGCGGCCGTCAACGCCGTGGTGAAGGCCACCTACGAGGCGGGCCGCTACGAGCTGGAGATCGTGGCGTCGCAAGACGAGATCGCGAAACCGACCGACCGCTTTCCCGCCATTCGTGTGACCGGTAACGCGCCCGCCGCCGCCCGCTGAAGATCAGGCGGCAGCCGCTGCCGCCATCGCCCTGAAATTCTCGGGCGTGGCGAACGCCAGATACTCGGCCTGCATCTCGGGCGTGAGGAATTCGAGCATCGTGGCGTTCTCGATCCAGAACTCGATCACGTCGAAGAAATGGTCGCCGCGTGTGCAACGCACGGCACGCCAGCCTTCGCGCTCGCCGATCGCCAGCACGTCGGCGGCGCTGCGCTGCGTCGCGATAGCCATATGGAACGCGCTGTATTGCGGCCGCTCGACCGTGCCCGCGCCGTAACTCACGCTGGTTTCGTGTCCGCCGCCGGGCGTAATCACGCGATCGCTCGGATAAACCTCGATGATGCTGCCGCGCTCGTCGCCCGCAACGGCCATCCAGGCATCGGGAAATGGAGAGAAGGGCGCGGCAAAGCCGTCCCATAGTTCGGCGAGCACGTGCGCGACGTGCTTCGGGTCGCGGGCGGGAATGGACGCGTGAAAAATCATGTGAGCACTCCGATAGAGAGCGGCGCGGTTTGCGCGAGGCAATGCGCGTGGATGCTTTCACGCGGCGCCAGTGAGTGTCAATTGGCGTTAGCCGCGACATTGCGGATTAATACTTTGTTTTGTCTTCCCAAATCTTTTTGTCTCGTCATTTGAATGATTAATAGCTGCGCGATAACCACGCTCGTTCAAAAGCCCGACAAATTCACTTGCGGCAAATAGGCTTGAACGTTACGCTTCGTTTCACCAGCGATTTACCCGATTCGCAGGTAGACGTTTTTCTATTGCTCAGATTCCTTGAGCCACTACAAATAGCGCCCTTCAAGGCGTGATTCTGTGGCCAGTGCATGTGTCGGGCTTATTCGACCGCATGCAAAAGCCATATAGGCAAAACTTGCGCGCATGAGACCAGCGCCTCCGAGCGAAACACACGTTTCGCCCGGTCTCATGTCGCGCGCGACGTTTTGTTGATGCTCGATTCACGCAGAAGGCATGCATGCGCATGCCATCGCGGAGCGTTGTGCGCCTGAAAGCGCATGCCGCAACGAATTTATTTAACGATAGGCGGAGTTGAGACATGGAAGGAAAACATACTCGTTGGATTGGCGCGCTCGCTTCGGCAGCCGCGTTAGTTTTACTGGCCGGTTGCGGCGGCGGTGGCGGTGGAACCAGTTCGAACGGAACGGGCACGACCACGACGACAGGCAGCGGCTCGGGCGCAAGTACGCCGAGCGGTTCCACTACGGTGACGCCGACCCTCGCGGCAGCGACGCAAGTGGTCGACGGCACCGCGATCGGCGCGGCGCAATGGGCAAGCGGCTCGACCGCGAGCGGCGGCACGGGCCAGCAGGTGAGCAGCCTCAACTGCGCGGTCGCGGGCAATACGTACAGCTACTCGCATCTGTCCATCTATCAGAACGGCAAACAGCTGGCGCTGCCCGCGGGTATCGGCACTGTCGCGCCGAGCCTGGCGTTGCAGACGGGCTGCGTCTATCCGGTGCATACCGACGACAACACCGGCAAGATCCGCATGGACGAAACGAGCAATGCGTCGTACACGCTCGGCCAGTTCTTCGCCGTGTGGGGGCAGCCGCTTTCGTCGACCAACGTGGCGGGGCTCACCGGGACGGTCACCGCGTGGGTGAACACGGGCGGCGCGCTTCAGAAGTACACGGGCGATCTCGCCAGTCTCGTCCTGCCGCAGCACGGCGAAGTGACGCTTGCCATCGGCACGCCGCCCGCGCAGATCCCCACCTACACGTGGATCGATCCGCCCGCGTTCAACACTAACCCGGTCACGCTAGTGTATGGCGGCGTCGTCGGCGACACGGCTGCCTGGCCGGTGGGCGGCACGGCGACGGGCTCGACCATCGACGGCATCGTCTGCGGCGCGGGCATGGCGGAGACGTTCCACGTCCACGCGCACGTCGCGATCATCAAGGACGGTCAGTGGCTGCAATTCCCGAAGCAGGTCGGCATTCCGGGAAGCTGCAACTATGAGATGCACACGCATGACCAGACCGGCATCATCCATATCGAGACGCCGAACGTGAAGACCTATACGCTCGGGCAGTTCTTCGACATCTGGGGCCAGCCGCTGACGACGACGAACGTCGCGGGCGTCCAGGGCAACGTCGTCGTCTATATCAACGACAACGGCGACGTCCGGCGATACCTCGGCGATCCGCGCGACATCGTGCTGACCTCGCATCGCGATATCACTTTCCAGATCGGCTCGCCGGTCAGCTCCCTCCCCACGTACTCGTGGTATGAGCCGCAATAAGCGATGAGCGGTAAGCGGTAAGCGTCGCCGGAAACGGCGGCGAGACAGGCGGGCGGCGTTTGTTGAACGCCGCCCGTTTTCGTTGCGCTGGCCAAAAAAAAGCCGCCCGGGGTAGGCGGCGAGAGCGCGTCCGTTGCGAGACTGTCCCGAATGGGGGAACGGACGCGTGAGGAGACAACTGGATGCAGGTGAGTATCGCAAGGCCGGATGGCCGACTCAACCGGCATTTGGTAGCACTGAGTTTCGCGTTGGCGGGATTATGGCGATCCGCGCATTTCTATCGGTGTCCGTCGCCGAAGCTGATTGCGTTAGACGCGAATCAGCACTCGTTCGACGACATCAGACGCGGATAGCCGGGCTGCGCCGAATCGATCGTCGTGACGCAGGCGCCGGGTTGCACATCGAGCGTGCTGTCGATTTCCCGCTTCGCGCCGTCGCGGGTCTGTACGCCGTAGCGATACACCTTCGCGGTTTGCTCCGGCGTCTTGTCGAAGAGGCTCGTCAGATCGAAGTTGAGTCCCGCGCCCGCGCCGATACCGCTCCAGCCGCTT
Organism: Caballeronia sp. M1242; assembly: GCF_017220215.1. Classification (NCBI taxonomy): domain Bacteria; kingdom Pseudomonadati; phylum Pseudomonadota; class Betaproteobacteria; order Burkholderiales; family Burkholderiaceae; genus Caballeronia; species Caballeronia sp. M1242. The sequence continues at coordinate 846,553 of NZ_CP071130.1, read as the reverse complement.
CCGCCCACGCCGCCGCCGCCGACGCTCACCGCCGGCCCCGACGACGACGCCGCGCCGGTCGCCACCGTGGTCAGATACTGCTTGTCCGCGATGCGCGCGTTGGCGAGCCGGGCGTCGGCGGGAAGCGCGCCGGATGCGCCCGGACCGCTTGCGCACGCCGCGAGCAGCGCGCATGCGACGACGGCGACGCCAGTCAGCGCCGGGCATTTGACGATGCGTTGATACAATTTCATTGGAGCCTTCATTGAGCTTCTGAAAACCCTCCGTTCGACGTCGAGCGTCTGTGCCGCAAGAGCCGCGAAGCATCGGACAAAAAAATGCCGCCCGAAAAGGGCGGCGAGCCGATGTATCGACGGCAGCCGGCATGCGCGGCTGAGGGAGGCGCGCGCGCCGCGGTATGGTGCAGCAGCGCCGTGCCTATTTGAACCAGACTCCTCCGATTCCGCCAGCCGCCGATTCAATCGCGCAACAGGAAGTCCACGATGGCGTCGCAGACGCGGCCGAACATCTGCGTGCCCGTGACGGTCGGACACCCGCGAGCTCGGGCGGCTTCGATAAACGGCGTGATGGGCGGCTTGGTGACGACATCGCCGACGAACGTGGTCGCGGGAAGGCGCGATACGTCGAAGGGCAGCGGATCGCCTGCCCGCATGCCGGCTGGCGACGCGTTCACGACGATGTCGTGTGTCGCCGCGTCGCCGTCATCGGCGATGCTCACTGCGCCGCGTCCCAGCGATGCGAGCCGCGAGACGAGCGCGCCGGTGCGCTTGGCATCGAAATCCCGAATGGCGAGCGACGCCACGCCGGCCTCGATCAGCGCGTGACCGATGGCCGAGCCCGCGCCGCCCGCGCCGATCAACAACGCGCGCTTGCCAGCCGGCTCGCAGCCTGCGTCCGCGAGCGCGGCGACCATGCCGACGCCGTCGGACATGCCGCCGTGCCACGCACCGTCGGCATTGCGTCGGAGCATGTTGGTCGCGCCCAGGAACGTCGACTCGTCGGTGAGCGTGCGGCAGTAACGCGCGGCGCTGAACTTGTGCGGCACCGTGATGATGATGCCGTCGACGTTCTGCATCGGCGTCACGCCGGCGAAGAAGGCGTCGAGATCGCCCGGCGCGACATGCGCGGGAACGACGATCGCGTCGCGGCCGGCCGCGCGCATCGCCGCCGTGACGCCGGAGGGCGAGCGCACCTGCGCGATCGGATCGCCGACGATGAAATACACGCGGGTCGCGCCGCTCAGGCCCGCATCGAGCGATGCGGAAAAGGATGTGTCGTGCGCCATGCGTCGGGTCTCTCCGTTGGACGCGCGGGGAAGCGCGTGCGTCGATGTGAAAAATGCGTGGATGGCGAACTGTAGTGGAGATTGAAAAGGGCTTCAATGAAGTCCATCGTGAGAAGCAACTAACGGTCGAACCGCTGCGCCTCCGCTTAGTTAAAAGAGGAATACACACGCAGAAAACCGCGTCTGCAAAAGCAGGCAGGCGGCCGAGCCGCTGACGCCCTCTGCGCAGTGCGCGACGATGACGACACGCGCGAACGCAGAGCAGCACACGACCTCTATCCGCTAACCCTGCACTATCCTTTGCAGATCAAGCCCCTTCCGAGGCCGATCATGTCAGTCGCGACCGCCATCGCTCCCGCGCGTGAAGTCCACGACTTGCCGTCGCCGCGCGGTCTGCCGCTCATCGGCAATCTGCATCAGCTGCCGCCCGCGACGCATCATCTGACGCTCGAACGCTGGGCCGCCGAGCTCGGCACGCCGTACGTGTTCCGGCTCGGCCGCACGCCGGTCACGGTGTGGTCGGACATCGAACTGAGCCATGCCGTGATGCGCGAGCGGCCACATCGCTACCGGCGTTACGAGCCGATCGAAGCCGTGTTGAAGGAGTTTGGCTGCAACGGGCTCTTTTCGGTGGAAGGCGCGGCGTGGCTGCCGCAACGCCGCCTCGTCATGCAGGCGCTCTCCATTCCGCACATCAAGGCGTTCTATCCGACGCTCGCGGCCATCACCGACCGGCTGCGGCGGCGCTGGGAAGCGGCGGCGCGCTCGGGCAGGGTCGTCGACATGATTTCGGACCTGAAGCGCTTCACCGTCGATGCGACGAGCGCGCTCGCCTTCGGCGAAGATCCGAACACGCTGGAACGGGAAGGCGACCTCATCCAGCAGCACCTCGCGCTTCTTCTGCCGATGCTGATGGCGCGCGTGAATGCGCCCTTCGCGTACTGGCGCTATCTGAAGATGCCGCGCGACCGCCGCTTTGAACACGCGATGGCCGAAGTGCATCGCTATATTCGCGCGCTCATGGCCCGTGCGCGCGAACGCATGCAGCCACAGGAGGAGCCACGCAATCTGCTCGAAGCGATGCTCGCCCTGCGCGACGCGCCCGGCGCCGACATCACCGACGACGATGTCGCCGCCAACGTGATGACGCTACTGGTGGCGGGCGAAGACACGACGGCGACGTCGATTGCCTGGGCGCTGCTGTTTCTCGGCACCGACGATGCGCTTCAGGCGCGCGTGGCCACCGATGCTCGCCACGCGCTCGGCGACGCGCCCGTGTGCCCGACGTATGACGCCATGCGCGAACTCGATTCGTGCGAAGCCGTCTGCACCGAGGCGGGCCGCCTGCATCCGGTCGCGCCGTATTTGTCGTTCGAGCCGCTGGAAGACGTGCAGTTGTCCGGCGTGCGCTTACCGGCGGGCACGAAGATGTTCATGCTGAATCGCCCCGCCATGCTCGATGCGCGCCATTTCGCCGACGCCGCGCGCTACGACCCGCAGCGTTGGCTGCGCGATCGTCGGCGAGATGGGGACTCGGACGCGCCGACGCATGAACCCCGCGCGTGGATGCAATTTGGCGCCGGACCGCGCGTGTGTCCGGGGCGGCATCTCGCGTCGGTGGAAATGCGGCTCGTCGTGTCGATGCTGACGGCGAACTTCGTCGCGCGGCTCGCGACCGATCCGGCGAACATCCACGAAGTCTGCGCCTTCACGATGGTGCCGAGCGAAATGCCGATGCGGCTTCAATTGCGCGATAGATCCGTCGCGTCTCACTGAGCATTTGGCGCGGCAGGCACGCCGCCTCCGGTGGCCATCCACAGCACTTCGGCGTCCTCTTCGCTCGTGGAGATCGCCGCGTGCCCGGTGCGGCTGTCGAAGTAGATGCTGTCGCCGGCGTTCAGATGCGTCGGCGCGTAGAGTTCCGAGTACAGGCAGACGCTGCCGCTGATCACATACAGAAACTCCTCGCCTTCGTGGCGGCCCCAATCGTCGAAGGCGTCGAGCGTGTGCGCGGAGATGCGGATGCGAAACGGCAGCATCGCCTTGTGCGCGAGTTCGGTGGCGAGCAGTTCCATCTGATAGCCGCGATACGCGTGGCGCTGGCCCTGATCGCGGCGCGTGAGCGCGCGCCGTCCGCTCGCGCTCGACGCGCTCGTGTTGCCGAAGAGTTCGCCCAGATCGATGCGCAAGCCGCGCACGATTTTTTGAAGCACATCGAAAGTGGGCGACATCAGCCCGTTCTCGATCTTCGAGAGCGCCGAGCGCGACACGCCGCACAAGCGGCTCGCCGTGTCGAGCGTCATGTCCTGCGCCACGCGCGCCTGTCTGACGCGGCGGCCGAGATCGGCGGCGGACTGCTCGGGCAACTGGCGAGTGGGAAGGTTCGTCATCACGATGCGAGGAAATTTTGTTTCCGATAATAGCATTGAGCTGAGCTTCCGAGGCCCCGCTTGCCAGCCGCCTCGCCCCGTGAGAACCCGTATATTGGCGACGTTGTAGCGCGGCGCATCCGCGCGTATAGTCTCTCGCAACCGCGCGAAGTTTCTGATCAGAAACACGTCGGCGCACCGTTCAACGCAGCAGCACGAGAGGATTCCACCGTGGACGCTCAATCGATTCTTTCCGACCTCGGCATTGCAGGGCTCGTCGAGGACGGCGACCTCGCCGTCACGTCGCCGATCACGGGGCAGGTCATCGGGCGCGTGAAGCGCCATACCGCCGCCGAGGTCGACGCCACGCTCGCTCAGGCGCGCACCGCGTTCGCTCACTGGCGCAACGTGCCCGCGCCGCGGCGGGGCGAACTCGTGCGGCTGCTCGGCAATCGCTTGCGCGAGAAGAAGACCGCGCTCGGGCGGCTCGTCTCGCTGGAAGCAGGCAAGATCCTGCAGGAAGGACTCGGCGAAGTGCAGGAGATGATCGACATCTGCGACTTCGCCGTCGGCCTATCGCGGCAGCTTTACGGTCTGACGATCGCATCGGAAAGACCGGGGCATCGCATGGCGGAGACGTGGCATCCGTTCGGCGTCTGCACCATCATTTCCGCGTTCAATTTTCCGGTCGCGGTCTGGTCGTGGAACGCGGCGCTCGCGCTCGTGTGCGGCAATGCGGTCGTCTGGAAGCCGTCGGAGAAAACGCCGCTGACCGCGCTCGCCGTGGATCGCATCTTTCGCGAAGCGCTCGACGAGTTCGGCAGCGCGCCACCGGGACTCGCGGCAGTGGTGATCGGCGACCGCGACATCGGCACGCAGCTCGTCGCGGACAAGCGCTCGGATATCGTCAGTGCGACGGGCAGCACGGAAATGGGCCGCGCGGTGGGCGTTGAGGTCGCGCGCCGCTTCGGCCGCTCGATTCTCGAACTCGGTGGCAATAACGCGGGCATCGTTTCAGAGACGGCCAATCGCGATCTAGCGCTGCGCGGCATCCTCTTTTCGGCGGTCGGCACGGCGGGCCAGCGGTGCACGTCGCTGCGGCGTCTCTTCGTCCACGACAGCATCTACGATGAAACCGTCGCGCGTCTCAAGGACTTGTACGCGAAAGTGCCCATCGGCAATCCGTTGAACGACGGCGTGTTGATGGGGCCGCTCATCGACGTGCAGTCGTTCGCGCGCATGCAGGACGCGCTGGAACAGGCGAAGGGCGAGGGCGGCAAGGTCTTCGGCGGCGAGCGCGTGACGGTCGAAGGCTGCGAGAACGGCTACTACGTGCGCCCCGCGCTCGTCGAGATGCCCGCGCAAACCGAAGTTGTCCTAAATGAAACGTTCGCGCCGATTCTCTATGTGATGCGCTACCGCGCTTTCGACGAAGCCATCGCGCTGAACAACGCGGCCGTGCATGGCTTGTCGTCGTGCGCGTTCACCACGGACCTGCGCGAAGCCGAGCGATTCCTGTCCGCGTCGGGCAGCGACTGCGGCATCGCGAACGTGAACATCGGGCCGAGCGGCGCGGAAATCGGCGGCGCGTTCGGCGGCGAAAAGGAAACGGGCGGCGGACGCGAATCGGGCTCGGACGCGTGGAAGGCCTACATGCGCCGCGCGACCAACACGATCAACTACTCGTCCGAATTGCCGCTCGCGCAGGGCATCGACTTCAATCTCGGCTGAAGCGTTCAGCGCAAACGACTGCGACGGGGGCGGCGTGGCTCAACAGGTAGTGATCGTCGGTGGCGGCGTGATCGGGAGTTCGGTCGCGTATTTCTTGCGGGCATCGGACCCGGGCGTGCAGGTCACGGTGATCGAGCGCGATCCGACTTACGCGCGCTCGTCGTCTGCGTTGTCGGCGGCATCGATCCGCCAGCAGTTCTCGACGCCGCTCTCCGTGCGCATGTCGCTGTTCGGCATCGAGTTCCTGCGCGACATCGGCGAGCGGCTCGAAGTGAACGGCGAGCGGCCGTCCATCGACTTGCACGAAGGCGGTTATCTCTTTCTCGCGACGCCGCGCGGCGAAGACACGTTGCGCGAGAATCATGCGATGCAACGCGCGCTCGGCGCCGACATCACGCTGCTCGATCCCGCCGCGTTGCGGGCGCGCTTTCCGTGGCTCAATACGGACGACTTGGCGGCGGGCGCATTCGGCGAGCGTGGCGAAGGCTGGTTCGATGGCTACGGCCTCGTGCAGGCGTTGCGACGCAAGGCGCAGTCGCTCGGCGCGCGTTACGTGACGGCAGACGTGACCGGCATCGAACGTGAAGGGCGGCGCGTGACGCGCGTGCGCGCATCGAACGGCGAAGCATATTCGTGCGATATGGTCGTGAATGCGGCCGGCGCGTGGTCGCGTGCCATTGCGGCGATGCTCGGCATCGACCTTCCGGTACACGCGCGGCGACGCAGCATCTTCAATGTGTCGTCACCGGCGAAGCTCGACGCGTGTCCGCTCCTGATCGACCCGACCGGCGTCTATTTCCGCCCGGAAGGGCGCACGTATATTTGCGGGACGTCGCCATCGGCGGATAACGACCCCGACGACCTTCCGCTCGACGAAGTGGACCACGCCCTTTTCGACGACGTGGTCTGGCCGACGCTCGCGCATCGCGTGCCGCAGTTCGAGGCGTTGCGGGTCGAGCGCTGCTGGTCCGGCTATTACGAATACAACGTGCTGGATCAGAACGCGATAATCGGCTTTCATCCGGCCATCGACAATTGCATCTTTGCAAGCGGCTTTAGCGGACACGGCCTGCAGCACGGCCCGGCAACCGGGCGCGGCGTCAGCGAACTGATTCTGAATGGCCGCTATACGACACTCGATCTAGCGCCGCTCGGTTGGGCGCGTGTCATGGAAGGCCGGCCGATTGTGGAGAAAAACGTCGTTTAGGGAATGTTGTTTCGTACGTCGCGAATACGCTTTATGCGGGCACTTTTTAAATGATCGACACCGTCTTTCCTCGCGTCTATCGATGAAATCCACTAGGGCCACTTGGCCCGAGGAAGCGCATGCTGAATATGTCTCGATTATTCGAGTGTAAACAGGAGGCAAAGATGGATGCTCGATCCAATACGCAACACGCGCATTTTGCAGAATGGATGGACGATCAGCAGGCCCCGGGCGACTCGACTGCAACGGCTTCCCACCGCTCTAGCCAGGTGTGCGCCGAACCGGAATATGTTGCCGACGTATGCGGCCGTTTCGCGGGAGAAAAAACAGAAGAGGAACAAAAGTCCTGCGTGGTTCGCGGATATAACTAAGCGTTTTGCACTGCGATTCGTTGCGCGGCAATTCGGCATTCGAGAATGGGCGCGCAGCGAATATCGATAGCCAAAGGCAATTCGCGCCGAACGGCGGATCTGCGTATCGTAAGAGACGCGCAGTCGTCGCGGTCGGTTCGCCACATTCCATCGTTACAAAGCATTGCGCCGACGCAAGAAGAAAACAGTGCGTCGCTCGAATCCGTTTTCTTTCTGAACGCCTACGCTGGCGTATGCAGAAAGTGCCTGCCTATATATCTCACCGCGCCTTTTTTTTTGCGCGTCTCGTTCGCGTCGCTGGAGCGCCGTATGATGCACGTCGATGAACACGCGGCAGTCGAGCCACGATTGCCGCCTTCCCTGTCCACTGTTTCGTCGGAAATCGACGACCGTGCGCACCGCATCGACTCGCCTGTGCGCGGACGCTCGTTCATCGACGCGCGCAACGACGCGGACGGCCTGCGGCGGGCACTCGCGGCCTCGACGTGCGTGATGGTCGCGTGGTCGCTCTTCGAAGTGCCGTGGGAAATCGATGCGGACAGCCGCGGTCAACAGATCGCCGCCGTGCTGACGGCCAAGGCGCTCCTGATGCTGATCGCGGGGCTTGCGCTGCGCGGGCGGCGCTTCGCGCGCTATCTGCTGTTGTTCGTGTGCGTCACGAGCGTGCTCGCCATCGCGCCTGAACTGCCCGGCGAGTTCGGGCATGCGCCGTGGCTCGCCATTCTTTCGACCGTCGAATGCCTGACGAAGCTCGCCACGCTGACGCTCATCGCGCTTCATCTGAAACCTCGTCTGCGCTGAACCTGCGTCGTCCTTGCCGGGGCCGGCGCGCGCAGGCGCGGCCCTGCGATGGCACAATCCTCCCAAGCTCAAAAGTCGACGCGACGAAGAAGCTCTGACGCAGGGAGGCGCACAGTTGGCGAATCTGGATCTCGACAATCCTTTCCTCGAAGCACTCGGCGCGACACTCACCGCGTGGCGCGACGGCTACGCGGAATTCACGATGCCGATACATGCAGGCCATCTCAACCGCCAGCGCATCTTGCAGGGCGGAGCAATCGCCACGCTGCTGGATGCCGCCTGCGGCTACACCGGTCTCTTCACGACGGCATCTGCTCCCATTCACGGCTTCACGCTCTCGCTCACGGTGAATTACCTCGATCGCGGCATCGGCGATAAGGTCGTGGCCAAAGGCTTTCTCGAACGCAAGGGACGCTCCGTGTACTTTGCGCGCGGCGAGGCGTGGGTCGACGATCGCGTGATGATCGCGAGCGCGCAGGGAACCTTCAAGTACGCGCGCTGAAGGGTCATGGCGCTCAAGAACCTGCTGCGGCGTCTCGACCTCACGACACTTCAACTCTTCGTCGCGGTCTTCGAGGAAGGCACGCTCACCCGTGCGGCGGATCGCGAGGCCATCGCGGTGTCGGCGGCCAGCAAGCGGCTGCTGGAACTGGAGCAGGCCGTCGGCGCCGCGCTCTTCGAACGCAAGGCGCGCGGCATGGCGCTGACGCCCGCCGGCGAGACGCTGCTGCATCACGCCCGCCGCGTGCTGCGCGATGTCGAGAACATTGGCATCGAACTGGCCGAGCATGCGAGCGGCGTGCGCGGCTACGTGCGCATGATGGCGAACCTCTCGGCCATCGTGGAGTTCTTGCCGGAAGACCTGCGGGCCTTCTCCGCCGCGCACGGCCAGATCAAGATCGATCTCGAAGAGCGGCCGAGCGCCGGCATCGTGGATGGCGTGCTGGACAGCCTCGTGGATCTCGGCATCTGTTCGGGCGAAGCCGATACGCGCGGCCTCGAAAGCACGCATTATCGACATGATCGGCTGATTATCGTCACGCCCGGCGATCATCCGCTTGCCATGCGCGAATGCGTGTCCTTCGCCGATACGCTCGACTTCGATCACATCGGCCTGCATTCGGCCAGTTCCATCAACGCGCGCACGCACCTCGCCGCGCGACAGGCGGGCAAGCCGCTGCGGCTGCGCATTCACGTGCCCGGCTTCGATGCCGTGTGCCGCATGGTGCAGGCCGGCATGGGCGTAGGCGTGTTGCCGCTCGCAGTGTTCGAGGCGATGGGGCGGCAGCTCGGACTCGCGGCCGTTCCGCTGGACGAAGCGTGGGCCGCGCGCAGTCTCATCATCGTCGTGCGCGATTCGACGGCGCTGTCCCCGGTAAGCCGGCTGCTATACGACCATCTTCGTTCGATAGAAGCCGCGCAGCGCTGATCGCCGATCGCTGATCGCTGATCGCCGAGCGTTCGCGTTTGACGAACGGTGCTTGCCGAAATGCGGTTGGACGTGGCGCGTGCGCCGCCCATAAGCTTGTCTTCAACGATACATTCACGGAGACAAGCAACATGAGCGGACCGCTTACGGGCATTCGCGTCATCGAGATCGGCACGCTGATTGCCGCACCGTTTGCCGCGCGCATGCTGGCCGAGTTCGGCGCGGAAGTCATCAAAATCGAGGCGCCCAATGGCGGGGATCCGCTTCGCAAATGGCGAAAACTCCACGAGGGCACGTCGCTCTGGTGGTATCTCCAGTCGCGCAACAAGAAGTCCGTTTGCGTGAATCTCAAGTCGCCCGACGGGGCGGACGTCATCAAGCGTCTGGCCGCCGATGCGGACATCGTCATCGAAAACATGCGGCCCGGCGCGCTAGAAAAACTCGGGCTCGGCTGGGACGTTTTGCATGCAATAAACCCGAAACTCACGATGGTTCGCATCTCCGGCTATGGACAGACAGGTCCATACCGCGATCGTCCGGGCTTCGGCGCGATCGGCGAGGCGATGGGTGGCATTCGGTATACAACCGGCGACGCGGACGGCACACCGGCGCGCGTCGGCATCAGCCTGGGCGATTCGCTCGCGTCGCTTCATGGCGTGATCGGCGCGTTGATGTCCCTGCTGCGTGTGAAGACGGGGCAGGGCGACGGGCAGGTCGTCGATGTATCGCTCGTCGAAAGCGTGTTCAACCTGATGGAAAGCCTGGTTCCCGAGTACGACTTGCTCGGGCACGTGCGCGAGCGTAGCGGCGGTGCGTTGCCGGGTATCGCGCCGTCGAACACGTACCGCACGGAAGACGGCGGCTTCGTGGTGATCGCGGGCAACAGCGATCCCATCTACAAGCGCCTGATGCAGGTCATCGGCCGCCCGGATCTCGCCGACGATCCCGCGCTCGCTCATAACGATGGCCGCGTGCGCCACAGCGCGATGCTCGATGAAGCGATCGGCGCGTGGACATCGCATCGCGCGATGAACGACGTGCTGGCCGCGCTCGAAGACGCGGACGTGCCGTCCGGCCGTATCTATTCGGTCGCTGACATCATCGGCGACGCGCATTATCAGGCGCGCGACATGCTATTGCAGGCCAGCTTGCCGGGCGGCGTATCGGTGAAGATGCCAGGCATTGTGCCCAAGCTCTCCGACTCGCCGGGCGAAGTGCGCTGGCAGGGCCCGGCTCTCGGCGAGCACACGGAAAGCGTGCTCGCTTCCCTCGGCTTCGACGAAAGCGACGTGCAACGCCTGCGCGCCGAAGGAGCCATCCAATGACGCGCGATTACAGCGAACAGTTGATCGTGCAGGAAGTCGCGCCGCGCGACGGCTTGCAAATCGAGGCGAAATGGGTCGAGACCGCAGACAAGATCGCGCTGATCGACGGGCTCTCGGCGTGCGGCTTCACGCGCATCGAGGCGGGCTCTTTCGTCTCGCCCAAGGCGATTCCCGCGCTGCGCGATGGCGATGCGGTCTTCCACGGCATCCGACGCGCGCCAGGCGTGGTGTACGTCGCGCTGGTGCCGAACGTGAAGGGCGCGCAGCGCGCGGTCGCGGCAGGAGCCGATGAACTGAACCTCGTGATGTCGGCAAGCCAGACGCACAATCGCGCGAACATGCGCATGAGTTGCCAAGCATCGCTCGATGGCTTCGCGGAGATAGTTAGGACAACGAATATACGTCTGAATGGCACGGTGGCCACGTCTTTCGGCTGTCCTTTCGAGGGCAACATCGATGAAGACCGCGTCGTGTCCATTGTCCGCAGCTATCGCGAGATGGGCATCGAGGGAATCACGCTGGCGGATACGACGGGAATGGCGAATCCTCGTCAGGTCGAGCGCGTCGTATTACGAGTGCTCGAACATGTTCCGGCTGCCGCGTTGACGCTGCACTTCCATAACACGCGCGGTCTGGGACTCGCCAACGTGCTGGCCGCATACGACGCCGGCGCGCGACGCTTCGATGCCGCGTTAGGCGGGCTAGGCGGTTGCCCATTCGCGCCCGGCGCATCCGGCAACATCTGCACCGAAGACCTCGTGAACATGTGCGACGAGATGGGCATTCCGACGGGCATCGATCTGGAGAGACTGATCGCGCTGTCCCGCACGCTGCCTGCGCTCGTCGGCCATGAGGTGCCGGGGCAGGTGGCGAAGGCCGGGCGCAATAGCGACCTGCATCCCGTGCCCGATTGAGTACCCCATCACAGCGAGCCATTTGAAGCAGCCGGTCCGATAACAATTCCGATCACGGACGGACAAACAAGGAGACAATCATGAGCGACCTAAGCGTATCCGCCGCGGACAAGCCGCAGGCATTGCAGAACACGAGCGACATCGTTCGGAAAGTGGCATGGCGGCTCATGCCGCTCATCATGCTGTGTTATCTGTTCGCGTTCTTCGACCGTATCAACATCAGCTTCGCTAAGTTCCAACTGCAAAGCACGCTCGGCTTTTCCGACACCGCCTACGGTCTCGGTGCAAGCCTCTTCGTGATTGGTTACGTCTTATTCGAGGTGCCGAGCAATTTGTTGCTGTACAAGGTCGGGGCGAGGCGCTGGATCGCGCGCATCATGATCTCGTGGGGAATCGCGACCGCGCTCATGGTCTTCGTGCAGACCGAATGGCAGTTTTATGCCCTGCGCTTCGTCATCGGCGCAATGGAAGCCGGCTTCGCGCCCGGCGTGCTCTACTACCTGACGTTATGGTTTCCGGCCAGCTATCGCGGGCGGATCACGTCCTTGCTGTTTCTCGCATCCGCGTTCTCGGGGCTCGTCGGCGCGCCATTGTCGGGCCTCGTGCTCGGGCATATGAACGGCGTGCTCGGCATCGCGGGATGGCATTGGCTCTTCCTGCTCGGCGGCTTGCCTTGCGTGCTGCTGGGCGTGCTCGTGCTCAAGGTGCTGAAGGACCGCATCGACGATGCCGCGTGGCTCACCAGCGCGGAGAAGAGCACGCTCAAGAGCCAGATCGCGACGCAAAGTCAGGCGACGACGACGGGGCATTCGCTCTTCGGCGCGATCCGGACACCCGGCTTTCTAATGCTCGGCCTCATCTACTTTCTGATCCAGATCGCGTCGTACGGCCTCAATTTCTGGGCGCCGCATCTGATTCGCGCGGCGGGTACGCATAATCCGACGATCATCGGCTTGTTGACGGCGGTTCCGTATATCTGCGGAGCGGTGTGCATGGTCGTCGTGGGGCGCATGTCCGACACATCCGGCGAGCGCCGCAAGTTCGTCTGCGCGCTGCTCCTGATGGCTGCGGCGGGTTTCTTCGCGGCAGGCGCATTCGACAAGCAGACGACGTTCTTGATCGTCGCGCTCGGCGTGATGGGCGCGGGCGTCATCGCTTCGATCCCCGCCTTCTGGGCATTGCCGCCGAAGCTGCTGACGGGCGCCGGCGCGGCGGGCGGCATCGCGCTCATCAACACACTTGGGCAGCTGGGCGGAATCGTGAGCCCGGTGATGGTCGGTCGTATTCGCGATGTCACCGGCAGCACGACGCCCGCGCTGTATGCAATCGGCGCAATGAGCGTCGTCTGCGCGTTGTTGTTGCTGTTCGGCTTGCCGGAGGCGTTGCGGCAGCGAGACCATGCTGCAAGTGCGCGTTAAGGCTTAAGCGGTACGGCGAGCGCCCGGCGAGCATCGCTGCCGCCGGGCGTTTTGCATCGTGCATGCTGCATGCACGATGCACCGTGCAGCATGCAATCAGCACAGAGTCAGCCGGCAAGCAAGCGCCGGCAATGACGCGCGATCTGCGTTTCCTCATCGGTAGGCACGACGCGATGCGGCGCATTCAGGAACGCCAGTCCTTCGAGTATCTGCGCGCGAATCGCCTCGCTGTGCTCGCCAATGCCGCCGCTGAACACGATCAGGTCGAGCCCGCCGAGCACGGCCGCATACGCGCCGATGGTCTTTCGGATCGCGTCACAGAACACGTCGATCGCGAGCGCCGCGTCTGCATCGCCCTTATCGCGGCGGGCGAGGAGGGTCTGCATGTCGTCGTCGGAATTCGACAGCGCCTTGAGGCCGCTCGAACGATTGACGAGCGCTTCCAACGCGTCGGCGTCGAGCGATTCGTTGCGCAGCAGATGAATCATCACGCCCGGGTCGATATCGCCGCTGCGCGTCGCCATCGGGATGCCGCCTGTCGGCGTCATGCCCATCGACGTATCGACGGAACGGCCGTTTTTCAGCGCGCAAAGACTCGCGCCGGACCCCAGATGAGCGATCACGACGCGCGAGGGCACCGCGTCGCCCAGCGTGCTCACGATGTACTCATAGGACAGCCCGTGAAATCCATAACGCACGACGCCGCGTTCCGCATAGTCACGCGGTAACGCGAAGCGCGTCGCACGTTCCGGCATCGTGCGATGGAACACCGTATCGAAGCATGCAAAATGCGGCATGCCGGAAAAGATGCGCTGCGCTTCGTCGATCAGCGCAAGCGACTGCGGCAGATGCAGCGGCGCGAACGCAACCGCTTCGCTGAGGCGCTGCTTGACTTCCGGCGTCAGTTCGCAATGCGCGCGCACACGCGGGCCGCCGTGCACGACGCGATGCCCCACCGCCGCAAGCGGCTCGTGCAAGTGCTCGCGAAGGGCATCGGCGACGCGCTGCAATGCGTCGTGTTGCGACTCCATCAGATGATCCTGCGAGATATCGATGCTGCCATCCGCCGAGCGCATGGAAAGCGATCCATTCTCGCGCCCGATGCCTTTCGCGCTGCCCGTGAGCCATGCCTGTTCGTCGTTACCGCGTGGCACGAACACGCCGAACTTCAGCGACGACGAACCGCTATTCAACACCACGATGCCCTGTGTCATCGCATCAACCCTTCCACGTCCATTCGCGGATCTCGTCCCGATCGATGCCTTCCTCGTGCGCATAGCGAATGCTCTCAATGATCTGATTCTTGAGCATTTCCTTCGTATGCGCCGCCGTGCTCGAAAGACCCGGCACGCGGTCGATCACATCGATAGCGAGGCTGTAGCGATCGACGCCGTTAATGATGGCGAGTTCGAACGGCGTATTGATGTTGCCGCGTTCGCGGTACCCGTGCACGTGCATGTTGTCGTGATTCGTGCGGTTGTACGTGAGCTTGTGCACGAGCGACGCATACGAATGGAAGTTGAAGATCACGGGCTTGTCGCGCGTAAAAAGCGAATCGAAATCGCGATTCGACAAGCCGTGCGGATGATCGGTGTCGGGCATCAGTCTGAACAGATCCACCACATTGACGAAGCGGATCTTCAGGTCAGGGCATTGCGTCTTGAGAATCTCGACGGCGGCAAGCGCTTCCATGGTCGCGATATCGCCTGCCGATGCAATGACCACATCCGGTTCGTGATTCTGATCGGTCGATGCCCAGTTCCATATGCCGATGCCTTTCGCGCAATGCACCATCGCGTCCTGCATGTTGAGGTACTGCAAGTGCGGTTGCTTGTCCGCGACGATCACGTTCACATAGTCGTGCGAGCGCAGGCAATGATCCGCCACGCTCAGGAGGCAGTTCGCATCCGGCGGCAGATAGATACGCACGACCTCCGGGCTCTTGTTGGTGACGACGTCGAGAAAGCCCGGGTCTTGATGCGTGAAGCCGTTATGGTCCTGACGCCAGACAAGCGACGTGATGAGCAGATTGATGGACGGCACAGGCGCGCGCCACGAGAGCTCCTTCTTCGCTTTTTCCAGCCATTTCGCGTGCTGATTGAACATCGAATCGATAACATGCACGAACGCTTCGTACGTCGCGAAGAGGCCGTGACGCCCCGTCAATACGTAGCCTTCGAACCAGCCTTCGAGCGTGTGCTCGGAAAGCATCTCCATCACGCGGCCATCTGTTGCGAGCGCGCTGCCGTCGGCGTCTTCGGGCTTTATTTGCGCGAGCCAGCGTTTGCCCGATGCTTCATACACGCCGTCGAGCTTGTTGCTTGCCGTTTCGTCCGGGCCGAAAAGACGGAAACTCTGCATGTTGCGACGAATCACATCGCGCAGAAAGGTTGCGAGGACCATCGTCGGCGAATGATAGACGCTCGCCGCGCTCTCGACTTTGAAGGCGTAATCGCGGATATCCGGCATATCGAGCGCTTGGCGCAGCAAGCCGCCGTTTGCGTGCGGATTTGCGCTGATACGCCGGCCGCCCACGGGAGCCAGTTCACGCAGGCTTTCGACGAGGCGTCCGTCTTCATCGAAGAGTTCTTCCGGCTTGTAGCTTCGCATCCAGTCTTCGAGTACAGCAAGACTCTTGTAGTTCGTCGCCGGATCCAGCACGGGCACCTGATGCGAACGCCAGAAGCCTTCGACCTTGTGACCATTCACTTCCTTCGGACCTGTCCAGCCTTTCGGCGAGCGCAGCACGATCATCGGCCAGCGGGGACGCGTCACATCGGCAGGGTTCTCGCGAGCGCGCTGCTGTATCGCGCGAATGTCGCCGATGCAGCGTTCCAGCGTCGCGGCCATCAACTGATGCATCGTCTCAGGCTCATCGCCTTCGACGAAATACGGCGCGTAGCCATAGCCCGTGAACAATGCTTCGAGTTCGTCGTGCGGTATGCGCGCGAGGATGGTCGGATTGGCGATCTTATAGCCGTTCAAATGAAGGATCGGCAACACCGCGCCATCGGTCGCGGGATTGAGAAACTTGTTCGAATGCCACGAGGTCGCGAGCGGGCCGGTCTCCGCTTCGCCATCGCCTACCATCGTCGCAACGATTAGGTCGGGATTGTCGAAGGCCGCGCCGAAAGAATGCGACAGGCTGTAGCCGAGTTCGCCGCCTTCGTGAATGGAACCCGGCGTTTCCGGCGTGCAATGCGAGCCGATGCCGCCCGGCGACGAGAACGCGCGAAAGAGCCGCAACATGCCGCGCTCGTCAGGGCTTCGGTCCGGATAGATCTCCGAGTAATGTCCTTCGAGATACGAGTTCGCGAGCGTCGCGGGCGCGCCGTGGCCGGGTCCGGAGACGAACATGACGTTGAGATCGTCGCGCTTGATGAGGCGGTTCAGATGCACCCACACGAACGACTGCCCAGGGTCGGAGCCCCAATGGCCGAGCAGACGTCGCTTGATATGTTCGGGCTTGAGCGGCTCGCGCAGCAACGGATTGGCGCGCAGGTAGATCATGCCGACCGAGAGGTAATTGCAGGCGCGCCAATAGGCGTCGATATTACGCAGCACGTCGGGAGCGAGAGGGGTGTGCGTCGCGGTCTTGCCTTGGACGTCGTTCAATTGCTTCTCCTTGCGGTGAAAGTTCGGGTCGAGCGTCGGCTTGCGGCTTGATGCGAGTGATTCGGCTAGGTCGGAGTCGTGTGATGGATCGCAGTGAATTTCAGGGGCGTATCGAGCGCGCGCCCCTGAGAAGCGAGAAGAATATGGAAGCGTCGCGCAACATCATACTTGTGTTCTCGCGACGAAGTTTTGACAAAGCTCAGGCGCGGCTCATTACACGGCGGACTGCGCGAGATCGTAATCCATCAGCAAGGCTTTATTGTCTTCCCATACGCCGATGTAATGCACCATGAAGCTGTCGGGACGCCGGTAGATCCACGGCGTGTTCCACTCGATGAAGGACGCGATGCGCGTCGCGTCGAAGTCCGCATGCCGTTCGTATTCGCGAATGAAGAAGTACTGATCGCCCTTATTCGCATAGACACTCGATTTGTCGTCGAGTTGCGAGCACTCGTGCAGAATGTGATGGAACGCGTCGTAGTTGGCTTGCGTGCGGCGAAAGCCCATGATGCCGGAGTTGAACGTCCAGGTGCCGACATCGCGGGCGAATAGCGCATCCTGTCCCTGCATGATGGATTCCAGCGTGCGATTCATGTCGTTGAAGAGCACGTCGGCATCGACCCAGAAGACCCATTCGTGATGCGGCAGATATTCGCGCAAGAGAGCGGGCTTGAGCCAGTTGCCCGCTGTCTTGCTGTCGTTCAGATGCGCCGGGATCTCGCGGTGAACATACAGCGTATAGCCATGGCGCGCGCAATAGCGCCTGAAATTGGCCTCTGCAATGCGCCCGTAGCGAGCGACATTCGGCGTATAGAGCGTGACCACGGCGATGGGCTGGCCGGGCTGATAAACGCTTTGTGCGCACGTTTGGTCCGTGTCTGCGCCGAAGAAGGACAGGAACGGCGAGCCCCGCGCCGTGCATGCGTTGATATGCGCGAACAGCGCCGTGCGAAACCGCCGATGCTGCGGCTCTTCGCGGATGCATACGGAGAAAGCGGGCCACTTCGCCCACACGCTTTCGAGCGCGACCGCAGCGGGCAGGGACGCATGAACCCCGCCGATGATGGTGGGAAAAGGAAGCGCATCGAAATCACACAGCAGCATGCCTTCTTTCGCGGGAAGCTCGACGCTGAACCGGCAATGCGTCACCAGCTTATACAGCTTACGGCGAACGTCTTCGGTGTTGCGCCAAACCTGAATATCGGTCTGCGGATGCGGCGAGTCCTCGCAGGTAAGAAGCCAGTCGCGGCCTTCGAGTAACTCGGGCAAGGGCATGGCGCCGATGATCGCGGCGTTCTGCGTCAACAGCATGATGATTGCGCCGGGTTCGGCTTTGTTGAGCCATTGCAGCAGCGTTTCATACTTGAACATCCACAGCACATGCGCGCTGCTGCTGGACAGTTCGGACAGGTCGATCTCCACATGCCGGTAACCGTGCGTGCGAGCATACCGGCGATGATTGGCGAGCGCGCCGGGCGCGTGGTCGAAAAGCAGGGTGATGACGATCATGAATGCGGTATGCAAATGGCAGAAGCGGCGGAAGGCGCGCCGGGACGGCCGTAGGATGGCCGCAATCAACGCCCGGTCGATTGGGATCTGTCCGAAAACGGCATGCAGAATGCAAAACGCGGTTTCGCAACCACCCCTAGAATGTGTCGATGACCGCCGACTTCACATCGCCCGGCGACGCTCTCGCGGGCTTTCATCCCGCTGTCGTCAACTGGTTCCGCGCGCACTTCGCAGCGCCGACCGCCGCGCAGGCGCGCGCGTGGCCGCTCATTCATGCCCGCCGCTCCACGCTCGTCGCAGCGCCCACTGGTTCGGGCAAGACGCTCACCGCCTTTCTCGCCGCGCTCGATGAGCTCGTGCGCGACGGCATCGCGGGCGGCGGCGTTTTGCCCGACGAAACGCGCGTCGTCTATGTCTCGCCGCTTAAGGCTCTGTCGAACGACATCCGGGTGAACCTCGAAGAGCCGCTTGCGGGCATTGCGCGCGAGTTGCGGGAGATGGGCGCGGCCGCGCCGGAGATTCGCGCCGCCGTGCGGACCGGCGACACCACGCAGCAGGAGCGCAACGCGGTGAAGAAGCGACCGCCGCATATTCTCGTGACGACGCCGGAATCGCTCTACGTGCTGCTTTCGTCCGACTCCGGCCGCGGCATGTTGTCGACCACGCGCACCGTGATTGTCGACGAAATACACGCCGTGGCGGGCGGCAAGCGCGGATCGCACCTGAGCCTGAGCCTGGAGCGGCTCGACGCGCTGTGCGAGGAGCGCGGCGCGGCGCCGTCCGTGCGCGTCGGGCTCTCGGCGACTCAGAAGCCTATCGAGCTCGTCGCGAAGTTTCTCGCGGGGGAAGGCCGTTCCTGCGACATCGTCGACGTGGGGCACGCGCGCGCACGCGATCTCGCGCTCGAACTTCCGCCGATGCCGCTCGAAGCGATCATGTCCAACGACATGTGGGAGCGCGTCTACGACCGGCTCGCGGAGTTGTCCGCGCAGCATCGCACGACGCTCGTCTTCGTGAATACGCGGCGCATGGCCGAGCGCGCGGCGCGGCATCTGACGGACCGGCTCGGCAAGGAGGCCGTCGCGGCGCATCACGGAAGCCTTGCGCGGGAGCATCGGCTCGACGCGGAACAGCGTCTGAAGCGCGGCGAATTGCGCGTGCTGATCGCCACCGCTTCGCTGGAACTGGGCATCGACATCGGCGATGTGGATCTTGTATGCCAAATCGGTTCGCCCGGCTCCATCGGCGCATTTCTGCAGCGCGTCGGGCGTTCGGGGCACCATGTCGGCGGCGTGCCGAAAGGACGGCTTTTTCCGACTTCGCGCGATGACCTCATCGAATGCGCCGCGCTCGTCGACTGCGTGCGGCGCGGCGAGCTCGACGCCCTCACGGTTCCGCGCGCGCCGCTCGACGTGCTCGCGCAGCAGATCACCGCCGAGGTGGCGTGCCGCGAGTGGGGCGAGGATGCGCTCTTCGAGCGTATCCGCCGGGCGTATCCGTACGCGACGCTGGACCGCTCGCGCTACGACGCCGTGCTGCGCACGCTGGCCGAAGGCTACACGGGGCGCCAAGGCGTGCGCGCCGCTTACGTGCACCGCGATGCGGTCAGCCGCACGCTGCGCGCCCGGCGCGGCGGCAAGCTCACGGCCGTGACGTCGGGCGGGGCGATTCCCGATAACGCGGATTTCGCCGTGTTGCTCGAGCCGCAAGGCTTGCAGGTCGGCACGGTCAACGAGGACTTCGCCGTCGAGAGCCTTGCCGGCGACATCTTCCAGCTCGGGAATACGTCGTACCGCATCTTGCGCGTGGAAGGCGGGCGCGTGCGCGTCGAGAACGCGAACGGCCAGCCGCCGAACATTCCGTTCTGGCTCGGTGAAGCGCCGGGCCGCAGCGATGAGCTTTCGTTCGCGATCTCGCGATTGCGCGCGGACATCGATGCGCGCCTCGCATCGGGCGACAGCGCGCGCGCCGAATCTTGCATGCCTAATGCTGCATGCAAGATGCAAGATGCCGAAACGCGCGTCGATACCACGGTCCGCTGGCTTGCCGACGAAACGGGCATCGGCACGGAAGCGGCGCGGCAAATCGTCGAGTATCTGGCCCGCTCGCGCGCGGCGCTTTCCGTTCTGCCGACGCAGGACACGCTCGTCATGGAGCGGTTCTTCGACGAATCCGGTGGCACGCAACTCGTCATTCACGCGCCATTCGGCAGCCGCGTGAATCGCGCGTGGGGACTCGCCCTGCGCAAGCGGTTCTGCCGCACGTTCAATTTCGAGCTACAGGCGGCGGCGACCGAGGACGCGATCGTGCTGTCGCTGACCGGTAGCCATAGCTTCATGCTCGACGACGTGTGGCGCTATCTGAAATCGGCCACCGCCGAGCATGTGCTGATTCAGGCGCTGCTCGACGCGCCGCTTTTCGGCGTGCGCTGGCGGTGGAACGCGACCAACGCGCTCGCGCTGCCGCGTTACGCGGGCGGGCGCAAGGTCGCGCCGCAATTGCAGCGGATGAAGAGCGAGGATCTGCTCGCGGCCGTGTTTCCGGACCAGGTCGCGTGCGCGGAAAACGTCGTCGGCGAGCGCGACGTGCCGGCGCATCCGCTCGTCCAGCAGACCATCGACGATTGTATGCACGATGCAATGGACAGCGACGCGTGGCTCGCGCTCCTGCGGCGCATCGAGGCGGGCGACGTGCGGCTCGTCACGCGCGACTTGCCTGCGCCATCGCCGCTCGCCGCCGAGATTCTGTCGGCGCGGCCGTATGCCTTCCTCGACGACGCCCCGCTCGAAGAACGCCGCACGCAGGCCGTGCTCGCGCGTCGCTGGACCGATCCGCACTCGACGGACGATCTCGGCGCGCTCGATGCCGACGCCATCGCGAGCGTGCGGGCAGAAGCGTGGCCCACCGTGACGAGCGCCGACGAAATGCACGAGGCGCTGACGAGTCTCGCCGCGGTGACGGACGCCGAAGCCGCCGCGAGCGACGGCTGGCCTGCATGGCTCGACGCGCTGGCCCGCGCCGGCCGCGCGACGCGCCTGCAGATTGCCGAGCACGACGGCTTGTGGACGCCCGTCGAGCGACTCTCGCTGCTGCGCGCCGTCTATGAACGCGCGCCGATGCACCCGCGCCTCACGCCGCCGCCCGGCTTCGACGCGGTGTGGACCGCCGACGACGCGCTCGTGGAAATCGTGCGCGCGCGGCTGTCAGACTTCGGCCCGCTGACCTTGGCGGAGATCGCGCGGCCGCTGGCGCTGCCGGCATCGTCCGTCGCGGTCGCGTTAACGCGCCTCGAATCGGAAGGCTATGTGATGCGCGGCCATTTCATGCCGAATGCATCGGGCACATCCGGCGTCGATGAACAGTGGTGCGAGCGCCATCTGCTCGCGCGCATTCATCGCTATACGGTGCGGCGGCTGCGTCGCGAGATCGAGCCGGTCGAGCGGCAAGACTTCATGCGCTTCCTGTTCGAGTGGCAGCGCGTCGCGCCCGATGCGCGTGGCGAGGGTCGCGACGCGTTGCTCGCCGTGCTCGAACAGCTCGAAGGCTTCGAGGCGCCCGCCGTCGCGTGGGAGGACGAGATTCTGCCCGCGCGCATCGCGGATTATTCCGGCATGTGGCTCGACGAGATTTGCCGCGCGGGCAAGATCACGTGGTCGCGTCCGGCGGGACGCATGCGCGCTGCGGGTGGTCCCGTGCGCGGCACGCCGATCGTGCTGCTGCCGCGACGCGCGCTCGCGGCGTGGAACGCGCTGATGCGCCCGGACGAAGCGCCCGCGCTGTCGTCGCGTGCCGAGCGCGTTTTCGATGCACTGTCGGCGCACGGCGCGATGTTCTTCGACGAACTGCTCGCCGACACGCGCATGCTGCGCACCGAACTGGAGGACGCGCTCGGCGAACTCGTCGCGCTCGGTCTCGTAAACGCCGACAGCTTCGCGGGCCTGCGCGCGTTGCTCGCGCCCGCCGCCAAGCGCAACGCGATCTCGCGGCGCACGCGCAGACCGGGCGGCGGGCTTTTCATCGGCGGAATGGACGATGCAGGCCGCTGGGCGCTGCTGCATCGCGCGAGCCCCGATCATGACGGCGGCGATGCCGAGCACGTCGCGCTTACCTTGCTTCGGCGCTACGGCGTCGTGTTCTGGCGGCTGCTCGAACGCGAGGCGCAATGGCTGCCGCCGTGGCGGGAGCTGCTGCGCGTCTATCACCGGCTGGAAGCGCGTGGCGAGATACGCGGCGGGCGTTTCGTGGCGGGACTCGCGGGCGAGCAGTTCGCGCTGCCCGAGGCGGTGCCGCTTTTGCGCGAGATGCGCAGGCGGCCAAAGGAGGGCGCATTCGTCGCGTTGAGCGCGGTCGATCCGCTGAACCTCGCCGGAACGCTGCTTCCGGGCGACAAAGTGCCGGCGCTGGCGGGCAACCGCGTGCTTTATCTGGATGGTGTGCCGGTCGGCGCGGTGATCGCGGGAAAGACGCATGTTTTCGGCGACGCCGACGCGCCCATGCGCGAGCGCGTGCGTCTTGCCCTCGTCAAACGAAGCGCGCGGTCGTTGGGCACGTCGTCCGCGCGTCAGATGGCAGTTCCCGACTGAGCGCGTTGAATCACTTCGATACCAGCCTGTGAACGAACGGTCCCGGCTGCTGCACGGGCACGTCTTTCACGGGCACGCCGGGGTAATCGACCACGCGCTGCGGGTTTGCATGCAGAATGCGGAACGACGAACGCATGCGCTCGCGCGCGCCACCGGCGATGCTGGCCATCGCTTGCCGGTCCAGCTCGACGCTGTCGGCGAGGTCCCTGATCTTGATGACAGCCATGACTGCTTCTCCTTGATGAGTGCCGCGTCCCATTGAGTATAGGAAGCAACCGGGCGCGTGGTTGCGTCTAACAAAAGCCAACGGGCGACGAAAGGCCGAAGCCTTTCGCCGCCGACGCTCTTGGGGGGCGCTTGTCGTTGGCGATGCACGTGGCGCATCAGAACACTGCGGCCTTCAGATTCGCGAACTGCTTTGGATCGACGTTGATGGACGGCGCGCCGAAGTTCGCGCCGATTACGCCGACGTCATTGAGCGTGTTGACGTTCACGTTCTGCAACTGCGAGATGTTCTGCAGAATGCCGACGTTCACGTTGACGTTCGCATACGGACCGTAGGCTTGCCCGCCCGTGACGGCGGACATCGCGCGGCAGTCCAGCTCCTTGCTGTGGGACAAGTCCCGTACGACGATGGACGACATGATGGTGCTCCTCGCGAAGAGATTCGTAGGTCAGGCGCGCAGCATGCCCAGACCGCCGCCGATGTTGATGTTGCTCGAGTTGCTGGCGGTCTGGACCGGCTTGACCTTGGCATCGATGTCGCTCGCGAACGCGACGTTCACGCCGTTCTGGCTGGACGTGTTCTGCTCTTGCTGCACCATTTGCTGCGTGTTGAACGAGAGCGACGTCTTCGAGAAGTCGAAGCTCGGCACGAAGTAGCCCATGCCGCCTCGCACGGCGGACATCGCGCGGCGATCGAGTTGTTCGGCGATGGGCAGGTCTTTGATGGTCAGCGTCTTCATAGCGGTTCTCCTTGGGTGCGCATGGCGCGTTCGGTTGCGGATTCGAGCAACATGTCTGCTCGGGCCAGTTCAACGCATAGGGTGTGCCAAGCGCTGTGTGTCGCGGCAGAAAACGCTGGAAGTGCCTTGTTTCATGGGCTTTTGCGAGAATCGCGCGTCGAGCAATTGGGCATCAAACGAGGAGGCGAAGGCTCGTCGATGCCGCGCCGAACCCAACAGCCGAATGAATTGTGTCGGTCTGCGAAAGACATGTGCGCGATGCCGCGCATCGGATAAAACGCCATTTGCTTAAGCCGGATACGAAGGCTAGTATCGAACGAACCACCGGCGTTTGTTACGACAAGTGCATGGCCGGCCGACCACGTTCATCCGGAGCCGCAACGCGTCGCACAGATGACTAGCTTTCAAGAATCGCTTCGCGCATACCGGGGCGAAGGCGGGTCGCGCGACGCGTTCTTTGCGGGGGTCGACGGCGCACTGGCCGCCGAGCGCAGCCCGCCCGCGCGGCTCATGCAGATCCTCGACGAAGCCCACGCGGCTAATCCTTTGCCGCCGGATATCTATGCCGCCATCCGCCGCCGTATCGAGCACACGGCGCGCACGCGCTTCGAAGGCGAACCCGGTACCGCGTTCGAGCCGGGCCATGACGAAACGCGCATGCGCGCGCCGCCGGACTTTCCGCCTCCGTTGCCGCCGCGCGTGACCAACGCCCCGGGCGCGGGCAGCGACCCGAGCGGCGCGACATCGGGCCAGGCGACGCAAGTGCTCGCGGACACGGAACAAGTGAAGGGCGTCGGGGACACGCTCAATAATCGCTTCGTGCTCGAGGAATGTCTCGGTATAGGCGGGATGGGCACCGTCTATAAGGCGCTCGATTTGCGCAAGCTGGAGGCGTCGGACAGGCGGCCGTATGTCGCCATCAAGGTGCTGAATCTGCAGTTCCGCGGCAACCCGAAGTCGCTGATCGCGCTGCAACGCGAAGCCCGCAAGGCGCAGCAGCTCGCGCACCGTAATATCGTCACCGTGTACGACTTCGACCGCGACAACGCCATCGTCTATCTGACGATGGAATATCTGTCCGGTCAGCCGCTGTCTAAAATGCTTCGCACGCCGAACTATAAGGGCATGCCGTTCGAGCAGGTCTTTCCGCTCTTCAAGGGCATGGCGACCGCGCTCGCCTACGCGCACGAACGCGGCTTCGTGCATTGCGATTTCAAGCCCGCGAACGTGTTCGTGACCGATGCGTCGGAAGTGAAGGTCATCGACTTCGGCATCGCTCGGGCGATTCAGCGGCCGGAAGAGGAAAGCGAAGCCACCGTGTTCGATCCCGGCAGCCTCGGTGCGCTCACGCCCGCGTACGCAAGCCCGGAGATGCTCGAACATCGCGAGCCCGACCCGCGCGACGATATCTACGCGCTCGCCTGCATCACCTATGAGCTACTGACCGGCAAGCATCCGTTCGACCGTGTTCCGGCGACGCAGGCCAAGAGCGCGGGCATGAAGCCGCAGCGTCCCGAGCAACTCGGCAACAAGCAATGGAAGGCGCTCAAGGCGGCGCTTGCGTTCGAGCGCGAAGCGCGCACGCCGACTGTCGCACAGTTTCTCGATGAGATCAGCGAGGAGTTGCCAGCCGCGTCGCGATCACCGAAGGCGATGCCCGCGCGCTTGCCGACAGCCGTGATCGGCGCGGTCGCGCTCGCGCTGATCGGAGGAGCAGCGTATTACGTCGTCGCGCACAAGAAGGGCGGGAATGCGCCGCCTGCCGTCGCGGTCGCTCCGCCGACACCCATGCCGACGCCCGAAAAGCCCGCGATCACGCCCGCTATCCCCGCCGCCACGACGCCGACGCTCACGATGGCCGCCGTCACGCCGGTCCTTGCGAGCGTGCCGTGCTCGGCGCTCGTTGCGTCGGTTCACGACCAGACCGTCGACGTGCAAGGGTTCGTGTCGGAGCAATACGGCCTGACGCAGTTGAAGGGCGCGCTCGGGCGCGTGCCGGGCGTCAGGACGACGAACTTCGGCGTGCAGCCGGTCGCCGACGACAAGTGCGATCTGCTCAAGGTTCTCGGCCCGTACTGGACGACCAACCGGCAATCGGGCCGGCCCGCGTCCGTGCATACGCGATCCAACCAGACGCGGCTGACCGAAGGCGATCCGCTGATCGTCGAGCTGATGACTCCCGGCTTCGATTCGTACGTGAATGTCGATTACTTCATGCTCGACGGCAGCGTCGTGCATCTGCTGCCGAACGCGCATGCTCGCGACAATCAGGCGCCGCCCGGCTATACCGCGACGCTGGGCAGCATGGGCGACTGGGTGGTCGGCAAGCCGTTCGGCGCCGAGATGATCGTGCTCACGGTCGCGCCCGCGCCGCTTTTCGACGCCCCGCGCCCCGACAGCGAGGCGAAGCCCGAGTATCTGCGCGCGGTCGACAAGCGGCTCGCCGCGCTCGCGGCCCGTTACGGTCGCGAGCGGGTGGCCGTCGATATCGTTCAGATCACGACGCAGCCGAAGAAGTGAGCGTTAGCTTTGCGGCTTCTCGACCGCAGCCTTCAGTTCCTGCAACGCTTCCTCCATGCGCTTGCTCACGAGCGCATAGGCTTCGGCCTGCGTCTGCTGCGTGGTGCGCGCGATGTCCTGCATGTCGGCGAGCGCGTTGTGCAGCGCGCGCTGCACGACCTCGTTCGCATTGAACGGCGGCTTGCCCGACGACGACGCGATCTGCTTCGCGATGGACTCGAGATCGCCCAGCGTGCGGCGCAGGATTTCGAGCTGCTTGTCGCGCAACGCCTCGATGCCGCCGAACGCGACGCGATTGGTCGCCGCGAGCGCCTCGACGTCCTTGCGCCGCGATTCCATGATGGCGGTGACGTCGAACCCTGGTAGCTGATACTGCTGGAACATGGCGGCAAACTGGCTGAACGGATCGCTGAATTTTGATTGATTCATCTTGCCTCCCAGGTTCATTCGGACAAGCGCGGGCGCGATTCGATGACCGTCGCCTTCACGCGGCAGTGCGCCGTTTGCCGCCGTTTTAATACGAGCGGCCGGCTCCTGATACTACCAATATACGTGTCCGAAATGGGGCAAGGGAAAACACCAGATCGCGCAACGGACGACTTGATTCAGGTCAAATGCGGCTCGCCGCAAACGACCATCATAAGAATGAAGAAGCCGCACGAGGCGGCGTGGAGATAAGCGATGGTCAAAGCCGAAGCGCGCATCGTCGCGGCGGCGATCGCGGTTTTCGTGGCGCTCGCGGGCATCATGGTCGCGTTGCACGGCCTTGTCTTCGACAGGCAGGCCGCGCTCGATTACGGCGCGCTCGCCGTTCTGATCGGCGTCACGTCATTCGCGGTCCTCTTGATGCCGATGCCCGAAGACCACGCCTGACAATTTTGCCGACCTCGGCGTGCGCCGCGTCAGAAGTATTCGTCGCCGGCGAATACGCTGTGCTCGGCCTTGATTTGCGCGCGATCGACGCACTGCACATGCCAGCGGCCGACGCGCGGGTTCGACGCGCCCTCCGCATACCACAGCACGCGCCCGGCGACGCCTTCGGGCGGGCCGCCGGGCGCTTCCACATCGAGTTCTTCAAGCTTGCAGACGGGCTGCTGCGCATGCGGATGGCAGATCAGCGTGCCGTCCGCCGCGGAACTGAGTCCACCCCAGTCCGGCACATCCACCGACAGATGGCCTTCGCGCGACCAGCGGCGAGTTTCCTTGTCGAGCCACAGGATGGCATAGGCGGCGGGTGGCGCGCCTTCGAAACCATCCAGCTTGACGGTAATACGCATGACATCCTCCATGAAACGAGTTTCGACGGGGCGGACGCTGACTGCGTTAGCGGCGTGTTGTGGGTTGCGTCGCTGGAGCTTCGAATCGGGTTCGACTATGCGCGAGACATTGGGTTCACGGGCCATCAAAAGCAAGTCCGGTGCCGATGTCGTGAAACTTCACGCGCGCGTGCTCCAAGCATAGTCTCGGCCGTTGACGCTTTGACGACAACCGTCATATTCGCGTGGAAATCCCTATGTAGACGAGCGCCGGATGAGTGCGCCGTGCACCACTGCGTCCGGTTCGCGCCCGGAATCGGACTTTCGCGAAAGATAGACGGCATAACGAACGATCGTCAGACGTGCGCGAGCCGCGCCCGGTCGACAATATGCAAACGCCGTCCGGTGAGTTCGATGGCGTGCTCGCGTTGCAGCTTCGACAACGCCCGGCTCACCGTTTCGAGTTCCAGTCCGAGATGGCTCGCTATATCGGCGCGCGTCATGGGTAGCAGCATGTCTGCGCAATCGTCTGGGGCAAGCCGTGACGACAAATCGAGCAGGAATGCGCCGACGCGTTCGCGCGCCGGCAACGTGCCGAGCATCAGCGCGAGCCGTGCCGCGCGCACGATTTCCACGCTCATGATGGCGAGCAGCGCATGCTGCATCCGCGCATATTCACGGCACAGCGGCTCGAGAATGCCGACAGGCATGATGCGCACGACGCTATCTTCGAGCGCGACGGCGTCGCTCTGATGACAGCCGGTGCAGATGCCATCGAGCCCGAGCGTTTCGTCTGCCAAATGAAAAGCGGTGACCTGGGCGCGCGGGGCGGTGTCGTCGGCGGCGGGCAGGCAGACGGCGACGCTCTTGAAACTGCCGGACTGCACCGTATAGAGGCTTCGAAGCGGCTCGGCGGCGCAATAGAGCGCGTCGCCGCGAACGACTGAACGAGTCGGAAACGCGATGCCGTCGGTGTCCGCAAAGTGCACATGCAGGGCGGCGGGCCGACGCGCGTCGGCGGAATCAGTAGCGGTGACCATGCCCGTTCTCCTGCAAGTTCCACGCTTCCAGTATGGTCTACGCCGCGCGCAACGGGAATGCATCAATTCGCAACGGCATCGGCCAGCGGCAGGACGATCCGCGCCTCTGCGCCGCCGCCTTCGCGTGGACGCAGTTCGAGCGTGCCGCCGTGCAGCCGCGCGATGCGCTCCACAATGGCGAGTCCGAGGCCCGTGCCCTTGGGCTGTCCTTCGCCGCCGCCGCGCTTGAAAGGCTGCTTGAGCGACTCCGCGTCGTGCGTGCCGAGTCCCTTGCCGCGATCCTCCACGACGATGCAGACGCTGCGCGTGTTTTCGTCCATCCACGTGCGCACGCCGAGCCCGACGACGCCATACAGCACCGCGTTTTGCATCAGATTCATCAGCATGCGCATCATGCCGATGGGACGGAACGCGAACGGCGGTATGTCCCCGAGCGACAGCGCGAACTCGTGGCCGAGACCCGCGAAATCCGCGGCGAGGTTCGCGACCAGCGCATTGATGTCGCCGACGACAGGCGACTCTTTCGCGCCGCTGCCCGCGTAGTCCATGAACTGCTGGAGGATCGTGTCGATCTGGTCCAGATAGCCTTCCGCCGATGCCGCGAACGATGCGTCCACCGACGGCACCGATGACATCGCCATGGCGAGGCGCAGCTTGGTCATCGGCGTGCGGATGTCGTGCGAGATGCCGGCGAGCATCAGCGCGCGCGTGGCCTCGGCTTCGGCGAGCGCCGCTGTCATGCGATTGAACGCGGCGCTCACCTGCGCAATCTCGGTCGGGCCGTCGGTCGGCAACACGCCCGGCTCGCCGCCCGCGGACAAACGCCGAGCGGCATCGGCGAGATCGGCAAGCGGGCGGTTCAGGTGGCGTTGGATCGCGTACGCCGTCGCGATGGCGAGCGCGCCGAGCCCGAGCGACAGCAAAAGCGTCGTGGTCAGCCCGTCGTCATGCGCGGCTTCCGGCACGGGAAGCGCGATCCAGCGCGGCTCACCTGCGATGTGCACGCGAATCCACAAGCGCTGCTGCGCATCGGCGGATGTCTCGGCGCCTTGCCAGCGCACGGGCATGTCGGCGGGCAGATGACGACGCAGGCTTTCGACGAACGTATCGCGCTGATACGTCCGATAAAAGCGCAGCCACGAGCGAGGCGGCTCCGTGTTCGCGCTCGAAGGCAAATCGGCGCGGGCGTCGAGACGTGACGTGCCGGCCGGCATGTCGCGCAGCACCGTATCGAGTGTCTCGATGTAACTGGCGAACGTCGCGGCGGCCCGCTCGATGCGCGGCGTCTGGATGAAGTGCAGGAGCACGGCGAGCGCGCAGACCTGACTCACCGCGACGAGCGCGACGAGCAGCAGCACGTTGCGCGCGAAAAGCGAGCGCGGCGCGAGGCTCACGGCTCGATATCCGCGAGCAGCATATAGCCGACGCCCCACACGGTCTTGATGAAGCGCGGCTTGGCGGGATCCTCTTCGATCAGTTGACGCAGGCGCAGCACCTGCACGTCGATGCTGCGGTCGAGCGCGTCGTGTTCGCGGCCGCGCGTCCGGGCGATGAGGTTATCGCGGCTCACCGCGCGATTCGGCGACGATCCGAGCGCGTTGAGCAACTGCATCTGCGCCGAGTGCATCTCGAACGGCTGGCCGCCGCGAAAGAGGCGTTGCTTGCCGAGATCGAGCCGGAAGTCGCCGAAGCGAATGACTTGCGTGGTCAACGTCGGATCTCCTGCTGCGATTTTCTGGCGACGCAGCAGCGCGCGCACGCGAGCGACGAGTTCTTGCGGCAGAAACGGCTTGGCCAGATAGTCGTCCGCGCCGGTTTCCAGTCCGACTACTTTGTCGACCGGATCGCCCTTTGCGGTGAGCATGAGGATGGGCAGCGTATGGCCTTCGGCGCGCAAGCGGCGGCACACGGAGAGGCCGTCTTCCGGTTCCATCATCCAGTCGAGCACGAGCAGGTCGTACGGTTCGCGCTGAAGATAACGGTCGAGGCGCTTGCCGTTTTCCACGACGCGCACCTCGAACCCTTGCGACGTGAGAAACCGCTGAAGCATGTTGCGCAGTTCGGCTTCGTCATCGAGCACGATGATCTTCGGCGCGGTTTCCATGACATGGCCCCGGTCAGCGTTGCGCGGCGTGCTCGCGCATGAAGGCTTCGATCTGCGGCAGCGTCACGTAGCCGTTTTTCTGCGCGTCGATCTCGTCGAAGTGCTTCGCGACCATCGGCATGCCGGTGGATGCCTGATCGCGCGTGAGCTTGCCGTCATGCGTGACGTTCGCTTGCGCGAAGCGCGTTTGCAGCATCTGCATGCCGCGTTCGACGCGCGGCGAGACGCCCATCGGCTGCGTCGCGGTCTGCGCGAACGCGGGAGCGGAAAGAAGGGCGAGGCATGTGGCCAATGAGGCAATTGAAGCGGCAATCTTCTGCACGACGTTCTCCTTGTCGAGATGCAAAGCGAAGTAATCGGTGACAGAGATTTTTATTGAGGCGCGCATCGAAGGCAATCACAGCGGCGCTACGAATCATGTCGAGATATTTCGTGGTCCGCAGTCATGCGCCGCGCCGACATACGGCGACACAAGTTGCCGCTAACGCTTTCGTTTCTCCTTTGGCTATCGTTGCTCGGGTCGCGCCTTCAGCGATTCAAACCATCGATACGAAAGGACATTACGATGAACATCCGTCTGCTCAGTCTTTCCGCTGCCGCCGCTTTCACGTTGACCTGCACGCAGAGCGCGTCGGCGGGAACGGCCGTTCAGGTCTCCTACGTCGCGCCAGCCGTGGTCTATGCGCCGCCGCCGCGTCCGGTCTACTACTACGCGCCGCCCGCGCCGCCTTACTACTATGTGCCCGCACGCACGGTCGTCGCCGTGCCGGTCGCGCCGCCGGTTGCAGTGATCGCGCCGCCGCCGCCGCCGATGAAACCGCCGGTCGTGGTCGTGAGCGCGCCGGTCCGCGTGTACGCGCCGCCCGTGCGCGTCTTGTATGCGCAGCCGGTCGTGGCCGCGCCGATGGTCGTCGTGCGTTGACCGCGATGCAATGAGCATAGTGCATTTCGCCCGCGCCATGCGAACGCGCGGACGCGGGACCGATGCTTGCGCTCAAGCCTGCGAAGACGCATCCACGGCTTCTATACTGAATGGACCACGTCGGCGCATTAGGTTCGTCGCGTGGCAATCGTCAGAAGGAGGGCCGAGCCATGTTGTTCATCGTCAGTTGGACCGCGCTGCCCGAAGTCCGCGAGCGGGCAGCGGAGCGGTTTCTTCAGAACGCCGGCGCGCCGCCGGACGGCGTCCGATTGCTCGGGCGCTGGCACGGCATCGGGTCGATACACGGCTTCGGCGTGGCAGAGAGCGACGACATCGAGCCGGTCGCGCGATGGGCGTACGAATGGTCCGATCTGTTCACGCTCGACATCATGCCCGCACAGACGGATGAACAGCTCGGCAAGCTGCTCGCCGACGCGGCCGGGCGGCGTTAGACGTTTTCGCGGCGAAATCGGGGATACCCCGGACAGGAGACAAGCGTGACGCAAGCCACTACCAACGAACCGTGCATCATTTCCGTCGCCATTACGGGGTCGGTGCCGCGCAAGAAGGACAATCCGGCGGTCCCCATCACGATTGCCGAGCAGATCGAAAGCACCCACGAGGCGTACGAAGCCGGCGCGACGCTCGTGCACCTGCATGTGCGCGACGAAGAAGAGCGGTCGAGTTCGGACCGGCATCGCTTCGAAGAACTACAGGACGGCATCCGCAAGCATTGCCCGGACATCATCATTCAGTTCTCGACGGGCGGGCGCGGACGATCGTTCGAGCAGCGCGGCGCGATGCTGGACCTGAAGCCGGATATGGCGTCGCTTGCCACGGGCTCGGTGAACTTTCCGACGATCGTGTACGAGAATCCGCCCGACTTCGTGCGCTCGCTCGCGCAACTCATGCTCGATCACAACGTGAAGCCCGAAATCGAAGTCTTCGATCTGGCGATGCTGTACAGCACGGTCGATCTGGTAAATCAAGGCTTGCTCAAGAGGCCGGTCCATGTGCAGTTCGTGCTCGGCGTGAAGAACGCATTGCCGGCGCGGCGCGAGATTCTCGAGTTCGAAGTCGAGCAACTGAAGAAGCATTTGCCCGACGCAACGTGGGTGGCGGCGGGCATCGGGCGGCATCAGCTCGAAGTGAATCATTGGACGCTACAGATGGGCGGCCACTGCCGGACCGGTCTCGAAGACAACGTCCGCTGGGACAAAGACACGCTCGCGAAGAGCAACGCGCAACTGGTGAGCCGGGTGGCGTCGTTGTGCGCGGAGTACGGGCGTCCGGTGGCGAGCGCGAAGGAGGCGCGCCGGTTGCTTTCGCTCTAACGGTTCGCGCTGAGACGGCTTGAAGATACGGCGGGCGCCCGCGAGCGTCGGGTGCCTCGCCGGACTCAATGCCAACGACGCGGAAGCCAATTGCCAGAAAATCTGCCTTACAATCGTCGTCTACCCTGACAAGCTGTCCAGCGTGAACATGAACGAGCGTAAGTCGCCCGGCTTGGCCGACCGCATCTACAGCGACATTCTCAACAGCATTATCGAAGGCGAGTTCAAGGAAGGCGACCGGCTCATGACCGAGCACGCGCTCGCGGACCGCTTCGCGACTTCCCGGCCGACCGTGCGCGAGGCGCTGGCGCGTCTGCGCGCCGACGGCATCATCGTGACGCGGCGCGGCTCGGGCACGACCGTCGGCCGCCGCCCGGATCCGGACGTGCGGCGCTTCGCCCCGCTCGAAACGCTCTCCGACATTCGCCGCTGCTACGAATTCCGCATCGTCACGGAGGCGGGCGCGGCGGAACTCGCGGCGCAGAAAGCCGATGACGACGATCTTCACGCCATCGAGCAAGCGTGGAATCAACTGGAGCGCGTGGTGGAAGCGCAGCAGGGCATCGGCGCGAGCGATGACTTCGCGTTCCATCTCGCAGTGGCGCGCGCATCCAAGAACCAGTTCTTCATCAGCGCGATATCGTTCATCGAAGAGCAGGTTGTCTTCAGCATGAATCTCTCGCGCAATCTGTCGCTTGTGAAGACGCTCGAACGGCAGCGGCTCGTGCAGCGTGAACACCGCGATATCCTCGAAGCCATTCGCGCACGCGACTCCGCTCGCGCCGGTCAGGCGATGAAAACGCATCTTGCTGGCGCCCTGGAGCGCATGTTCGGCAACTAGATGTCATACGACTCTCGTCGGCGCATGCGGGAAAACGCTGATTAACGCTTTGGTCCGTGAAGTTGTTTGACAACTTGATACCGCCTTTGCTAGCTTCCACGCACGGTCAGCCCATGCCAAGCGAGGCGTCATTCATGAAAGTCGAACCGATCACCGTCAGTGAGTTCTCCCAAAGCGTCATGGCCGTGCCGCCCCTTGCGCGGCGGGGCGACTATTCGCTCGACGAGGCTCAGAACCGCGCGCTGGTGGCGCATATCGAAGCTGGCGGCGTACGCGCGCTGCTGTACGGCGGCAATGCCAACCTCTATCACGTCGCAGTGAGCGAATACCGTGAGTTGCTCGACATGCTGGCGCGAATCGCCGGGCCGCAAACGCGCGTCATTCCGGCGATAGGCCCCGACTACGGAAAGATGCTCGATCAGGCGCGCATTCTTGCGCAGACCGACTACCGCACCGCGATGGTCCTGCCGCTCGCAGGATTCACCACGCCGCAGGGCGTCGCAACGGGCCTCAGGCGGCTGACTGATATCGCGGGCATGCCGTTCACGCTCTACATCAAGAGCGAGGACTACATCGACGTCGATACGCTCGCGGCGCTCGTCGCCGACGGCACGCTGCTCGCCGTCAAATATGCGATCGTGCGTCCCGACCCGTCCGATGATCCGTTCCTGCGGCGGCTTCTCGACAGCGTGCCGGCGTCGCAAGTGATATCCGGTATGGGCGAGCGGCCCGCGCTGCTCCACACGCGCGACTTCGGCCTCGCCGCCTGGACGACCGGCTCGGGTTGCATCGCTCCGCACGCCGTGATGGGGCTGCTGCGCGCCGCGAAGGCCGAAGAGGCGGGCCAAGCGCAGCATCTCTACGACCGCTTTCTTCCGCTCGAAACACTGCGGGACGACATCTCGCTGATACGCGTGCTGCACGACGCCGTCACGCTTTCGGGCATCGCGGACATGGGTCCGATCCTGCCGCTCCTTTCCGCAACGCCTGAGCATGCGCTGCCCGCCGTCGAGCGCGAAGCGCGGGCTCTGCTGGCATTCGACCGCACGCTGGCAGGAAACGCCGGTTAAAAGAAGTAAAACAAGCGGGGTAACGGCGCGCTCCGGGTATATCCCGACAGCCGGCCGCAACGCCGCGCCACCACGCATGAAACTGCCTTTCTATGCTGCAAGGAAACAGGGAAAGCCACTGCCGATTTGCTTGACATACGATGATTCGGTTGGCTATTTTTCAGCTTCGTGAGCTAATAACGATGCGAGGGCGCCGACCGACAGACCAAGAGACAGCGCACCGAGCACGATCAGAACGAAGCACGAACAGGCCGGCGATCGACTTCATCGACAGAATCGACAAGCGACCGGACCTCGTCCCAATAGCGGTTGCGAGAGAAGTGAGGAGACAACATGGCTTTCAAGGCAGGACTGTCAGTGAAACTGGCGGCGCTGTGCGTCGCCGTGAGCGCGGCGTTCGCGACGAGCGCGGCTCAGGCGGCAGACCCGGTGGCGATCAACATCGTGGACGTCGCCGGCAATCTTCAACTGACGCAGAAGGGCTTCGAAGCGTTCAAGGCGAAGTACCCGGACCTCGTGTCCAGCATCACGTTCACCAACGCGCCCGCGCCGCAACTGCCGGGCAAGATCAAGGCGATGCAGGCGGCAGGCCGCTCGGACATCGACCTCGTCGTGACCGGCACCGATGCGCTCGCCGCCGGCATCCAGCAGGGCCTGTGGGAAAAGCTGCTGCCCGAGCACGCCGCCGTGTTCCCCGGCGTGCTGGACAAGTACGCGCCCGGTCCGCGCAAGATGCAGGACATCGCGCAAGGCTACGGTCTCGAAGTGACCTACATGCCCGCCGGCCCGCTGCTCGAATACAACCCGGCCAAGGTCAGCGATCCGCCGAAGACGCCGGATCAGTTGCTCGCGTGGTGCAAGGCGCATCCGAACAAGCTGATCTACGCGCGTCCGGCCAACTCCGGTCCGGGGCGCACGTTCCTGATGGGCCTGCCGTACGTGCTCGGCGACAAGAATCCGATGGACCCGGTCAACGGCTGGGACAAGACCTGGGCGTTCCTCAAGCAGCTGAACGACTGCATTCCTTACTACCCGGGCGGCACGTCGGCCGTGATGAAGGAGCTGGGCGAAGGCACGCGTGACATGACCGTTACGGTGACCGGATGGGACATCAATCCGCGCGCGCTCGGCATCGTGCCGGCTGAATTCAAGGTGCAGGCGTTCGACAACATGACGTGGGTGAACGACGCTCACTACATGGTCATTCCGAAGGGCGTGCCGAAAGAAAAGCTCGACGTGCTCTACAAGCTGATGAACTTCATGCTGGAGCCCGCGCAACAGGCGCTGACGTACGACGACGGCTATTTCTATCCCGGCCCGGCAGTCAAGGACGTGCCGCTGTCCGCCGCGCCCGCGAAGAGCCAGGAAGTGATTCAGAAGTTCGGCCGCCCCGAGTACGCGAAGCTGCTGGCTGACAGGCCGCACGTCGTGCCGCTGAATGCGCAGGCAATGGTCGCCGCGTTCCAGAAGTGGGACCGCGAGATCGGCGCGCAGAAGACGAAGTAAGCACATCGCACTCGCAGGGCTTTGGGCGGCGGCGCTCCTTCGGGGGCGTCGCCGCTCGCGCAACGGGAAATCGCCATGAAGCACACTTTTGAGCAGTTGCGCCTCGACTCGGTCTCGCGCAGCTTCACCAACGCGCAGGGACATCAGCTCGCCGCGTTGAAGGGACTCGATCTCAACATCCAGCGCGGCGAGTTCATCGCGCTGCTCGGGCCGTCCGGCTGCGGCAAGTCGACCGCGCTGAACTGCATCGCCGGATTGCAGCCGCTGACGGGCGGCGGCATCTGGCTCGACGACAAGCGTATCGACGTCCTGCCGCCCGAGAAGCGCGGCTTCGGCATGGTCTTTCAGAACTACGCGCTCTTTCCGCATATGTCCGTGCTGGATAACGTCGGCTTCGGACTGAAGATGCGCGGCGTGTCGAAAGCGGAAGCGGTCAAACGCGCGAAAGCGGCGCTGCAACTCGTGCAACTCACGGGCCACGACGCGAAGCTCCCCGGCCAGCTCTCGGGCGGCCAGCAGCAGCGCGTGGCGATCGCGCGGGCGATCGTCATCGAACCGCCGCTCGTGTTGATGGACGAGCCGCTCTCGAATCTCGACACGAAGCTGCGCATCGAAATGCGCGCCGAAATCCGCCGCATTCACGGCAAGCTGGAGCGCGCGACCATCTACGTGACGCACGATCAGGACGAAGCGCTTTCGATGGCGGATCGCATCGTCGTGATGAAGGAGGGCGTCGTGCAGCAAGTCGCGCCGCCGAAAGAAGTCTATTCGCGGCCGAAGAACCTGCATGTCGCGCGTTTCATGGGCTTTCGCAATGTCGCGCCGTTCACGCTCGAAGGCACGCAGGGCGATACGGTCGCCGTGAGCGCGAACGGCGTGCGTCTCTTCGGCACGCCGATGGAAGGCTTCGACAGCAAGAACGTGAGCGTCGCGCTGCGTCCGGAAGACATGGAACGCGCCGCGCCCGGCGATCAGAACGCGTTCGACGCGCACGTCGAGACTGTCGAATACGGCGGCCGCGATTCGCTGATTCGCGTGAATACTGCGTTCGGCAAGCTGTGGGCACGCATCGCGGGCGAATGCGCGGAAGGCGAGCGAATCGTGCTGCGCGTGTCGCCGGCGAAGGCGCTCGTGTACGGAGAAGAAAAATGATCGCGCTTCCAGCGCAGCGCGACCCGAAGGGCTGGCTCGTCGCGCCGGCGCTCGTTTTCATCATCGCGTTGTTCATCTATCCGTTCGCGTACGGACTCATGCTGTCGTTCAATCCGATGAACGGCGGCGGCGCATGGGCGAACTACGTGACGTTCTTCACCGATACGTCGATGTGGCCGACGATCATCGTCACGCTGAAGCTCGCCGTGCCCGCGACGATCATCAACGTCGGCATTTCGGTGCCGGTCGCGTTCGCGTTGCGGCGCTCGTCGCCGTATCAGAAGTTCGTGACCACGCTGCTCGTCATTCCGGTGACGCTCGGCACCGTGCTGATCGCCGACGGCATGCTCACGTACTTCAGCCCGAACGGCTGGTTCCCGCAGGCGGTTCAGGCGCTTCATCTTTATGGCGACGAAGTGCGGCTCACGCATAACTACTGGGGCGTGCTCATTTCGCTGATCGTGTCGGGCTTTCCGTTCGCGTTCCTGCTGACGCTTTCGTACGTGACAGGGATCGACCCGACGCTCGCGCGCGCCGCCGCCACGCTCGGCGCGAGTCCGTGGCAGCAGTTCCGCCAGATCTATCTGCCGCTGTTGCTGCCCGGTCTCACGATGACCGCGTGTCTTTCGTTCGTGCAGGCGTTTTCGGTGTTTCCGTCGGCGGTGCTGCTCGGCGCGCCCGCAGGTCCGACGCGCGTGATCTCGATCGCCGCGTCCGAAGCTGCGTTCGAAAGCTACGACTATTCGCTCGCATCGACGATCGCGATCGTGATGGGCTTCGTGCAATTGCTGGTCGTGGGCGGCATGCTCGGCGCGCGCCGCTTCTTCTACACCGGCCCGGTGACCGGAGGGAAGGGATAATGGCAACCGACAACCGCGCGGCGCCCGCCTGGCAGGCCCCCGCGCCGACTCAACGCTCCGGCAAGAACATGAAACAGCAAGCGAGCCTGCGCGACAGGGTGTGGAAGGCGTTCGTCTGGGTCACGATGGGCTTCTTCCTGCTCAACGTGCTGCTTCTCATCGCGACGGTCGCGGTGAATTCCGTCGCGACGCGCTGGTTCGGCACGCTGCTGCCGCAGGGTTTCACGCTGCACTGGTACGCGCAGGCGTGGAGCGACTTCCAGTTGTCGAGCGTGCTGCTCGTGACGCTCGAAGTGGTGGGCGCGGTGGTGCTGCTGTCCATCGTGCTCGGCGTGCCTGCAGCGTATGCGCTCGCGCGCGTGCAGTTTCCCGGCAAGCGCTTCGCGATGCTCGCGTTCCTGCTGCCGCTGATGGTCCCGCCCGTGACCTACGGCATCCCGATGGCGACGGTCATGTACAAGTTCCATCTCGCGGGCACGCTGACCGGCGTGATTCTCGCGAATCTGGTGCCTGCGCTGCCGTTCGTGATTCTGGTGATGACGCCGTTCATCGAGCAGATCGATCCGAATCTGGAATCCGCCGCTCGCATTTTCGGCGCGAACACCGTGCGCTATTTCCGCTACGTGCTGTTGCCGCTGCTCGTGCCGGGCATGCTCGCGGCGGGGCTGCTGGTGCTGGTGCGGACCATCGGCATGTTCGAGCTGACGTTCTTCACCGCCGGGCCCACGACCCAGACGCTCGTCGTCGCCCTGTACTACGCGGTGTTTTCGACGGGCGTGCGCGCGCCGCAATCCATCGACGCGATGGCGATGATCTACATGGCCATCACGCTCGTCTGGGTGTTGATCGCGCTGCAATTCGTGAGTCCGACGCAACTGGTCTCGCGCGTGAAAGAGCAGCGGCAATGACGTCTTCGCAGCCGATGCGCGGGGTCATCGAATTACGCGCCGAGCCGCGCCTTCGCATGGCGAACGGCTCGCATGTGATCGAGGTCGCGCCGGCCGCTGGCGGGCGCATCACGCGCTTCACGACGCACGACGGAACCGGCGCGCATGACTGGCTCGTGCCGATCACTGCGTCGAGCTGGCCGTGTGACGCGTGGCCGAAGGGCGGCAGCTATCCGCTCGTGCCGTTCTCGAACCGCGTGCGCGATGCGCAGTTTCCCGCGCCCGGCGGCGAGCGCGTCCGACTGGCGACGTTCCCTGGCATGGCGCACGCGCTGCATGGCTTCGGCCAGTACGCGGCATGGCGCGTCGAACGTCACGAAGCGGATCGCATCGAACTGCGTTACACGCATCGCGAGGGCGAGCACGGCTGGCCGTGGGCGTTCGACGCGATCCAGACGATTCAAGCGGCCCCCGACGGCGCACGGTTGTCGATGCGCGTCGTCAACCGCTCGCCGCATCCGATGCCGACGGGCTTCGGTTTTCATCCGTACTTCGCGGCGCTCGAAGCCGAACTCGACGCCGCGACGCTCTGGCGTCACGAAGCCGAGATCGCGCTGGGACCATCGGACGAGCATCCGCCGCGCCGTCATGTGAAAGAGTCGGACGGCTATACGCGGTATCTGAGCGGCTGGGACGGCCGCGCGACGCTTCTCTATGCCGATGGCCGCGCGCTCGCGCTCGAAGCGGACGGCGCGCTGGAACATGCGGTCGTGCATTGCCCGGCAGGCGGCAGGTATCTGTGCGTCGAGCCGGTCTCGCATGTGAGCGACGGCTTCAATCTCGACGCGCAAGGTATCGGCGGAACGGGCGTCGTCGTCATTGCGCCGGGAAGCGAAGTGTCCGCGTCGCTCGCCATGAGACCGGGGCGCTGAACCGGCCCGCCGCTCACCGCGCGAGCGGCGCGGTAAAGAACGCATCGACCAGATCGACGATGCGCCATGTCGAGCACGGACGCCTGCAATGCGCGTCGAAACCGGCGTCCTTCAGCTTCTGCACCGGATCGGCGGGCCACACGTTGCTCATCGCGACGAGCAAGCGCCCCGTCACGTCGGCGTCCATGCGCAGCGTGCGAATGAAGACATAGCCGGGATCGCTGTCCAGAGCCGTATCGAGCACGAGCGCCTGCGGCTGCCAGCTATGCAGCAGCGCGCGCACCGACGCCAGATCCTGCGCGTGGATGACCTGCAAGCCTTTCAGCCGAAGCTGCACCGCGAGCGAATCCGCGATGGACTTGTCCTTGTGCGCGATCAGCACGCGCCGCGCGGAGTCGTCGGGGCGCGCGCGCTTGATGCGCCACAGGGCGAATTCGCTTTCGTTGTCGAATGAGCGGGGTGGCATCGCGTTCTCCTCTTCGTGACGGATGCGTCGAGTGTCGGCCGGCCGCGCGCCGCCCGACACCCGGCGGCGGCGGGGAACGGCGAAGATTCTGGGAGACTGCCGAACGTATCCCTTCGAATGGAGGGGTTCGATCCATGACGGGCGCGCGTAATATCGGAAGCGTTCTCGGGGACTCGCAATGGAAAACGGCTATTTCAAAACAGTATTGCTGGTAGAGGACGAAGGGCTCACGCGCAGCGCGATGAAGACGCTGATCCTCGCGAACGAGCCCTTGCTCGAGATCGACGAAGCCGATGGATTCGAGCAGGCGAAAGCGAAGCTCTCGGCGAATTCGTACGATCTCATGTTTCTCGACTATCACTTGCGCGGCCAGGCCACCGGCATGGACCTGCTCAACTGGATACGCGAGGAGGAGCGCGAGGTTCAGACCATCATGCTGTCCGCTCAGGACGACCGCGATACCGTGCTGGAGTGCATTCGAAACGGCGCGTGCGGTTTCATCTCGAAGGGCAGCGAGCAGGGCGCGAGCGTGTTTCGCGAAGCCCTGAAGACCATTCTCAACGGGCGCGTCTATCTGCCGAACACCGTGCTCGGCAAGGGCGGCCACAGCCCGAAGCCCGTCTCGACGCATGCGGGCGTCACCATCGAATCGCTCGATCTTCCGCCGCGCCTGACCGAAACGCTGCGCTATCTGCTGCAAGGGCTGTCGAACAAGGCCATCGCGCGCAAGATGAACATCAGCGAGAACACGGCCAAGGAATATTCGAGCGACCTGCTCGCGCGCTTTCATGTCACGCGGCGAACCTTCCTGATCGTCGAAATGGCGCGGCGGGGCATCGAAATGCCGATGGGCAACACGTCGTCGGCGTCCTGAGCCGTTCTTCGCGGCACGGCGGCGTCGCGCGCGCACCGCGTCCCCTTTTCTCAAAACTCCGAGGATTCGCACCGGAATGGTAAGGTAGAGCCCGGTTTATTTTGAGATGGGAAACGCGCAGGTGAAGAGCAGGTCGATGACTTACGGAACGAAAGGCGTCAGCGCGGCATTCGCGCTGGCAACGGCGGTCGCGCTCGCTGCATGCGCGCCGCTTCCCGATCAGCAGAAGAGCGCCGACGCGGCCGCGGCTGCATCGGCTGCGCAAGCCGCGCAGGCGGCCTCCGCAGCCGCAGCGGCGAAGGCCGCCGCGCAGCCTTCGGGGCCGACGGAACAGCGCATCCTGATCGGCGGGGCGAACGGGTATCGCGTGACCGTCAAGACGACGCCGCCCGCGCAGGTTTGCGACAACGCCGCCTTCGCGGACGGCGTGCGCTACGGCTATGCGCTGACATGGAACCGGCTCGTCGGCGAGGCCGTGCGTGAAAACGGCGGCAAGCCGCTCAAGACCAAGCTCGGCAAGTTCGACCCGTCCGCGATCCACTCGCAAGACGATCAGTACAAGATCCAGTGGGATGGCAAGGAGCGCACCAACGCGTGCGCGTCGGACGGATACCTGATCGGGCGGATCGTCGGCACGCACCTCGCCGGCGTCGACATGCGCAACGGCAAGCCGTCGTAAGTACGCCGCGTGCTTCAGTCGCAGGCGTGCGCGGCCGTGACGTAGCGGCTGCCGGCCGCGCTGTCGCCGTAGATCGTGTAGCCGGTGCCGTACGCCGCCGGCTGCGCGACCACCAAAATGGCCGATGAGCCGCCCTGTCCTGGAACCGATACCGCCAGCGAATCAGGGCCGAGGCCATATTCCCGCACGCGCGGCGCGATGGGCGTCCACCGCGCCTTGACGCACTTCGTGAAATCCAACGTCGCGAGCGTCGACGCGCCCGAGCCGATCGGCACGGTTTTCAGCAGCGCGTCGTCGGTGCTGACGCAGCCGGTGACCGCCAGCGCGAAACAGACTGCCAACGTGCTTGTGACACTTTTTCTCATATTTCCGATGCCTTTGGTGGTGTTAATCCGCTTAGTCTTCTCGCCGATGATGCGCGGCGCGCTCGTATTGAAGCAGCCTTCGCTCCCGACGCTTTCCCGAATATCGGTCAAGTTGGGTCAACCGTAGCCGTTATACAGGCGTTTCTTACGCGCAAACCGTTTTGTATGGCGAGCCGCAGGCGAATACCGACGCGGCGCGCCCACTGTGCATCATGCGCCGCCCCCGATAACAACGATTTGCGCCGCAGCCGGCAGTGTCATCGCCGGATCGCGGCGCGAGCAAGTTCAGAAAACGCATGTCTCGCAGAAAGTCGTTCACCTCGCTTCGCGCCATTCGCACGTTCGGACGCTCTTGCTTCGCGCGTCTCGATCTCCAACGGTTCGCCGCGCCCGCGCTCACGGTTCTCGTGTGCGCGCTGCTCCTCGTCGTGTTCCAGCATCTGTCGCATACGGTCGATTACAAGTCGGTCGTGCGCTCGCTGCGGCTGCTCTCGCTGCAAGCGTGGGGCGCGGCGCTGTTCGCCACCGCGCTGAGTTTCGCCGCGCTCGTCGGCCGCGATGCCGTCGGCTTGCGGCACATCGGCGTCGCGGTGCCGCGTTCGCTGCTGTGGGTCGGCGCAACGGTCGGCTCGGCGCTCGGCAACGTCACCGGCTTCGGCGCGCTGACGGGCGGGGCGGTGCGCTGCCGCGTCTACGGCGCGGCGGAAGTGACGCCCGCGCAGGTCGGCCGGCTGTCGATCTTCACGGGCGTGACGCTCGCGCTTTCGCTCGCGTTCATGGCGGCGCTCGGCATGCTGTGCTCGGCGGGCACGGTGGCGAGCATGCTGCATCTTTCGCCCGCGATACTGCGCGTGCTCGGCGCGGCGCTGCTCGCGGTGTTCGTCGCGATGCTCGTCTTCTGCGGCAGCGAGCAGCGCACGCTGCGTTCGCGCTGGACGTGGCTCGCGTTCACGGTGCCGACGCGCCGCGACTTCATCGCGCAGACGGCGCTCGCCGTCGTCGACGTGCTCGGCGCGGGACTCGCGCTCTGGGCGATGCTGCCGGGCGCGCACGTCGGCTTCGGCGAATTCATGACGGTGTTCTCGACGGCGATGCTGCTCGGCATGATCGGCCATACGCCGGGCGGCGTCGGCGTGTTCGAGGCAGCGATGGTGTTCGCGCTCGGCCGCAACGTCGCGACGCCGGACGTGCTCGCCGCGCTCCTCGCTTATCGCGCGATTTATTTCGGTCTGCCGCTGATTCTCTCGGCGGCCGTGATGGCCGCGTTCGAAGGCCGCGCGCTCAAAGGCCGCTTTTCGTTCCTGCATCCGCGGCGCGTGTCGTCGCTCGCGCCGTTGTTCCTCGCGATCGTCGCGTTCGCGGCCGGGTCGATGCTCGTCATCTCCGGCGCGACGCCCGCATTCAAAATGCGCATCGCGCTCTTGCAGACGGTGATTCCGCTGTGGGTGCTGGAAAGCTCGCAACTGCTCGGCAGCGTGATGGGCGT
Source organism: Caballeronia sp. M1242 (assembly GCF_017220215.1). Taxonomy (NCBI): domain Bacteria; kingdom Pseudomonadati; phylum Pseudomonadota; class Betaproteobacteria; order Burkholderiales; family Burkholderiaceae; genus Caballeronia; species Caballeronia sp. M1242. Next base: position 802,737 of record NZ_CP071130.1, on the reverse strand, counting down.
CATGCTGCTTTTCGTGGCGCGCGGCCTCATGCGCCGGCTCGACGCCGCGTGGTGGGTCGCGCTGATTCTCGCGGTCGCGAACTTCGCGCTGTCGCTGGCGAAGGGGCTCGCATTCATCGAAGCGGGCGTTCTCGCGTTTCTCATCGCGCTGCTCGTCTTGACGCGCGAGCGCTTCAATCGCCGGGCGTCGCTTTTCGCTGAGCGATTCACGGCGACGTGGCTCGTTTCCGTCGGCATGGTGATGGCGGTCGCGGTATGGATCATGTTCTTCGCCTTCCGCGACGTGCCGTACAACACGGACCTGTGGTGGCAATTCGCGTTCGACGAGCGCGCGCCGCGTGCGCTGCGCGCGACGCTCGCAGCGGGCGTGTTCGCGTGCGCGTTCGCCGTCTGGCAATTGCTGCGCCCGGCGGCGGGCCGCTTCGAGATGCCCGCGCCGCAGGACCTCGCCGATGCCGCGCGCATTTTCCGCGCACAGGAGCGCAGCGACGCCGGCCTCGCGATGATGGGCGACAAGAGCTTTCTGTTCTCCGAGTCGCGCGAGGCGTTTCTCATGTACGCGAAGCACGGCCGCACGTGGGCCGCGCTGCACGATCCGGTCGGCCCGCGCAGCGAGTGGGCGGGGCTGATTCGCCGTTTCGTCGAACTCGCGCATTCGCACAACGGTCGCGCCGCGTTCTATCAGGTGCGCGCCGACGCGCTGCCGCTCTATCTCGACGCCGGTCTCACGCTGATGAAGCTCGGCGAGGAAGCGCACGTCGCGCTGTCCGAGTTCGATTTGAAGGGCTCGCACCGCGCGCATTTGCGCTATGCGCTGAAACGCGGCGAACGCGACGGCTTCGATACGGAACTGATTGGCCCGGACCGAATCGCGGAAAGCATGCCGATGCTGCGCGAGATTTCCGACGACTGGCTCGACAGCCGCTCGGCGCGTGAGAAAAGCTTCTCGGTGGCGGCGTTCAACGAAGAATATCTCGCCGCGCAGTCGGTGCTGCTCGTGCGTCAGCAGGGCGTGCCGGTGGCGTTCGTCACCTTCATGACGACGGACCTCAACACCGAAGCGACCGTCGGCGTGATGCGTCACGTGGCGGAAGCCTCGTCGTATGCGATGGAATACCTCTTCACCAAGCTCGCGCTGCATCTGAAGGAGGCGGGGTTCAAATCGCTGTCGCTCGGCATCGCGCCGCTGTCGGGCATGGAGCCGACGCCGCTCGCATCGCACTGGCATCGGCTGGCGGGGCTCGTATGGCGCTTCGGCGGGCGCTTCTACAACTTCCGCGGCCTGCGCGGATTCAAAAGCAAGTTTCAGCCGCACTGGGAGCCGCGTTATCTCGCGGCGTCCGGTTCGGTCAGCGTGTTTTTCACTTTGGCGGACCTCTCGTTGCTGGCGGGAGGCTGGCGTTCATGAACAAGTTTGGCAAGAAACTGGCGGCGCTCGCGGCGGCCGCCGTCTGCGGCGTCTCCCTGATCGGCGCGGCGCACGCGAACACCGTTTCGGGCGGCCGCTACGGGCAGGTCACAGTGACGAAACCGGCTGGCGCGATGACGGGCTTCGTCGTACTGTTGTCGGAGAAAAGCGGCTGGAGCGAGTCGGACCAGCAAGCCGCCGATGCGCTCGCGGCCAAGGGCGCGATGGTCGTCGGCGTCGATACGCCGCGCTACGCCGCGCGCCTTGCCGCCGAGAAGAAGGAGACGTGCCACAACCTCGTCGGCGATGCGGAGGACATGAGCCACCAGCTCGAACGCACGGTACAGACGAGCCGCTATTTCTCGCCGATTTTCGCCGGTGCGGGCCAGGGCGCGACGGTCGCGGAACACGCGCTCGGCCAGGCGCCGGACAACACGGTGGCGGGCGCGGTGTCGCTCGCGCCGGAAGCCACGCTCGACGCGCGCTTCAAGCCGTGTCCGCCTGACCCGACCATCATCCACATGAAAGGCTTGCCGGGCTTCATGGAGCGCGCCGCGTGGCAACCCGGCCGCACGAAGGCCGACGCGCTCGTGGCAATGACCGCGCCGCATCTGACCAAACCCGAGGCACCTGCTGCGAACGACGTGTCCGACCTGCCGCTCATCGAACTTCGCGCGTCGCAGCCGACCGACTTGCTCGCCATCGTCATTTCGGGCGACGGCGGCTGGCGCGACCTCGACAAGACGATGGCGCTCGCCCTTCAGCGCGACGGCGTGTCGGTGATCGGCATCGATTCGCTGCGCTATTTCTGGAGCGAGAAGTCGCCGCAGCGCACGGCAGCGGATATCGCCCGCGTGGTGCGCACCTACGGCGCGCGTTGGCATACGAGCCACGTGGCGCTCGTCGGCTATTCGTTCGGCGCGGACGTGATGCCGTTCGCGTACAACCGTCTGCCCGACGACGTGCGGCGCCAGGTCTCGTATATCTCGCTGATGGGCTTCGCGCCTGAGGCCGATTTCCAGATTCGCGTGACCGGCTGGCTCGGCATGAAGGCGAGCGACAAGGCGCTCAAGGTGAAGCCGGAACTCGCGCAACTGCCGCCCGCGATGGTCCAGTGCATCTACGGCGAAAAGGAAGACGACACGCTGTGCCCGGCGCTGACGAAGACGGGCATCGACGTGGTGAAGCTGCCGGGCGATCATCACTTCGGCGGCGACTACGACGCGCTCGCGCGGCGTATTCTGGCCGGCTGGCGCAAGCAGATCGCGGCGAAGCAAGCGGCGTGAAGCAAAGGCGATGATGGCCGGTTTCGACGGAGCCGGCCATGTCTCAACCATCACCTCGACCATTTGGTTCTCAACCGCGTCGACGTGGAAGCCACGAAACGCTTCTGCGTCGACGGTTGAAATGCAACTCGAAACCTTCGGCTCACGTCGCATGGCCTTTCGTTTTGGCAATCAAAGATTCATCTGCATGTGTGCGGCGCCGAATTGGAGGCAAAGGCACTTTTGCCCGTATCGGGCGCGCTCGACCTGTGTTGAATCGCCGCGGTGCCGCTGGTCCCGGTGATCGAGCGGCTTTCGCGTATTAACGTGGCATCAAGGGACCGGTCGAGCGCACGGGCGCGACGCAGATGCTGCGCTCGGTCCACGTGCGCGATCCCGAGCACAACCTGATTGAACTCGCCGATCTCACTTCAGCGGCCCCAAATAATCCCGCTTGCCGATCGGCGCGCCGAGGTGGCGCAAGATGTCGTGAGTCGTCGCGACATGAAAATAGAAGTTCGGCAATCCGAAGCCGAATAGATAATCGACGCCCGAAAACGACGGCGAAAAGTCCGGAAACTTGAGCGTGACGGTGCGCGTCTCGCTGCCTTCTATCGTCGCTTCCTGAATGCTCTTCAAGTAAGCGATCGTCCTCGCGATGCGTTCCTGCAACGCCGCGAAGCTGTCCTCGTTGTCCTCGAACTTCGGCGCATCGACGCCGGAAAGACGCTGCGCCGAGAGCTTCGCGGTATCGCTCGCGCGCTGGATCTGCGCGGAAAGCGGCAGCATGTCGGGCGCGAGCCGCGCGGCGATGACATCGGCGTGGGCGAGGCCTTTTCCGTCGGCGAAGGCGGCGCCTTTCTCCAATAGCGACGAGCAGACTTCCAGCCCGCGGATAAACACCGGAATCGACGCGCGATACATCGAGAGGGACATGGTCTTGCGCTCCTTGACGTGATGCGGACCGTTGCGGTCCGGGTAGTAATGGGCGACAAGCATAGCGCCCGGCGCGGCGCTGCGCACGAACCGCCGGCTACGGCCGCGCGTGCCGCGCCTCCCAGTCCCGCAATTGCGCCTGATAGCGTTCGAGCGCCGCCTGATAGATGTCGAATACGCAGGGATTGCAGCCACTCTGACAGCAATCGCCCGGTGCGGGGCGCTCGGGCGCCGTGGGGCGTGGGTCGTCTGGAAAAGCGTCGGGATCGTGATTCTGCATTGAACTGGGATGCCGGTTCATCGGACGCGACTGGCGGGTGCGTTGGCAGGCCGCCACGTTTTGGCAGGCCGACAGTTGAGCTTGAGCCGCCGGTTCATCCGACGCAAGCGCCACCCGTGCCTCCGCAACACCGCCGACTGAACCGCTAACTTTTGGCGGGTTCATCATTCGCTCAATGCGATACTGCCGCGAACGTCGCGAACGCAGTTGCGGCATCCGACCCACTCGACTGGACCGAAGGACTCCCTCGATGAATCAGACCATCAGGCTTGCGATCTTCAGCGCGATCTTGAGCGCGGTGCTCGCCGGCTGCGCGTCGTCGCAGGATGCGTCCGACCGGGCGCGCGCCGCGCCGGGCAAGGACACGCCGTACAGCGCCGAAATCCGCCGCACGCAGTCCGGCATTGCGCACGTCCGCGCCGCCGACTGGGGCAGCCTCGGTTTCGGCTACGGCTATGCGCAGGCGCAAGACACGCTCTGCACGCTCGCCGATGGCTTCGTGACCTATCGCGGCGAGCGGTCCGCGTACTTCGGCGCGGACGCCCGCCTGCCGAGCGGATCGACGTTCGGCCAGCCGCGCAATCTGGACGCCGATTTCTTCTTCCGCTTAGTCGACGACCAAGCCGCCGTCGACCGTTATCGCGCCGCGCAGCCGCCCGAGTTGCGCGATCTCGTCGACGGTTTCGCATCCGGCTACAACCATTATCTGGCCGATCTGAAAGCCGGCCAGTTTCCCGGCGCGCACGCCGCTTGCCGCAGCCAGCCGTGGGTCGAGGACATCGAGCCGGACGACATTTACCGTCGCGTGATCGCGGCGAATCTGGCGGGCGGATCGGCGCGTTTCGTGCAGGCCATCGCGGCGGCGCACCCGAAGCCGGGCGCGCAGCCGCCGGCCGCGTCGCTGGACAGGAGAGAGCGGCGCGATGCCGTCGGCGACATGCCCGGCCTCGGCAGCAACGCGCTCGCGTTCGGCGCGCCGATCACGCGGGAGAAGCGCAGCATCCTGTTCGGCAATCCGCACTGGTCCTGGCAAGGCCCGGACCGCTTCTATCAGGCGCAACTGACCATTCCCGGCCGCCTGAACGTGGCGGGCGTGTCGTTTCTCGGCATGCCGCTCGTCGTGCTCGGCTTCAACGAAAACATCGCGTGGACGCATACCGTTTCGACGGGCCGCCGCTTCGGCCTCTTCGAAATGACGCTCGATCCCGCCGACCCGACGCATTATCTCTTCGACGGCGCGAGCCAGGCGATGACCCCCGTGCCGCTCACCGTGCGCGTGCGCCGCGCGGACGGCTCGCTCGAATCGGTGTCGCGCACGCTGTATCGCACGCGCTTCGGTCCGGTCGTCGATCTGTCGGCCATGAACGCCGGCCTCGGCTGGAACGCGCAGCGCGCCTACGCGTTCGCCGACGTCAACGCGGACAACGTGCGCAGTTTCGAGAACTTCTTCGCATGGGACCAGGCTCGCTCGCTCGACGATTTCATCGCGATACAGAAGCGGTACAAAGCGATACCGTGGGCCAACACGTTCGCCATCGGCCGGGGAGACCCGCGCGCGTGGTTCGCGGATATCGGCCCGATTCCCGGCGTGCCCGATGCGCTCGCCGACGCCTGCACGACGCCGACGGGCCGCGCGCTGGCGAGCCGGATGCCCGGCGTGCCTGTCCTCGACGGCTCGAAAACCGCCTGCATGTGGCGCAGCGATCCCTCTAACACGACGCCGGGCGCGCAGCCGGGCACATTGCCGGTTACTCAATTACCCAGCATGCTTCGCGGCGATTACGTCGGCAATTTCAACGATAGTTACTGGCTCACGAACGCGAACGTCCCGCTCACCGGCTACGCGCGCGTGCTCGGCGCGACGCGCTACGAGCAGTCCATGCGCACCCGCTACGGGCATCTGCTCGCGGCGCGGCTGCAGCGCGACCCCGGCGGCGTGACGCGGGCCGAGGTCGAGCAGGCCGTGCTGGAGACGCACTCGCTGTCCGAGCAGTTGTATCGTCAGCCGGTACTCGACGCCGTCTGCACGCCCGGCGACGCGACGAGCGCGCTCAACGACGCCTGCGACGTGCTGCGCAACTGGAACGGCACGGCCGATATCGACGCCCGCGGCGCGAATCTGTGGGACGAGTTCTGGCGGCGCGTCACGAAGCTCGCGCCCGAGACGCTGGCCGCGACGCGCTTCGATCCGGCGCGCCCGCTCGCGACGCCGAGCGGCCTGAAAACGGACAGCCCGGAGGTCGTGCAGGAGTTGCGGCAGGCACTCGGCGGCGCGGCGCTCTCGCTGCGGCTCAACGGTTTCGCGCTGGATTCGCGGCGTGGCGACCTGCTCTACACGACGCGCAATGGCGCGAACGTGCCGCTCTACGGCGGCTGCGACAACGCCGGCTACTTCACGGTCGTCTGCGCGGGGCGTCCGCTCGATCCGAAGGGTTATTCGATGGACGCGAACGGCCACGGCGACAGCTACATGCAGGTCGTCACGTTCACGGCCGACGGCGCGGCGGGCGTCGAGGCGGACACCATGCTCGCGCCGTCGGAATCGGACGATCCCGCTTCGCCTCGCTCGGGCGACGCCACGCGTCTTTTCGCGGCGAAGCACTGGCAGCGGTTCCCGTTCACCGACGAAGCCATCGAAGCCGATCCGGCGCTCACGCGAATCGTCATCAACGGCGCGCGCTGAGATCGCGAGACGCTTCGCGAGCCGGAAGTTTCCCGTCTATGATGGAGGTTTGCCCGCATGGAATCTCTGTCATGACTACTGGCGACAGCACACCGCAAGAAGAAGCAGTCCGGCTCGACGCGTCCGCGCTGCAGGCATTCGTCGACCGCAAATGGAACGACGAGATCGTTCCGGCGCTCACCGATTACATCGCCGTTCCCGCCAAAAGCCCGATGTTCGACGTCGACTGGGCGCGCCACGGCTTCATCGAACGCGTGGTCACGGACGCCGTCGACTGGGTGAAGGCGCAGCCGGTCAAAGGCTTGAAAGTCGAAATCGTGCGGCTGACCGGGCGCACGCCGGTGATTTTCTTCGAAGCCCCGGCCACGCGCTCGGGCAGCACCGAAACGGTCGTGCTGTACGGCCATCTGGACAAGCAGCCGGAATTCGAAGGCTGGCGCAGCGATCTGGGTCCGTGGACCCCGAAGCTGGAGGACGGCAAGCTTTACGGGCGCGGCGGCGCGGACGACGGCTACGCGACCTACGCCAGCATCACGGCGCTCGCGGCGCTGGACGCGCAGGGCGTCGAGCGGCCGCGCTGCGTCGGCATCATCGAGACGTGCGAGGAGTCGGGTAGCTACGACTTGCTGCCGTACATCGACGCGCTGCGCGACAGGCTCGGCGACGTCGGACTCGTGATCTGTCTCGATTCGGGCGCGGGCAACTACGATCAGCTCTGGCTGACCACGTCGCTGCGCGGGCTCGTCGCGGGCGACCTCGAAGTGCAGGTGCTCGAAGAAGGCTTGCATTCGGGCGGCTACGGCGGCATCGCGCCGTCGACGTTCCGCATCATGCGGCAACTGTTCGAGCGCCTCGAAGACGCCGCCACCGGCAATCTGCTGCCGAAAGACTTCCACTGCGCGATTCCGGCGCAACGCCTGCGCGAAGCGGAAGCCACGGCGCAGATTCTCGGCGACGATGTCTGGAAAAAGCTGCCGTGGAGCTGCGGTCAGGATGGAGGCAGCGTGCTTCCGACCACCACCGATCCGAAGGAAGCGCTGCTGAATTCGACGTGGCGGCCGTCGCTGACCGTGACGGGCGCAGCCGGCCTGCCGCCCCTCGCGGACGCCGGCAACGTGCTTGCGCCGCGCACTGCGTTCAAGCTGTCGCTGCGCCTGCCGCCGCTCGTCGAGGCGACGGAGGCAGTCGCGCAGCTGAAGTCCTTGCTCGAATTGGATCCGCCGTACAACGCGAAAGTCACGTTCAAGCCGGAAGCGGGCGCGGCCACGGGCTGGAGCGCGCCGGACCTTGCGCCGTGGCTTGCGTCGTCGCTGAACGACGCGTCACGCCGGCATTTCGGCGCCGATGTCGCCTATATCGGGCAGGGCGGCACTATTCCGCTGATGAATACGCTGAAGGAAGGCTTCCCGCGCTCGCAGTTCATGGTGTGCGGCGTGCTCGGTCCGAAATCGAATGCGCACGGACCCAACGAATTCCTGCACGTGCCGTATGCCCGCAAGCTGACGGCGGCAGTGGCGGAAGTGATCGCGGCTGCGCCCTGAGCTTTTTTTCCACGGTTGTCGGACTGACGCCCGCGCTTGCGGGCGTTTTCTTTGGTTTGGCTGAAAATGAAACTGGTCAGGCCAGTTGATCGTCTGTAAAGTAGAAGGCCCCGCGTCGCACGTAGAGACGACGCGTCAGCAATCGACTTTGGAGACGAGAGTCGCAATGAACGAAACGAGCCAAACCGCAGTAAAAGAACAGCGCATCGCCGCCGACACCTTGCATGCCTACGTCCGCGCCATCTGGGAGCACGCCGGCAGCGCGGCGCGGGAGGCGGAACTCGTAGCCGATCACCTCGTGATGGCCAATCTGTCGGGCCACGATTCGCACGGCGTCGGCATGATTCCGCGCTACACGTCGTCGCTCGCCGACGGCCAATTGCAGCTGAACACGCACGCGGAAATCGTCCGCGACGCCGGCGCGGTGCTGACCGTCGATGGCCGCAAGGGCTTCGGGCAGGTCGTCGCGTACGAGGCGATGGAGCACGGCATCGAGCGCGCGAAGAAATTCGGCGTGTGCGCGGTGGGGCTGCGCAACGCGCACCACATCGGGCGCATCGGCCACTGGGCGGAGCAATGCGCGAAGGCGGGCTTCGTGTCGTTCCACTTCGTGAACGTAGCGGGCGATCCGCTCGTCGCGCCGTTCGGCGGCATCGACCGGCGCTTCGGCACGAATCCGTTCTGCGCCGGGTATCCGCGCGACGGCAAAAACCCGCTCGTGCTCGATTTCGCGACGGCGGGCATCGCTTACGGCAAGACGCGCGTCGCGTATAACAAGGGCGTGAAGGTCGCGCCGGGCATGCTGCTCGATCACGAAGGGCGCCCGACCGTGGAGCCGAAGGTCATGCACGAGGAGCCGTTCGGCGCGCTGACGGCGTTCGGCCTGCACAAGGGTTCGGGACTGGCCGCGCTGTGCGAGATTTTCGGCGGCGCGCTGTCGGGCGGCTACACGACGCACGAAAGCACGCTGGAGAAGTCGAGCGCCATTTACAACTGCATGACGTCGGTCATTCTCGATCCGAACGCGTTCGACGCGCCCGCCGCGCAGGCCGAAGCGGAAGCATTCCTCCAATGGATGAAGGCGTCGCCGCGCGCCGAGGGCGTCGATGCGATCTACGCGCCGGGCGAGCCGGAAGAAGCGCGTCGCGCGGAACGCGGCGCGAACGGCGTGCCGATCGATCCGACCACGTGGAAGCAGATTCGCGAATCGGCGCAAAAATCCGGCATGACGGAAGCCGAAATCGCGCAGTACGCGGACGCATTGAAGTAAGCGCAAGATGCTGCGAGGCGAAATTGGTCAAGCCAATTTCGCCGCGTGGTGCCGATCAGCGCACCATCTCTTTCTCGATCCACTCGATCACCGACGTGCGCTTCGGTTGCCAGCCGAGGAGCGTGCGGGCGCGCTCGCCCCGCACGCGGCTGTTCGACCCGAGCCCGTAGGACGCCATCTCGTAGCCCCATTCCTCGATCGCCTGTTCCAGCGGCCAGTCTTCCGGGCCACGCAAGCCGAGCGCCTTCGCCATCGCGGTCGTCATGTCGCGGAACTGCGCCTCGCCGCTCTCGATGAAGTAGAACGCGCCCGCCGGCGTCTTCGCGAGTGCCAGCCGGTACGCATCGACGACGTCGTCGATATGGACGTTCGACCAGATATTCAAGCCGCGGCCGACGTGCCTGACCACGCCGCTCTTCTTCGCTTGCCGCTCGAGACGCGGCAACTGGACGCTCGCGGTGTCCGGAATCGCGCCGTGACCGTAGATGAGCGTGTTGCAGAGCACCGCCGAGCGCACGCCGCGCTTAGCTGCGTCGAGCACGAGACGGTCGATGGCGACGCGCGGCGCCTTGTCGGCGGTCGGCTCGGGCAACTGCGCCTCGGTGTAGATGTCCTCCGACGCCTCGCCGCCCGAACCGTCCCCGACGATGCTCGATCCGCTCGTGTGCAGCAGCGGCTTGTCCGACCCTTCGAGCGCACGCACCAATGCCTCGACCGCGCCGCGATGATCGCTGCTGGCCGCGTTGATGACGGCATCGGCGGTTCGCGCTTCATCGGCGAGCAGGGCGCTGTCGTCCAGACTGCCGACGACCGGCTCGATGCCCGCGCGCTTCAGCGCATCACGCTGCTCTTCGCGGCGGATGAGTCCACGCACGCGATGCCCGTCACGAACCAGCCCCGCCGCAATCGATCCGCCGATAAAACCGCCCGCGCCAGTCACAAATATATTCATTCGTTGCTCCATTGATTGAACCAGTGCGCCCAGTATCGTCCGTTTCGACTTTCGCAAAAACCGTGTTAGTCTCAAAGGAAACTTGACTGGAATTCAATAATCGACGCGCCGCCATGAAGACCAACACCGACGAATTGCTCGTGTTCGTGACCGTCGTCGACAGCGGATCGATGACGGCGGCGGCCGAACGCCTGCAACAGACGGTGTCGGGCGTGAGTCGGACGCTGACGCGGCTGGAGAAGAAACTCGATGCGACGCTCGTTCGCCGCACGACCCGCCGGCTGCAACTCACCGACGAAGGCGAGCTGTTCCTGACCCGCGCCCGCGCGATACTCGCCGCGATGGACGACGCCGAGGAAGCGCTTTCCCGACGCCGCGAGCGCCCGGCGGGCCGGCTGCGCGTGGATGCGGCGTCGCCGTTCATGCTTCATTGCGTCGTGCCGCACGTCAGAGCGTTCGCCGAGCTCTATCCAGATATTTCGCTGGAACTGACGAGCAACGAGCGCATCGTCGACTTGCTGGAACAGCGTGTCGATATTGCGATCCGGATCGGCGCGCTGCAGGATTCCACGCTGCACGCACGCGCGCTCGGCAGTAGCCGCTTGCGCGTGCTCGCCAGTCCGGCTTATCTGGCCGAGCACGGCGAGCCGCGCGACGTCGACGAACTCATGTGCGCCCGGCTGATCGGCTTCACGGCGCCCGAGAGTCTCAACGACTGGCCACTGCGGAATACGCGCGGAGGGCGCGAGGCGGAGTTCGTGACCGTGGAGCCCGCGATTTCCGCGTCGAGCGGCGAGACGATCCGGCAGTTGGCACTCGACGGCGGCGGCATTGCGTGTCTCGCCGACTTCATGACTGCCGCCGATGTCAAAGCGGGCCGCCTGCGCCCGATTCTCGACGATGCGCTGCGCGACGTTCGCCAGCCGATCAGCGCCGTCTATTACCAAAGCGAGTCGATGGCCGCGCGGGCCCGCGCGTTCCTCGACTTTCTCGCGGGCAAGCTGGCGCTCTGACGGCACCGCTGCTCCCACTCGATACAGGACTCCACCATGCCACCGATCGAAGCGATCAACGCCCCCGGCCTGCCCATTCCCGCCGGCCACTACAGCCATGCGACGCGCGCCGGCAATCTGATCTGCGTCTCGGGCCAGTTGCCCGTGCGCCCGGACGGCACGCACACCGGCGACCTTCCTTTCGAAGAGCAGGCCGAGCAGACCTTGCGCAACCTACGAACCGTGCTCGAAGCGGCGGGCGCAGCGCTCGCGGACTGCATCGAAGTGACGGTCTATCTCGTCGGCGTCGAGCACTGGAAGGCGTTCAACGACATCTACGCGCGTCATTTCGGCGCGTGGAAGCCGGCGCGCGCCGTCGTGCCGGTCGGCGCGCTGCATTACGGCTATCTGCTCGAAATCTCGGCGCGTGCGTGGGTCGAACCGGCTCCGGTTTAAGCGAGATCCAGCGCGTTGGTCAGATCGCCGAGCGGCGCTTCGCCGTTGGCCGCCATCGCCCGGTCGCGCGCGGCCACGCCGTCGAGCGGCGCAAGGTCATGCACGCGCGAGATGAAGCGCAGGATCGAGTTCGTGTCGTAGACCGTGTGATCGACATAGCCCTGCTTCGCGAACGGCGAGATGACGAGCGCCGGAATGCGCGAGCCCGGCCCCCAGCGGTCGCCCTTCGGCGGCGCGACGTGATCCCACCAGCCGCCGTTTTCGTCGACGGTCACGATGACGACCGTGTTCTGCCACTGCGGACCGCGCCGGATATGCTCGATCACATTGGCGATGTGGCGGTCGCCCGAGGCGACATCCGCGTAGCCGGCGTGCATGTTCAAGTTGCCCTGCGGCTTGTAGAACGTGACAGGCGGCAGGCGGCCGGCGTCGATATCGGCGAGCAGTTTGTTCGTGGAAGGATCGTCGCCGATGCCGGCATCGCGCACATGCCGCTCGCGGGCGGCCGTGCCGGGCGCATAGTTGCGAAAGTAGTTGAACGGCTGGTGGTGGTACTGGAAGTCGGGCACCGCGCCGGTGTCGCGGTGATCGAGCGCGTATTGCCACGCGCCGCTGTACCACGCCCAGTCGACGCCCTTGTCCGACAAGCGGTCGCCGATGGTCGCGTAGGTCTGCGGCGGGAGCACCAGCGCGTTCGACGTATCCGCGAAGCGCGGGTCGCCGCCGGGCGCGGGCTTCACGTTGCTCGGCTGATACGGCGGGAACATGGTGTTGACCGCGTAGCCGTCGGCGGTCAGCGCGCCGTCGCGGACAAACTTCGGCGGGCCGTCCAGCGCAGAGCCTGGCGAATCGGGCGCGAGCTTGAGACGCGTGCCGGTTGGGTCGTCGCCTTCGACGACAGCCAGCAGTTTCGCCGCCGGGCCGTTCTTTGCGTCCGGATAGAAGGGTGCCTGCGCCGAAATCAGGAAGATGTGGTTCAGCCACGAGCCGCCGAACGCGGACATGAAGAAGTTGTCGCAGAGCGTGTACTGCTGCGCGAGGTCCCAAAGCTTCAGCGTATCGGGCGAATTCCCATAGTGGCCCATGACGAGGCCGCCCGAGTCGCCCCACGCCGCAAACTGATTGTTGCGCCCGGCGTTGATCTGCATCTGGTTCTGATAGAAGCGATGCACCAGATCACGCGTGATGACGCTGTTGGGCAGCGGTTCGCCGTGCGCGTCCATGAGGCGGAAAGGGCCGTTGGGCAGCTCGCTGATCTGATGTTCCGCAATGGCGTAACGCTTGCCATCCACTTCCTGAGCCTGCGGCACCAGGCCGCCCCAGATCTTGGGCAGCGTGGGCAGGGGCGTCACGCCGTCGCGGTCGAACTGCGTGCATTGCGCGGACGTCACTGCCGAGAGCGGATACTGCACGCCCGGATAGTCCCCGTAGAGATTCGTGAAGCTGCGGTTTTCGGCGTAGATCACGACGATCTGGCGCGCATGCGCCGCGAGCGCGCGGTCCAGCGTAAGGTCTGCCGCCGTCTTCGGCGTGGCCGGCTTGTGATCGAACAGATTGCAGCCGCCGAGCGACCATCCGGCAAGGCCGACGCCCGCAGCCAGCAAGCGCCGCCGCGCGGGGTCGACAGGGGCGTCGTCGGCTGCGGGAAGTTCGAGATTCGGCTCGTCGTTCGGTTTCATCGCGTGACTCCTCGTTGCATGCACACGCCGGCCGGCGCGCGGATGATCGACGCCAAAACGACGCTCGCCTGACGCTCGCGCCTCGTTGGGTCTGACAGCGCATGATGCCGCATCGACCGGATGACGGAAACCCGGCCGAACGGCATAAGCAAAAAAACCGGAACATGCGATTTTGCCTATGACATTCGGCCGACTGGAAACCGCCGAGCCGCGTGACTAACATCAACTGAAGACGAGCTTTATTCCGACGAGAACGAGGGTGGCGGCGAGCAGGTAGCGCAGCAGTGCTTCGGGCGCCTTGGACGAGAGATTGCTGCCGATCACGATGCCCGGAATCGAACCCACGAGGAGCGACACGAGCAACGACCAGTCGACCGAGCCCATCATCCAGTGGCCCGCGCCGGCAATGAGCGTGAGCGGCACGGCGTGCGCGACATCGGAGCCGACTATGCGCACCGTCGCGAGGCGCGGGTAGAGCAGCAGTAAGACGGTCACGCCGATGGCCCCGGCGCCGACGGACGTAATGGAAACCAGCGTGCCGAGGATCGCGCCGGTCAGCACGGTCCACGCCGCCGTGCGCGCGGGCCGTTCCGGGCGGCTATGGCCCTTGCGGTAAGCGAAGCGCGCGAGCTGCGGTCGGAACACGAGGGATACGGCGGTTATCAGGAGCGCCGTGCCGAGGATCAACTGAATCAGCCGCGCCGTGCCGGGCGAGGTAATCCCGTGCTGATTCAGGAAGTACAGGGTGACGGCGGCCGCGGGCACGCTGCCTGCCGCCAGCCTACCGGTGATGCGCCAGTCGACGGACCCTTTCAGGCCGTGGACGAGCGTTCCCGCGGTTTTGGTGGCGGCGGCATACAGCAGGTCGGTTCCCACGGCGGTGGCCGGATGGATACCGAAGAGGAGCACGAGCAGCGGCGTCATCAGCGAGCCGCCGCCCACGCCGGTCAGCCCGACGAGAAAGCCGACCGCCAGCCCGGAAGCGGAATAAAGTAAGTCGATATGCGGAAATGACATGCGCGCGGAGAGAACCGGTCAGGCGTCGGTGGGTCGAAAAACCGTCGATGATAGCCGGTCAGCGGTTCACCTGCTGCACGAAACCCGTGCGCGAGCCGCCGGCCGTTCGCCTGTAACGGCTCACGGCGCACTGCGAATCGCCACTTTGCGCCATCGGGCGCCCCTTTCACGTCACTTTCAGGAAGGTGCAATGGATACGAAGCAACAGACGCAGAACCCGACGCAACAGCAACAACAGCAGCAGCAACAGCAGCAGTTGGCGGCGACGGACGAGGCATTCATCCCAACCGAGAACGTCAACCAGCCGACCGAGCGGCAATTCGTCCTCAAGTCCGGCAACACCTTCGCCGTCTACGACGCCAACGGCGATATCCGCGGTCGTGACGACGGCCTGTTCGTCAACGACACGCGCGTGCTTTCGGAACTGGTGTTGACCTTCGGCGGCCGCGCGCCTTCGCTGCTATCGGGGAGCGTTTCGAGCGACAACGCCGTGTTCACCGCGCATCTGACGAACCGGCCCTTGCCGCCCATCGGCGGGGCACGCACGCCGGAGGGCGTGATTCACGTCGAGCGCAAACGTGTGCTATCGGGACACGTGCTGCACGAAAGCATCGTGCTCACGAACTACGGCACGGAACCGTCGACGGTGCCGCTTTCCATCTCGTTCGCCGCCGACTTCCTGGACATGTTCGAAGTGCGCGGCACCATTCGGCCGAAACGCGGCACTTTGCGCCCGCCCGCCGTCGAAAACGGGGAAGTCGTGCTGAGCTACATCGGACTGGACGAAGTAGAGCGCACCGCGCGCATCCAGTTCACGCCCGCCCCGGACGTTCTCTCGCCGACGCGCGCCGACTACGCGCTCCACATTCAGTCGGAGACGGCGATTTCGGTGTATTTGTCGGTCACGGCGGTCACGCACGCCCTGAACGACGCCAGCGAGGAAAGCAAGCGCAACGCAGCGGAAGCCCCGGAATGCGCGCCGGAATCGGGACGGCCGGCCATCCGCGAGGCGCTCGTCGACGCGCACCGCAGCATGCGCGACAAGCGCCGCGCCGGCGCCCGCGTCAGATCGAGCAATCCGCTCTTCAGTGAATGGATCGACCGGTCGCTCGCGGACCTCGGCTTGCTGACCACGGATCTCGAAACCGGCCCGTACCCGTACGCGGGCATTCCGTGGTTCTCGACGCCGTTCGGACGCGACGCCATCATCACGTCGCTGCAAATGCTGTGGCTGCAGCCGACGCTCGCGCGCGGCGTCCTGCGCTTTCTGGCTGCGCATCAGGCGCGCGAAGACTCGGCGTTCAGAGACGCCGAAGTCGGCAAGATCATGCACGAGACCCGCAAGAGCGAAATGGCGGCCACCGGCGAAGTGCCGTTCGCGCTGTACTACGGCGGCGTGGACAGCACGCCGCTTTTCATCGTGCTTGCCGGCGCGTATGCGGAGCGCACGGGAGACCGCGCGCTCATCGACGAAATCTGGCCGGCGCTGCAACTGGCCGCCGGCTGGGTGGCGCGCCATTGCGACCGAAACCCGCATGGTCTCTTGAGCTACCAGCGGGCGACCGAATACGGCCTTGCCAATCAGGGCTGGAAAGACAGTCATGACTCCGTGTTTCATGCGGACGGCCAGTTCCCGATCGGGCCGATTTCGCTCGTGGAAGTGCAGGCTTATGCATCAACGGCGTTCTCCACGATGGCCCGCCTTGCCCGCGAGCGCGGCGAGCATGAGCGGGTAGCGGAGTTCGAGCGGCGCGCCGAGCACATACGCGAACGCGTCGAGGCGCTCTTCTGGATGCCCGAGATGGACTTCTACGGCATCGCGCTGGATGGGCGCAACGAGCTTTGCCGGGTGCTCTCGTCGAACGCGGGGCATCTGCTTGCATTCGACCTCGTGGAGCGCAAGCGCGGCGAGGCGGTCGCGCGTCAACTGGAATCCGCGCTCTTTCACACCGGCTGGGGCGTGCGCACGCTCGCAGCAGGGCAGCCGCGCTTCAATCCGATGTCGTATCACAACGGCTCCGTATGGCCGCACGATTCGGCCATCTGCGCGCGCGGCCTTGCACGCTACGGCGAGCGCGGCGCGGCGGTTGGCCTGCTGCAATCGTTGTTCGAGGCGGCCGTCACGTTCGACATGCGCTTGCCCGAGCTCTTTTGCGGCTTCACGCGGCAGCGCGGCGAGCGGCCCATTGCGTACCCGGTGGCGTGCCTGCCGCAGGCATGGGCGGCGGGGGCGCCGTTCATGATTCTTGAGGCGTGTCTGGGCGTGACGATCGACGCGGTCAACGACGAAATCCGCGTCGACCGGCCGCAGTTGCCCGAGGGCATCGACTGGCTGGAGATCGGGGATCTGCGAATCGGCGAGAAGAACGTCACCATCACGTTCCGGCGTGTGGGCGGGCAAGTGGTGCCGTCGGTGGAGGGCGATGCGCGGGTCGTGGCGGTGCTGTGAAGTCCGCGGGGGCGCGCGGACGGGTGCCGGGCGCCCTCGTCGGAGAGGGAAGCGTGATTGGGAGTAGGCCTTCAAGCGGCCGAGGGAGTCCAGCCGCTGATCAAACTGCCACGCCCAGCGCCTCACCAACAACGCAGCGCGGAGCGAAGCGAACGCTAACTCAAACCGCCACACTCCCGACATAGTTCTCCGCAAGCGCGGTGGCCGCTGCGCGCGACGTCGTCACATGCTCGAGCTCGGCAACTTGCAGCCGCTGCTCGAAAGGCGAGTTGTCGTCGAGCTTGTGCAGCATGCGCGTCATCCACCACGAGAAGTGCTCGGCGCGCCACACGCGCTTGAGCGCCGTCTCCGTGTAACGGGCAAGCGAGGCCGCGTCGTTTTCCTCGTAATAGCCGACGAGCGCCGCCGTCAGCACGCGCACGTCCGACACCGCCAGATTCATGCCCTTCGCGCCGGTCGGCGGCACGATGTGCGCCGCGTCGCCAGCGAGGAAGAGCTTGCCGGACTGCATCGGCGTCGAAACGAAGCTGCGCATGCCGACGATGTTCTTCTGAAAAATGCGCCCTTCAGTGATCTGCCAGCCGTCCGCCGTATCGACGCGCGCGTGCAGTTCGGCCCAGATGCGGTCGTCGGACCAGGCATCGACCGAATCTTTCGGGTCGCACTGGAAGTACATGCGTTGCACGCCCGGCGAGCGCGTGCTGATAAGCGCGAAGCCGCGGTCGTGGCGCGCATAGATGAGTTCGTCGGACGAGGGCGGCGCTTCAACCAGAATGCCGAACCAGCCGAACGGGTACACGCGCTGATAGTCCTGTCGCACCGCCTCCGGAATGCACTTGCGCGAGACGCCTTGCGAGCCGTCACAGCCGATGATGAAGTCGCACTCCAGCTCTTCGTCGCGTCCCTCGTGGCGGTACTTGATGCGCGGCTTGCGGTCGCTGTTCTCGGCGAAGTCGTGCAGCGAAACGTCCGACACGTTGAACTTCAGCGCACCGTTCGCCGCCATGCGCGCCGCGACCAGATCCTTGATGACTTCGTGCTGCGCGTAGACCGTGATCGAGTGGCCGGTCAGTTCGGTCAGGGCAATGCGTCGCCGCTGTCCTTCGAACGCGAGTTCGAAACCGTGATGCAGTGCGCCTTCGGCCTGCATCCGCGCGCCGAGGCCGGCTTCGTTGAGCAGGTCCATCGTCCCTTGTTCGAGCACGCCCGCGCGAATGGTGGATTCGATGTCCTGCTGGCTGCGCACTTCGAGCACGACCGATTCGATGCCGCGCAGATGAAGGAGATGAGAGAGCAGAAGCCCCGCCGGGCCCGCGCCGACGATGCCGACTTGAGTACGCATGAATGTCTCCGTTGCGTCGTGATGTTGTGCGTACAGTGTCGGCATCGTGGCGATATGTCGCAACGCGATACAGCGGATAGCGCCTATCCATTATTGAGATAACGGCCGCAAACCCGCGTCAAATCGGGTCCGGTGCTTGCTGACCAAGGGTTTATCCCGACTCATCAACACGAGGACACCGACATGGACGCAAGCGCATATCCGAAGCCGCCTTTCGCCGACCAGCAACAGGAACGCACGCCGGGCCTGACCGAAGCGATGAACCCGAAGCCCGATCATGGCGAAGAGACTTACAAAGGCAGCGGCAGGCTTGCCGGCAAAGCGGCGCTGATCACGGGTGGCGACAGCGGCATCGGCCGCGCGGTGGCGATCGCCTTTGCGCGCGAAGGGGCGGACGTCGCCATCGCCTATCTGGACGAACACGACGACGCGAAGGAAACCGCGCGCTGGATCGAGCAGGCGGGGCGCAAGGCGCTCTTGCTGCCCGGCGACATCACGGATCGCCAGCATTGCCGCGACATCGTCGCGAAGACGGCCGATGCATTCGGCCGGCTCGACGTGCTCGTGAACAACGCGGCGTATCAGATGACCTACGACAGCCTCGAGGAAATCAGCGACGACGAGTGGGACAAGACCTATTCGACGAACATCGGCGCGATGTTCCGCATCACGAAGGCGGCGCTCGCGCACATGAAGGAAGGCGCGGCGATCGTGAACACGACGTCCGTGAACGCCGACGCGCCGAATCCCGGCCTGATCGCGTATGCGAGCACGAAGGGCGCGATTCAGAACTTCACGGGCGGACTCGCGCAGTTGCTGGCCGAGCGCGGCATTCGCGTGAATTGCGTCGCGCCGGGCCCGATCTGGACGCCGCTGATTCCGTCCACCATGCCGGCCGAGAAGGTGAAGAACTTCGGCTCGCAGGTGCCGATGAAGCGCCCCGGACAGCCCGCCGAACTCGCGGCCGCTTATGTGATGTTGGCGTCGGACGAGGGCAGCTACATCTCCGGCGCGACTATCGCGGTGACGGGCGGCAAGCCGATCATCTGACCGGCCTGCCGGCTACCCTCGCAGGCCCGAGACTTACTCGCCCGCCGCTTCCTTCAACTGGTTGCGGCGGTATTCGCCCTGGCGCGTGAGCATCCAGCCGGGGTATTCGGCCGGCAACTGGCTCACTTCGTTGAGCGCCGCGAGTTCGTCTTCGCTGAGTCGCACATTCGTCGCCGCAATGTTGTCATCGAGTTGCTCGATGCGCTTAGCGCCGACGATTACGCTCGTCACCACCTGCTGGTGCAGGAGCCACGCAAGCGCGATCTGCGCAACCGACACGCTCTTCGCCTCGGCCATGCGGCGCATCGCGTCGATGCAGTCGTACGCGCGATCGACGTTGACCGGCGGGAAGTCGAATTTCGAGCGGCGGCTGCCTTCTTCCTTGCCGCCTTCGCGCGTGAACTTGCCTGAGAGCAGGCCGCCCGCGAGCGGGCTCCACACCATCAGCCCGACGTTTTCGCTTTGCAACAGCGGCACCAGTTCGCGTTCCAGATCGCGTCCGGCGATCGTGTAATACGCCTGCAACGATTCGAAGCGCGCGAGCCCGAGCCGCTCCGAAATGCCGAGCGCCTTCATGATCTGCCAAGCCGCCCAGTTCGACACGCCGATGTAGCGCACGTGGCCGTGCTGCACGAGCGTATCGAGCGCGCGCAGTGTTTCTTCGATCGGCGTGGCGGGATCGAAGCCGTGAATCTGATAGAGATCGACGTGATCGAGTTGCAGGCGCTTGAGGCTCGCCTTCACGCCGTCGATGATGTGAAACCGCGACGCGCCGCGGGAATTCACGCTCTTGGTGCCCGCTTCGCCCAGAATCTTCGTCCCGACGACGACATTCTCGCGCGGCACCTTCAGGTTCTTGAG
This sequence comes from Caballeronia sp. M1242, assembly GCF_017220215.1. Lineage (NCBI taxonomy): Bacteria > Pseudomonadati > Pseudomonadota > Betaproteobacteria > Burkholderiales > Burkholderiaceae > Caballeronia > Caballeronia sp. M1242. Next base: position 782,556 of record NZ_CP071130.1, on the reverse strand, counting down.
CGCCTGTCCGGTGATGATTTCCGACTGGCCGTCGGCGTAGACATCGGCGGTGTCGATGAAGTTGATGCCCGCGTCGAGCGACCGGCCGACGAGCTTGTCGGCGTCCGCCTGCTGAAGCTGGCCGATGTTGTCCCAGATGCCGCCGCCACCGCCGCCGAACGTCATGGTGCCGAGGCACAGTTCGGAGACGAAGAGGCCGGTGTTGCCGAATTTCCTGTAGCGCATGGTTGCTCCCGAGTGGACGATAGGCGTGAAGCGTTCGCTGAAATGCGACGAGCGTTCGGTGCCGCCAATGCAGTATCGTCCGGCAACGCGCGGCGTTCATAGCCTGATCCTGTCGAATCCTTGCCTGTTCCTGCAAACGCGGGGGCAGCTTGCGCGCACGATCGCGCTCGCGCGAGTAAGCTATGTCGACTTCTTCCACGCTCGAGTCCCTTCGGAAACCATGGCGCTGAACGACACGCCCGGCCTCGCCGGAAAAGATGGTCACGATCATTCCCGCGAAACGCACCGCGTTTCATCCGACTCCACGCTCGATCAGGCGCGGCTCGATCTGGTCGCGCTGATCGACCGCTTTACCGTAGGCTGCGAAGGCACGACGGAGACGCCGGTGCCGGGCCTTTTCCTGCATCGCGTGATGAATCCCGGCGGGCCGAAGCCGGGCATCCAGACGCCGGCGCTCGCGCTCATCGCGCAGGGTTCGAAGCGCGTGATCGTCGGCGACGAGGTGTACGTCTACGATCCGATGCACTATCTCGTTTCGTCCGTCGATTTGCCGGTGATCGGCCAGGTGACGGTCGCGAGCGATTCGGAGCCGTATCTCGGCCTGCGGCTCGACCTCGATGTCGAAGAGATCACCTCGCTGATCCAGGACCAGAACCTGCCGCCCGCGACGCAGACCGACGCTTCGCGCGGCCTGTTCGTCAATCGCCTCGGCACGTCGATGCTCGACGCCGTGCTGCGCCTCTTGCGCCTCATCGACACGCCGGAAGACGTGCCGATCGTCGCGCCGCTCGTCAAGCGCGAGATTCTGTACCGGCTGCTGATGAACGGCTCCGGCGCGCGGCTGCGCCAGATCGCGCTCAACGACAGCCAGACGCAGCGCATCGCGAAGGCCATCAAGCTGCTGCGTCAGCATTTCGATCAGCCGTTGCGCGTGGAGGACATCGCGAAGGACGTGCATATGAGCGTGTCGTCGCTGCATCATCACTTCAAGGCCGTGACCGCGATGAGCCCGCTGCAATATCAGAAGCAGTTGCGCTTGCAGGAAGCGCGGCGGCTCATGCTGCTCGATATCGCGGATGCCGCGACGGCCGCGCATCGCGTAGGCTATGAAAGCGCGTCGCAGTTCAGCCGCGAGTACAGCCGGCTCTTCGGCGCGCCGCCCCTGCGCGATACGCGCCGCTGGCGCGATGCGGCCGCCGCCGGCGCATGAGCCGCACGACGCACGACGCACTGCGCATGACCTCACGAATGCTGACTGGCGATGCGTCGGCGCTGCCGCATCGGTTTATTTCATCGTCCGCGGAATAACGCAGCGCCGCGGGACGTTCTGCGGAAACTGCCACGTACTTTTTTCGCGAGGAAGATGAAATGAACAAGCACATTTTGATGAGCGTCAGCGTCACCGCAACCGTCGCGTGCGTCGCGTCGTCGGCTTTCGCGGCGGCGCCCAAGGAAGCCAACGGCATGTATGTCGACGAAAACGGCATGACGCTCTACACGTTCGACAAGGACACCAAAGGCAGCCCGAGCGCGTGCACTGGCGGCTGCGCGCAGGCGTGGCCGGCCGCGATGGCGAGCGACTCCGACCAGCCGAGCGGCAAATGGACGACCGAAGCGGCCGACGGCGGCAAGCAATGGGCCTACGACGGCAAGCGCGTGTACCGGTTCGCCAAGGACACGAAGCCCGGCGACAAGAACGGCGACAACTTTCGCAACGTGTGGCACGTGGTCAAGCCTTGAAGCCGTGACCGGCGCGATATAAAGCACACTCGGAAGCACGCTCGTGAACTTCGAGCACGATCTTCTCGCGCACCTCCCGCAGTTGCGCCGCTATGCGCGCGCACTGACGGGCGATCGCGCGTGGGCCGACGACCTCGTGCAGGATGCCACCGAACGCGCGCTCAACCGCGCGAGCATGTTCCGCGCGGGCACGAATCTGCGCGCATGGCTTTTCACGATCATGCGCAACATCTATATCGACCAGTTGCGGGGACGCCGCGATATTGCCGTCGACGATGAAACCGCGCCCTGGCGGCAGATGGCCGCGCCGCGCGGCGAAGTCGATGGCCTCGTGCTGCGCGACGTGCAGCGCGCGCTGTACTGTCTGCCGGTCGAGCAGCGCGAAGTGATGCTGCTCGTATGCGTCGAGGAAATGAGTTATCAGGAAGCGTCGCAGGTGCTGAACGTGCCGGCGGGCACGGTCATGTCGCGCCTCTCGCGGGCGCGCGAACATATGCGCGTCTTGCTGGGCGAAGAGAAGGAGCGTCCTGCGCCGTTGAAAGTGGTGAGCCGCTCATGACGAATCAAGACCGCCCGGCCGACGACAACGAGCGCGCGTTGCAGGCGCTCTCCGCCTATATCGACGACGAGTTGCCCGGCGACGAACGCGACGCGACCGCCGTGCGCATCGCTAACGACGCCGCCTGCGAAGCGACGGTGGCCGCTTATCGCGCGCAGGACAACGCGTTGCGCGCGCTGTTCGCGGCGGAACGGGCGGAGCCGCAGATCGTCGTGATGCGGCCGCCCGCGAGGCAACGTTATCTGCTGGCTGCGTGCCTTCTCGTCGTCGGTATCGCGTGCGGATTTCTCATGCACATGCTGCTGCCTTCTTTGGGCGAGCCACGTGCGCGTTTCGCTGAGCGCGCGGATATCGCCTACGCGGTGTATGCGCCCGAGCAGCGGCACGCGGTGGAAGTGGCGGCGTCACAGCAGGATCATCTCGTGAACTGGCTGTCGAAGCGGCTCAACCGGACGCTCACGATTCCATCGCTTGCGGAGTACGGCTTCGAGCTCGTCGGCGGGCGTCTCTTGCCGGGCGAAGAAGGGCCGGCCGCGCAATTCATGTATCAGAACGCATCGGGCGAACGGCTCACGCTGTACATGACCACCGTCGCGCGCAACGACGCGAAGGTCAGGATGCTGCGCGACGGTCCGCGTACGACGTACTACTGGGCATCGGATCGCGTCGGCTATGCGCTCTCCGGGCAAATCGGGCAGGCGAAGCTGCAGGCGATCGCCTATGACACGTGCAAGGAACTGGGCGGGGATCCGAAGAATTGGTGACGCGTGGATTCACGCAATGTCTGGTTGGGCGCAAGCGTCAGGTGAAGTGACAGAAATCCATACATAGCATTCTTCGTTAGCGCTACTCTTACGGCGCCGATGTCTTAATTGATAGGGAATGCTTAATATGATTAAGGGTGTTCATGTGCGTGCTACGCAAGATCCGGGTGACGACTTGCGCGGTGCTCGGTTCGTTGCCATTCGGCTAATTAGCTCCGAGATAACTGCGCTGTCGCAAGAATTTATGAGGTCATCAAGCCGAACCAGCGCGATCATTTGCGGAAACCGTTCGTCTATGCGGTTCGTGGAGAGGCTCCCGCTCTTGCGCGCCGAGAAGAATGAGAATGAGCGCCGCGGCGATGGATATCTCACGGTTCCCCATTCTCGTAGCGCTGAGCGCGAAACAGCAAGGTCTTGAGCATGCCGGTTCGCTGCGTCTTCACATTAAATAATCGCCGCACTTCCACACTCGTGTGTGAGGGGTATGGAACGGTAGAGGCGTTCTCGGGACAAAAAGAAGGCCGGGATAATCCGGCACGGATTGAGACGCCCGACGTCGGGCCGATACCGCCGGGAATCTATTATCTAGTGGACCGGCAATCCGGCGGACTGCTCGGGAGAATGCGCGACATCCTCTCACCGATAGCTTCGGCCGACCGCACGAAATGGTTCCGCTGTGGAATCCGAAAAGCGGCAACGTAACGATGGTGAACGGCGTCGCGCGTCGAAACTTTCGCTTGCATCCAGAAGGCCGACGCGAACTTAGCGAAGGCTGCATTACTTTAGTGAATCCCGCTGAATTCGAACTGTTACAACGATTCATCCGGCGTTCGCCGCCAGTTTTGTCGGTGCCCGGATCCTCGATGAAAGCATACGGCACGGTGACGGTTCGATGATGACTCCGCGTACATCAACCCTTCTTCGGCGCGCGGCCTTAGGTGGCATCTTTGTGATCGGCTCGGTCATGGGGGGCGTGTGGCTCACCCGAGCCATCGTAATCCGTGAGGACGAGATGCCTTATTGGATGGACGTTGCCACGCGCCGTCTATTGGCCGTGTTTGGCGCTAACGATCCTCCCATCGAAGACATTATCGACACCAGTCTTCTAGCAACGTTTCTGGTTTGCTGGATGGTTGCGAGCATCGGCCTGCTTTGTTTGTGGCGTGTTGCGAAGTGGTGGCGCGCGACACAGCGCCGGTGAGCACAGAGGCACGAAACGCGCACGAATGAACCCAGTACGCCGTAGGTAATAGGACATCTCGAATGACTTCAGACATCTTTATCCAGCTCGACGGCATCAAAGGCGAGTCACAAGATGCGGACTTCCCCAACGCCATCGACGTAATTCACTGACAGTTTCTCATCGAACAAGATGCACGCATGCTGTCAGGCTCCGGCGGCGGCGCAAGCAAAGCCTCAGTGTCCGATCTCGTGTTTCAGCACGAGGTAGATTGCGCATCACCGACGCTCGCGGCCTTCTGCTTCCAGGGCAAGCACATCAGCGAAGTCAAACTCTCGATGCGCAAAGCGGGCGGGTTGCCGTTTACGTTCTATCGAATCACGATGTCCGATGTGGTAATCACAAAAAGTCTTGCCTTCGGCTGACGGCGGTTACGCAATCGAAACAGTCGGTCTATCGTTCTCACGCATGAAGCAAGAATATATTCTGCAGAATCGGCATGGTGGCGCGATGGGTGCCGTTACGGGATTGATCGACATGAGGAACAATCAGACCGCGTAGGCTCCAACGCGGTCTCGTGCGCGAAGACGCTCACGCTCGGGCTGCTCGAATGCACCATCCGGTCCAACAGGTCCCAGCACGACCCGCCGAGAAAACAAAAAGCCGCAGCGACCCGATGCGCTGCGGCTTTCTATCGAGCGAAGCCCGGGATCAACCGTGATGCATGTGATGACGTTCCCACTCCGCGCGCTGCCAATAGCGGTGCCCGTCCCAGTAACGATCGCCGTGCCAGCCCACTTTCACGGCATGGTGATGCCCGTGATGAACATCAGCGGATGCGACGTTCAAGAGACCTAAGCCGAGCGAAGCGGCAACGGAAGCGATAAGCAGGCTCTTCTTTGTCATGTCGAACATGATTGGCTCCTTCAAGTAAATGGTTCGCAGCGTGTCAGACCGTTCCGGCTTTAGCGGTAATAGTCGTGATGGTGGTGATAGCCGCCTCCATCGGGCACGATGATGCAGCCCGACAGCGTGCTTCCCAACACCACGCTCAGTACCGCAAGAATCGCTAACTTCTTCATGGGTTTCTCCGTGTGAATCCGTGGAAACCAATTTAGCTGTTAGCAAAATGACAAGCCGTGTTCGTTTGTAAGCAAAAGTGTTGCCTGAAATATTTACGAAGCAGGCTTATAAACACGACGCTTGCCGCCGTTCATCGCACGATCTGCGGCTTCATGTTCGGCGTGAGCGAGACGCCGACCACTTGTCCGTCGCGCACGCCGCAGCGGCTATCGACGCGCATCCATTGCGCCTTGCCGCGCGCCTTGGCAAACGCGCGCATCAAGATCACCTTGTCGACGGGAATGGGATTGGCGGGGCTCAGGATCGCCGTGTCGTCGTCGATCTTCGCGGACAACACGCGGCGGTCCGGCACGATCAGCGTGTCGTACTTCGGCGCGTTTTCGACCCAGCGGTCGAAAGCCGCGACGCATTGCACGACGGTATCGGGCACATGCAGGCGCGTGAGATACGAATAGTCTTCGGTAGGGTCGGGCGTCTCTTGAGCCTGAACGATCTGGAACAGCGACGCCGAAAGCAGAAGCGCGCACAGCGCAGGGGCGATCAAGGGTTTCATGCAGTCACGATGGGCGTTGTCGGCAGGGAACGAGATGGAGCACGGACGCGCATCGCAGGGAGAAGCGCGCCTCGTTTTTGAGATGCACGAAGTATACCGTGCGATGTTTTTCTCCGTCGAGCGCATCGAAGATCGAATGCCGATCGAAAGCCTTCGCGTCGCGTTGTATGCTGTTCGTGAGCCGGCTTACGAATCGAGGCACATCATGAAACAAGCGCGATGGATGCAGCGGGACGGTCGAGGGCTCGAGCACCTCGTGCTCGATGAGCGGTCCGATGGCGTCGTCATCGAAAGTGTCGTCGTGGGCGAGGGCGAGGCCGGGGCGTTCGGCATCACCTACCGCATCGAGTGCGATGCGCGCTGGCAGGTCACGCGGCTTGCCGTGAAGCTAGCCGGCGGCGGGTCGATCGATCTGCATCGCGCGCACGCGTGGACCGACGAGCACGGCGCGCCGCACGAAGCGCTCAACGGCTGCATCGACGTGGACATCATCGCGACGCCGTTCACCAATACGTTGCCCATCCGCCGCCTGCGCTTGCAGCCGGGCGAGCGGCGCGAGATTCGCGTCGCGTACGTGCGCGTCCCGGAGATGACGGTGAGCGCCGTCGCGCAAGCCTATACATGTATCGAGCCGAACAGGCGTTACCGCTTCGAAGGACTCGACACGGGCTTCACCGCCGAGATCGCGGTCGATGACGACGGCCTCGTGACCGACTACCCCGGCCTCTTCGAACGGATCGCGTAAAGACGCGCCGGGCCGCGAGCGGCGATAATGCAGGTCATCGAAGACTTTCTGGCATGACTCAAACGATGACCGATACCGCACTTACCCCTGAATCGACAAACGGCCCGCGTCTCACGAGCCTCTCGCATGGCGGCGGCTGCGGCTGCAAGATCGCGCCGGGCCTGCTCGCCGACCTGCTCAAGCGCAGCGCGCCGATGCCCGCGTTCCCGAATCTGCTCGTCGGCAACGACACCGCCGACGACGCCGCCGTGTACCGGCTCAACGATGAACAAGCCATCGTCGCGACGACCGACTTCTTCATGCCGATCGTCGACGATCCGTTCGACTTCGGCCGCATCGCCGCGACCAACGCGCTCTCCGACGTCTACGCGATGGGCGGCAAGCCGATTCTCGCGCTCGCGCTCGTCGGCATGCCGATCAATGTGCTGCCGCACGACGTCATCGCGCAAGTGCTGAAGGGCGGCGAGGCGGTGTGCGCGGAGGCGGGCATACCGGTCGCGGGCGGCCACTCGATCGACTCCGTCGAGCCGATTTACGGGCTCGCGGCGCTCGGCGTCGTGCATCCGTCGCGCGTGAAGCGCAACGCGGCGGCCCGCGCGGGCGACGTGCTGATTCTCGGCAAGCCGCTCGGCGTCGGCGTGCTCTCGGCGGCGCTCAAGAAGAATCGGCTCGATGCGGCCGGTTACGCCGCGATGATCGCCGCGACCACCAAGCTCAATCGCCCCGGCGCGGAACTCGCGCAGCTCGACGGCGTTCACGCGCTCACCGATGTCACGGGCTTCGGCCTGCTCGGGCACACGCTGGAACTCGCGCGCGGCGCGGGGCTGACGGCGCGTATCCGTTATGCCGCGCTGCCGTGGCTGCCGCAGGTCGAGCAATTCGTGCAGGCCGGCATCTTCACGGGCGCGTCGGGCCGCAACTGGGCCGCGTATGGCGCAGACGTCACGCTGGGCGAACTGCCGGGCACGTCGATGGAAGCGGCCCGAACCTTGCTCACCGATCCGCAGACATCGGGCGGGCTGCTCGTGTCGTGCGCGCCCGAAGCCGTCGACGACGTGCTGGCGATTTTCCGTGCCGATGGTTTCGCCGAGGCCGCGGTCATCGGCGAAATGACGGACGGCGCTGGGCGCGTCGAGGTGCGCTAACACAACTCTCCTAGATAATCCTCAGCGGGTGCACATGAAGGAAGAATCGCCGAAAGCCATCTTCTACGCGCTCGCCGCGAATCTCGGCATTGCGGTTTGCAAGTTCGCGGCAGCCGCGTTCACGGGTTCCGGCTCGATGTTCGCGGAAGCCATTCATTCCACCGCCGACTGCGGCAATCAACTGCTGCTGCTCTTTGGGCTGAAGCGCGCGCAGGCTCCGGCGAACGCGCTGCATCCGCTCGGCTCGGGACGCGAGATCTACTTCTACGCGCTTCTCGTGGCGCTGTTGCTCTTCTTCGTGGGCGGGGCGTTTTCGGTGTACGAGGGCGCGCATCGGCTGCTGCACCATGAGCCTTTGTCGAATCCGATCGTCGCGCTCGTGATTCTCGGGGTGTCCGTCGCGCTGGAGGCGTTTTCGCTTGCCGGCGCCGTGCGCGAGATACGCAAGACGACGCCGAACAAGACTTTATGGCGATGGTTCCGCGAGACGCGCGAATCCGAGCTGCTCGTCGTGGCCGGCGAAGACGTGGCCGCGCTCGCGGGTCTCGCCATCGCCTTCACCGCTGTGCTGCTCACGATGATCACCGGCAATCCGGCCTACGATGCCGCCGGCTCCATCGGCGTCGGCCTGCTGCTCATGGTTATCGCGTTTCTCGTCGCCCGCGAGGTGAAGTCGATGATCGTCGGCGAGTCCGCGAGCCCCGAAGTGCGCAAGGCCATCGACGCGCATCTGCGCGCCCGTCCGGAAGTCACGCACATCATCAGCCTCATTACGTTGCAGTGGGGCAAGCATCTCGTCGTCGCGGTGCAGGCCGAGATGATCGACTACCCGAGCGGCCGCGCGATGATCGACGCGATCAACGTCATCGAAGAAGACCTTCAGCGTGCATTTCCCCAAGTGCGCTGGGTGTTCTTCGAGCCGGATGTGCCGCGCGAAGTGCGCAAGTCTGCCGCCGCTGCCTGAGCCGGCGCTGCATATAAGGCAGACTCAAGGCAAATGCGCGGGCGCCCGCGCATAGTGTGGGCGCGGCGTGACGGGCGTCGCGGGCACTTGGGTGCGGCCGTGGTCCGGAACCTGCGTGACGCCCATCTCAGGCAACGGCGCGGCGTGTCGCCCATTGGCCACAAGCGCGCCCGACGCGGCGCGCGGCGTGTTCGGCATGCCGCCCGGCGACGCAAAAGGCGGAGCGGGTGCGCCAAGTGCTACAGACAACGAAGCCGCCGCGAGCGCGACTTTCGCCCCGCGCGCGCCGTCTTTCAACCAGCGAAATCGACCCCGGTACTGCGAACGTTTGAGCATTGTCCTTGTCATTGTGGTTTCAACATCAACGCGATAGCACGCTTCGGTCCGCGGCGTGCAGTGCTTGCGGCGCGCCGCCTGTCGAGCCATCGCGTGATTCCGTGCCGTGCGCGTCGTCCGCATCGAGTCCCCGAAATTTCGTGATCTTCATCCGACCCATGCGCAACTATTTACTTGCCGTCTATTTCATTGTCGTGTCGGGCCTCGTCTCGATGCTCTCGCCAACCGCCCTGGCCGCCGCGCCCGCGCAGCATGCGTCGCAGCCCGCGGTCGCGCTGACGCCGCAACAGGCGCGCGATGCGCTCTCCGTCCTGAACGATCCGCAGCGGCGCGCGCAAGTCGCCGACACGCTGCGCGCGGTGGCCGCGGCCGGCACGCTCGCCGCGCCCGCGAGCGCGGCGCAGCCTGCTTCGGCTGCGGGCGCCGCGCCGGCATCCGGGGCGTCGGGCGTGCTGGCGAATTCGCTGAAGGCCAACGGCCTCGCATCGCAGATTTCGCGTCAGGCGGGCAACTGGCTCGTGCATTTCGGCACGGGGCTGCGGCACTCGGTGGCGGCACTACTCAACGTGCGCTCGGTGGTGCACTGGTGGCACGACCGGCTCGCGAGCGAGCAGGCGCGGGATCTGATGGCCCATGTCGCATGGTCGGTGCTGCTCTCGCTCCTGCCCGCGCTCGTGATCGAATATCTGGCGGGGCGTCTTCTGAGGAAGTCGCGCGAGAAAGTCGCCGCGCGCGGAGTCGCGGACGCCGAAGTGACCGAGCCGGAACTGGTGCAGGAGCAACGCGCCGCCGAACATGCCGAGGATGCGGCGCACCGCTCCGGCGACGAAGTGCAGCAGCATGTCGCGGAGCGAAAGGCGGACGCGGCGCGCGGCAAGCGCCATGCGGCGCGGCACTGGACCCTGCTGCGGCGGCTGCCGAACGCGCTGCTGTATCTCGTGCTGAGGCTGATCCCGCTCGGCGTGTTCATGGGCGCGGCGACCGTGCTGATGTCGGTTTTCATCGACGACAACACGACCGAGGCGCACGTCGCGGGCGCGTTGATCGACGTGTATCTGGTCTGCCGCCTCGTGATGATCGTGTTCGGCTTCTTCGTCGCGCCGCGCGCGCGCGGCTTGCGGCTCCTGCAAATGCGCGATCAGTACGCGATGTACATGTACCGCTGGCTGCTGCGCATCGTGATCGTGGCGGGCGCCGGTATCGCGCTCGCGAACGGCTGCGAGCCGCTCGGCCTGACCGATGCCGCGCATATCGCGATTCTAAAAATCGTCACGCTCGTCGTGCATCTGATGGTCGCGTGGGTGATCTTCGAATCCCGCAGGCTCGTCGGCGAGAGCATTCGCCAGCGCATGACGGCGTATCGGTCGGTCGCGCTCGTCGGCAGCTGGGTCGCCGATGTCTGGGCGGGCGTCGCGATTTTCTTCGTGATCGCGCTGTGGTTCGTGTGGGCGCTCGACGTGCAGAACGGCTACAGCACGCTCTTCCACCTCGGCGGCGTGTCGCTGCTGGTGCTGGTCGGCGCGCGCGTGGCTGCGATCGTCGCGTTCGGCGCGCTCGGGCGCCTCTTCCGCGACAACGAAGAAGAGGACTTCGCGAGCAAGTCCATCGCGCATCGCCACGCGTACCGCTATTACCCGGTGCTGCGCCGGATCGTGCAGACGGTCATCGGCGTGGCGACCGTCATTGCGCTGCTCGAAGTGTGGGGCGTGCATGTCGTGCGCTTCTTCACCTCGGGCGGCGTGGGCAACCGGCTTGCGTCGGCGATTCTGACCATCGCGGTGGCCGCCGTTTTCGCGGTGCTCGTGTGGGAGACGGCCAACGTGCTGGTCGAGCGTCGTCTCGAACAGTGGAACGCCACGGGCGACCGCGTGCGCGCCGCGCGCCTGCGCACGCTCTTGCCGATGATGCGCACGGCGCTCCTCGTCGTCATTGGCATGGTGGTCGTGCTGACGGGGCTCTCGGAGATCGGCGTGAACACCGCGCCGCTGCTCGCGAGCGCCAGCATCTTCGGCGTGGCGCTCGGTTTCGGCTCGCAGAAGCTCGTGCAGGACTTCATCACCGGCATCTTCCTGTTGATGGAGAACGCGATGCAGGTCGGCGACTGGGTCACGGTCGCGGGCGTGTCGGGCACGGTGGAGTATCTGTCGATCCGCACGGTGCGCCTGCGCGGCGGCGACGGCTCGCTCTACACCGTGCCGTTCAGTTCCGTGACGACGGTGAACAACACGAACCGGGGCATCGGCAACGCGGCGGTGCGCGTGTCGATTGCGCTCGGCCAGGACGTCGATCTCGCCATTGCGACGCTGAAGGAGATCGGCAGCGCGCTGCGCCAGGACGAGGCGTTTAGCGACGGCATTCTCTCCGACTTCAGCTTCTGGGGCGTGGATGCGGTCGATGGCTCGACGGTCACGCTCGCCGGCCAGATTCAGTGTCGCGACAGCGCGCGCTGGCCGGTGCAGCGCGAGTTCAACCGGCGCATTCTCAACGAGTTCACGGCGCGCGGCATCGAGATCGCGAATCCGCAGCGCAACTTCGTGATCGTCGGCGGCAACGGGCACGAGACCGCGCAGGAGCTTCAGCAAGATAGCGAACGGACAGGCGCGGAACAGCGCGCGGAGCCGTCGAAGGCGTCGCAACATCCGACGAGCGAAGCGGCCTCGGGCAGCAATGTCGCCGCGAACGCGCCGCCGCCGCGCGGCGCGCAGAGCGGTACATGAGCGGGCATATGAGCATCGGAGCCCGCGCGGTCGAATAGCTTATTGGCTCTCCTATAATCGTCCGGGCCGCCCGCGCCGCCACATGACTGCCACGGCGCGGCGGCTTTTCTTCGAAGTTCGAACCTTCAAGAGGACGATGCTCGCCATGAAAATCGCCGCACGGTTTCAATCGACTCGTTTCAAGCGCGCGCCCGCGAAAATGCGCGCGGCGCTCGCCGCCGCCGGCCTCGCGACGCTGTGCGCTTTCACCGGTTGCGCCTTCGCGCAACAACCCGACGACATGAGCGGCGAACGCCACGGAGACGGCGAACGCCACGGAGACGGCGGCCGGCACGTCAAGGTGATGATCGTCACCATGTTCGGGCCGGAAGGCCAGGTCTGGCTCGACAACCTCGGCCCGTGGGAGGCGGTGCACGTGCCGGGACTTTCGCCGGACTATCCGGACGTGCACTGCAACCGCGACGACGTGTGCGTCATCACCACCGGCATGGGCCACGCGAACGCCACGGCGTCGATCATGGCGCTGACGTTCTCCGACCGCTTCGATTTGCGGCACACGTACTTCCTGATCGCGGGGATCGCCGGGATCGATCCGGCGCGGGGGACGCTCGGCTCGGCGGCGTGGGCGAAGTATCTGGTCGATTTCGGCATCCAGTGGGAAATCGACGCCCGCGAAAAGCCGGCGGACTGGCCGACCGGCTTTCTCGGCATCAACACGAAGAGCCCGCACGACAAACCGCCGCTCGACTATCGCACGGAAGTGTTCGCGCTGAACGCGTCGCTCGCGGACGCGGCCTACGCGCTTTCGCGCAACGTGACGCTCTCCGACAGCGATCAGGCGAAGGTGGCACGCGCCAAATTCAACTACGCGCCGGCGAACCAGCCGCCACGCGTGATCCAGTGCGACACGCTCGCGGGCGATACCTGGTGGTCGGGCAAGTACATCGGCGAGCGGGCGCGTTACTGGACGCGCCTGCTGACTGACGGGAAGGGCGTCTACTGCACGACGCAGCAGGAGGACAACGCGACCTTCGAGGCGCTCAAGCGCGCCGCGAGCGTCAAGCGAGTGGATTTGTCGCGCGTGGCGGACCTGCGCGCCGGCTCGGACTTCGACCGGCCGTACGAAGGACAGACGGCCAGCGACAACCTTCTGAACTATTCGGCGCAGGGCGGTTTTACACCCGCCATCCAGAATTTGTATCTGACCGGCAATCCTTTCGTTCAGGAAATCGTCTCCCACTGGGGCGCGTGGCGCAAAGGCGTGCCTCAGCGATAAGCACCGGGCAAACCCTCGTTTTGTCCGATGTCACAAGGTAGTAACAGGACATCAGAATCTATTACACCTATAGCCGCGAATCGGTAATTTCCGGTATCGCGGCATTTTTACCGTTTTTCGGCCTAAAAGCGCGTCTCAAAAATATCCCTTCATTCTGTCAACCGAATGCCCGAACGCCCCGTTGTTCCGGGCGTCAGGCAATTACTCATATAAAAAACCAGCCTCGCAAAATTCGAACGAGCAGACGAAAAACTCCCGTCGAAACGCAGTCAAATTTTCCGGTTTCGCGACGAAGCAAACGTTACCGATCGAAAGTGTTGTTTGCAACAAAATATTATTGAGATGGTCTTGCGCTCGATTAAGGCCGTCCTTAGAATCCGTTTCACAGTGTTGTTACAAGTTGTAACGGCCTGTATCAAAGTACGTAGCCGGGCGAAGCAAGCCCGGTGAGGCACAAAAAAGATATCGGCAAAAGCCGGCGAGAAAATCGGGGATTTACTGGAAGCAGCAACCATGAACGGTCGCGAGACGCTGGAATCGATCCGGGAAATCAACTTGTCTTACATCATGCTCGCACAGCGTCTGCTGCGCGAGGACCGGGCCATCGGCATGTTCCGGCTCGGGCTGTCGGCCGAACTGGCTGACCTCCTGTCTGGGCTCACGCTCGCGCAGGTCGTCAAGCTCGCGCAATCCGACAATTTGCTGTGCGCTTTCCGCTTCAACGATCACTCGATGCTGTCCGCATTGACGCAGCCCGCGAAGAACGCGGACATCGCGCCGACGCACGCAGCCATCCTGCTGGCTGGCCAGCCGGCCGAACAGTTCGCTTAAGAGAGACGGAGCGAGCCATGCTGAAGAAGAGCCTCACCGAAGACGCCCAGGAAGTGTTCCGCGCCATCGCGCTGATCGAACTCGGCGCGCGCATGCAAGTGCTGGAGAGCGAACTCACGCTTTCGCGGGATCGCATGATTCGTCTCTATCGCGAAGTGAAGGGCGTGTCGCCGCCCAAAGGCATGCTGCCGTTTTCGGCGGACTGGTATATGACGTGGCTCGCGAATATCCACGCATCGCTGTTCTACAACACCTATACGTTCCTCAAGAACGAAGCCGGTTGTTCGCATCTCGATGCGTTGACCAAGGGGTATCGGCTGTATCTCGAGCACTGCAATCATAGTGGCGCCGAGGCGGTACTCGACCTTACGCGGGCCTGGACTCTTGTGCGCTTCTTCGACGCGGGCATGCTGCAGATGACGGCGTGCTGCCGCTGCACCGGGAAGTTTGTTGCACACAAACATGATTTGCAGAACAACGTGGTGTGCGGGGCCTGCCAGCCGCCGTCACGCGCGGGGAAGACCAAGAAAGCGGCGGCCGCTCGACAGGCCGTTCAAGAAGCCGCTCTGGAGGTTGTGTCTAGCAAGAGCGAAGTGCCGCCAGCACCGGAGTTTCCGGCGCATGTCGCACTCGAAAACGTGGCGGCCTTGCAGCCGCCGCGCGCAAGCCTGGTCGCACAGGCTGCTTAGGCGGTAGCGGCGCCGGCGCATCCTTCGAGGACCATCCAGCGTGGATGTTCTGGATGGTGGATGACCGGCAGGCCGCTACCGCGTTTTACTTTCTGCACCAGCTTTCTCGCTTCGTTCACGCCGGCGCGCTTTCAATGCGCGCCGCTGCATTATCCGCCCCAAATAAAATGCTTCGATGGCACGCGCTTTCGAAGGACACGCCTTGGCTCAGGCACCGAATCACTCCCGGCAGGGCTTTTTGCTGACGCGTCATTGGCGCGATACGGCCGCGGGCACCGAGGTCGAGTTCTGGCTCGCCACCGACGACGGTCCGCGCAAGGTCCGCATCGCGCCGCAAACGCCGGTAGCGTTCATCCGCGCGGAAGATCGCGATACGGCCGAGCCGCTCGTGCGCACCGTGCGCGATGCGCAATTGCGCGAACTGCCGCTCACGGACTTTCGACACAAGCCGGTTCTAGGGCTTTACTGCGCGCAGTATCGTCAATTGCTCGCGCTCGAAAAGACGCTGAAGAATGTGGGCGTGACCGTCTACGAAGCGGATATCCGTCCGACCGAGCGCTATCTGATGGAGCGGTTCATCACCGCGCCCGTTTCCTTCGAAGGCGAAGCGCGCGACGGCGTGGTTCACAGTGAGCTGAAGCCTGCGCCGGCGTATCGTCCGACGCTTAAGCTCGTCTCGCTCGATATCGAAACGAGCGCTACGGCCGAGCTCTATTCCATTGCGCTCGAAGGCTGCGGCGCGCGGCAGGTCTATATGCTCGGGCCACCCACGGGCGACGCGCATCCGCCGCTCGACTTCGACCTCGAATATTGCGCGAGCCGCGCGGAGATGCTTCAGCGTTTCAACGCGTGGATCGCCGAGCACGATCCCGATGCGATCATCGGCTGGAACGTCGTGCAGTTCGATCTTCGCGTGCTGCAGAAGCATGCCGACGCTTATGACGTGCCGCTGGCCATTGGCCGCGATGGCAGCGTGATCGAATGGCGCGAGCACGGCATGAAGCGCAATCACTTCTTTGCATCCGTCGCGGGACGGCTCGTGATGGACGGCATCGAGGCGTTGCGCTCGGCGACGTGGAACTTTCCTTCCTTCAGCCTCGAATACGTCGCGCAATCGCTACTGGGCGAAGGCAAGGCGATCGACAGTCCCTACGCCCGCATGGACGAGATCGAGCGGCGCTTTCGCGAAGACAAGCCTGCGCTCGCACGCTACAACCTGACCGACTGCGAGCTCGTCACGAAGATCTTCGAGAAGACCGAGCTTCTGCCGTTCCTGCTCGAACGCGCGACGGTGACGGGACTGGCCGCCGACCGCAGCGGCGGCTCGGTCGCGGCGTTCACGCATTTGTACATGCCGCGCATGCATCGCTTAGGGTACGTTGCGCCCAATCTCGGCGACGTGCCGGAAGAAGCGAGTCCCGGCGGTTTCGTGATGGATTCGCGGCCCGGTCTCTACGATTCAGTGCTCGTGCTCGACTATAAAAGCCTGTACCCGTCGATCATTCGCACCTTCCTGATCGATCCGGTCGGTCTCGCGCAAGGCATGAGCGAAGCGCAAGAAGAGACGCGCACCGTGCCCGGATTTCGCGGCGCGCGCTTTTCGCGCGACAAGCATTGTCTGCCGGCCATCGTCGGACAAGTATGGGAAGGGCGCGAGGCCGCGAAGCGTCAGCGCAACAAGCCGCTTTCGCAGGCACTCAAGATCATCATGAACTCGTTCTATGGCGTGCTCGGTTCGAGCGGCTGCCGTTTTTTCGATCCGCGGCTCGCCTCGTCCATCACCATGCGCGGCCATGAAATCATGCATCGCACGCGCGAGCTGATCGAAGCACGCGGCTACAGCGTCATTTACGGCGATACGGATTCGACCTTCGTGTGGCTGCGCCGCGCCCGCAGCGAGGACGACGCCGCGCGCATCGGCCGCGCGCTCGTCGAGCATGTCAACGATTACTGGCGCGAGCATCTGCGCGAAACATTCGGTCTCGATAGCGCACTGGAACTGCAATTCGAAACGCACTTCAAGCGGTTCTTGATGCCGACGGTTCGCGGCACCGACGAAGGCAGCAAGAAGCGTTATGCGGGACTCACGCAACGCGCGGACGGCAGCGAAGAAATCATCTATAAAGGGCTAGAGACGGTGCGCACGGACTGGACGCCGCTCGCACAGCGTTTTCAGCAAGAGCTTTATATGCGCATCTTCAAGGACGAGCCTTATGAAGACTATGTGCGCGATTACGTCGAGCGCACGCGGCGCGGCGAGCTGAACGACCTGTTGATCTATCGAAAGCGCCTGCGCCGCAGCCTCGACGACTATGAGCGCAACGTGCCGCCGCATGTACGCGCCGCGCGCACCGCCGACGAATTCAACGCGCAGCAGGGACGCCCGCTGCAATATCAGAACGGTGGATGGATCAGCTACGTGATGACGGTCGGCGGCCCCGAGCCGGTCGAAGCGCGTCATGCGCCTATCGACTACGAGCATTACGTGAGCAAGCAGCTACAGCCCGTGGCCGACGGCATTCTGCCGTTCTTGCGCAACGACTTCGCCACGCTGATGTCGGGACAGCAAGCGCTTTTCTAGGCATCAAAAGACGAACGGGCGTGCGCGGGCGCGGCACTTGCTGCCGCTTTACGCGTTGCTTGCATCGACAACGAGAATGGAAGCATGCACATGATGACTGCGTCCACGGAAATCAGCCGCTCGCAAGTTCGTAACCGCATCGTGAAGGACCTTTGGCAGGCGATCTGGACGTTTCGCTTGCAGACGCTCGGTGCCGTTGCGTTGATGATTGCGTCGCGCCTTGCGGTGGTGTCCGTTCCCCTGATGCTGAAACACGTCATCGACGAGTTCAGCAAGCCCACCGCGAACGCCGTATTCCCGGTGTTCGTGATCCTGACGTATGTGCTGATGCGCTATCTCGGCGACGTGCTCAACGAAGCACGCGACGTGCTGTTCAGCGTCGTCACGCAACGCACCGTCGCGTCGTTTTCCGCGCGCACGTTTTCTCATTTGCACAACATGGGCGCGCGTTTTCATGCGCAGCGTGAAACGGGCGGCGTGGTGCGCGACGTGCAAAAAGGCGCGGACGGTATCGGCTTTCTGCTCGGCGTCGCCATTTTCACCATTGTGCCGACGCTCATCGAAATCGGCACGGTCGTCGCCATCATGGTGAGCCAGTATGCGAAGACCTTCATGGTTGCGATCGGCGCGACGTTCGTTTGCTACGCGATCTATACGCTGATTTTCACGCGCTACCGCATGCGTTTCCAACGCGCGGTGAACCGGCTCGAAGCGCAATCGGACAGCCGCCTCGTTGATAGCTTGCTGAACTACGAGACGGTCAAGCTCTTTGCGAGCGAAGACGTCGAACGCCAGCGTCTTTCCACCGTGCTCGACAAGTGGGTCGACGCGCGCACCGCGAACCAGCGCGCGTTGACGATCCTGCATGTCGGGCAAAGCACCGTGATCGCCATCGGCATCGCGGCCGTGATGCTGCTCGCCGCGCAGAGCGTGGTGGCGGGCACGATGAGCGTGGGCGACCTCGTGCTCGTGAACGCGTATATCGTGCAAGTGTGCGCGCCGCTCAACACGCTCGGCTTCGTCTTTCGCGAGACGAACGATGCCATCGTGAATGTCGAACGCATGTTCGAGATTCTGCTTGCGCGAGGCCGTCGCGGTGAAGACGTGGACGAGGCGGATGCCAAGCCGCTCGTCGTGACGGCAGGCGAAATCGAATTCGAGCACGTGGACTTCGGCTACGATCCGGCGCGACAGATACTGCGCGATATCGACTTTCGCGCGCATCCGGGCAAGAAACTCGCGGTGGTCGGCGGCAGCGGCTCGGGCAAGTCCACGCTCATGAAGCTGCTTTTCAGGCTTTATTCACCGACGGCGGGTGTCATCACCATCGACGGTCAGGACATCCGGCAGGTCACGCAAAAGAGCCTGCGCGAAGCCATCGGCATCGTGCCGCAGGATACCGTGCTCTTCAACGATACGATCGCCTATAACATCGCCTATGGCCGGCCGTCCGCCACGCGTGCCGATGTCGTCCGCGCGGCGCGTGCCGCGCAACTGGACAGCTTCATCGAACGATTGCCCGATCATTACGACACGCGCGTCGGCGAACGCGGCGTGCGGCTCTCGGGCGGCGAGCGGCAGCGCATTGCGATCGCGCGGGCCATTCTCAAAGATCCGCGCATCATCGTGTTCGATGAAGCCACCTCGGCGCTCGATACGCGTTCCGAGCGCGCCATTCAGAGCGAACTCGACCGCCTCGCGCAAGGCCGCACGTCCATCGTCATCGCGCACCGGCTCTCGACTGTCGTGAATGCGGACTGGATTCTCGTGATGGAGCACGGCCGCATTGTCGAGCAAGGTCAGCATGCGGAACTGATCGAGCGCGGTGGCGTGTATGCGCGTATGTGGGCGCTGCAATCGCAACAAGGCGAGCTCGCGCAGGTTCAGCGCAAGGTGTCGGCGCAACCGGTCGGCCTCGGCGCGTTGATCGCGGGCGTAGTCGATGGTCTGCACGAGGAAATGGTCGAACACGGCGTGCAGCTTTACACCATGATGCCCGATGCCGATCTGCGCGTGACCGGCGACCCCGGCGTGCTGCAGTTCGTGATCGCGGACTTGTGTCGCACGGAGACACGCGCGGCTGAGCGTGGCGAGCGCGTCGAGCTGCGTGTGGAACGCGAAGCGAATCAGGTGCGCGTGTGCGTGCTGGGCCGTCGCGCGCAGCCCGCGCCGCTTTCGCAGGAGCAGGCTCGCCGGCTCGAGCAGGCGCTGGCGGAAACGGGCGGCACGTTCACGGTGGGCTATGTCGACGGCCACCTCGCCTACGTCGCGATGATGCCGCTGCGTCCCGTGGTCGATACCGACAGTTTCGCGGGCCTCGCGGAGCCGAACGCAAACGTTACCGGCACTCTGGAGGGCCTGTGCGTCATGGTGCTGGACGATCAGGAAGCCGCTCGCGAGGCGCTCGGCGCGGTGCTGGAGACGTCGGGGGCGGGCGTGCGACTGGCAGCGTCGGGCAAAGAGGCGCTCGAATGGCTCGCGCAAGCGCCGACGCAGGAATGGCCCGATGCGTTCTTGTGCGACATCGTGCTCGGCGAAGAGGACGGCTATCAGGTGTTGCGCCGCGTGCGCGAACTGGAAGCAAGCCGCCGTGTGTCGCTCGGGGAACGCATGCCGGCCATTGCGTTGACAGGACACACGCAGACGGAAGACCGGCTGCGCGCGCAGATGGCAGGCTTTCAGTTGCACTTGACGAAGCCCGTTCCCGCCGAGCGGCTGATCGCGGCGATCAGGCAGGTCGCCGCGCGCACCGAAGCATGAGGATACGATATGGACACCGAAGCATCGGCGCGCATCGTTGAACTAAAGCCGACGCAAGGCGCGCTCGGTATGGAGCATGTGCGAAAGAAAATGCGTCTTACGAGCAGCACGCCCGAGCACGAACGCGCGGCATTCCTGCGCGAACACGCATT
Source organism: Caballeronia sp. M1242 (assembly GCF_017220215.1). Taxonomy (NCBI): domain Bacteria; kingdom Pseudomonadati; phylum Pseudomonadota; class Betaproteobacteria; order Burkholderiales; family Burkholderiaceae; genus Caballeronia; species Caballeronia sp. M1242. The sequence goes on along the minus strand of NZ_CP071130.1, from coordinate 762,256 downwards.
GCGTGTGGTACGCGGGCCGGGCGGCACGCTGCATGTGATCGATCATCATCACTGGGCGCGCGCCTGGTATGAACTGGGCATCGACGTCGTGCCGGTCATGATCGCGTGCGACTACAGCGACCGCGATCAAGCTTCGTTCATCGCCGCGCTGCGCGAGCGGCGCTGGCTTCATCCCTTCGATGCGCAAGGCCGCGAAACGCCGGTCGAAGCACTGCCGCCGTCCATCGCCGCGATGCCCGACGATCCGTATCTGAGCCTTGCTGCCTTTGTGCGAATGGCCGGTGTCTATTCCGATTCGCCCGAGGTCAATGCAAAGTTCGCGTGGGCCGGGTACTTCCGCGAGCGCGTGCAGGGCGACTTCTCGTCGATTGCAGGTTTCGCCAAGGCGCTCGCGCAGGCAGTCGCGGCTTCTCGTCAAGACGAAGCGCGCGCGCTGCCGGGCTACAACGTCAAAGCGTAGCCAGTGCCGAACGAGTCTGCTGCGCCTCGATGATCTGCCGGAAGTACGCGGCGGTGCGGCGCAAGCCTTCGTCGAGCACGGTCACCGGTTCCCAGCCGAGAAGCTGGCGCGCCTGCGTGATATCCGGCTGACGATGCCACGGATCGTCCATCGGCAGCGGGCGGAACACGATCTCCGACTTCGAGCCAGTCAACGCGACGATGCGCTGCGCGATCTCCAGCATCGACAGTTCATGCGGATTGCCGAGATTGACCGGGCCCGTCACGTCGTCGGGCGTGTTCATCAAACGGATGAAGGCGTCCACCATGTCGTCCACATAGCAGAACGAACGCGTCTGCGTGCCTTCGCCGTAGACGGTGATCGGCTCGCCGGCGAGCGCCTGCATCATGAAGTTGGACACCACGCGGCCATCGCTCGGATGCATACGCGGCCCGTACGTATTGAAGATCCGCGCGATCTTGATGTTGAGACCATGCTGCCGGCGATAGTCCATGAAGAGCGTTTCGGCGCAACGCTTGCCCTCGTCATAGCATGAGCGCGGACCGATCGGGTTCACGTTGCCCCAGTACGCTTCCTGTTGCGGGTGAACGCGCGCATCGCCATACACTTCGCTCGTCGATGCCTGAAAGATCTTGGCCTTCACGCGCTTGGCGAGCCCGAGCATGTTGATCGCGCCGTGCACGCTCGTCTTCGTGGTCTGCACCGGATCATGCTGATAATGAACCGGCGACGCAGGACATGCGAGGTTGTAGATCTCGTCCACTTCCACGTACAGCGGAAAGGTCACGTCATGACGCATCAGTTCGAAGTTGGGACTGTCGAGCAGATGCGCGATGTTGTCCTTCGTGCCCGTATAGAAGTTATCGACGCACAGCACGTCGTGCCCTTGCGCCAGCAGGCGTTCGCAAAGATGCGAGCCGAGAAAGCCCGCGCCGCCCGTCACCAGAATGCGCTTGCGATATGCTTCCTTCATGTCGGTTCCTTTTTGTGGTGATTGGGTCGCGGTCGGTCAACTGCACACGTGGCGCAAGGTCGCTTCCCATTCGGCGGCGAAGCGGTCGATGTTGAAGCGTTCCAGCGCGAGACGGCGCGCGCCTTCGCCGAGACGCCGCGCTTCTGCGGGATCGCGCAACAGTTGTTGCATGACATCGACGAGCGCGTTCGTGTCCGTATGAATGAAGCCGCTCTCGCCATTGCGAATGACGGTGGCGAGTTCCGTCGTCGCGAGACCGATGATCGGCATGCCGATCGTCATGGCTTCGACGATGGCGAGGCCCAGGCTCGTCCAGCGAATCGGGTTGAAGAAGAAGCGGTATTGCGCGGAGAACGCAGCCAAATCCAGATTGCCGATCTCGCCCAGACCGCCCGCCGATTCCGCGTCCATGCCGACCAGATCGAGCGGCACGCGTTGCGCGGCATCCGCGAACACGTCGCTGCCGAGCCTGCGCCCGCGCTGCCGCAAATGATTGATGACGACGATGCCGCGTTCCTTCTCGCCCGTATAGCGCACGCCTTCCGGCACGACCACGCCATGTTCGATCACGCGCGTCGGCGTGTCGCCGCTGTCCCACATCAGGCGATTGAAGTGCGTCACATGCACGAGTAGCGTGTCGCGATCCTGCACCCAATGGCGTTGTTCGAACGGATTCTCCTGCGGCGGATCATGTTCGATATACACGCGAGGCAAGCGCCGCTGCGCATCCGAAAGCAGGTTGATGCGATCGTCGTCCCAGTGCGTGCGATGCTGAAACAGCACGACGTCGAACTCACGCGATGCCACTTCGTCGGCGGGTACCTCATGGACGTTATCGCCCCACGGCAGCACTCCGACTTTGCCGGCGTAGCCGGGCGGATGACCGGGCTTCGTGACGAGATAGAAATCGTGCTTCGCCTGAGTCAGGTAGTAGAGGTAGTTGCCGTGCACGTGCCATGTGAGCACGCGCAGACGTCGTTGATTAGCAGTGGGCATCGGTTTCCAGTTTTTCTACGGGCAATTGAAGTCGTGCGACATCGAGCACTTGCGCAACGCTCACATTGAGCGCGCAAGGATGCCCATACGGACACTCGCGAAACGAACACGGACGGCACGGCGGATAGTCCGCGAGCACGCGATGCCTTTCATGATCGAGCGGCGCCCAGCGTTGCGTGTCGCTGCCCGAGGCAATGACGACGCTTTTCGTTCGCATCGCGGCCGCCACGTGCGAAAGCCCCGTGTCGTTGCACACAATGAGTCGCGCGCGCGCCACGAGCGCCGCCAGCCCGCCGAGCGATGTCTTGCCGGTCAGGTCTATCGCGTTCACGCCGGGCGTGTTCGCGATGCTCGCGGTGATGGCCGCTTCGCCTGCGCTGCCGGTCAACGCGACTTGCCAGCCATCGCTCGAAAGCGCGGCTGCCACTTGCGCGAAGCGTTCCGCAGGCCATCGTCGCGAAGGCAGCTGGGCGCCGGCATGCACGAGAACAAGCCGTGCAGTGTCGAGGCCATATCGTTCGATCAGTTCATCGCACTCGTGCGTGTCGTGTTGCGTGAGCGGAATTTCGAGTTGCGTGTCGTGCGCATCGATACCGAGCGCCTGCATCAGCGCGTTATAGCGCGCGACTTCCTGCAACGCGTCGGGCCACGGAATGAATACGCCTGCGCGCGGTGCTTCGTCCGGCTTGAGAAAGCCCGCGTTGACGCGCGCGTGCATCGCTTCGACGATATCGTTCGCCACGCCGCCGCTGCCGTGCAATTGGATCGCGAGATCGAAGCGGCGCGCGCGCATGGCATCGTAAAAGGCGGGGAGGTGCGCGTCCGTTTCTTCCTGCTCCGGAAAGCCGACGGCGCCCGGAAACAGGATTAATTCATCGACGAGATGCGCATAGCGTTCGACGAAGCTATGCGCCCACGGCAAGCCGATCAGCGCGATGTGTGCATTCGGATAAGCGCGGCGCAGGGCACGCATCGCGGGCACGCAACACAGCATGTCGCCGAGCTGAAGCGCCCGAAAAATCGCAATGCGCTCGACGTGCTCCGGTTTCATATGAATACCACGCGGAATTTAATGGCGCCGTAAATTCGCCAGTACACCGAAAGAAACGGTATCCATAGCGATGTCCACGCCATTTCCAGCACGTGCGACGGTGTCAGCGCGGTCGACTTCAGGCGCTTGAAGCAGAACCATGCGGTCATGCCGAGCCAGGCCGCGAGGCAGACGCCCGCGAGCTTGTTGTTGCCGTTCGCGAGCGCGAACACGGCCACGACTACGGCGACGATGATCGCGTAGTAGAGCAGCGGCGGCAGGCTGCGAATGCGTGTCTTAAAGAGCGACCGATGCTTCTTGTAGAGCAGCGCGTCGAATTGGCTCTTCTTCTGCTGCGACAAGCTCACGCCCCAGCGTGCCGGCCGCACCGGATGCAGAAGCATTGCATCGTGCGATCGCACGATATGCGCGCCAATGCGCATCAGTTCGAACTGAAGGTCGGAGTCTTCGCGCCACGCCGACGTAAAGCGGGCATCGAAGCCGTCCACGCGTGCGAGCGCCGAGCGCGTCACGAACGTATTAGCCGTCGCGAATTCCGCGCGGGAGAGACCGGCTGCGTCTTGCTCGTAGTCGGTCGGACGCGGGGGGAGCGGCACCACGATACGTCCCGATACCGCGTCCGCGCCCGCCCGCAACGCGGCCACGCCTGCCGCGAGCCAGTGCGGATCGGGGATCGTGTCGTCGTCGGTGAACGCGATCAGCGGCGCGCCCGATGCGCGCCATCCCGCATTGCGAGCGCCCGCAGGGCCTTGAGTTGCGGTGACGGGAACGTAGCGGATGCGGGGCGCTTCGTCGAACTCGCGGGCGAGCGCGGTGACGCGCGAGCGCGTGGCTTCATCGGGACCGTCATCGCACACGATGATCTCGAAGCGCGCCTTGTCGTAGTCCTGCGCGATGATCGCCCGCAGACAGCGTTCCAGCATGTCGGGCCGCCGATACGTCGGCACGACCACCGACACGTCGAAGGCCGCGCCCGCCGCTGCGCCCGCATTGCGCTGCGTGGACGCGTCCCTCGCGCCGTCGTAGGGAAACGAGCCTGCAATCGTGCTCATGCACGCACTCCCGGCTTCTCGATCAGAAACGGCCCGATTACGAGCGCATCGAGCGGCGAGGTCCAGAACGATTCGAGCGCATCGCGCGGCGAATTGACCATCGGCTCGCCGCGCGTATTGAACGACGTATTCACGAGCACCGGCACGCCCGTGCGCGCCTTGAATGCGGCGAGCAAGTCGTAATAGAGCGGATGCTGCGAGCGGTTCACGGTCTGCACGCGAGCCGTGCCGTCGATATGCGTCACCGCCGGAATGCGCGACTTCATATCCTCGCGCACATCGAATACGAAGAGCATGAACGGTGCGACGCGTGCATCGACGAACCAGTCGGCAGCGTGTTCTTCCATCACCACGGGCGCAACAGGGCGAAAGTCTTCACGATCCTTGATTTCGTTCAGGCGCGCCTGCATGGACGGATCGATCGGCGACGCGAGAATCGAGCGCGCACCGAGCGCGCGCGGACCGAACTCCGTGCGTCCCTGATACCAGCCGATCACGCGATTGGACGCCAGAATCTCAGCGGTTTCGCTCGCAATGTCGTTCAGCCGGCGGTACGGCGTCTTCGACCACTTGAGGAACTGCTCGATCTCGTCGTCTTCATAACGCGGGCCGAGATACGCGTGATTCATGTGCCAGCGCCGGCTTTTATCGCCTTGCTTCACGCGCTCCTGATAGTCGGTCCAGAGCGCCGCGCCGAGCGCGGTGCCCGCATCGCCCGCAGCAGGTTGAACCCAGATGTCTTCGAACGGACCCCGATCACGCAGACGCGCGTTCATCACGCAATTGAGCGCGACGCCGCCCGCCATCGCGAGATGCTTGAGGCCGGTGCGTTCATGCAGCCAGCGCGCGAGATCCAGCGCCGTTTCTTCGAGCACCACTTGCAGCGAATGAGCGATGTCGTAGTGATGCTGCGTGAGCGGACCGCCGCGCTCGCGTCGCGGGCCAAAGCGCTCAACGAGACGCGGCGCATCCACGGTGTAGCTGCCGTCGTTGCGATACTTCACGATCTCGCGGAACTGATCGACGTATGCGGGCTTGCCGAACGAAGCAAGCGCCATGACTTTGTACTCGTCCGACGAGTGAAGGAAGCCGAGATAGTCCGTCACGGCTTCGTAGAGCAAGCCCAGCGAATGCGGCAATTCCACCTGTTTGAGGCGCTTGTATTCGCCATCGACGAACTGGCCGAGACTTGTCGTCACGCCTTCGCCGCGGCCGTCCATTGTGAGCACCGCCGTGTTCTCATACGGCGCCGCGAGAAACGCGCTCGCCTCATGCGACAGATGGTGATCGACGTTGTGCCACTCGAAGCGCGGCGCGCGTCCGCCGCTGGCGAAACGCTTCTTCAGATGATGCGGCGCGCCGTCGAGCAACTGGCCGCGGGCATTGACGATATAGCTCAGGAAAAGCGGGTCCCACGGCGATTCCGAGGGATTGCCGGTCACATGCTCCGACGGCATGAAGGGCAGGGCGATGGTCGCCTTCGCCTGCTTGGGCATGCCCGAGAACAGATGCGGATCGTACGAATACGCTACATGGTCGATATCCGCGAGTTCGATGCCGGCTTCCTTCAGGCAATAGTCGATGGCATCGAAAGGAAGCTGCCACGTCGAGAAAGGCACGGGGCGCTTCGCATGCTTCACATGCGTGAAACGCTCGTCTTCCGCCGCCGCGATCACGACGCCGTCGCGAACCAGCGCCGCCGCGCTGTCGTGATAGACCGCATTGATTCCGAGTGTGTACATAAGGCGCGTCTCTCAGGGTAGTGTCAGATGAGCAGGATGGTGTTCGGTGCGGGCATCGAGTAAGGACAGCGCGGTATCGACGACTTCATCGACGCTCACGCCGAGCAGACACGTGTGATGCCCTTCGGGACACACGCTGCGATAGCACCAGCGGCAGGGCACGTCGCGGTACAACACGCGATGCGGCGTTTGCCACGGCATATGCTGCGGATTGGTGAGCGCATACAGATCGACGACCGGCGCGTTGAGCGCCGATGCGATATGCACAGGACCGCTGTTGTTGGAGATCAGCACGCGCGCATGGGCGATCAGTGCCGCGAGCTCGCCCAGTTCGAGCGCGCCCGCGAGACTGACGACGCGCGTATCGCCGGCGCTGACGGTCTCGCACAATGGGGCTTCGCTCGCCGAGCCGGTCACGAGCACGGGCCAGCCGGTTCGATCCGCGAGCACGCGCGCGGCCTGCGCGAATCGCTCGGGCGGATAGCGCCGCGATGCGGCGGTCGCGCCGGGATGCATGACAAAGAAGGGCGCGTCGAGATCGATACCGCGTTCGTCGAGCTTGCGCGCAAGCGATGCCTCGTCTTCGGCGCGCAACGCGAAGCGCATGCGCGTATCCGCGTGCGTTGCGCCGACGCTCTGGACGAGCGCAAGCTGCCGCTCGACTTCGTGTCGCGTGCCCTGTTGCGGCTCGCGTTCTGCGACCCAATCCGTTAGCAGCCCGTATGGATTTTCCCGGCAATGCGCGAGGCGCAGCGGAATCTTCGCCAGATGGCAAAACATCGCTGCGGGAAGCGGATTCTGGCTATAGACCGTGAAGATGACGGCGGCATCGAAGCCGAGCGATGCAAGCCGCTCGCACATCGCGATGTCTCCGCTCGCATTGATGGGCTTGTCATGCTTGACCCACGGCGCGTCGTATTCGATCACGTCGTCGATATCGTCGATGAAACGCGCCGCCTGTGCCCCCGAGCGCGATGCAAGCAACGTGAGATGCCGCCCTGGATACGCGTGTTTCAGCGCATGCAGCGCGGGCGTCGTCATCAGCACGTCGCCGAGGTTGTCGAGTCGAATGCAGAGAATGCGCCGCACGTCCGCGCCCCATACGCGCTGAGGCGCGATGGCCGGCGCGCGGGCGTGCGCGTTCGCAGGCTGAAGAGGGATGGCGATATCGTTCGCCCGTGACGGATCGCGCTTCATGTCGCGAGCTCCGTCGCATGCCACGCACGCTCGATGATGCGCGCGGCTTCGCCCATGTCCTTCGCAGTGGCATCCGGTTCACGCAAGGGACCACGCTGCCACAGCGTCTCGTTGCCGTTGTCGATCAGCACCGCGCGGCAGCCCGCGCGATGGCCCGCTTCGATATCGTCGAGGATGTCGCCGACGAACCAGCTTCGCGCCAGGTCGAGGTCGAGTTCGCGCGCGGCCCGCTGGATCATGCCCGGCGCGGGCTTGCGGCAATCACATACCCGTGCATAACGTGCGACAGTGCCCTGCGGATGATGCGGACACCAGTAGATGCCCGCGAGCCGCGCGCCCGCTTCGGCTGCGAGCTCATGCAACTTGCGTTCGACGTGCCGAAGCGCTGACTCATCGAACTTGCCGAGCGCGACACCGCTCTGATTGCTGATGACGACAATGGGCACATTCATGCGCGCGAAGATGGCAAGCGCATCGCGTGCGCCTGGCGCAAGACGCATCTTCGCGGGATCGACGTTATAGGGCACGTCGTCGAGCAGCGTGCCGTCTTTATCGAGGAAAACGGCGGGCTTCATGCGGTGGCGCTGCCGTATGCGGCGCGCCGGCTGTCGAGGTCCTGCGCGATATCCACCCCCGCCACGCGCGCATAGACGCGTTCGAGCGACTGCGCGACGCCGGACCATGTGAACATGGCGCGAGCGCGTTCGAGGCCCGCTGCGCCCATGCGTTCGGCGCGCGCGGGGTCGCGCTTCAGCGTGGCGAGCGCATCGGCAAGCGCGCGCGGGTCCTTCGGCGGCACGAGCAGGCCCGTTTCCTCGTGCGCCACCGAATAGCGGATGCCGCCCACGTCCGCGCCGATGACCGGCCTGCCGCAGGCCATGGCTTCAAGCGGCGTGATGCCGAACGGCTCATACCACGGCGTCGTCACGAACACATCGGCTGCGTTATAGAAAGTCTTGAGGCGTTGCCTTCCATGACGGCCGAGAAAGTTCACCTTGTCGGCCACGCCGCATTCCTGCGCGATGCCGCGCAAACGCCCGATTTCCGGCGTCGCGATCTCATTCGCTTCATCGGAGTTGCCGCCGATCACATACAGATGCGCGTCCTCGTTCAACTCGCGATTGCAGAGGCCGATGCCGCGCACCACGTTGTCGATGCCCTTGCGCGGCACCATGCGCCCGAGTTGCAAAACGATGAAGCGGTCCTGCGGCCAGCCGAGACGCTCACGCGCTTCGACCTTCTTCATCGGATGAAACTCGGTGCTGTCGAAGCCGCACGGCACGAGGTCGATGCGTTCGCGCTCGGCGTGATACAGCGACACGAGGTCCGCTTCGTCTTGCGGGCATTCCGCGATCACCGAATCCGATTCGCGCACGAGCGCGTCTTCGATCTCGAAGCGTTCATCGGGAAAGCCATCGCCCGCGCCTTGATGAATGCGCCGCACGCGACCAAGCGCATGAAACGTCGTGACGAGCGGCACGCCCAGCGCTTCCTTGATGCGCATGCCGACGAGTCCCGACATGAAGAAGTTCGCATGCACGACGTGATAAGGCGTCGCCTGCTTCTTGAAGAAGCCGATCATGAAACGAGCGAACTCGTCCATGTGCGGAAGAAGCTGTTCCTTCGCCAGTTGCACCGGCGGACCCGCCGGCACGTTGATGACGCGAATGCCGCGTATGCCTTCGAAACGCGACACCAGCGGCAAGAGAGAACGGTCGCGGCGCGTGAAGACATCCACTTGATGGCCGTTGCGTGCGAGCTGCCGCGCGACGTGCGCGACATAGATATTCTGCCCGCCGCTATCGACACCGCCCGCTACCGCGAGAGGCGACGCATGCTCACTGATAAGTGCGATCTTCACGTGTAGGCCCCCTCGATTCGCGTTGTTCGAAATGGGCTTCGAGCCGTTGAGCGCGCACAGGGATTGCCGCGTCTTTCGAAGCTTGATGGCCTGTGAGCATTCGTTGTGCCACCAGCGCAAAATTGCGCAGAATCGTTGGTTCGTTGCGGGACGAACAAAATTTCGTTAGACGTACCTTCGTCAGCAGCGGCGCGGTTTTACACGGTGTGTGTAGCGTCTGCCGGTATCGTGGCGTGTTTGCTTGCTTCTGCCCGGGCATGGCGGCGATCGTCTTCGCGCACGATCGATCGCATGATCCGCACGTGAGCGCCCACCACGCGCCGATGTGCGAGCGCCCAGGGCAATCCACGCAACATCTGAATCGCATCTCGCCAGAACGCGCCTTCGCGCCACATGACGGCGAGCGCCTGCATGCTCGCGTGCAAGGCTTCGCGCAACGGCAAGCGAAGCCACGCGACCCACGCTGCGTTACGCGCGAGCAGGCGTCTGCGCAAGGCGCTGTCGCGGATCGGAGAAGGGTGATGATGCAGGACGAGTTCGTCTGCATAGACGAGTGCGTGGCCGTGATCGAGCATGTCGAGCGCAAGCAGCGATTCCTCGCCGCCTATGAAAAGCCGCGGCTCATAGCCGCCCATCTCCCGATAAACGCTCGTGCGAAACACGCTCGCGCCGGCCATGTAGCCGATGAGCGCCGGCCCCGGCAAACCGTTCGCGCCGAGCGGACTCACGCGCATGCGCTCGCAGGTTTCGTCGGCATCGCCGTTTTCGCCGACGACCACCCGCGCGCTCAGCACCGCGACGCGCGGCGCGGCATCGAGGATCTCGACTGCGCGCGTGAGCGAGCCGGGGCTCCACCACGTGTCGTCGTCGCAGAAGGCGACGTACTCGGTGCGGACCTTCGCCACGCCGAGATTGCGCCCCGCCGCGCCCATGTTCGACGGCGCGACGACGAGTTCGACGAACGGGAAGGCTTGCGCGATGCGTGCCGCGGTATCGTCGGACGAGGCGTTATCGACCACCACAATGTCGATGCGATCCGGCAGCGCCGCGAGTCGTTCCAGCGTGTCGAGTACCTGATCAGCGCGGTTGTAGGTCAGCACGACAACGGTGAGGCGCGCGGCGGCGTCGTGAGCAGCGCGTGCAATGCGTTCCGGCAGCGAGCTCATGCGCGTTCCTCCGCAACTTCGAGTGTCCAGAAGCGCTCGGGCCGGAACACGTCGTCGTATCCGTTCGGGCCGAATGCCTTCAATTGGCTCGCGTACGCGGCCACGGCTTCGCGCTTCAACGCTTCGCGGCGCGTGGCTTGCCCATGCTCGGGAAGGCGCGCATTGAGCGGCGTAGCGTCGATGCCGCGTTCCATCAAGTCCGCGAGCCGCTGCTGTAAGAGCGCGCGGTGGCATCGATAGAGCGCCTCTTCATAGGCGATGCACGGCAGCTCGGGATGGCGCAACCATGCATCGCACGCGGCCTCATGCACGAGCGCGTGGTCCGAATGAAACAGGCCGAGCGGGATCAGCAGCGTTTCGGGGCGATGCTCGTCTATCGCGTCGAGAAACGCCTGCGTCATCGCCGCGCGCGTGGGCTTGTCGGCGTCGGGCGCGAAAGGTACGTATTGCGAGTCGAGGAAGCCGAGATGCAGCGGCGTCGCGCCGAGCAGCCCGAGCGCGCGGTTGTCTTCTTCGATGCGCGCGGCCATCGCCTGCTTCGCGTCCACGAAGCCGCACTGGGCGTCCCAGTCCGTGCTGGCATCGGCGGCGGGGCAGCCCGTGAAGACCGTGCAGACCAGCACGTCGGCCGCGCCGGCGAGCGACGCGCCGCAACCGAACACGGCGTCGTCGAGATGGGGAGAGATGAGCAGCGTTTTGCGCGGGACTTCGATCATAAAGGAGCCGTTGAGAGCGAATGACGGCTCGTCCAAACGCAAGTACCGCGCCAGCGGTGAAACTCGACGGACGTAACGGCGCGGTCAGAAACGCACGCCGACGCCCGCTTCGATGATGTCTGCATCACGGTCGTAGCGCGTCACCATGCGGTTCCACGTTGCGCGCACGAGCCAGCGATTCGTAAAGCGGTAGCTCGCCGACACCGAGACGAGGCCGGCGAAACGGCCATCGCCGGTGCGGTTTTGCGGCAGATCGTCGTTCTGCGTGATCGACAGATACGGTCCCGCGCCGACGCCGAGCGTCAGCCGGTCGTCGAAGAACGCGCGCGTCGCCCACAATTGAGCGGCGACGCCGTCGCGCCGGGATTGCACGTGGCCGCCTTCGTGCAGATACGACGCGGTGAAATCGACGTACTTCCACAGCCCGCGCCGATATTCGATGCTTTCCGCTACGTTCGATTCGGAATCTAAGCTGTTGAGGATGGTCGTGCCGACCAGCACCGTGACCTCGTTGCCGGTGACGTTCGTCGTGCGCGACGGCGCGGAGTCGCGCGGACCGTGGCCGTTCGGGGCGTCGAGCTGATAACCGATGCCGAAGAGCAGGGCGGTCGTGTCCGGGCCGCCGAACGCCTGCACGCGATTGAGCTTCATCTCCGCGATCCAGCGGTTATCGAAGTAATACGCGGCGCGCAGCGTGAATATGCCACCCCAGCCGTGCGTGTTGGAATAGTCGCCGCCAGCTTCCGCCTCGCTGGTGTCGAAGTAACGGTACGGGCCGGCGCCCGCCGACAATTCGAGGCGGTTGTTCCAGAGCGGCATCCGCGCCCACAACTGCGCCGCCTGACCGTCGCGGTGATGGTTCGGAATATGACCTTCGTTGATCCACGAGAAGCTCCATGCCGCGTACGGGCCGAGGCCCTCGCGATAGCTTGCTTCCCACGAATACGTGTTCTGGCTGCCGCTCTGGAGCGGGCCGGCGAGAATCGAGAATTCTTGCGCTTGGACCACGTGAGCCGTGGCGCTGAGCGCGAGGGCGGCCATTGTGAAGGCGGCGTGTCTGTACGGGCGTCTTTGAGCGAGAGATGGCATCGAAATAAAGTCGGAACCGGGAATGCAGATGCCTTCGAAGTGAAAGCGTCGTCCAAGCATAGCGGCTAAACGAGAATCATGCCGATATTGCAGAAAGGGAATGTTCGTCGACGCACGTCCTGACTTTCGATTCGGCGCTACAAATAAGGCGTCCGTGCCGCGCGCGTCGGCATGCGCGGGACGCCTTCGCACTCCAGCCATTTCGAAGCGAGGATCAGATGGACGCCATTCCAGTGGAGTACCGCGGGTGTGAGTTGTCGGCGATTGTCGCGCGGGCGGCCGGCGAGTTCATCGCGACGGTCCTGATCGAGCGGCCCGACGGCGTGCGGCGCGCGATCGGCCCGTTTCGACCGTTCGCCACGGCCCGGGCAGCCGAGCAGTTCGCCATCCAATATGGCAGGGACGAGCTGGATGGACGCCACGTGCCGCGCGGCGTTCACATGACGACTTGCGATGATGCGGCTACGGGACGCTCGACCGCCGTTGCGCCGGAGCGGCGCTTATAGCCACGCGATGAACGGCCCGGCGGCTCGCGCCGCTTCCACATTCGATAACGCACGACGGAAATGCCCGGGTCTCTGGCCCGGCGCGGCGGGGCAGGTCTGCTGAATTCTTCGTCGAGTCGGCAAAGCGACGCGCCATGTGCATTGAGGCCGCGCCAGTCCGAACGCACCGCCCGGCAGGCATCCGAACCCAAATTGCAAACGCCCGCGTCGTCGCGTTGGCGCACCGCGGATTGCCGAAGAGTCACGGTGTGAGCGCTGTCAGCGTTGCGCCGCGAACGAACGGTCGTTCAGACGACATGTCGGTGATGTGATCGCCGACGCGCTCGCGCGAAGCGTCAGGGAGCAGTCGGCACATTGGCCGACAGCACGCTTTTGCACACGCACGGCAGTGTCCGTTACCATGCGGGCGCCGCGCGGGTCCGCCTCCCGCGGGCATTTCAAAAGCAGACATGAACAGCGCCATACCCGCCACCCGCGTCAATTACTGGGCAGTCGTCTCCGTGCTGCTCGGCACGTTTCTCGGCAACCTCGATTCGTCCATTGCGAATGTCGCCTTGCCGACCATCGCGCACAACCTTTCGCGCAGCGCAGCCGATACGGTCTGGGTCGTCACCGCGTATCAGCTCGCGGTCGCCGTCTCGGTGCTGCCGCTCGCCGCGCTCGGCGAAAAGCTCGGCTTCCGGCGCGTGTTTCTCTGGGGCTTCGTGGTCTTCACGCTGGCGTCGATAGGCTGCGCGCTCGCGCCGACGCTGCCGCTCTTGGTCGCTGCTCGCGCGATTCAGGGCGTGGGCGGCGCATGCATGTCGACCATCGTGCCCGCGCTGCTGCGGCAGGTTTATCCGCCGAAGCTCGTCGGGCGCGGCGTCGCGCTGCTCGGCTTGACCGTGGCGCTTTCGGCGGCGCTCGGGCCGACAGTCGCGGCGGGGATTCTCTCGGTCGCCGGATGGCGCTGGCTCTTCGCGGTGAACGTGCCGCTCGGCATCATCGGCCTCGGTCTCGCCAGCACGATGCTGCCGCCCGGCACGCCGAACGCCGCGCGCCGCTTCGACTTCGCGGGCGCGACGCTCAGCGCGCTCGCCATCGGGCTCTTCATTCTGGGCGTGGGCGGGCTCGGTGCAGGCGAGGGCGCGGGCGAGGGCCATGTGCAACTGCGGGCGCTGCCTCTCGTCGAGATCGCGTGTGCGTGCGTCGCCGGTTTCGCGCTCATCCGCCATCAACGCGGACGGTCCGCGCCGCTCGTGCCGCTGGATCTGCTGCGCATTCCGATCCTCTCGCTGTCCTCGCTGACGTCCATCTGCTCGTACGTGGCGCAGACGCTCGCCTATCTCGCGCTGCCGTTCATGCTCCAGCACCAGTTCGCCCGCAGCGCGACGACGACCGGACTGCTCGTCACGCCGTGGCCGCTCGTGATTGTGTTCGTCGCGCCGCTCGCCGGTCGCCTGTCGGACCGGCACGCGCCGGGGCTGATCGGCGGCATGGGACTCGGCATCATGGCAATCGGGCTATGTCTTTTGATCGGGCTGCCGGCATCGCCTTCGAACGTGGACATCGCGTGGCGTGTCGCGGTGTGCGGCATCGGATTCGGCTTCTTTCAGACGCCGAACAATCGCATCATGCTGACGTCCGCGCCGCATGAACGCAGCGGCGCGGCGGGCGGCCTCATGACGATGGCGCGCATGATCGGCCTTTCGCTGGGCGCGGCGCTCGCCGCCGTTGCGTTCGGCATGTATGGACAACACGGCGCGCAGGTGTCGCTCGTCGGCGCGGCGGCAGCGGCCGCGATCGGCGTCGCGGTGGGCATCGTGCGCGTGATTCGAACAGGCGAGCGCGCCGCCGGTCGTTAGTGCTTTCATGCTTCTTCGCGCGTCCTACAATTGAGCGCGGGTCGCTCTTCGCCGCGCGCAGCGATACTTCGGTTGACGCAATAATTTGCAAGTTCGTTGACCGCAACGGATATGCTTGGCCCCTTGCGCGCGGCCTCTTGCGCCGCGCTTCGTGCGTCCACGCTATTCACTTGCCGGTACAACATGGTCACACTGGTTAGCTGCTTCTCCGACCGCCGCGCGACATCCTCGCGCGACAACCACGCCGAGTTCTGTCGCCGAACGCAAGCGGCGCATTACGACGAGTCGATGTCGAGCAGCGTCGATTCGCTCGAACTCGGTGTCCTCTTCAAATACCAGATGATCAGCGACCGGCTCGCGCGCGCGGCCGAAGGCGAGGTCGTCATCTTCGCGACGGAGAATGCGCTTTTCATTCGCTTCGAAGATTTCGGGCGGATCATGGAAGGACGAGACAGCCTCGTGACCAAAGGCTTCTTCGGCATCAATACGGAAATGTTCGTCATCCGAAATAAGGAAGCGAACCGCCGCATCGCGCGTGGCATGGCTGCGCGATGCCGGGCCTTTTACGAATACGGCAAGTTCGTCACGGAAGAAGAATTGCTGGAGGCGTTTCCGGCTGTTGCCGACTGGGACTTGTTGAACGGCGTGATACCGATTGCATCCATGTGGTCGGGGCAGCACCCGGACTTGCGCGGCGCGCCGGTGGTGGCGGTGTCGCTCGTGTTCACGCCGCGTCTCTATAGCAAGTATGGTCCGCGCTGGCGAGCCGTGTTCGCGCGTCATCTGAACGCGTGCCATGCGGCCGGACATAGCGCGTTCTTCGACGCCTTGCCGCCGCCTCGATGCGATACCGACGAGCCGTTGACCGTCTATCAGCCGGGCAGGGCAATCGCGGTCGTCATGTTGTACACGCCGAACATCGCGGGCTATGCGCGGTTCGGCGAAGCGAGCCTGCGCGCGTTCTGCGAGCGTCACGGCTACACGCTGTATCAACATCGCGCGGTGCCAGCCGACTTTCAGCGTGAAGCATGCGGCAACTGGTCGAAGCCGTTTCTGCTCGCCAAGTATCTGCCGCATCACGAATGGGTCTTCTGGATCGATGCCGATATTCTCGTCATGAATCCTTTCGTGAAGCTCGAACGATTCACCGAGGGCCGCGACCGCGTGCTGACCGCCGATATATGCGGCTGGCGCTTCAATTCGGGCGTGATGGGCTTTCGCAACACGGAGGCGAACGCGAACGTGCTGCAAGGCGTCCTTGCGCGCGTGCTGGAAACCGAGGACATCAAGTACACGTTTTCGAGCCAGGGCGACCAGTTTTATTTCATGGAGCAGATGATTTCGCACGGCCTGTGCCCCGAGCCGGACTCTGCGGACCTCGTGAGCTTCAACGAACTCAACACGCCGTGGTACTACGCGAAGCCGGATACGTTCATGTGCCATTTTCACGGCTTGAGTACGGAACTGCGGATGTTGTTTATGTCGATGGATAAGGTTCCGAAAGGCGGATACGAGTCGATCGAGGTGTAGCCCCTGGCGCACGACGGGACCGAGGTTTGCTGCATCGTCCTCGAACGATGACCCCGTCAAAGGAGGGCAGCATGACCCAGGTCTCAGGCGATAACGACGGCTCGCGCACAACGGCCGACGACATGGACGAACCGGTGGGCGCCCCCGCCACTGGCGATACGCGGCAAGAGAAGCTGGATGAGCGCGAAAAGCAGCACCATCCCGCGAGCGAGAACGCGCTGCCGACCGCGCAAGACAACAACCCCGTGCCGCCGCAATCGACGCGCGACTAGTCCACCAATCTAACGAGGATTTGCCGAATGAGCGACTATATCGACTGCATTGCCGCGCTCGACCGATGCGCCGCCGCTTGCGACAACTGCGCTTCGGCCTGCATTGCGGAAGGCCATCTGCCGGACATGGAGAAGTGCATTCGTCTGGACCTCGACTGCGCGGCGCTGTGCCGCTTCACGTCGGAATCGCTGGCGCGGGACACGCAGTTCATGCGCGATTTCCTCGACCTGTGCGCGCGGATCTGCGATGCATGCGCGGACGAGTGCAGCCGGCATACTGCGAGCCATTGTCAGGCGTGCAGTGACGCGTGCCGGAAGTGCGCGGAGGCGTGCCGGGCTTTGTAGCAACGGTAAGTATGCGTGCGGGATCGCTATGTTCATTCATCGCACGCTAGAGCTACAGGTACGCGCCGACTTCGCCGTCAGTCCGGTGTTCCCCTCGTCGGATGGGAATTTGCGAACACCTGCGCGAAACGGTGGCGAACCGCTGTAACGCGTAAGTTGTTGCGTTACGTTACCGCCGACAACGGCGGAATAAAGGCAGGAACGCACTGCCTCTACGCGCCATGACGATAGCGAAAGACGCAAGCAGCCTGTGAATGAAAGAACCGGCGATGTCCGTTCTGTCGATGTTCAGCCGTCGACCGATCTCGAGTAATCGTGGCGCGAATTCATCGGCGCCTGCTTCGGTATAGCGCAGTTGCTCCAGGTACTGACGAGAAAGAGCGGGTTCATGGCTATGGCTTACCGCTAAAGCGATCGCAGCGGCACCGATGCTCAGCATGAGGAAGCGGAGGGACATGGAGCGAGCTAGACACGTTCCCGGTTAGTAGGCTGTCCTAATCGTAGATTCTCGTCGTAGGGATGAAAGGTCAGACTTTCGCGCGCTAATGCGAGGGTAGGTGCAACCGGACCGCTCGCGACTGCACTCTGCGTCAGCGTCAGCCTTCTCTTGCAGCCGTTGTGGGGAGAAAGCGTCCGATGTATCAGTGGCATCTCCATTGGACGCCTGGCGGCTCAGCGTGGGCAGCGGCGCAAACCTCTAAAAATTTATGCGCATAACATCTGGGCGAATAAGTGACCGGTCGGCTGGGTCATTGCGCCGGGATTGCGTAACTTATTCCGAAATCCGCTTGACGCCAATTTAATCAACGGCGACGATTCTTAAAATCAATAAGAATCGTCTGGCCAATGACCGCACAATCCGCTTCCGAAGTTTCTCCGACTCTTGTCCGCCTCGCCGCAAGCGACATCCCGCTGAACGCGCCCCTCGGAACGCCGCTCCTCGGACCCGACGGCGCGCTGCTTTTCGAAGCAGACGTCGTCATCCCCGACGAAACCACGCGCGATTTCCTGTTTCGACATTTCGAGCCGCACCGCGCGGCGGGGGCGCCCGCGACCGCGGAATCGACCACGGATGCCAGCCGCGAAGCGCCGCTGACACTCGACGACATGGGCCTAGCGATCGGCGGGCGTGTCGGCCTGCGCGGCAGCGGGTGGTCTGCGTCCTCGATGTACGCGAGCCGAGTCATCGGTTTCTCGGCTGTGCGGCGCAACGGTGAGCGGTCGCTCTTCGTCACGCAGCCGGTGATGACCGGCGTCGCACCGCTCGAACTCACGCGCGGAGAGACGGTGGAACTCGTCGCGCTCACGGGCCGCGGCGTGTTTCGCTTCGCCTGCACGGTCGATGCGACGAGCCGCGAGCCGTTCAGCTATGTCGTGCTGTCCGCGCCCGGCGCCATCCGCCGCCTGCGCACGCGCAAGTTCGCCCGCATGCCGACGCGGCTTGCAGCGCTTTATTCGATCGAAAGTCAGCCGAGCGCATCACCGCAACTCGGCCGCGTGAGCGACATCAGTCCGTACGGCATGTCGTTGACCGTGCCCGCGCCGAGCGCGCAGGCAGGCGACCGCCTGCGCCTGTCGTTTCGCTTCAGCACGGATGGCATCGACGTGGAGATCGATACATCGGCGTTGGTGCGCCACGTCGGCGCGGCGGAATCCGGCGACGCGGGCATCGCATACGGACTCGAATTCGAAGCGCTGGAACCGTCGCAGCGTATCGCGCTGAAGTCGTTCATGGCGGAGCACCACTGCTAGCCGACTTCCAGCAAGCGTATCGGCTCAGCTGCCGGGAAAACCGTCGGGAAAGAGCCGCTCGATAGCCGCTTCGAAATGCTGGACCGGCGCGGCGCCGCGCAGGGCGATGGGCGGCGGCGGCTCTTTTCCGGGTGCCGGCTCGCGCGACAGCACCGCGAACGGAACGCCGGTCACGCCGATTTTCTTCGCGAATTCCTCGTCTTCGACGACGAGATCTGTGTACGTGCCTTCATCGAGCGCTTCTTCCAGAAGCTCCGGATCGACGCCACAGGTCGCGGCGATGTCCAGCAGCGCGTCGGTGTCGCCGATATCGATTCCTTCCTCGAAGTACGCCTTGAAGATCGCGCGATGCACGACGTCGTAGCGGCCGGACTCACGCGCGAAAAGCGCCGTCTCGAACGCCTTGCGGCTGCGCGGCGCGACGGGCGGCATGCGCATGAGCAAAGCGCGCTCGTCGGCGAGCGGGCGCACCGACTTCTCCCACGACTCCGCGATGTGTTCGCTATTCGGATCAAGCAGCGGCGCGGGCTCCGGACGCAGTTCGAACGCGTGCCAGCGAATCTCGACCGCGTCCCCGTAGGCGTTGCGCAACTGGTCGAGCACCGGCGTTTCCAGATAACAGAACGGACAGACGAAGTCCGACCAGACGTCGATGAACAAAAGGGGCGTGGATGCCATGAAAGCCTCAAAACGAATGAAGTGCGGCGGCGTCGCCAGCGAATCCGGTATGTTAGCGCGTGCCGCCGCGCGCCGCGAAGGCGCCCGGTTCGTCAGAAGCCGCCGTCGATCTCGATCTTGCTGCCGTCGAAGAAACGCGACAGACGGAACGCATGGGGATCGACCAGCGGTGCGTCGTTCGCGACGATATCGGCCATCAACTTGCCCGCGCCCGGTCCGATGCCGAAGCCGTGCCCCGAGAACCCCGTGCCGATGAAAAGCCCCGGCACGCGCTCGACGCCTGAGATGACGGGCACTGCATCCGGCGTCACGTCGATATAGCCGGCCCACGACTGCTCCACAGTCACATGCGCGAGCGAAGGGAAGATTGCGCGAAACTCGGCGAGCGCGGTTTCGTTGAAGGCTTCGACGGGCGCGGGGTCGAGGATGCGCACGCGCTCGAAGACGGTTTCGCGGTCGAGCGGCCAGCGGCGGGGGCGGCGCAACTCCTCGAAGAAACGCCCGTTGAAGCCGAGCTTGATGGAACCGAACTGGCTCTTGAGCGCGGGCAGGAACTTGCCGAACAGGCGAAAGCTGTCAGGGGTGATGTCGCTGTAGCTGCGAAACGCGTTTGCAATCGAATAGCCGCCGTCCAGCCGCCTGCGATAGCCGACCGACTGATTGCACGCGCTCACCTCCGGGCCGCCGGGCAGCGGCGCGGTGCGCACGACCGACGAGCGCACCATCAATTGCGGCACGTCCACGCCGAGATTGCCGGCGAAGAGCCGCGTCCACGCGCCGCCCGCGATCACCACGCTGTCGCAGCGAATTCGCCCGTGTTCCGTCACGACGCCGCTCACCGCGCCGCCGCTCGTTTCGACGCCGCGCACGGCGCAGGGCATCGCGATCTTGACGCCGCGCTCGCGCAGCGCGGCGGCCATCGCGGGCACGGCACGTTGCGGTTCGGCACGGCCGTCGCTCGGCGTGTAAATGCCGCCCGCGAAGCGTCGCGCCGTGCCCGGCATGAGCGCGGCGGTTTCTTCGGGCGACACGATGCGCGAATCCAGCGCGCCGCGTCCGACCTTCGCGACGGCGCGCGCGAGCCACGCTTCATGATCGGCGAGGGCGTCGGCGTCATCGGCGGCATACAAAATGCCGCATTCGCGATAGCCGCTGTCGATCCCCAGATCCGCGTCCATGCGACGCCACAGCTTCAGGCTTTCGAGGCTGAGTTCGAGCTCCCGCAAGTCGCGGTGCGTCGCGCGGCACCAGCCCCAGTTGCGGCTCGACTGCTCGCCCGCGACGTGGCCCTTCTCGCACACCGCGACCGAAAGCCCTTTCTCTGCGAGAAAGCGGGCGGTGCTGATACCGATCACGCCGCCGCCCACGACGACTACGTCGACGCGCTCGGGCAGCACGACATCTTCGGCAATGCGTTCGGTCGGCGGTCCCATGCTAGGCCGCTCCGTGGGTCGCGGCGCGTCGTGCGAGTGGAATCATGTATTAAGCATGCAGAGAGTTGAACGAGCCCACGCATCGTAAGTGAATCGGCGGTGCTTCGCCATCTGGACAAAAGTCGTGCGGCAGCGCGCTTCCTGCGCCGCGAGCAGCGATCCGCTACGATGGACCCGACGCTTCGCGCATTGCTTCGGCGCGACGCGTTCATCGACAAGCGTCATCGAGACCGGACGTCGTGCGCATTGATCGAAGCGAGGCCAGCGCGCCCGGTCGAACGCAACTGAAACCATCTTCACGGAGAACTCTCGTGCAAAAGACTGCATCGGCTAAATGGAGCGGCGGCATCAAGGACGGCAAGGGTTTCATCTCGACGCAAACCGGCGTGCTCAACGAAGCGCCGTATGGATTCAAGTCGCGCTTCGAGGAAGGTCCGGGCACGAACCCGGAAGAACTGATCGGCGCGGCGCACGCCGGCTGCTTCACGATGGCGCTTTCGCTGCAACTCGAACAGGCGGGCATGAAGGCGGAAAGCCTCGAAACGAAGTCGACGGTCACGCTGGAGAAAGACGGCGAAGGCTTCACGATCACGTCGTGCCAGCTCGACCTGAAGGCGAAGATTCCGGGCGCGGACAAGGCCGCGTTCGACAAGGCCGCTCAGGCGGCGAAAGAAGGCTGCCCGGTGTCGAAGCTCTTCGCCGGCAATGCGAAGATTACGCTGAACGCCGAACTGGAGTCGTAATTCGCCACCGAACGGCGCATCGCGGACGGCTCAGGCCGTCCGTTTTGTTTTGTGTCGCGCTTTTTGCGTTGTCGTCGGCGCGCGGTCCGCCCGCTATCATGCCGATGGCTCGTCGCCGCGTGCCGACGATCCCATTCACCCGACAAGCCCGGAGCGCCGATGAAACTCAAGCTCGACTGGACCCTCGTTGCGCCGATTCTCGCGCTCGTCGTGCTCGGCGCGGCCGCGCTCATTCACGGTGCCGTGCTGACCGCGCTGGCCGCGGTCGCGCTGGCGTTCGCCGTGTTCGCGGCGGTGCATCACGCCGAGGTGGTCGCGCATCGCGTCGGGGAGCCGTTCGGCACGCTGGTGCTCGCGGTGGCGGTGACGGTGATCGAAGTGGCGCTGATCGTCTCCGTGATGCTGTCCGGCGGTCCCGAGAAGGCGGCATTGCCGCGCGATACCGTGTTCGCCGCCATCATGATCTGCGGCAACGGCATCGTCGGGCTGTGCCTGCTGATGGGCGGCCTGCGGCATCACGTGCAGGACTTCCAGCTGCAAGGCGCGAGCGCGGCGCTCGCCATTCTCTGCGCGCTTTCCGTGCTGACGCTCGTGCTGCCGAACTTCACGAGCACGGTGGTCGGCCCGGCGCTTTCGACGTCGCAACTGATTTTCGTCGGCGTGGTGTCGCTCGTGCTGTACATGATGTTCGTGTTCGTGCAGACCATCCGCCATCGCGATTATTTTCTCCCGTTCGCGCCGAAGGCCGCGACTTCGCCCGATGCCGCCGACGACGGCCCGCACGCGCCGCCGCCGAGTAACGCGCAAGCGTGGATCGCGCTTGCATTTCTGATGCTGTCGCTCGTCGCGGTGGTCGGGCTCGCCAAGCTGCTTTCGCCGGCCGTCGAGGCGGGCGTGGCGGCGGCGGGCGCGCCCGAGGCGGTCGTCGGCGTCGTGATCGCCGCGCTCGTGCTGCTTCCCGAAGGCTTCGCTGCGCTGCGCGCGGCGCGGCTCGACCGCTTGCAGACGAGCCTCAACCTTGCGCTCGGGTCGGCGCTCGCCAGCATCGGATTGACGATTCCGGCGGTGGCGATCGTGTCGATCGCTATCGGCCAGCCGATCGCGCTCGGCCTCGCGCCAAAGGAAATCACGATGCTCGCGCTGACGCTCGTCGTTTCCGTCATCACGCTCGGCACGGGCCGCTCGACGGTGCTGCAAGGCGTCGTGCATCTCGTCATTTTCGCGGCGTTTCTGTTCCTTTCTGTCGTGCCGTGACGCATCGCGTTTGCTACCATTCAGGGTTTTCCCGAAAGGGTCCAACGCGCGCCGCGTGTTCCGTCGTAGAGGAACGCAGCGCGCCAGCAATCACCGCAAGTCTCGAAGGATTGGAATGTCGCAGAAGAAGTTCGTCAGCAAGTCCGCATCGTTCGCTCTGCGCGCGATGCTCGCCGCACTCGCCATCAGCTCGTTCTCCGCGCACGCGAAGGACATCACGCAAATTCGCTTCGCCGTGGACCCGTCGTATCCGCCGTTCGAATCGAAGCAGCCTGACGGCAAGCTCGTCGGGTTCGACATCGACCTCGGCAACGCCTTGTGCGCGCAGATGAAGGTCAAGTGCGTCTGGGTCGAAAATAATTTCGACGGCATGATTCCCGGCCTGAAAGCGCGCAAGTTCGACGCCGTGCTCTCCGACATGGGCATCACCGAAGAGCGTCTGAAGCAGATCGACTTCACCGAACCGCTCTACGACACGCACGCGCAACTCGTCGCGCGCGCCGGCTCGGGCATTCTGCCGACGCCGCAGGCGCTCAAAGGCAAGCGCGTCGGCGTCGAGCAGGGCACCGTGCAGGAACGCTACGCGAAGGCGAAGTGGGAGCCGCAAGGCGTGACGGTTGTCGCGTACGGCGATCAGGAACAGGTCGAAGGCGACCTCGTCGCGGGCCGAATCGACGCCATGTTCACGGACGCGGCGCAGGCGGCCATCGGCTTTCTGAAGAAGCCGCAGGGCAAGCCGTTCGCGCTCGTCGGGCCGATCGTGGAGGACAAGGCGCTCATCGGTCCGGGCACGGCCATCGGCCTGCGCAAGGGCGACGCCGATCTGCAGAAGGGTCTGAATCAGGCGTTCGACGCGATCAAGAAGGACGGCACGTTCAAGCGCATCATGGCGAAGTACTTCGCGACCGACGTTTCTATCCAGTAAGCGCCAAGCGTCGCGCATCCGGTCGAAAGGCATCGCTCGCGGTGCCTTTTGCTTTTTTTAGGCGGCAGTGTCGAAGGTCAGGGCCATGCAGATTCACGATCATCCGCTCGTCGGCGCCGCGCTCGGTACCCGGCGCGCGATCAGAAGTTATTCGTTCGGACCGGGCGACGACGCCGCGCCGAAGGTCTATATCCAGGCCTCGCTGCATGCCGACGAGTTGCCCGGCATGGTGGTCGCGTGGATGCTCAAGCGCCGGTTCGCCGAGCTCGAAGCCGCGGGGCTGCTCAACGCGCGGATCGTGCTCGTGCCGGTGGCGAATCCCGCCGGGCTGAATCAGCATTGGTTCGGCACGCACATGGGCCGCTTCGACATGCAGTCGGGACACGACTTCAACCGGCGCTTTCCCGATCCCGGCCCGGCGCTGGCGACGCAACTCGAAGACCGCCTGACCGACGACGCCACGCGCAACGCAGACCTGATCCGCGCCGCGTTGCGCCGGCATTTCGCCGCGAGGGAAGGCGCGACGGAACTGGAGTCGCAACGCATCGCGCTGATGTGTCTTGCCTGCGACGCGCATCTCGTCATCGATCTGCATTGCGACTGGGAGGCCGTCGCGCATCTCTACACGACGCCGGATGCGTGGGCCGCCATCGAGCCGCTCGCGCGCATTATCGGCAGCGAGGCGCAATTGCTGGCGGACGTGTCGGGCGGCGAGCCGTTTGACGAAGCATGCACGGCGGCGTGGCGCTTCTTGCGCGATGCGTTCGGCGCGCGTTTTCCCATTCCGATGGGCGTCACGCCGGTGACGCTCGAACTGCGCGGCGTGCGCGATGTGTCGCACGAGACGGCGGCGCACGACGCTCAGGCGATCGTCGATTATCTGATCCACGCGGGTTTCGTCGCCGGTCGCGCGACCGAGCCGCCGGCGTTGCGCCGTCCCGCTACGCCGCTTGCCGGCTGCGAGTATCTGTATGCGCCGCAATCGGGCGTGATCCTGCATCGGCGCGAGGTCGGCGAGCGCGTGCGTGCCGGCGAGACGATCGCCGACATCCTCGATCCGTTAGAAGACCGGCTCGTTCCGCTCGTCGCGCAAACGGAAGGCGTGCTCTACGCGCGCCACTGGACGCGCTTTGCGACGACGGGAATGCTGGTCGCGCGGATCGCGGGCAACGGGCCTGCGCGTCACGGCGAACTGCTGGCGAAGTGATGAATCGGAAAATGCGACCGGGAGACTGGCGAGAGACGGTGTAGCTTTTTTGAGAATTGGTTGCAATGCAGCATGAAAAGCGTATAGTTAGGGTTATCCCCTAGCTACTTACCCTGAGAGCTTTCCATGAAAACCACCGCTCAACAATCTGTGCTCGTTTCGTTCGGTTCGTGGATGCGCGCGGCGAAGGCTGCGGTGCGTCGCGAGTGGAATCGCGCGCTGCAATTGCATCTGCAGAACTGCGAGATCCTCGTCGAAGCGTATCGCAAGTAAGTCCGAGTCCGCCTCGGCCTGACGCCCGGTCAAGCGCATCAGCATTCGACAAAGCCCCGGAAGCCAACGCTTCCGGGGCTTTGTCGTTTCAACGCACCGCGTCTAGATCGCCCAGCCGCCGAGATAGAACACCGCGAGCGCCGCTGCGATCGCCACCGTTCCCACGTTCAGCTTGCGGATTTCGCCCGCGACGACGCGCCCGATCACCAGCGTGCAGAAGCCGAGCATGATGCCGGTCACGATGTTCGCCGTCAGCACGATAAACACCGCGCAGACGAGTCCCGACATCGTGTCGACCGTGTCGTCCATGTGCAGCTTCGCGACGTTGCCGAGCATCAGCAAGCCGACGTACATCAGCGCGGGCGCGGTCGCGTAAGAGGGCACGAGGCTCGCGAGCGGCGAGAGGAACATCACCGCGAGAAAGAGCGCGCCGACGACGCTCGCCGCGAGCCCCGTTTTCGCGCCCGCCGCCACGCCGACCGACGATTCGATATACGCCGCCGCCGGCGCGCCGCCGAAACACGCGGAGAAAATCGAGCTGATGGAATCCGCCGTCAGCGCGCGGCCGCCGTTCACGATGCGTCCGTTCGCGTCGATCTGGCCCGCCTGGCCCGCGACCGCGCGGATCGTGCCGGTGGCGTCGAATACCGCCGTCATCACGAGGGCGAGCACGCTCGGCAGCACGGCCATCGAGAGCGCGCCTTTGATATCCATCGCGCCGATCAGCGACGCATGACCCGGCGCGGACAGCGACGGCAGCGCGAACACGCCATGAAAGCGCACGGCCGGATCGATCACGAGACCGATCGCCGAGAGCCCGATCACCACCAGCAGAATGCCGCCCGGCACGCGCCGGCGCTCCAGACCGAAGATCGCCGCGAGCCCAGCCACGGACATCAGCACGGGCAGCGCCGTGATGTGACCCAGCGAGACCGGCATGCCGGGCGCGGGGTTCTTCACGATCAGGCCGACATCGTTGGATGCGATCAGAAGCAGAAACAGCCCGATGCCGATGCCCGTGCCATGCGCGACGCCCGTCGGCAGATTGCGCAAAATCCACGAGCGCACGCCGGTCACGGAAATCGCCGTGAACACGACGCCCATCAGGAACACCGCGCCGAGCGCGATGGCGGGCGAGAGCCCCTTGCCGAGCACGAGGCCGAACGCGGTGAACGCGGTCAGCGAAATGGCGCAGCCGATGGCGATCGGCAGGCGCGCCCACACGCCCATCAGCAGCGAGCCGAACGCAGTGGTGAGGCACACGGCCACGAACACCGCGCTCGTATCGAAGCCCGCCTTGCCGAGCATGCCCGGCACGACGAACACGGAATAGACCATCGCGAGGAAAGTCGTGACGCCGGCCACGACTTCGCGTTTAGGCGTGCTGCCGGCTCGCGAGATGCCGAAGTAGCGGTCGAGCGCGCCGCCGCTGGCCGTCTGAACATCCTGTTCCCGATTGACGGGCGTGATATCACCAAGCTGCTGGGCGGGGGATTCCAACATGAGCTGCTCCTTTATCAGCACGCTGAAACGAATGCCCGTGCGCGCGTCGATGCGCACTGCGGTTCCGTCGTCAGGGTCGTCTCGTATGTAGTTCTGGATATGCCGGGTGCGTCGCGCACAGCGGCGCATGGTGCACTCGGTCAGGACAGAGACTAGGGGAACGAAACGCGCGGTCCAATCCCGCGCGAAACATGCCGCTCATGCCAGCATTCTTATATTTCTGAGAATCCCGCCTAGGACGGGCGTAGGAGCGCGACCAGCGAAAGCCGGACTAGGGCAAATGCCTAGTCCGGACCGAGTGTGACGCTTTCATCTTGAAAGCGCCAAAGCCGCGTTACTGAATGACGCGCGACACGCCACGCCCGCGCGGATCGGACATCGGCTCAGGCGTTTCGCCGTTGATGCGGATCGCCTGAATGTCGCCGTTGAAGCCTTGCATCGAGAACGTATAGCCCTTCGCCTCCAGTTGCTTCACGACCTCCGGATCGAGCTGATGGAACGGCTCCTGATAGATCGTGTTGGGCGGCAGCAGCTGATGGTGAAAGCGCGTGGCGCCCACCGCTTCCGCGAGCGGCATCTGGAAGTCGTACACGTTCGACAGCACCTGAAAGATCGACGTGAAAATGCGCGATCCGCCCGGCGTGCCGATCACCATCGCGACCTGGTCTTCTTTCGTGAGAATGGTCGGCGTCATCGACGAAAGCGGGCGCTTGCGCGGCGCGATGGCGTTCGCGTCGCTGCCAACCACGCCGAACATGTTTGCCACGCCCGGTTTCGCGGAGAAGTCGTCCATCTCGTCGTTCAGCACGACGCCCGTGCCTTCCGCGACGACGCCTGCGCCGAAGTAACCGTTGATCGTGTACGTGTTCGACACCGCGTTGCCCCACTTGTCGACGACCGAAAAGTGCGTCGTCTCGGCCTTCTCGGGCATCGACGTGCCGAGCCCCGGCTGCACGCTCTTGGTATCGGACGGCGTCTCCGGATTCACTTCCTGCGCGCGCTTCAGAATGTAGTCGTCGTCGATCAGTTGCGCGACCGGCACCTTGTAGAAGTCGGGATCGCCGAGATACTGCGCGCGGTCGGCGAACACGCGCTTCTCGATCTCCGCGACGAGGTGGATGTACTGCGCGGAATCCAGCGGCACGCCTTCGAACTTGTCCTTCAGGTCGGCCTTCATCTTCAGCAACTGCACGAGGCCGACGCCGCCCGAGCTCGGCGGCGGGGCGGTGATCACGCGATAGCCGTTCCAGCTCGCCACCACCGGCTGCCGCCAGACCGCCTTGTACTCCTTCAGATCGCGCGCGGTGATGAGTCCGTGTCCGGTCATCGACGTGGCGATCAGCTCTGCGGTCTTGCCCTGATAGAAGCCCTTGGCGCCCTTGTCCGAGATGCGCTGCAACGTCTGCGCGAGATCCGGCTGCTTGAACACTTCGCCCGCTTTCATGCCGCCGAAGTACAGGTCGAAGTTCGTCTTGCCGGCGAAGTCTTTCGACGCGCGATCGCGCCGCTCGATCAGTTGATCGTCGACGACGAAACCGTCCTGCGCGTACTGAATCGCCGGCGCGAGCACCTGCTTCCATTTCAGCCTGCCGAAACGCTTCTGCGCTTCCCACATGCCTTCCACCGTGCCCGGCACGCCGACCGCGCGATGCCCGTACAGGCTCATGCCCTTGATGACCTCGCCCTTGTCGTCGAGGTACATGTTGCGCGTGGCGGAAATCGGCGCGCGCTCGCGGTAGTCGAGGAAGTACGGCCGATGGTCCACGTAAAGCGTCATGAACCCGCCGCCGCCGATGTTGCCCGCTTCCGGATACGTGACCGCGAGCGTGAACGCGATGGCGACGGCCGCGTCGACCGCATTGCCGCCCTGCTTGAAGATTTGCTCGGCGGTGTCGGCGGCGTACTTGTCCGCGACGGCGACGGCGGAGGCGGTCAGGACTTGCGGCTGCGTGTCCGCTGTCTTCGCATACGCGGGCGACGTTTCGACGAAGCCGGCGACGCTGAACGCGGCGACGGCCGCGGCCGTCAGCGCGAGGGACCGAAAGCGATGTTGCTGTTTCAACGGCATCTCCTGCATTCTCCTTTTTTCGGTAACGACTTGCGCCTTATAACACGGCCGGCGCGCCTCACGGCATCAACTGGCCGCCGTTGACGTCGATGATCTGGCCGGTCACGTAGCGCGACATCGCCTCCGACGCAAGATACAGGAACGCGCCGCTGCAATCGTCCGCTTCGCCGATATAACCCATCGGGATCGACTTGCGGAAGCCTTCGAGTTGCTCGGGCGTCGAGAAGCGGTCGTGAAACGGCGTGCCGATCACGCCCGGCGCGACGGCGTTCACGCGGATGCGGTCGGCGGCGAATTCCTTCGCCATGCCCTTCGTGATGGTGCTGACGAAGCCTTTCGACGCCGCGTACAGCAGCGCGCCCGGACCGCCGCCATTGCGCGCCGCCACCGACGTCACGTTGATGATCGAGCCGCCGCCGCCCGAGCGCAGCGAAGGCAGCGCCGCGCGCGTGAACACGACGACCGAGCGCGCATTGATGTTGATGACGTCGTCGAAGAGTTCGTCGGTCGCGCTTTCGAGCGGCTCGCGCTTAACGAGGCTGCCCGCGTTGTTGATGAGCACGTCGATCTTCCCGAACGCATCGACCGTTTGCGCGACGGCGGCCACGATCGCCTTCGAATCGCGCACGTCCGCGCCGACGGTGATCGCGCTCACGCCGAGCGCGCGCACGTCTTTCGCGACTTCCTCGGCCTGGTCCTTCGAACTGTTGTAATGCACCGCGACATTCGCGCCGTAACGTCCGAACGCGCGGGCCGCCGCCGCGCCGATGCCCGTGCTCGCGCCCGTGATGAGGATCGACTTGCCTTTCAGATCGTGCATGAGTGCTCCGTTTGATGGGGAAGTGGGACGTGCTCCGACCGAGAGTATGAAGCGAATAGTGAAAACTTGTTAAGCGCGCGTGGCCGTGCTTTGCGGCGCTCGCCAAAACCGGCACCATTTGATGTGCGCCGCCGGTGGCGAATGCGGCGTCCGCTAACCTTAGCCGATTCCAGGAGGCATTCATGAGTGCACCAGTCGATCCTATTCCCGAAGGCCGTCATGGCGTGATTCCGTATATCGCGGTGGCGGGCGGCGTCGCGGCCATCGACTTCTACAAGAAAGCGTTCGGCGCGACCGAAGTCTTCACCATGCAGGAGCCGGGCGGGCGTGTCGGACATGCGGAGCTGCTGATCGGCGGCAATCCGTTTTATCTGAGCGACGAATTCCCCGAAATGGAGGTGAGAGGTCCGCTTGCGATCGGCGGCACGCCGGTGATGCTGCATCTGTACGTGGAAGACGTCGATGCCGTGGTGCAGCGCGCCGTCGACGAGGGCGCCACCATTCTGCGTCCGGTCGAAGACCAGTTCTACGGCGACCGCGGCGGCAAGGTGCGCGATCCGTTCGGCCATGTCTGGTGGATCGCGACGCACAAGGAAGACGTATCGCCCGAGGAATTGCGCGTTCGCGCGGAGCGCCTCTTCGGCGGAGCCTGATTTTGCAGTGAGCGTGTCGTCGCGCGATTTTTGCGACGATACGCTGCGGTCCGTTCGGTGGAGCCGGCGCAGGCTCGCTCCGGTCCTAGTCGCTCATTCGGGCAATATTTCGAAAAATTTCGTCATCAAGCGCGATTGCGGGTGGCATCCGCATGACCGATGCGAAATACTCGCCGGCAGTCATCAAGCAAATCGAGCGCCGCTCGGAAATGTTCCGAACGCGACGCATGGTTTCGACTCATTAGACGTACTAAGCGCGATCGTTCGTTGGTTTAGCGAATATGCGCTAAACGTTGCCGCACGCGCCGCTTCCAGAAGAAACACGACAACGAGACAAAGAGGAATCCGATGAAGTCATTCGCCGTTCTAAGCTGCTTCCACCGCACAGCAATTGCGGCCGCCAGCGCCGCCTTCGTGTTCGTGGCGATGCCTGCCGCAGCCGCCATCGTCCCGCCCGGCGTGACGCTTGCCGCCAAGCAGGAACTGGTGCGCAACAACGGCTCGGAAGTGGAGACGCTCGATCCGGCGCTGGTCGAATCGGTCGGCGCGGCGAATCTGGCGCGCGACCTCTTCGAAGGGCTCACGGCGACCAACGGCGACGGCGCAGTCGTTCCCGGCGTCGCGGAGAAGTGGGAGCAGAAGGACCCCACGACGTGGATTTTTCACTTGCGCAAGAACGCGCGCTGGTCCAACGGCGACACGGTGACCGCGAACGACTTTGTGTACGGCTGCCAGCGCTTCATCGATCCGAAAACGGCGTCGTCGTACGCGAGCGTGTTCGGCCCGTTCCTTCTGAACGGCGCGGAGATCGTCGCGGGCAAGAAGCCGGCGAGCGCGCTCGGCGTGCGCGCCATCGACGCGACCACGCTCGAAGTGAAGACTTCGGGTCCCGTGCCGTTCTTGCCCGAGTTGATGTCGAACGCGAACCTCGGGCCGGTGCATCGCGCGACGGTGGAGAAGTTCGGCAAGGAGTGGACGAAGCCGGGCAATATCGTCAGCAACGGCCCGTTCCAGTTGAAGGACTGGCAGGTCAACAGCAAGCTCGTGCTCGCGAAGAACCCGAATTACTGGGACAAGGAACACGTCCAGTTGACGAAAGTTACATACTTGCCGGTCGAGGACGAGAACACGGACGTCAAACTGTTCCAGTCGGGCGAGAACGACATGACGTATCAACTGCCCACCGGCACGTACGCCAAGTACCGTCAGCAATTTCCCAACGATATCCGCAACTCGCTGATTCTCGGCACGCGCTACTACAGCTTCAACAACCGCGATCTGCTCCTGAAGGACGTGCGCGTGCGCAAGGCGCTTTCCATGGTGATCGACCGCGATCTGCTCGCGCAACGCGTAACCGCCGACGGCCAGACGCCGAGCTACGGCCTGCTGCCGAAGGGCGTGAGCGGCGCGGACGTATCGGCCTATGAATGGGCGAACTGGCCGATGGACAAGCGCGTCGCCGAAGCGAAGAAGCTGCTCGAACAGGCGGGCGTGAAGCCGGGCACGACGCTGCGTTTCGCGATGAACACGAGCGACTACAACAAGAAGATGGCGATCTTCGCGGCGTCCGAGTGGAAAACGAAGCTGGGCCTCGCGACCGACATCGAGTCGATGGAATTCAAGGTGCTCTTGAAGAAGCGCCATGACGGCGACTACCAGATCGCGCGCAACGGCTGGGTGGCGGACTACAACGACGCGACGACCTTCCTCACGCTCGTGCAGTGCAAGTCGGAGCAGAACGACAACTTCAACTGCAATCCGAAGGCCGACGCGCTCGTCAAACAAGCAAGCGAAACCACGGATCTCGTCAAACGCAAGCAACTGCTGACCGAGGCGGCCAAGCTCGTGATGGACGACTATCCGATGCTGCCGCTTCTGCAATACGGCTTGCCGCGCCTCGTGCGCAGCACGGTCGGCGGCTATTCGCTGAAGAATCCGGCGGACCACTACGGCAGCAAGGACCTCTACATCGTCAAGCATTGACGCCAAGGACGCGCTCTCATGTGGTCATATGCTCTGCGTCGCGTGCTGCTCACGCTGCCGACGCTCCTGATCGTCGTGACGGTCTGCTATCTGCTGCTGCACGCCACGCCCGGCGGTCCGTTCGACGGCGAGCGCAAGGTCTCCGCCGAAGTGCTCGCGAACCTGCAGGCGAAGTATCACCTCGGCGAGCCGTTGTGGAAGCAGTATCTGCTTTACCTCGACGGCCTGCTGCACGGCGACCTCGGCGCGTCGTTCCGTTACGCCGACTGGAGCGTGAACGAACTCGTGCTGCGCGCGCTGCCGGTATCGCTCACCATCGGCGGCGTGTCGATGGCGCTGGCCATCGTCGTCGGCGTGCTGCTCGGCGCGGGCGCGGCGCTGCGGCGCAATAGCATCGCGGACTACGCGCTGATGCTCATCAGCAACGCGGGCAATGCGTTCCCGTCGTTCGTCATCGGGCCGGTGCTGATTCTCG
Source organism: Caballeronia sp. M1242 (assembly GCF_017220215.1). Classification (NCBI taxonomy): domain Bacteria; kingdom Pseudomonadati; phylum Pseudomonadota; class Betaproteobacteria; order Burkholderiales; family Burkholderiaceae; genus Caballeronia; species Caballeronia sp. M1242. Next base: position 729,689 of record NZ_CP071130.1, on the reverse strand, counting down.
TCTTCGCCATCGGCCTCAAGTGGCTGCCCGCGGGCGGCTGGAACGGGGCGGACGCGCGCTACATGGTCCTGCCGGTCGCGCTCCTCGTGATGATCAACGTCGCGACGGTCGGCCGCGTCACGCGCGCGAGCCTGATCGAAGTGATGAACACGCCGTACATTCGCACCGCCCGCGCGAAAGGCTTGCCGATGCGCGCCATCGTGCTGCGTCATGCGCTCAAGCCGACGCTGATCCCGGTCGTCTCCGTGATCGGGCCGCTCGCGATCTCGTCGATCACGGCGGCGGTCGTCACGGAGTCCGTGTTCTCGCTGCCCGGCATCGGCAAGCTGATCGTGAACGGCGCGGCCAATCGCGATTACACGCTCGTGCTCGGCCTCGTCGTGCTGGTCACGGTCGTGGCCGTGCTGCTCAACTTGCTGGTCGATCTCGCGTACGCGTGGCTCGATCCGAAGATCCGTTACTGAAAGGCCGCGCGATGAAATCTGCTTCTCTGGCGCCAATGCTCGAACAGGCGATTGCGTGCCGCAGTCCGTGGCAGGACGCCCGCGCGCGCTTTCTGCGCAACAAGGCGGCGGTCGTGAGTCTGGCGCTGCTCGCCTTCATCACGCTTGCGTGCATCGTCGGACCTTGGGTATTGCCGAACGCGTTCGATTCCGCCGACTGGAACGCGATGAGCGCGCCGCCCACGTTCGCTCGCTGGCATCTCTTCGGCACGGACGAAACCGGCCGCGATTTGCTCGTGCGCTGTCTCGTCGGCGGACGCGTCTCGCTGATGATCGGCGCGCTCGCCACGCTCACGTCCGTGACGCTCGGCATCGTGTGGGGCGCGATTGCGGGCTTCGTCGGCGGACGCGTCGACAACGCAATGATGCGCTTCGTCGACATGATGTACGCCATTCCGTACCTGCTCATCGCCATTCTGATGGTGACGCTGCTCGGCCGCGAGTTCTATCTCGTCGTGCTGACCATCACCGTCTTCTCGTGGATGGACATGGCGCGCGTGGTGCGCGGCCAGACGCTCGCCATCCGCTCGAAGGAATACGTGGAGGCGGCGCGTGCCATCGGCGTGCCGACGCGGCGCATTATCGCGCGGCATGTGGTGCCGAATCTGCTCGGCATCGTCGCGATCTATACGACCGTCACTGTGCCGGGCGTGATTCTCACGGAGTCGGTGCTGTCGTTCCTCGGTCTCGGCGTGCAGGAGCCGATGACCAGTTGGGGCGTGCTGATTCAGGACGGCGTCGGCGTGATGGAAGCGTCGCCGTGGATTCTGCTGTTTCCGGCCGGGCTGCTGTCGGTGACGCTCTATTGCATCAATTTTGTCGGCGACGGGCTGCGCGATGCGCTCGATCCGAAGGACAGGTGAGCCATGCCGCTAGTCGAAATCAACGATCTGCGCGTCGAGTTCGCGACACACGACGCCACCGTTCGCGCGGTCAACGGCGTGAGCTTCACGCTGGAAGAGGGCGAAACGCTCGGCATCGTCGGCGAATCGGGCTCAGGCAAAAGCCAGACGGTGCTCGCCATGCTCGGGCTGCTGGCGTCGAACGGGCGCGCAAGCGGCCACGCGATGTATCGCGGCGAGAACCTGCTCGGCATGTCCGCGAAGGCGCTGAACCGGATTCGCGGCAACCGCCTCTCGATGATCTTTCAGGACCCGATGAGCTCGCTCAATCCGTACCTGACCATCGAGCGGCAAATGACCGAAGTGCTGGAACTGCACAAGAACATGACGCGCCGCGAGGCGAAGAAGCGGGCCATCGCCATGCTGGAAGCCGTGCGCATTCCCGAGGCGGCGCATCGCATCGGACAGTATCCGCACGAGTTGTCGGGCGGCATGCGGCAGCGCGTGATGATCGCGATGGCGCTGCTCTGCGAGCCCGAAGTGCTGTTCGCCGACGAGCCGACCACCGCGCTCGACGTCACCGTGCAGGCGCAGGTGCTGCAACTGCTGCGGGACTTGCAGCGCGATTTCGGCACGTCCATCGTGTTGATCACGCATGATCTCGGCGTCGTCGCCGGTTTGTGCGAAAAGGTCATGGTGATGTACGGCGGCCGCGTGATGGAGCAATGCGACGCCGCCACGCTGTTCGCGAAACCTTCGCATCCGTACACCATCGGCTTGCTGCGCGCGTTGCCGCGCCTCGACCAGCAAGGCGGCGAGCTCACCGGCATTCCCGGCAATCCGCCGAACATGGCGCATCCGCCGGCGGGCTGCCCGTTCCACGAACGTTGCGCGGATGCCGCCGCAGAATGCGCCGAGCGCGCGCCCGCGCTTGCGGCGGTCGACGGCGCGCACTGGCTGCGCGCGTGCCATCGGCCCGTGGATGCGCTGGCGACGCGTTATCGGGAGGCGAGCCATGTCTGACGCGGCATCGACCATTCTTTCCGTGCGCGACATGCGCGTGCATTTCCAGGTGAAGGCGAAGAGCCGCCTGCCGTGGGCGCCCGCGCGCACGCTGAAGGCCGTCGACGGCGTGAGCTTCGATCTTCGCGCGGGCGAGACGCTCGGCGTGGTGGGCGAATCTGGCTGCGGGAAGTCGACGCTTTCGCGCGCCATTCTGAACCTGATCCCGGCGACGAGCGGCGACATCGTGTGGATGGGCACGAATCTCACGCGGGCCTCGCCGCGCGAATGGCATGCGGCGCGCGCCGACGTGCAGATGATCTTTCAGGACCCGCTCGCATCGCTCGATCCGCGCATGACGGTCGGGCAGATCATCGCGGAGCCGTTGACCGAGCATCGGCCGGGTATCGGCAAAGAGGAAAGTCAGGCACGCGTGCGCGCGATGATGGCGAAAGTCGGCCTGCGCGAGCAGATGATCAACCGCTATCCGCACGAGTTTTCGGGCGGTCAGTGCCAGCGTATCGGCATCGCGCGTGCGCTGATCGTGGAGCCGAAGCTCGTGATCTGCGACGAACCCGTTTCCGCGCTCGACGTCTCCATTCAGGCGCAGATCGTCAATCTGCTGAAGTCGTTGCAGTCGGAGATGGGGCTGTCGCTCATCTTCATCGCGCATGATCTCGCGGTGGTGCGCCATATCTCGGACCGCGTGATGGTGATGTATCTCGGCCGCGTGATGGAGCTCGCCGACAAGCAGGCGCTTTACGAAACGCCGCGGCATCCGTACACGCGCGCGCTGCTTTCGGCGGTGCCGGTGCCTGATCCGGCTGTCGAGCGCGGCAAGACCGTGCAGATCTTGTCCGGTGATATCCCGAGCCCTATCAGTCCGCCTTCCGGCTGCGTGTTCCATACGCGTTGCCCGATGGCAGAAGCGCGATGCGCGTTGGAAATGCCCGAATTGCGCGTGCTCGATAACGGCGCGTCGGCCGCGTGCTTTTTCGCCTGATGCGCAAGTTTCCATAGCTCACGACATGCACGCGTAGTAGCCCTAAGCACGCGTCGCTCGTCCCGACTGCTTCGGTCGCCGGGCGCGGCTCGTTGCAGCCGTCGATTTTGAGAGTTGGTTTGTGCAGTCCGCAGGTTGAGTCAGTCGTTGGAGATACTTTTCGTGAAAAAAGAAAAACTTTCAGTCGCACTTTCGATTTTGCTGTTTAGCGGCGTGATGGCCGCGACCGTGGCCGCATATGGCCAGGAAGCCGATACCGAGCCGCTTTCTCGCCATACCGAAACCGTCCCGAGTTCGCCGCCTAATACCGAAGCCGACGCGCCCGTGAGCAATCAGGCGAAGTCGAAGGGCTTCATTGAAGACTCGCATTTGAATTTGCTCGGCCGCTCTTTCTCGGAACATTTCGAACCGAAGGGCGCAAAGGACAAAGACGCGTGGGTGCTCGGCGCACAGGCCGTGTTCGAATCCGGCTTCACGCGCGGGCTCATCGGGCTCGGCGGCGACGTGTCGATGTTCGGCGCGTTCAAGCTGAACGGCGGCAACGGCGCGGGCACCCGCGTACACGTGGGCACGGACGGCGGCGGCGCGAACCAGCTTGCGTGGGCGTATCCGGGCGTGTGGGACGTGAAGGCGCGCGTGTCGAACACGGTGCTCAAATACGGCCAGCAACTCTTCGACAACCCGTTCCTCGTGCCGCACGACAATCGCGCGCTGCCCCCGACGTATCGCGGCTTCTCGCTCGCCAGCGACGAGTTCAAGAACCTGACGCTGAAAGCCGGCACGGTGGATGGCGTGATCTCGCGCGGCATGACGACCGTAACCGGGCTTTCAACCGAATACGGCGGCAAGCACGTCTCACAATTCACGTACTTCGGCGGCGACTGGACGCGCGGCGACGATACGGCGGTCACGCTGTACGGCAGCATCGCGAATAACGTCTGGCAGCAGTACTATCTTTCGGCGACTCAAAGCATCGGCGACGCGAAATCCGTCCGCTGGACCGGCGCGCTCAACTATTACTACACGGGCGCAATCGGCGACAAGCGTCAGGGGCCGATCAATAACAACGCGTATAGCCTCGCGCTCGCCGGCACGCATGGCGCGCATACGCTGCAGTTCGCCTTCCAGCAGATTCTCGGCGATCAGATGTTCGACTACATGCACGAGTCGGGCGGCGATTATCTTTCGAACTCGCTGGATGTCGACTACAACCAGCCGCACGAAAAGTCAGTCAGTCTTTCTTATTCGCTGAATCTTAAGGACTACGGCATGCCCGGGTTCAAGGTGACGACGTGGGTCGCATATGGGTGGGGCGCAGACGGCAGTGCCATGGCCAATAGCGGCACGGTCAACGCGAGCAGCTATATCGTGAACGGGGAACCCGTGCACGGCACGCATCACGAATTCGGCATTATTCCGAGTTACACCGTGCCGGAGGGCAAGTTCAAGAACACGTCGGTCAAGTTCTATTACATGCATCACCAAGGCAGTAAGTATTATTCCGACGGGACGAGCGACATATATCGGCTGATGGTGAATGTGCCGTTTAATGTGTTCTAACTGAGCCATCCGTCGCAAGCGTTTACCCTACAAAGAGCGCTCTTTGCATTACGATACGCTTTCATCTATAAAGAGAGTGCGTGCAGCGGATTGCCATGTCCAGCGCGCGTCCGTCTTCTCGACGCAAATGAACGCTCAATCAAGCGCAGCAGCCGGCCCGAAGAACTCATAGCGGCTCTGCGCTTCCGGCACGCCGAGCGCCTTGAGATGCTTCTTCACCGCCTTCATGAACGACATCGGCCCGAGGAAGTAAGCATCGACGTCGCGGTTCGCAGGCAGCCACTGGTCGAGCAGCGTTTCGTTCACGAAGCCGACGCCGTGCGGCTCGCTGTCGCCGTCGCGCCGATTCTCATAGCAATAGAAGCGTTTGAGTTGCGGATAACGCGCGGCCAGTTCGTCGATCGTCTCGCGGAACGCGTGCGCGCCGCCGTGCCGCGCCGCGTGGATGAAATGGATCGGGCGCTTCGTCGTGGCGAGCGCGGCGTCGAGCATCGCGAGCGTCGGCGTGATGCCCACGCCGCCGCTGATCAGAACGAGCGGCTTGTCGCCGTGTTCGAGCCTGAAGTCACCGGCGGGCGGATACAGGTCGATCGTGTCGCGTTCGTGAATGCGGTCGTGCAGGAAGCTCGACACCTTGCCTTCCTTCTCGCGCTTGACGCTGATGCGATATTCGCGGCCGTTGGGCGCCGCCGACAGCGAGTAGTTGCGACGCAGTTCCTCGCCGTCGACGAACACACGCAGCCCGATGTACTGTCCCGGATGAAAATCGAGGAGACTGCCGCCGTCCTCGGGCACGAGATAGAACGACGTGATCTCGTCACTTTCAGCGACCTTGCGCGCGACGACGAAGCGCCGCGTGCCGCGCCATCCGCCCGGCGCGTGTTCGCGCTCGCTGTAGATCCCTTCCTCCAGGCCGATGAGCAGATCCGCTAGCTGGCCATAAGCAGCGGCCCACGCCTCGATGACGGCGTCGGTGGCGATGTCTGCGCCGAGCACTTCGCGGATCGAGCGGAGCAGGCAACTTCCGACGATCGGATAATGCTCCGGCTGAATATTGAGCGCGACGTGCTTGTTGATGATCTGCCCGACGAGCCCGCCGAGCTTGTCGAGCTCGTCGATATGCCGCGCGTACATCAACACGCCGTTGGCGAGCGCGCGTTGCTGGGCGCCGCTTGCCTGATGCGCTTGATTAAACATCGGGCGCACTTCGGGGTGTTCGTTCAGCATGGTGGCGTAGAAGTGGCGCGTGAGCGCTTCGCCGCCGCTTTCCAGAAGCGGCACGGTGGCTTTGATGATGGAACGGTGTTCTGCTGACAGCATGGTGTAGTCCTAGTGACAAGGGCGGAGCCGGAAAGCCCCGCGAGCGATTTGTGCCGTCACCTCATACAGCTTCTATGCCAGTGTAGAATCCTCGTAGATTCAACGACTTGTGGGGAAGCATGGTCACTTCGACCCTAGTCCAAAAGACTGCCGACGTAGTCGCGATGACTTCGCGCGTCGTCTTAGACGCCCTTGTGCCGCTGATCGAAGACCTATCGCACGACATTCCAGATACCGAGCGCTATCGCCGATTGCTGAGCACGCTACGCGCGCTTTTCCCGAGCGACGCCGCTGCGCTGTTGCGGCTAGACGGCGAAACGCTGGTGCCGCTCGCCATCGACGGCCTATCGAGCGATACGCTCGGCAGGCGCTTCCTCGTGCGAGACCATCCGCGGTTTGCGCGCATCCTTGCGCGCCCCGAGCCGACGCGTTTTCCCGCGCATTCCAGTCTCCCCGATCCCTACGACGGCCTCGTCAAGCACGCCGGCGCGCATCTCGAAGTACACGATTGCCTCGGCAGCCCGCTGTTCATCGGCGGACGTCCGTGGGGCGTGCTGACGCTCGATGCGCTCGATCCCGCGCGTTTCGACGGCATCGACATGGCTTCGCTCCAGGCATTTCTGAGTCTCACGGCGGCGACCGTGAGCGTCGCTGAACGCATCGACCGGCTGGCGCGCACGAGCGAGGCGGAGCGCCAGCGGGCCGAGGTGTATCGGCAGGCGAGTGGCCCGCGCCGCCGCGAGATGATCGGCAGCAGCGCGCCGCAGAAGCATTTGCTGGAAGAGATCGGAATCGTGGCGTCGAGCGATCTGACCGTGCTGATTACCGGCGAAACGGGCGTCGGCAAGGAACTGGTCGCCTCCGAGATTCACGCGCGTTCGCCCCGGGCGGACAAGCCGCTCGTGAGCCTCAACTGCGCGGCGCTGCCGGACACGCTCGTCGAAAGCGAACTCTTCGGACATGTGCGCGGCGCGTTCTCGGGCGCATCGTCGGACCGGCGCGGCAAGTTCGAACTCGCGGACGGCGGCACGCTCTTCCTCGATGAAGTCGGCGAACTGCCGCTTGCCGTGCAGGCCAAGCTGCTGCGCGTGTTGCAGAACGGCCAGTTGCAGCGCATCGGCTCGGACAGCGAGCATCGCGTGGATGTGAGGCTGATTGCGGCAACCAACCGCGACTTGGCCGAAGAAGTGCGCGGCGGACGTTTCCGCGCGGACCTGTATCACCGCCTGTCGGTGTATCCGCTCGTCGTGCCGCCGCTGCGCGAGCGTGGTCGCGACATCTTGCTGCTCGCAGGCTACTTTCTGGAGGAGAACCGGTCGCGGCTCGGCCTGTCGGGCCTGCGGCTCTCCGCCGATGCGCAGGCCGCGCTGCTTGCCTATCGTTGGCCGGGCAACGTGCGCGAACTGGAGCACCTCATCGGGCGAAGCGCGTTGAAGGCGCTCGCGGGGCATCGCGAACGGCCGCGCATTCTGACGCTCACCGCCGCCGACTTCGGCATCGGCGATACGGCGAGCGTCGCGCCGCCCGCATCGCCGGCGTCAAATGCGCCCGCTGCTGTCGGCTTGCGCGAAGCGGTCACGGCATACGAGCGCACGCTGGTTCTCGATGCGCTCGCGCGCAATCAGCAGAACTGGGCATCGACGGCGCGCGAGTTGGGCATCGACCGGGCGAACCTTAACCGGCTCGCGCGACGGCTCGGGCTCAAATGAAGAGTGCGAATCTCAAAAAAAATCGCCATCTCCGCAGAGCCAATCCATAAGCACCACAGAGACCGTCAACCGCTTGGTTGGGCATCTCGAAATAATGCGCGCGTTTGATCAAACGCAAAGTTTTGCGTTGTCTTGTCACGCGCAGCGATCGCATGTATTGAGACAATCTGAGGACTGGAGGAAACGAAGCGCGTCTCCTACCATCTGAAGAGCCAAGCACAGCCCGCCACCGGCAAGACCTTTAGCTTTAAGTACAGCGTCGCCGCCCATCGCATGCAACCCGTTGCATGCGATGGGCCGCGCGTCCAAACGAAAACGGCAACCTGAAACGGGGGATACGTGGGAAACGTGGCTCAGCGCAGCGCCTTGTTGCTAATTTCGGCGCTCTGCACGTTTTGCGGCTTCGATGCGTACGCCGCGGACGCGCCTCTCGAACGCGCGCCCGACACCATGCAGGCGCGCGTCATGGGTTGCGCCGCGTGCCACGGCGCGCACGGCGAGGGCACGGATAACGACTACTTTCCGCGCCTCTCCGGCAAGCCCGCCGGTTATCTGTACAACCAACTGCTCGCGTTTCGCGACGGCCGGCGCAAGTACCCGCCGATGAACTACCTGCTTGCGTACTTGCCCGACGCGTATCTGAAACAGATCGCCGATTATTTCGCCGCCGAGCGCCCGCCGTTCCCGCCGCCGTCCGCCGTCACCGTCGATCCGAAGACGCTCGATCTCGGCAGGACGCTCGTCATGAAGGGCGATGCGTCGGGCAAGGTGCCGGCGTGCGTCAGTTGCCACGGGGCGTCGATGACCGGCATGGAGCCGGCGATCCCCGGGCTGCTCGGCCTGCATGCCGACTACATCAGCGCGCAACTCGGCGCCTGGCGTTACGGCACGCGTTCGACCGTCGCGCCGGACTGCATGCGGCAGATCGCCCAGCTTCTGAGCGAGCGGGACATCACCGCGATCTCCGCCTATCTGGCTTCGCTGCCCGCGCCGGCCAATCCGACGCCCGTCGCCGCCGGCTCGCTGAAGATGCCGCTCGCGTGCGGCAGCGTCCAACACTAGAGAGGGCCGACGTGCTTCGTTTCAGACAACTTCGGGCGCTTGCCGTAGCGGTCTTCTTCGCGGCGTGCGCCGTGCCGGCCGGCAACGCGATGGCGCAGGCGAAGCCCGCCGATGCCGACACGGTCAAGCGCGGCGAGTATCTGGCGCGCGCGGGCGATTGCATCGCGTGTCACACGCTGCCGGCGGGCAAGACCTTCGGCGGCGGCCGTCCGATGGACACGCCGTTCGGCACGCTCTACACGCCGAATATCTCGTCGGACAAGGAGACGGGCCTGGGCTCATGGACCGCCGACGAGTTCTACAACATGATGCACACGGGCCGCTCGCGCGACGGCTCGCTGCTCTATCCGGCCATGCCTTTCGCGTCGTACACAAAGGTCACGCGCGCCGATTCGGATGCCATCTACGCATTTCTGATGTCCACGCCGCCCGTGCATCAGCCGAACCGTCAGCATGAGTTGCGTTTCCCGTTCAACCGGCGCGAACTGCTGATCGGCTGGCGGTCGCTGTTCTTCAGGCAGGGCGAGTATCAGCCCGATCCGAAGCAGTCCGTCGAATGGAATCGTGGCGCGTATCTGGTCGAAGGTCTCGGCCATTGCTCGATGTGCCATACCGCGATCAACGCGCTCGGCGGCAACGTCAGCTCGAAGGCGTTCGAAGGCGGCCTCATTCCGATTCAGAATTGGTACGCGCCGTCGCTCACGTCGAACAAGGAAGCGGGTCTCGGCAACTGGGGCATGGACGACATCGTCGGCTTGCTGCATGCAGGCGTCTCCGACCGCGGCGCGGTGTACGGGCCGATGGCCGAAGTGGTCTACGACAGCTTGCAGTATCTGAGCGAAGACGACGTTCGCGCGATGGCCGTCTATCTCAAGGCGCTGCCCGCGCGCACCGGCGACAAGTCGGAGCCGCCGACGCAGGCCGTGGTCGAGCAACGCACGAGTCTTTCGCCGCTCGGCAAGAAGATCTACGACGCGCAATGCGCCGTCTGTCACGCCGCGCAAGGCCAGGGCAAGCCGCCGCATTTTCCGCCGCTCGCGAACAACCAGTCGATCGTGATGAGTTCCGCGGTCAACCCGATTCGCATGGTGCTCAACGGCGGCTACCCGCCCGGTACGTTCAAGAATCCGAAGCCCTATGGCATGCCGCCGTTCGCGCAATCGCTGTCGGACGTAGAGGTCGCGGCCGTGGTCACGTATATCCGCACGACGTGGGGCAATAACGGCACGCCGGTCTCCGTGAAGGAAGTCAACGAACTGCGCTCGGCGCCTCTTTACTAGTCTCGACACGACCATGAACGACGATCCGAACGAAGACGCAAGACTCGACGAAATCGTGCGCAGCGGGCCGGGCGGTGCGCTCGCGCTCGCGGGCATCGCGACGGCCATTGTCATCGGCATCTGGTTTGTCTTTTACTTCGCCGTGTTTCTGCCTCGCGGCGTGATTCAGTGACGCATTGACCCACTCATTGATCGATACAGCAGCGATATATGGCCATTCATCCAGGTTCACATGAAGTCGCGGAGCGCGTCGAGAAACGCTGGGCGATGCTCGTGCTCGCCATCGTCGCCGTGCTGGTCGCGATGGTGGTCTACACCGGCCTGCATTGGGCGATGATGCCGCCTTCGCGCGTCGAGACCGTGCGGCCCGAAACGCTGCACGTGTCCGGCGAATTCGTCGAAAGCAATCTCGGCACGGCGCCCGAGGCCGACGGCTCGGTGACGGTGCGCGTCGTCGCGCAACAGTACTCGTTCACGCCGCAATGCCTGCTCGTGCCGGCAGGCGTGCCTGTCACGTTCCGCGCGACGAGTTCGGACGTCGTGCATGGCTTTTTGATCACGAAGACCAATATCAACTCGATGCTGGAACCGGGCTATGTCTCGACCTTCAAGACCACGTTCGACGAACCCGGCGACCATCTGATGCCGTGCCACGAGTTCTGCGGCGTCGGGCATCACGGCATGTGGGCGCATGTGAAGGTGATCGATCGCGCCGAATTCATGCAGATGGCCGACAAGTTGCCGGCCCATTCGCGGAGACTGTCCTGTGTTAAATAGCAAGCGCCTTATCCTCGCGCACTTTTGGCTCGCGTTCGCGGCCTTCGGCGTCGCGCTGTTGCTCGGCGCCTGGCAGATGTTCGCGCGCAGTCCGCTCTTCATCGGACTGCAAAATCCCGAGATCTATTACCGGTCCGTGACGGCGCACGGCTCCGCGATGGGCTACGTGTTCCCGACGCTCATCGCGATGGGCTTCGGCTACGCGGTGAGCGAGCTCGCGCTCAAGCGCGCGCTCGTCGGCGTGCGCTGGGCGTGGCTCGGCTTCTGGTTGGTCGCGGTCGGCTCCGTCATGGCGATGATTCCGGTCGCGATGGGTCTGGCCTCCGTGCTCTACACCTTCTATCCGCCGATGATCGGCAACGCGTTCTACTATCTCGGCGTGGTGCTGGTGGTGGTCGGATCGTGGATCTGGGTCGCGCTGATGTCGGTGAATCTGCACGCATGGAAGCGCGACAACCCCGGCAAGACCGTGCCGCTGCCGATGTTCGCGACCGTCGCGGGCGCGTATCTGTGGGGCTGGACGGCAGTCGGCGCGGCCATCGAAGTGCTGTTCATGATCCTGCCGGTGGCGATCGGCTGGAAGAGCACCATCGACGCAGGTCTCGCCCGCGTCTTCTTCTCGTGGACGCTGCACGCCATCGTCTACTTCTGGCTGATGCCCGCGTACATCGCGTATTACACGATCATCCCGCGCGCCATCGGCGGGCGTCTGTATAGCGACGCGATGGCACGTATCTCGTTCATCCTGTTCCTCGTGGTGTCGATGCCGATCGGCATTCACCATTTGTTCGCCGATCCGCAAGTGGGCTCGGGCTTCAAGTTCATGCATTCGGTGTTCACGGCGCTCGTCGCCGTGCCGACGCTTCTGACCGTGTTCACCATCTGCGCGTCGGTGGAGATCGCGGCGCGGCTGCGCGGCGGCCGCGGCGCGCTCGGCTGGATTCGCGCGCTGCCGTGGGACAACCCGATGATGCTCGCCGTCGCGTTTTCGTTCGTGATGCTCGGCTTCGGCGGGGCGGGCGGCATCATCAACATGAGCTATCAGCTCGATTCGACCGTCCATAACACGCAATGGGTCACGGGCCATTTCCATCTGATTTTCGCGGGCGCGATCGTCATCATGTACTTCGCGATCGCTTACGACCTGTGGCCGCATCTCACCGGCCGCGCGCTGCGTGACGTGAAGCTCATGCGCTGGCAGTTGTGGCTGTGGTTCATCGGCATGATCGTGCTGACGTTCCCGTGGCATTACGTCGGCGTGCTCGGCATGCCGCGACGCATGGCGTTCTACGATTACAGCGATCCGCAAATCGCGGCGCAGGCGGCCTCTGTCGTGACATCGACCATCGGCGGGTTCATTCTGGTCATGTCCGCCATTCTGTTCTTTGTCGTGCTGATACGTGCGCACCGCGCGCCGCGCGTGAGCGTCGAAGAGTTCCGCTTCAGTCGCGCGATCCATGAGCCGCGCACCATCCCCGTCGCGCTGAACAGCTTCGGGCTGTGGATCGCGCTGATGATCGGCCTCACGCTCGTCAACTACGGCTATCCGATCGCGCAGCTCGTGGCGCGCTCCGATACGTCGGTGCCGGCCGTTCCCATCGGAGCGCAGCGATGAGTGACGAACGCCTCTTCACCTTGCGCAACCGCTGGTTCGCGACGAGCGTATTCGCCACGGTCGGCGTCGCGGCGGTATCGGCGCTGATCGGCTTCGTGTGGCTGCCGTCCGCGCAGCGCGATGCCTCGTTCACCGGCGTATGGAACGCCATCTGCAGCGCGGCGGGCGTGCCGCGCGTGTGGCACAGCGGTGACACGACCGTCCAGCCGACAAGCAGGCTGTCCGCCGTCGAAGTCACGCCGCAAATGCTCGCGCACGCGAGCGCAAACTCCATCGGGCGCGGCGCGACGCTCGCCCTGCGATGCACGATGTGTCACGGCGAACGCGGCATGAGCCAGGCGAATTCGCCGAATCTCGCGGGGCAGTATGCGTCGGTCATCTACAAGCAGTTGATGGATTTTCAGACGGGCGCGCGCAACAATGCCGTGATGTCGCCGATGGCCGCCAACCTGAGCGATCAGGACATGCGCGATCTCGCCGCCTACTATGCGAGCCTGCCGAGGCCGCCCGCGCAGCGCAAGGTCAGCGATTCGCTCGCGCCGGGCATCGTCTCCCACGGCGCGCCGATGCGCAATGTCGCGCCGTGCGCGGCGTGTCACGGCGGTATCGACAACAAGGCGGGCAGTCCGTGGATCGACGGCTTGCCGGCGGCGTACACGAAGGCGCAACTGATCGCGTTCGCGAAAGGCACGCGCACGAACGACATCAACGGAGTCATGCGCAACGTCGCGCGCAACATGACGCCGGAAGAGATCGATGCCGCGTCCGCGTACTACGCGCGCGAGTTGAACAAGCAGTAGGCCGCAGCGCGGAATCGCCGCCCTGGGCGCAGGGGCTTCGTTGCCGCGCCCGGATGCTTTCTGTATCGTGGACCGTTGAATGCTGGCAACGCAGGACAGCCGGCACAACGGAAGACGACTACATGAACGCATCGAGCAGCACCATTCAGACGGATGTATTGATCATCGGCGCCGGTCCCGTGGGCCTGTTCGCCGCGTTCGAGGCGGGCGTCCTCGGGCTCTCGTGTCATATCGTGGATGCGCTCGGGCGCATCGGCGGCCAATGTATCGAGCTGTATCCCGACAAGCCGATCTACGACATTCCCGCCATTCCCTCGTGCACCGCGCGGGAACTGGTCGACCGGCTCCTCACGCAGATCCGTCCGTTCGACGTGCCGATTCATCTCGACCAGCGCGTGCAGGCCGTCGAGCAGCGTGACGATCAACGCTGGACGGTGCGCACCGAACAAGGCATGACTTTCGATGTCGCCGCCATCTTGATCGCGGCGGGCAACGGCGCGTTCGTGCCGCAGCGTTTGCAATTGCCGGAAGCGGCGGCGCTCGAAGGACGCGACGTGCTCTATAGCGTCGCGCGTATCGCGGATTTTCAGGACCGAGAGGTCGTGATCGCGGGCGGCGGCGATTCGGCGCTGGATTGGGCGAACGCGCTCGCGGGCGTCGCCCGCAAATTGACGCTCGTGCATCGGCGCAACGGCTTCTCGGCGGCGGCGGCCTCCGTCGCGGCGATGAAGGCGAAGGTCGAGGCGGGCGAGATGAGCTTCGTCGTCGGCACGATCGATTCGCTCGATGCGCCCAATGGCGCGCTGCGCGGCGTGCGCATCAAGCATGTGGAAGGCACGACGGATATCGCGGCGGACAAGCTCATCGTGCTGTATGGACTCGTTGCGGATCTCGGGCCGATCGCCGGCTGGAATCTCGACGTGCGCGGCGGGCGCATCGAAGTCGATACGTCGAACTACGAATCGTCGCGGCCGGGCATTTTCGCGGTCGGCGATATCGCGAACTATCCGAACAAGCAGAAGCTCATTCTCTCTGGCTTCCACGAAGCGTCGCTCGCTTTACGAAAGGCATATTCATACGCGTATCCGGACAAGAAGCGCACGCACATCCATTCGAGCTACGACGCGAAGCTCGCCGAGCGCGTGCAGGCCAGTGCAACGGACGCCTCGCATCCCGCGGGCTGACGGCAAGCGCGCCGGAACGCGGAGAGCAGGGTGATCGGGCGAATCATCCGCTGGCTGTTGCTGCTCGCGTTCGTCGCGGCGCTGGCGCTGGCGTATGGCGTGTACACGCGACGCATCGCCGTGCCGGAACGCTATGATCCGTTCGCGCCGCTCGACGTGCGCGCGCCGCCCGGCCCGCTGACCGAATTCAAGCTTTGGCGCACGACCCACGACCCGCAACTCTGCGATGCCGCGCTCGCGCAATCGGGCCTTCAGTATCGGCCGATCGCGGACACGTCCGGGCCGGGCGGCTGCGAACTGACGAACGTCGTGCGCGTCACGCAATCGGGCGACGTGCGCTTCAGCGCGCCGTTTCTCGCGACCTGTCCGCTCGCGCTCGGCATCGCGTTCTTCGAGCATCAGTATCTCCAGCGTGCCGCCATCGACGTGTTCGGCGAGCGCGTGACGCGCATCGAGCATGTCGGCAGCTACGCGTGCCGCAACGTGAATCATCAGAAGGACGCGGGGCTGAGTCAGCATGCGAGCGCGAACGCCATCGACCTGACCGGCTTCGTGCTCGCAAACGGTCGGCGCATCACGCTCGCGCGCTGGGACGACGACGCAGCGTCGCCGGACGCCGTGTTTCTGCGCCGCATTCACGACGGCGCGTGCCGTTCGTTCGACACCACGCTGGGGCCCGACTACAACGCGCTGCACAGGACGCACTTTCACGTCGACATGGGCCCGTATCGCATCTGCCGCTAATGCACGCGCGAGTCGGAATCCAACGCGAGGTTCGCTAGAATCGGGGTGAACGCGGCGTGTGTCATGCGATGCGCGCCGTCCGCATCTCATCTCCTACCGGAAGGAAAGCGCGCATGACGAACCAAGCGGCCCCGATACAGGAACCCTACGAACGACGCGCCTTGCTGCTGCATCTCGGCGATGTGCTGGAGACGGTGTTTTGCCTGAGCCAATGCGCCGACGAGTACGCGAGCATCGGCGACGCGGTGCGCGGCAACGACGCGCTCGCGGGCTTCACGCTGCTCGGTTTCGTCGATGCGCGCATGACGCCGCGCGAGTTCATCCGGCGCGCATCGGGCGCATTCTTCGTGTGGCCGAAGGCGCTGCTCGACGAATCGCTGAATCGTCCGATGCTCGCGAACACCGTGAAGCACGATCTCTTCGAGGACAACCCGACCGGCTGGCGCGCGTATGTGGAGGAGAGGCGCGGCGAAGTGCCGTGGTTCGGCGAGGACTTGCCCGAGATCGCCGAAAGCGCGGCGCCCGCGCATGCAGCCCGCGAGGACGCGCCGAAGCCAAAGAGCGAGGACGCGCCGGAGCCAAAGAGCGAGGACGCGCCGAAGCAGAAGAGCGAGGACGCGCCGAAGCAAAAGAGCGAGACCCAAAAGCCGTCTCGCTATCTCACGTGGCCCTGGCCGAACAAGACGACGTGAACGCGGCTCGCGTCCTTTAAACGATCAAGGCTTCTTTCCCATGCTGCCCGCGTCGGTATCGAAGCCGAGGCCGTTTGGGCGCTTCGGCGGCGGCGCTTTTCCCGCCGACGTCTTGCCCGGCTGCGTTCTCAGCACGCCGCTTGCGTGCTCGGCCGCGACGGCCGGCGGCGTGACGTTCTGTTCCTGATACGCGGGCGTGCTGTCGTTGTCGAGCCGGCTCGGCTTCGTCTGGTTCGGCTGCGTGGTCTGCTGACCGCTCGGATGGCCTTCCGGCCTCGACGTCGGATTTTGCGCGTTCGCCGCCATTGCGAATGTGGCACCCGCCAGCATCGCCGCCAGTCGAGCCGCTGCTCCAAAAGTGGGTCTCATCTCGTTCTCCCAATGTTCTGTCCTTTGCTTCTGTAAAAGCAAGCAGCGGACCCGGCCGTTTTCCTTGTCGATGCGCAAGGTGTCGCGTCGCGGGATAAGCACACGCTGAATTCCGTTGTTCGCCGTCAAGTAGACGCTCGCCGCTCGCCGGGACAATCGAGCTTTCAACCGGGAATGCGAAAGATGAGAACGAAACTTCGGGCGATGCTGCTGGCAAGCGCGGCTTTCTTTGCAGGGACGGCACATGCCGGTGATGAAACGATGACCGGCATTCACGCGGGCGACGTGCTGGTGCGCTTGCGGGCGATCAGCATACAGCCGCAGGTGTCGGCGGGCGGCACGCTCGGCTCGCTGGGCGTCGATGTGAACAATGCGATCGTGCCGGAGCTCGACTTCACGTACATGATCCGCGATCAGATCGGCGTCGAACTGATTCTCGCGACGTCGCGGCATCAGGTGACATCGAACATCGGCGGACTGGGTGGCGTGGGCGTGCTGCCGCCGACCGTTCTGCTGCAATATCACTTCAATCATCAGGGCCATGTGCGGCCGTACGTCGGCGCGGGACTGAACTACACGTACTTCTACAACGACAAGCTCGAAGCCGGCGATACGCCCGTGTCCATCAAGCGAAGCAGCTTCGGCCCGGCGTTGCAGGCGGGCGTGGATGTCGACGTCGCAAAGAACGTCTTCATCAACGCGGACGTGAAGAAGATCTGGATGCGCACCAGCGCGTCGGCGGGCGGGGCGGATCTGGGGTCGCTCAAGATCGATCCGTGGGTGCTCGGCGTGGGCGTCGGCATGAAGTTCTGACGCGGCGGCGGGGCGCGCCGGATGCGGATTTTGGCGGAAGATACCGGTGTTTCTGGCGTGGCGCGGTGCGTGAGCGCGGTATCCTTGACAGCAGGCCCGGCGCAGACTCGCGGCCATACGCGCGAGCGACGCGGTGGCGAGCGAACTGCAACGACTAAAAACACCGCATCGGGGAACGCAGTCAATGAAACCTTCACATCTCGCGGGAATCGCCTTGCTCGCCGGCTCTTGCGCCGCTCTCGCGCAGCAGCCGATGACCTTGCCCGGCCGCAGCCAGAGCGCCGGACAACAGGCCGTGGACAACGCCGCCTGCTATGCGTACGCCAATCAGACGACGAAGGTCAACATGGCGCGCGAGTCGCAGGCCGCGCCGAAACAGAGCACAGCCGACACGCGCACGATAAGCCCGCCGCGTGCCGTCGAACCGCCGCTGCCGCCGACCGCATCGGGTGCGCTCGCGGCATCGGCTGCGTCGCCGGCTTCGGGGGCATCGGCCGCCGTGGCGGCGTCGGGGGCATCGGCGGCGGTCGTCGCGGGCGCATCGGCGCCGCGCGGCGCGTCGGCGGCGATTGCGGCGTCCGGCACCGCAGGCACGGGCATGGCAGGCATGCCAGCGATGCCGGGCATGGCGAGCGGCGCATCGGATGCGCTCTATAGCGGCGACATGAAGATGCCGCCGCTTCCGCCGCCCGAGCCGCCGATGGTCCGCTACTGGCGCGCGTACGGCGAGTGCATGCAAAACCGCGGATACTTCGTGCGATGAGCGCCTGAGCGCGCTCGTGCTTCGTCGCGAGATTGCGGCGAAGCAGGCAACGCCGGGAGCGATGCATGAGCCGCCATTTCATTCACGAAGGACATTGCGCCTGTGGCGCGGTTCGGGTGCGCGTGTTCGCGGAGCCGAACGAGGTCAATCTCTGTCACTGCATGACGTGCCGCCGCATCCACGGCGCGCCGTTCGGCGTGTACGCGATTTTCGCGCGCGACGCGGTGGAGGTGTCCGGCGATACCATCGCGTGGCAAAGCTCCGCGACGGGCCGCCGCCATCACTGTCCGACGTGCGGTTCGCCGGTCTATCTCGCGTTCGATGGCGTGCCGGAGATCGAAGTGCCGACCGGCATCTTCGATGAGATCGGGCTGTATCCGCCCGAGTATGAGATCTGGCGCGATACCGCCGAGCCGTGGCACGACGCTCAAGGCAGGGCGCGTTATGTGCGCAGCCGGCCTCAATAGCAGCGAGGCAGTCCACGATCGGGTTCGCGTCGTCCGCTTCAGCGCAAACGGCGCGGCCTCAGTAGCGGGCAATTCTTCAAGATCGATGTGCCACCCCCAATGCCAGCCGCGCTACGCGCAGCCGAACAGATCAGCGCCTCAACACTCCACAATCGCCTTCACGACGCCCGCCTTCGGGTCAAGCAACGACGAAAACTGCGCGGGCACATCATTGAGCGCCATGCGATGCGTGTTGAGCGCATCCGTCGGCACGTCGCCGCGGCGCATCGCGGCGAGCACCGTCTCGAAGTCCTCGGGCGTCGCATTGCGGCTCGCGAGCAGCGTCGCCTCGCGCTTGTGGAACTCGGGATCGGCGAAGGAGATGCGGTCCGGCACGATCGACACGAGCACGTACTTGCCGCCATGCGCGATGAACTCGAAGCCGCGCTCCATCGCGCGCGAATTGCCGGTCGCGTCGAACACCACGTCGAAGAACTCGCCGTTCGTCAGTTGCGACAACTCCTCCTTGTCGCGCTCGCCGATCTGCACGGTGGCGTTCACCTTGAGTTCGCGCTTGCAGAACGCGAGGCGGTCTTCGCGCGTATCCAGCGCGGTGACGTTCGCGCCGCGCAGGCGCGAGAACGTGATCGCCGCCATGCCGATCGGTCCCGTGCCGACCACCAGCACGCGCTGGCCCGGCTGCACGTCGGCGCGGCGCACGGCATGCGCGCCGATCGCGAGAAATTCGACCATCGCCGCCTGATCGAGCGTGACGCCTTCGGCCTTGTGGACGAATTGCGCGGGCAGATTCAGATATTCCGTGAACGCGCCGTCGCGATGCACGCCGAGCACCTGAATGTTGACGCAGCAGTTCGTCTTGCCCTGACGGCAGGCAATGCACTTGCCGCACGACAGATACGGCATCACATAGACCGTATCGCCCGCTTTCAAGCCGCTCGCGGCGTCGGCTTCCTCGATCACGCCGGACAACTCGTGGCCCATCACGCGCGGATACGACAGATACGGCTGGTTCCCGGTGAAGATGTGCAGGTCCGTGCCGCACACGCCGACGCGCTTCACGCGCAGCAGCACTTCGTTCTCGGCGCGCTGCGGCTTCGCGCGTTCTTCGGCCTTGAGGGTGCCGGGGGTTTCGCAGATGACGGTCAGCATCGTGTCTCTCGTTCGAATGAGGTGGGGCAGCGCATCAATCTATCGGCGCGCCGCGCTTTGGTCAAGCCAATTCCGAAATCGACGAAGTGGTAAGGCCGGTGCATCGGTGGGCATTTCGCCTTATATTCAAGATACCGCACCGGCAACTACCGCGCGTTTTTTGCGCCTCGAGGACGGCACGTGCTTTCACTTCATGACTTTGTCGAGCGGCATCCGCGGCTCTTCGTACTTTCCGGCGCGGGCATCAGCACCGAGTCCGGCATTCCCTGTTATCGCGATCGCGAAGGCCAGCGCACCGGCCGCGCGCCGATTCTCCTCAAAGACTTTCTCGGCTCCGATTACGCGCGGCGGCGCTACTGGGCGCGCAGCCTGATCGGCTGGCCGGTGGTGGCGAGCGCTCGGCCCAACGCGGCGCATCACGCGGTGCGGGCGCTCGCGGCGCGCTCGCGCGTGCATCGGCTGGTGACGCAGAACGTCGATGGCCTGCACACGCGCGCCGGAAATCCGGACGTGATCGAACTGCACGGGAACATCGGCCGCGTGCGCTGCATGGACTGCGGCGCGCGGCACGAGCGCGCCGACGTGCAACGCCTGCTGGAAGCGGCGAATCCCGACTTCGTGGGCTACACGGCGCCCGCCGTGCCGGACGGCGACGCGCTGATCGAAGACCTGGACTTCAGCGCCTTCGACGTGCCCGGCTGCACGCGTTGCGGCGGGCTATTGAAGCCGGACGTGGTCTTCTTCGGCGAAGGCGTGCCGCGCGAGATCGTGCAGGACGCGGCGAGCGCGCTCGACGGCGCGGACGCGATGCTCGTGATCGGCTCGTCCTTGATGGTGTATTCCGGCTACCGCTTCTGCGAGTGGGCCGCGAAAAGCGGCAAGCCGATCGCGGCGATCAACATCGGCAAGACGCGCGCCGATGCGCTGCTCGCGCTGAAGGTGGAAGCACCGTGCTCCGAGGCGCTGGGCGAACTGATCGCGCGGCTCGATGCGCGATCCGCAGGCAGCGAAGCCGCGCCCGCCTAGCTTCTTATTCGACAACACCCTGAGCATCTGCGCCTGCCGCTCGGCATCCGACCTCCGCTATAACAGCGGGCCGCGTTGCGGTGAAGACGTCGACCTTCGCTGCGCGCGCGAAGGTTAAAGCACCGTGCTCCGAGGCGCTCGGCGAACTGATCGCGCGGCTCGACGCGCGATCAGCAGGCAGCGGAAGCGGCGCCCGCCTAGCTTGCCTCGCGCGCTGACGGGGAAGCGCCAAGCTCGGAGCGGCTGGGCATGTTGATCGCGCGGGTCGACGTGAGGCGCGTGGACGGCGAAGCCCCGCCCGCCTAGTTCGCTTGGTTCGACAACACGCCAAGCGTCTTGGCGAGCCGCTCGGCATCGGACATCCGCGAGAATAACGCGGGCGTCGCGGGCCCGGTCACTGTGAAGATGTTGAATCTTTGTCGCCCGCGCTGAAGGCCTACGCGACCTCATTGCGCGGCTCGATGCATCATCCGCAATCAGCAAGGCCGCGCCCGCCTAGCGCTCCTAGCTCGCCTCGCGCGACAACACGCCGAGCGCCTCGGCCAGCCGCTCCGCATCCGACATCCGCGAGAACAGCGCGGGCGTCACGCGGACCACGTCTCCCGTGTCGGGGCCGGGCCGCGTCACCGTGAAGATGCCGAAGCGTTCGCGCAGCGCATCGCACGTCGCGCGGGCGCTCTGGCCGTCGAGCCGGAAAGCGGTGATGCCGACCGCCATCGACGGATCGTCCGGCGTCAGAATGCGCACGCCCGGCAGCGCGCGCGCCGGCTTCACCCACGCATCGCGCAGCGCCCGCAGACGCGCTTCCTTCGCATGCGCGCCGATGCGCGCGTGAAACTCCAGCGCCGCCGGCACCGCGAGCCACGCGGCGAAGTTCGGCGAGCCGGTATGCACGCGCGAGCGGATGTCGTCGGCGGGCCAGGCGCGGTCGCCGAGATACGGATCGATGTTGTCGAGATCTCCACGGCGGATGAAGATCGCGCCGCAGCCGAGCGGCGCGCCGATCCACTTGTGCAGATTCAGCGCGGCGAAGGGCGCGTCGAGCGCGGGCACGTCGAAATCGAGCGCGCCCCAGGAATGCGCGGCATCGGCGATCACGTCCGCGCCTGCTTCTTTCGCCAGGGCCGACAGTTCCGCGACCGGCATCACGAGGCCGGTGGCGAAGCAGACGTGCGAAACCAGTACGAGCCGCGTTCGCGGATGCGCCCGCAGCGCCTCGGCATAAGTGTCGATGACCGCGCGGCGGAAATCCTCCTTCGCGCGCGGTTCGGGAATCGTGATCCGCACCGGCGTCACGCCGCGCCGCTCGCGCAGCCATTCCATCGCGTCCTTGCCGCACGGATAGTCCAGATCGCTGTACAGCACGGTGTCGCCCGGCGACAGGCGGTTGTAGCCGCTGATGAGCGCGAGCAGCGCCTCCGTCGCGTTTCGGGTCAGTTCGATTTCGTCGACGCCGCAGCCCATCGCCGCCGCGACGCGCTCGCGCAGGCCGTCGTGGATCGCGCCCCAGTGCGGACGCACGAGCGTCGTCGTCTCGTAATTGAGGCGGTCGATCCAGTGATGAAACACCGACTTCACCGGCTCCGCCATCGCGCCCCAGTAGCCGTTCTCCAGATTGACGACGGCATCCGTCTGCCGATACAGCGCGCGCACGGCGTCCCAGTACGTCTCGTCGGTGGCGACGTCGGCGGACGAAGCAGGCGAGGGCGGCAGCGCGCGCAACGCGGCGTCGAATTCGGGCGTGCGGATATCGAGCGGATCGGTCATGAGCAAAGTGGAGGCGGAAAGCCGTCATTATCGTCGACGAACAGAATATCGACGATGACACGTGCAGCCCTTCAGACGCGCGCCCGCCGCGCCGTAATCAAATCTAGAGCGACGCGACGCGCGGACAGCAAACGTTCGCGTCCTTTTTTCGCGCCGAAGAGCGCGGGCGTCATGCAAACAACGATTTTCCGGACCTGAGAGAGCCCAAGCGTGAATCTCCGCAATATCACCATCAAGAACAAACTGATTGCCGGCTTCGGATTGCTCGCCGTGCTGCTCGTGCTGGTCGCGGGCATGTCGCTGCGGGCGCTGTCCACGGCCACCGACGGCTTCGCGCATTACGTGCACGGCATCAACGCGCGCGCCGACGTCGCCGCGCAGGTCCGCGCCGCCGTGGACCGCCGCGCCATCGCGGCGCGCAATCTCGTGCTGGTCACGAAGCCCGCCGATCTCGAACTGGAGAAGGCCGATGTCGAGCGCGCGCACGCGGACGTGCAGGCGCGCCTCAAACAGTTACAGGACATGGTCGCGTCCGCGAACGACACGAGCGACAAGGCGCGCAGCCTCGTTGCCGAAATGACGCGCGTCGAGGCGCTGTACGGGCCGGTGGCGACCGCCATCGAAGCGCTCGCGCTCGCGGGCCGTCACGACGAAGCCATCGTGAAGCTCGACGACGATTGCCGCCCGCTGCTCGCGCGCCTTGTGAAGGCCACCGAAGACTACGCGACTTATACAAATGTGCGCCGCGACGAAATGGTGCGCGAATTCGAGGCGAACTATCAGGCGCAGCGCAACGTGCTGCTCGCGCTGTGCGTGTTCGGCGGACTGTTCGCCGTGATCGCGGGCATCACCGTCACGCGGTCGATCACCGCGCCGATCGCGGAAGCGGTCGGGATCGCGCAGACCGTGGCGCGCGGCGATCTGCGCAGCCGGATCGTCGCCGAGACGAAGGACGAAACCGGCGATCTGCTGCGCGCACTCGCCGACATGAACGCGCGCCTGACCGATACCGTGAGCCTCGTGCGTGAAAGCGGCGGTGCCGTCGGCAGCGCGGCGAAAGAACTCGCGATGGGCAACACCGACCTGAGCCAGCGCACCGAAGAACAGGCCGCATCCCTACAGGAGACTGCAGCGAGCATGGAGCAGCTCACGTCGACGGTCCGTCAGAACGCGGACAACGCGCAGCAGGCGAGCTCGCTGGCATCGAATGCGTCGGAAGTCGCGCGCAAGGGCAACGATGTCGTCGGCCGCGTCGTGTCGACGATGCAAGGCATCAGCGATAGCTCCGCGCGCATCGCCGAGATCACCGGAATGATCGAGGGCATCGCGTTTCAGACGAATATCCTGGCGCTCAACGCGGCGGTCGAGGCGGCGCGCGCGGGCGAGCAGGGACGCGGCTTCGCGGTGGTCGCAACGGAAGTGCGCAGCCTGGCGCAGCGGTCCGCGACGGCGGCGAAGGAGATCAAGGAACTGATCGCGGAGTCGGTCGACAAGGTGCGCGACGGCTCGGCGCTCGCGGGCGAAGCGGGCTCGACGATGAGCGAAGTCACGCAGGCGGTTGCGCGCGTGACCGACATCATGGAGGAAATCGCGGCGGCGTCGGTGGAGCAGGGACGCGGCATCGAGCAGATCAATCAGGCCATCACGCAGATGGACGAAGTGACGCAACAGAACGCGTCGCTCGTGGAGGAAGCGGCGGCCGCGTCGCAGGCGCTGGAAGAACAGGGGCGCAAGCTGAACGAAGCGATGGCGTTCTTTAGCGTGGAGGCGGGCGGTTCGGTGATTGCAGCGATTGCGGCGCCTGCGCCGGTCGTCGCGCGCAAGGCAACGCGGCCCGCGCCGGTGCGCAAGGCAGCGGCGAGCGCTGAAGCTGATGCTAGCGGATGGAGCACGTTTTAACGCGAAGTGAAGCGTGGCAAGCCGCTGTGTCGGACTCCGCGTTTGCATGCACGATCGCGCGCCAGTCCATCTCGCCGCGAAACAGACATACGGCTTTTCCGGCGCGTCGGCGGGCGACGCACTCAAATGGCGAAGTGTCGATCGACGGCGCGAGTGGTGGTCCACGCCGCGCCGCGCAGCGCTCCACGTTCTCATTGACGGACCCGTGCCCTTTGATTCGCCGAGAAGCCCCGCCCGCCGCATTCAGCGCGTCGGCGAGCGAGATGAGGATCGCTGCGGGCGTCGGAAGCACGGATTGCGAGTCACGCTGCGCCGCGCGCACGCCATGGCAATCGACGAGCACGCCCCTTCGTTTCACCCGCAGCAGACTCTGCGTGTGTCGGGGCGCGTGCAATCGGCCTCGCACAGTGGGATGGTCGTAACGTGCTACCAGCCGAATTCGCCGCCAACGCCCCGCCGCGCTCACGCATTCACATCCACGATCACGCGCCCTTTGATCTCGCCGCGCAGCAAGCTCGCCGCGCTTTCCGGCGCATCGGCGAGGGAGATGGTGCTCGCGACGCGCTCGATGGTCTTCACAGGCACGTCCGCAGCGATCGCGTTCCACGCCGCGATGCGCCGTTCGCGCGGCACGTAGACGCTATCGACGCCGAGCAACGCGACGCCGCGCAGAATGAACGGCGCGACCGTCGCCGGAAAATCCATGCCCTGAGCGAGGCCGCACGCCGCGACCGCGCCGCCGTATCGCAAGCTCGCACAGACGTTGGCGAGCGTGTGGCTGCCGACGCAATCGACCGCCGCCGCGAACCGCTCCTTCTGCAACGGCTTGCCCGGCGCGGACAACGTCTGTCTGTCGATGACATCCGCCGCGCCGAGTTCGCGAAGCCGCGCCGCTTCTTCGGGCCGGCCCGTCGATGCCAAGACGCGATAGCCGCGCTTCGCGAGAATCGCCACCGCGAAGCTGCCGACGCCGCCGTTCGCGCCGGTCACGAGCACGTCGCCGTCGCCGGGCGTGACGCCGTGCTGCTCCAAAGCCTCCACGCAGAGCATCGCCGTATAGCCGGCCGTGCCGACGGCCATCGCCTGACGCGTCGTGATGCCCGCAGCAAGCGGAATCAGATGCCCGGCCGGCACGCGCGCCTTCTGCGCGAGACCGCCCCAATGCGTTTCGCCGGCGCCCCAGCCGTTCATCACGACGCGGTCGCCCGGCTTGTAATCCGCGTGCGTACTCTCCTCGACGACGCCCGCGAAGTCGATGCCGGGCACCATCGGAAAGCTCCGCACGACCGGTCCCTTGCCCGTGATTGCGAGCGCGTCCTTGTAATTGAGTGTCGAATATTCGATGCGCACGAGCACGTCGCCCGGCGGCAAACGCGACTCGTCGATTGACTGAATGGACGCAACCGTGCGGTCGTCCTTGTCGAGCAGCAGCGCGTTGAACATAGGAGTTCCGTCGAACGTAAGAGGGATGCAGCGGCCACCGCGCCGCTGCGTCATTCAATCACCAGGTCAGTGATGTTCGGCGTCGGCGCGCGGCGCCGGCGTGGACTTCACCTTCGAGTACTGGAATTCGGGCAGCGCCTTGATGGCGTCCTTGGTCGCGCCCGGCAGCACGAGCTTGCCGTTTTTCACGTCGAACTGCTCGATCGGAATCGCCACGTCGTGGTGAGAGACGCCGAGGAACTGATTGGCCGCGATGATCGCGAACGAGACCGAACGGTCGGGCGCGATGATGATGTCGTGGATCACGCCGACGCGCGCGCCTTCGTCATTGACGACAGGCTTGTTCAGAATCGACTTCTTGACGCTCCATCCGTCGATGATCGCGGTCGAGACCTGGACGGACACGCCGAGCGGCTGCGCGCCCGCGACCTGCGCGAACGAAGGGGTGGAAGCAAGGCCGATGGCCGACGAAGCGAAGAGCGATGCCACGAGTTTCAAGTTCATATCGATTCCTCAAAAGATTTGGCAAAACGGTTCTGCGGAAAGGCGCAATGGAAAGCGCGGTAGCAGTTTGACCGTTTCCCGGGGCTTTTGCATGAACCGCGCCGCCACCATTGTGCCGTTAGTGCGATATGTGCTTGAGCGCGTTGCCTCTATGGACCGCGCGCTTGCCGCTCTTGTCGCTTTCGACTTCGTAGTGGGGATCGTCTTTCGACGCGTTGACGGTGTGACCGTCGAGCGTGGTGCGCTCGGAAATGACGCGCACCACGCGGCCCGTGGTTTCGCCCTGCGGCGTATTCCAGCTTACGTGGTCGTGGACTTTCAGCGATCGGCTCATGTCGGGCTCCGTTGAAGTAGACATGCGCATGCTGCAACGGCCATGCCTGTCGCCGGAATCAGCGCAGGCGCATGAGCGTCGCTTCGTCCGGCTGGCCGTCGAAATGGCGGCGCAGCGTTTCCTCGAAGAGCGGCTCGTCGGGCGCGGCGCGCGCGAAGAGCGTCATCGACGAATGGAATTTCATATGGTCCGGATAGCCGAAAATGTCCTCGACGCTGCGCCCCTCGACGCCATTGACGATGCGCGTCAGTTCGACGAGCCGAGCGCCCAGCACCGGATGCGCGAGATACGCCTGCGCCTCGGCAAGCGACTGAATCGCGTAACGCTGCGCCATCGGGCTGTGCCCGAGCCCGGCGATCTGCGGAAACACGAACCACATCCAATGCGTGCGTTTGCGGCCGGCTGAGAGCTCGGCGCGCGCTTCATCGATGATGCTTTCCTGCGCACTCACGAAGCGTTGCAGGTTGAACGGATCGCCCATCGATCGTCTTTCTCCCGTTGAACGTCACGCGACGGCTTCCTGGATTCGCCGTTTCAGCGCCGCATCCGGATAGACGCCGATGCCCGCGTGAACGTTGTCGATCATGTACTCGCGGCGGCCCGTGCCCGGAATGACGCACGTGACAGCCCGATTGCCCAGCACGAACTTGAGCAGAAGCTGTGCCCAGCTCGCGCAGCCGAGCTCCGCCGCGAAAGGCGGCAGCGGCTTGCCGCGCAGCTCGGCCAGCAGCGACCCGCCGCCGAACGGCTGATTGACGATCACCGCGACGCCACGGTCTGCCGCGAGCGGCAGCAGGCGCGCTTCGGCGTCGCGGTCGTTGGCGGCGTAATTGATCTGCACGAAGTCGACGCGCTCGGCGCGCAACACGGCTTCGACCTGCGGGAACGCGCCCGACGTGTAGTGAGTGATGCCGATATAGCGCACGCGTCCGGCGGCTTTCCAGTCGCGCAGGGTGGCAAGCTGCGTGCGCCAGTCGAGGAGATTGTGAATCTGCATCAGGTCGATGCGGGGCGCGGCGAGGCGCTGCATCGACTGCTCCATCTGCGCGATGCCTTCCTCGCGGCCTTCGGTCCAGACCTTGGTCGCGACGAACGCCTTGTCGCGCGCGTGCAGTTCGGTGAGCAGCGCGCCGGCGACCGCTTCGGAGCTGCCGTACATCGGCGAGGAATCGATGACCGAGCCGCCCGCCGCGAACAGCACGCGCAGCACATCGGCGAGTTCGCGGCGGCGGGCGGCGTCGTTGCCGACATCGAACGTGCGCCAGGTGCCGCATCCGACGACCGGCAATGCCTCGCCGGTCGAGGGAATCGGGCGCTTGTGCATCGGCTCGATGGCCGCGTCCGCGGCGGATGCGCCAACGCCGGGCAGGGCGAGCGCGGCGGCTGCGGTCGCGCGCAGGAAGTCGCGCCGGCCGGGCGAGCGCCGCGTGTTGAGAGGCTTCATGACTCCGACTCCCGCTTTCGTTGTGCAGGAGCCACAGAATAAACCGCGCGGCGCGGACCCGCGCGCTACTTCTTTCTCGCTTCCTCCAGACACGCGGCCAGCTTTTCGAAGTAGGCGAGCGCCTTGGCGGTCGGCACCACCGATTTCGTGCGCAAGTCCGCGCCGGTTTCATCGAGCGTGACGAGACCTTGCTGTTTGAGGCGCGTGAGCTTGCGGTGGACGGTGGCGGGCGCGCCGGCGACGGAAAGCGCCATCGTTTCGGTGACCGTCAGCGTGCGGCCCGCGTGCCAGGCCGCCGTCAGCGCTTCGAGAAGGCGCTCCTCGGCCGCGTCCAACTTCGGCACGGAAGGCAGCGCCTGCACGGCCTGCGCGAGATTCAGAAAGCGAAAGTAAGCGTCGACGAGCGGTTTCTTCGTCATTGTCATGCGCTTGCTCCAGCGCTTGGGGAAATAGACATCGTAGTGCAGTGAATCATACTCGTTCGCGTCTGACGCTCCTTGCACAAAAAACTTATCAAGCTGATAAGCAAATGCTATGATGCGAAACAATCGAGTTGGCAATGAATTGCTGAATATGGCTGATTGCTACGCGAGAACCTGAGAGAGATGAGAGAAGCGGTGAAACAGGCGCCGCCCGGCATCGAAGCCGGGCGGCGCCATCCTTCGGCCGGTTCATGAATCACCCAAACGCCGCCGCAACGGCGCGACTCGCACCATCACCCACAACGCCAGTTTGATCGCGTAGATCATGATCAAACTGCCGGATAAATCTCCCACCACCATCACCACGAAGCGCTTACCCGCGCCCGCGGCTTCCCCATGCATGGCGAGCCAGATCTGATGCAGGGCGGGACTGGCGATCGAATACAGCAGAATCAGCAGCAAAAGACGCTTCGCCGTCAGATTGGATAACGACGTGCGCAAACCGAGCGCGCCGGTCGCGAATAGATAAATAAGATAAGGCGCAAGCGCGGAAATGGTGCCGTAGAAAAGCGAGCGCACCGGATCGTCGGGAAAATACAGGAAAACACAACTGACCCAGGCGGCGCACAGCATGCCGATTGCGCCGGCTTCCCCGAAGAGCAGCGTGCAAAGCAAGCGCATGCCGGCTGGCAGATAAATCCAGTTAGCGCCAGGCACGTATTCGGAATGCGGAAACAGTAATTCGTTTCCGACAAGCGTGACGAGAAAAAGCGCGGCCGTGCCCGCGATAATCGGCACGCGTTGACGAAGATAGTTCATGACATGTGATAACGGTGAGGCAGCGGCGCGAGTCGCGTTGCCGTGCGGCTGATATGCGCAAACTGCAAACAAGCAGCGATATTTTATTGATCGATTCCGGCCGCAACATGCCTATCATTTAAGTCGGCACCTTTTATTACATCGAAAGAAGCGGCCGATCTGGCATCGTGCGCTGTCATTTCACTCTCGTTCAGCATATGCCCGTTCAATCCGACGCCCGACTTCCGGTCACCATCGACAGCGTTCGCGCGTTGCGCATGGCCGGGCGGGCGCCCGAAGCGCAAGCCATGCTGCGCGCGATCGCCGCACTGCCGGATGCCGGCGGCGCGTGGGCGGGGCAGATGGGCATCGACATGAACTATCTCGGCATGTTCGCCGAAGCGCAGGCGTGGCTGAGGCGCGGCCTTGATTACCCAGTGCCGAACGTGGGCCGCTATCAACTCACCGAAGAGTTGATCATGGTGCTCTTGAGCCTCGGCCAATACCACGAAGCGCACGAACTGCACCGCGCGAACCGTGACACCGGATGCGTGGAGGCGCTTCTTCATACGTTGTTCTGCGGCGACAGGACGTGGATCGAGTGGCTCGAGCCCAAGATGCTCGGGATGGACGAGCCGGTCGCCGGCAAGTCGATTCTTCTGCTCATGGAAGGCGGTTTCGGCGATTTCGTGCTCTTCTCGCGCTATGTCGATGCCCTGCTGCGCGAAGGCGCGCGCGAGGTGGTCATCGAAATGTTCGATTCCTGGCGCGACGTCGTGCGGCCGCGAGAGCGCGTGCGCCTGTCGGTTCCGACGGTCGAAGCGCGTTCAATGGAAGCCCAACGGTGCGACCGCGTCGCCTCCGTGTTCCATCTGTGGGCGCGCTATCAGCCGTCGCCCTACGCGCCGCAAGCCGATCCGGCGGCGCTAATCGGTCTCGATGCCGCCAAGCCTCTCGCGCCCGAAGCGAACGCACTGTTGCACGCGGACGGCCCGCGGCCGAAAGTCGGCTTGATCTGGCGCAGCGCGAGCGGCGCGCGCCACGAGCCGTATCGTTCGATGCAGCTGGCCGACCTTGCCAGCGTGCTCGCCGATACGACCTGCCGTTTCTACTCGCTGCAAGTGGGCGAACCGGGGGACGCCGAGCGCGCGTTGATGAACGCGCACGGCGTCGTCGACATGGCGCCGTATCTGCATACATTCGGCGATACGGGCCGCGCGTTCGAGGCGCTCGATCTGATCATTTCGATCGACAGCGGTCCGGCGCATCTCGCCGCCGCGCTGAATCGCCCGGTGTGGGTGCTGCTTGCGCAGGCCTGCGATTGCCGCTGGTACGACTGCGCGCGCTTCACGCCGTGGTATCCGTCCATGCGTCTCTACCGGCAGACGCAACTCGGCGACTGGTCGCGCCCGCTCGCGGAATTGCGCGCGGATCTGCATCGCTACCCCACGTCGAATAACGCTTACGGCTTGCGCAACGCCTGAGTTCGCCGAAAGCCGCGGAAGCGTTCGCGCTGGTGTTCTTCGTCGAAATGCGCGCGCGCCGGCTTCACCAGATCGCTGCGCGAGACGATGCCGACAAGCCGCATCGACGCCGTGTCCGCCACGACCGGCAGGCGTTCCAGGTCATGCACGGCAAGGCGCGTGGCCGCAAGCCGACACGGTTCGCCGGGCAGCGCGACGGCAGGCGCGGCATCGTTTTTTTGCGCGAGCGCCTCCCCGATCGTGATGCCGCCCGATTGCGACGCCTCGCCGAGCGCCGCCAATGCCGCGCGATCCAGCATGCCGACGAGCGCCCCGTCGCGCACGACCGGATACGCCCGGTGCGCCTGCTGCGGCCCGAAATGCCGCGCGAGCACGTCAGCGAGCGGCGTCGCGGCGTCGATCGTGTTCACGTCGCGCGTCATGACTTCATCGACGTGGTGACGCTCCAGCGGGTCCACCCCGTATTCGCGATAGATGTGATACCCGCGCCGCGCGATCTTCTCCGTCATGATCGAGCGACGCATCACCACGGTGGCGAAGCCGTGGGCGACGAGTGTCGCCGCCAGCAGAGGCAGAAGCGCGTTGCTGTCGTGCGTGAGGCCGAACGCGAAGACGATGGCCGTGAGCGGCGCGCCGAGTGTCGCGCCGAGCGTCGCGGCCATGCAGACGAGCGGCCAGAGCGCGGTGTCGTGGCCCGGCAGAACCGCGCCGAGCACGGTGCCGAGACCCGCGCCGAGCATCAAGAGCGGCGCGAGCACGCCGCCCGACGTGCCGGACGCGAGCGCCACGACCCAGATCACCGCCTTCACGGCCAGAATCGCGAGCGCCACCTGAATGGCGATGTGCTGATGCAGCAGATCGCCGATCACGTCATAGCCGACGCCGAGCGCGCGCGGCTCCAGATATCCGCCGATGCCGACCACGACGCCGCCGATGGCCGGCCACCACATCCAGTGCAGCGGGAGCTTGCCGAACGCATCTTCGAGCTTGTAGAGCGCCGCCGACAGGCCCGACGCGAGCACGCCCGACAACAGCCCCGCGACGAGGCACGACAGCAGCGAAATCATGTGCGGGGGCTGCGTCTGCATCGGGAAAAGCGCGCCGGTGCCGAACACGAACGCCCGCGCGAAGCCGGCCACGGCGCACGCTAGCGCCACGGGCAGAAAGCTGCGCGGCCGCCATTCGAAAAGCAGCAGTTCCACCGCGAGCAGAACCGCCGCGACCGGCGTGCCGAACACGGCGGTCATGCCCGCCGCCGCGCCCGCCACGAGCAGCGTCTTGCGCTCGGCGGCCGTCACGTCGATGCACTGCGCGATCAGCGAGCCGAGTGCGCCGCCCGTCATGATGATCGGACCTTCCGCGCCGAACGGCCCGCCGCTGCCGATCACGATGCCCGAGGACAGCGGCTTCAGCACCGCCACCTTCGGCGACATGCGGCTCTTGCCGAAGAGAATCGCTTCGATCGCTTCGGGAATGCCGTGGCCGCGAATCTTCTCGGAGCCGAAGCGCGCCATCAGTCCGACGATCAGCCCGCCGATCACCGGAATCACGATGACCCAGGCCCCAAGCGTATGGAGCGCGGGCGAGCGATCCTCGATGGAGAACGTCTGGAAGAAAAACAGATTCGTGAAGAGATGAATGAGCGCGAGCAGGACGACCGCCGCAAGCGTGCTGATGCCGCCGATGACTGCCGCGAGTGCGCAGATGCGCAGCAGCCGGTCGTTCACGGAAAAGTCGCGTTTATGATGATTCATGGCTGTCACTCCAGAAAACTCCGCGAGATTCAAAGATCGATTTGCGGGACGCGGAACGCGCCGTCGAGCGATTTCAACTCCGCGCGATGCAGCGCCGCGAGGCGCGCGAGCACCTGCTCGCCGCGCGCTTCGAGATGCACTTGCACTTGCCGGCGATCCTCCGCGCTCTGCTCGCGTCGCACGAGCCCGAGCGCTTCGCAGCGCGTGACGAGCGCCACGACGCCGTGGTGATGCGATTGCAATCGCTCGGCCAACTCACCGACCGTCGCCCACGCGCGGCCCGGAAAGCCCTTGATGTGCAGAAGCAGCAGATATTGCAGCGGCGTAATGCCTTCTTCCTGCGCGGCGCGCTCCGAGAACCGCTCGAAGCGGCGCATCTGATAGCGGAATTCGGAAAGCTGCTCGAAGTCCGGCTTGGTCAGGGTGCGTGCGTTTTTCATCGTTTTTTCAGGCGCTCTTGCGCTCGCTCGCGAAGCTCTGGCGATACAGCCCCGAGATCAGATCGGTTTCGGTGATCATGCCGAGCAGGCGCTCGTTGTGATCGACCACCGGAATGTGGTGGTGCCCGAAGTCCGCGAACATCGGCACCAGTTCCGCGATGGGCGTGCGCGAGTCGATCGTGCAGACATCGGTGGTCATCAGCGAGCCGACGCGCGCCGGCGCTTGCGACGGGCCGCGCATGATGCGCTCGACGGCGCGCGCGAAGGCATCGCGGGGCGCGGACCGGTGCGCGGGCGCGAGGTCCGCTCGCGTGACGATGCCCCGAATGCGTCGCGTCATGTCGATCACAGGCAGCGCCTTCACGCGATGCCGAGCGAGCAGCGCGAGCGCCTCGTCGACCGTCGTGTCGGGCGTCACGGACACGACGCCGCGCGACATGATGTCCGCGCAACTGAATTCGGTGAAGCGGCGCGCGTAGGCCTGCAACTGCGTTTCGCGCAGCAGCGCTTCGAGATCGTCCGGATCGACGTCGAGCATTTCGCTGCGACGCGCAAGCACGGCTTCGAGATCGGCGCGCGTGAAGGCCGCGCCGTCCGGCGCTTTCGGCGACGCCTGCGCGACGTGCGGATAACGGTGCCCCGTCAGCGCGTGATAGACGATGGCCGAGCACAG
This sequence comes from Caballeronia sp. M1242, assembly GCF_017220215.1. Lineage (NCBI taxonomy): Bacteria > Pseudomonadati > Pseudomonadota > Betaproteobacteria > Burkholderiales > Burkholderiaceae > Caballeronia > Caballeronia sp. M1242. The sequence goes on along the minus strand of NZ_CP071130.1, from coordinate 696,047 downwards.
CAGCGCCGCCGACTGGATGGCCACCGGCGCGAGCACGAAGCCGTAGCCGAGCGCGTGGATCGACGGGCCGCCGAGCACCGCGGTCAGCGCCACCGCGCCGGATGGCGGATGCACGCAGCGCAGCGCGAACATCCCGCAGATGGCGAGCGCGATGGCGAGCGCGGCGGCATCGACGGGATCGTGAATCAGCGCGGCGCACGACACGCCGACGACCGCCGACACGAGATTGCCGCCGATGATCGACCACGGCTGCGCGAGCGGACTCGCGGGCACGGCGAAGAGCAGCACGGCGGACGCGCCCATCGGCGCGATCAGGAACGGAATCGCCGCGCTATCGCCCACGAGCAGACGCGCGATGCCGCCCGTCAGCGCAATGCCGATGAGCGCGCCCGCGCCCGCGCGCAGCCGTTCGGTCCATCTGAGTGTGACGGGTGCGGGAAGGAAGCCATGTAACCAGCGTAAGAGGACGGTGCGCGACACGTTTTCAGCGATGAGTTCTTGTGAGAGGGTCAATGAATCGCGCGTCGGGACCGCGGCGAAGCGTGAAATTCTATCGCAACGTGATACAGATTGTCGCGGCGACATCGGCTCGGGTACGATGAACGTTCGCGCGTTTCCTCGTGAGCCGAACATGAGCCGGTTCTTCAGGCAAATCCCGTACGCATTGGCGCTGTGCCTGGCTGCGACCGGCGCCTGGGCCGCGCCGGCGCCCGACGCCGACGAGCCGTCCACCGTCGTGAGCGACGTGCACGAGTTCGTCGTCGCGGACGACGGCTCCGTCAGCGAAGACGACCGCACCGTGCTGCGCGCGAACACGGCGGCGGGCGTCGACGAGATCGCGCAGCGTTACGTCTGGTACGACCGCAGCGTGTCGAAGGTGGACATCGTGGAGGCCTATTCCGTCGATGCGAACGGCGCGCGCCATGACGTCTCGTCTGATCAGATCCGCGATATTCAGGAGCCGCGCTCGGCGGGCGCGCCGACGTTCCAGGACGCGAAGCTGCGCGCGGTGATCTTTCCGGCTGTGGGCGTCGGCTCGACGGTGCACCTGCATTCGCGCAAGAGTCAGGCGAGCCCGGTCATTCCCGGCCAGTTCGGCTATTACGTCGAGCCGGGACAGCGGCCGGTGCTGGATCAGCAACTCGTTTTCGACCTTCCCGCGACGAAGCCGCTCTACGCCGATACGCGCGGCTATGTCGCGCGCGCGCCTGTCACCGCAAACGGCCGCACGCGCTACGTGTTTGATTACCGTCGCGAGCAGATCGCGCGCATCGAAAGCGGTTCCGTCGGCTATGCGCAATACGGCGACCGGCTGATGGTCTCCACGTTTCCCGACTACGCGAGCTTCGCGGCGAGCTATCGCGCGTCCGCCGCCGATGCGAGCGCGCGTGATCCTGCCGTGCGGGCGCTCGCTCAAACGCTGACAGCCAACGACGCCGACGCGCGCGCGAAGGCCCGCACGCTTTACGACTGGGTGCGCCGCAACATTCGCTACGTGGCGATGTTCATCGGGCAGAGTCCGGCCGTGCCGCATCGCGTGACGGACGTGCTCGCGAACCGCTACGGCGACTGCAAGGACCATGTCGCGCTGTACGGCGCGCTGCTCGACGCGGTGGGCATTCGCAACGAGCCCGCGTTGATCGGCCTCGGCTCGGTTTACTCGCTGCCTTCGGTGCCGGGCTACGGCGCGGGCGCGATCAATCACATCATCACGTATCTGCCGGACTTCGCGATGTTCGCGGACAGCACGGCGTCGAGCGTGGAGTTCGGCTTCTTGCCGCTCGCGGACATGGACCGACCGACGCTGCTCGTCGATAGCGGCGCGCTTTCGCGCACGCCCGCGACGCAGCCGTTGTCGCGCACCGCGCGTCTTCAGATCGACGTCGCGCCTCAAGGCGAGGCGACGTTCGCGTATTGGGTGCAGGACGCGGGATGGAGCGCCGAGTTGGAGCGTATGAATCTGCGGCTCGCGAGCGCGCAGCGGCGCGACCAGATCGCCGCGGACCGCCTGCGTTTCACGAACCTGCGCGGCGCGGGCGCGCTGACCACCACCGATGTCGACGCGACCAGCGGCCCGTTCGCGACGACGCTGCGCGGCACGCTCGACGACGTCGTCTGGCCGACCGGCACGACCGCCTTGCCCGCGCTCACGAGCCTGTCGGGCGGCATCGCCACGCAGACGCGCAACTGGCTCGCGGAACGCTCGCGCACGCAGCCGTATCTGTGCGTGGGCGGCGCATACGACGAGGTATCGCAGATCGCGCTGCCGAAGACCATGCGAGTCGCCGAAGTGCCCGACGATCTCGACCTGACGAGCGGCTTCTTTCGCTATCGCTCGCGCTATGTATTCGATCCGGCGAGCAATGTGATCCAGGTATCGCGCACGCTGGATGCGCGTTTCGGCAAGCAGGTTTGTTCGCCCGAAGATTTCGAGGCATCGTTGCCGGCGCTTCGAAGAATCGAACGCGATACGCAGGCGCAGATCATCGTCAAGGTATCGGCGCAGTGAGCGCGGTCACTGCGTGTCGCGCGCCACGCGAAAGCCGTTCTGCGATTGACGCACGCTCGCGCTGTACTTGAAGCGCGTGGCGGATTGCATATAGTCGCCGCCTTCGCGCCAGGAGCCGCCGCGAATCACGCGCACCGAACAGGAAGGCTCGTCCCACACGCGGCCATCGACGGGCGCGCCCTTGTATGAGCTATGCCAGCAGTCGGCGACCCATTCCCACACGCTGCCGTTCATGTCGTAGAGGCCATACCCGTTCGGCGCGAACGAACCCACGGGCACCGGCGCATCCGCGTGATACGGCTCGCCGCAGTCCTTGCAGTCGGCCGTGCCTTTTTTCATCTGATCGCCCCACCAGAACGTGCTTTGCGTGCCGCCGCGCGCGGCGAACTCCCATTCGGCTTCGCTCGGCAGACGATACGGCTTGCCGCCTACCTTGCTCAACCACTTCACGTAGACCTGCGCATCGTCCCAACTGACGTTGCGCATCGGCGAATTGGGTGGCGGCGGGGCGCTTGCGTTGCTGTCCGGCGCGATGCGGGTGCAGGCGCCCGCATCGGCGCACGCATTCCACTGCTCGACGGTCACTTCGTATTTGCCGATGGCGAACGGCCGCCCGAGCGTCACGCGATGCGACGGCTTCTCGCCGGGATCATCGTTGTTGCTGCCCATCGTGAAAGCGCCCGGCACGATGGGAATGAGCAACGGACACTGCGGGCAGTCCTTGATCTCGTTGCCCGTGGGCTTGGCCGTGGTGTTCGTCGGTGCCATCGGTTTGGCGCTCGCGACGGGGCTGGCCGGCTTGGCCGGAGCCGATGCTTGAGCCGATGTTGGAGCCGATGCTTGAGCCGATGCCGGAGCCGCAACAGAAGGCTTAGCGCTCGCGGTCGCTTTGAGCCGCTCGATGCGCGCCTTCGCAAGTGCCGCGAAACGCCCATTCGGATACGACTTCAAGTACGCCTCGTAATCGCTCGGATACGTGCTGTCCTTGATCGATTCCCAGAACGCCAGTTCGTATTGCTCGCTGCTGTCTTTCGGCAGAATGCCGCGCATGCGGATCGGTCCGCCATCGATGCCGGCAAATTCGGCCATCGCCGGCAGAGCCACCGTTGCGCGTCCGAGCGTGACAGGCCCGGTCAATGTCGATGCCACCCACGGCCGTTGTGCGCCACGGGAAGCATTGGCAATGTCGGACGCGGCAGTATCGAATGAAGCGGACGTCATCTGCTTGTCTTTCGCGAAGGCGCGTAGAAGCGCCGCGGTGTAGCGACCGTTGCGTCCGTCTTCGGCTGCGCCTGCGTTGAGCTGCGTTGCGAAAGCGATCAGCGTTCGCGGCGGAAGTTGAACAGGTCTGGCCGAAGCATGAGGCGATGAATAGCCGAGACACATGTCGAGCACGACGATGTTCGTAGCAAGCGGCCTCGCACGCGCCATGCGCGCCGCGAGATCCTGCGCTGCGATGCCTTTCTCGATGTTGCTTGCATCGATCGGCAAGAGCAGCGCCTGTCCGCGCGCCTCAACGCCGTGCCCGGCGAAATACACCAACGCGGTGTCGCGCGGACCAAGATGATCGATGAATGACTGAACGGCTTGCCGCATTGCATCGGCACTGAGATTCGTGCGGCGCGTCACGTCGAATCCCATCGCGGAGAGTGCGGCGCTCATGTCTCTCGCGTCCGTGGCCGCGCTGCTCAGCGGCTCTTCGCCGTAACGGTCGTTGCCGATGACGAGCGCGACACTATGCGCTGAGCCGTCGTGATCGATGAGTACTGGAGCGGGCGACTTTCCGGATTGCGCGAAGGCTGCGTTCATGGCGACGAACACAGTCGCAACGAAGAATATCCGCCACATATTCATACCCTGTCCGTATGGCGTTGAGGGAGACGCACGTGTGCCGCACAAACAACGATAGCACGCTGTCCGCCACGTTTTGATCCCCTAAACGTAGGTATCCGCATGCAGCGTCTGCGACCCCTCGCACGCATGTATCTTTTCAAATCGTTACGTCCTAATCTGAACACAGAGCTTGATCGTTGGCCTGTGAACGGCCTTTCTTTGAAGAGGCATCCGAAACATGCTGAGAAGAACTGTGCTCGGCGCGCTCGCTTCGATAGCGGCGCTGGCCGCGGACGCGTCGTTTTCAGCCGGGCGTACCCGCAGCCCGGCACCCGCGAACGCAGAGGCTTACATCATCTGGCCGCCCGACGGCGCCGTCCTTTCAGGCGGCAAGCTATGGGTGCGCATGGGCCTGCGCAATATGGGCGTGTGTCCGAAGGGCATCGATATGCCTAACGTGGGCCACCACCATCTGCTGATCGATACGGACCTTCCGCCGCTGGATCAGGAGATTCCGTCGGATCGCAATCATCTGCACTACGGCGCCGGCGAAACGGATGCGCGCATTGAGTTGCAGCCCGGAAAGCACACGCTGCAACTGCTCATGGGCGATTACAACCATGTACCGCATGACCCGCCCGTTTATTCGAAGAAGATCACGATCACGATGAAATGAGCCGGGCCGTCGCTTCGTCCGATGCAAACCGTCCGGCGCACATCCTGAAGGTACACGACATGAAACGACGCACTGCCGGCGCACATTCGTGCGCACGTTCGATTCTGCTCGCCGCGGCGTTGGCCGCGCCATTCCCTGCGAGCCACGCGTCGGGCGGACCGACGCCCGCGCCCGCCAACGCGCACGCGTATATCGGCTATCCCAACGACGGGCAGACGCTTCCGGCGGGAAAACCCTTCCGCGTGTGGTTCGGGCTGCGGTTCATGGGCGTCGCTCCGCGCGGCGTGAAGTTTCCGAACACCGGACATCACCATCTATTGATCGATACGGATTTGCCGCCATTGGATCAGGAGATTCCGTCCGACCGTAATCATCTGCATTACGGCGCAGGCGAAACGGAGACCATGCTCGAATTGCCGCCGGGTAAGCATACGCTTCAACTCTTGATGGGCGACGACCGGCATATTCCGCACAATCCGCCCGTCTATTCGAAGAAGATCACGGTCTATATCAGGTGACCAGTGTCGGTGAAAGACAAACAGTCGGACTCCGAAGTGTTTGTCTTGAACCGATCGCGAACGGAAACCGGCACTGGACCGTTGGAGTGGAAAGCCTTGTACTGCAAAGCATTGCGGGAAACAGCGCAAAGATGGCATACCCCGTGCATTGTAGTGGCCCGAGCAAACAGATTGCTCGAACCCACCCGACGCGCAATGCGCACCCAAGGAGAACCACCATGAAGACGCTGACGATCCTCGACATTCCCCTCACCGAAGAACTCGACCGCCGCGCGATGTCGGCTGTACGCGGCGGCACCTCGTTCTACTTTCCCGGCTATGACGTCTCGAAGGTCGAGCTCTCGTTCGACACGCAGCAGTTCATCGGCCAGACGCAGAACACGCAAAGCCAAAACGGCGTGAACGTGGCGTTCGGCGGCAATATCGCGGCCCACATCGCGCCGAAGCAGCAGGCCAGCAACACGAGCACCGTCAACGTCGGATCGGGCTTCGAGCTCCGCTGATCGCCACCATTCATCACTCTCAAGCCAGGAACCGACATCATGTCTACGCTGACTATCCACGATCTCGTCCATCACGCCGAATTGGGCCGTCATGAAATGTCCGCGGTGCGCGGCGGCACCGCCTTCTATTTCCCGAGCTACAAGTCGAGCTTCGATCTGAGCGCCACTACGCAGCAACTGACTAACCAGGCGCAGAACACGCTCAGCGCAAACGGCGTGAACAACGCATTCACGTATGACACCACGGCGAAAGTGGCGCCGCATCAGAAAGCGGACAACACGAGCCACATCAACGTCTATGGGCCGTATGCGGTGTGAAGCAGGAACACGCCGGATAACGGCGGGGTAGGTGTTTCATGTTGTTGGCAGTAGAGGCGGAGCACGGGGAGCTCCGCTGCATCAAACCGCCTGTCGCAAGGCGGCGCGGATCGCTCGTCGTTCCCGAGACGCCGAGCGATCCGCAACCGAGCGCGGTGATGGAGAAACGCGCATTCCTCGTACTAGCCTGATCGTCGGAGCAGATCGTGCGAGCTTTGATCCCCTCGTCGCGCCTCATGACCGCATGCGCGATTCTCTTTGCCGCCGTGCTGCTCGCCGGCTGCATCGATGTGAACGTGCCGGTCTATAAGCGGCCCGATACGCCGGAGAAGACGGCGTTCACTACGATAAGCGTCCCCAAGGCCGCCCCCGCAGAGACCATTCGGCCCGATTGGTGGAAGCAGTTTCAGGATCCGTATCTCGACGGACTGATCGACAAGGCCATCAACGGAAACTTCGATATCAAGGTGCTAGCAGCGCGAATTCAGGCAGCGGGTGCGCAAATCGGCGAGGCGCGCGCGGGCGCGCTGCCTTCGATGGATGTGGGCGCGGGCGCCAGTTTCGAAAAGACCACGGGCCAGCCGTTCACGAAGCAATACAACCTCGGCACGCAGGTGAACTGGGACATCGACATCTGGGGCGCCGTGGAAAAGGGCGTGCAGGCGCAAAAAGCCGAGTATCGCGCGAGCGAAGCGGACTGGCGTGCCGGCTATCTCGAACTCGTCGCGAATGTATCGACGACGTACTTTCAGATCCTCCAGTTCGATGACCAGATTCAGCAGCATATGCTGACTATTGCGACGAACCAGAAAATACTGACGATATTCGAGGGCATGGAGAAGAACGGTCTTGTGCCGCATACTCAGGTGCTGAATCAACGCGCCGAACTGAATCGTCTTACGCGTGATCTGCTCGAACTGCGCCGCGCTCGTGACCTTGCGGACAATGCGCTGGCTACGTTGACCGGTGTGCCTGCTGGCGAATTCAAAGTGCCCGACGGCCAATTGCAGAAGCGCGTGCAGGTTCCGCCCGTGCCTTCCGGACTGCCGTCGCAGTTGCTTGCACGGCGGCCCGATCTGATTGCCGCTGAGTATCGCGTGCTCGAGTCTTACGATCTGGTCGGACAAGCGAAACTCGCGCAGTTACCCACGATTAGCCTGACAGGGCGTGGCGGCACCGCGAGCTTTGCGTTGACGGACTTATTGAAGTCCTTCACGTTCAGCTTCTTACCCAGCATCAATATTCCGATTCTCGACCCGAGCGTGCGCGCGCACGTAAAGACCACCGAAGCGCAAAGCACGGTCGCGGAACAGCAGTATCGAAGCACGGTGATGAATGCGTTCGAGGAAGTGGAGAATGCGCTCGTCAATCTTGATTCGCATACGAAGCAGCGAGAAGAATTGCAGCAGGAAGTCGCGCATCTGACGATCGTTGCCGCGCAGATCGATGCGCAACTGAAAGAAGGTGTGATTTCACAACTCGAAGTGTTCGAGACCGAACGCACGCTGCTCGCGGCGCAGCTCGCGTTGCTCGCGAATCATCAGCAGATCTTGTCGGACACGGTCACGCTCTACAAGGCGCTCGGCGGTGGATGGCCGGCGGTCGACGTACAGAGCGCCGCCATTGGAAAGAATGAGTGAATCGCATGGCTAACGATCGTACCGGAATACACGACGTCCACACGATCGCGTTCGCTCACCCTAATGCGCAATTGACTAAGCGGATGCGTGTCTTACACTTCGAACAGCCGCTCGCTTCGCAGCGGTCCGACGCAACCTGTGAACTGACATGGCTCCAGGCGAACCGATAGCCGAACCGCAACCGCGCGTGGACGAAGCATTCGATGTCGTCCTTCAGCCGGCGTCGCGCGGCACGCCGGCGCATGCGTTGAGCGAGATTCGCATCGAGGACGATCTCTTCGCAATCGGCCGCGGCGAAGCGCCGTTCGACGAGAGCCCGCCCGAGGCCGTCGCGCAACTGTCGCGCCGTCATGCGCGCATCTTCATCGAGCACGGCTCTGTCTATGTCGCGGACTTGGGGAGCAAGAACGGCACGACATTGAATGGCACGCCCGTGCGTGATGTCCCCGCTCGCGTCAGAAACGGTGACGAGATTGCGTTCGGTAGCCGGCTCGCGTATCGCGTGCAATTCGTGCCCCGTCGTCGTCGAATTCATGCAGCGAAGCAGGTCGCGCTCACGCTCGTGCCGGTGCGCGAAGAACTCGGTCTCGAACCGATCGAACTCACGCAGTTTCCATTTCTCGTCAGCAAGACCGACAATATCTTCGCGCGTTATCGCCCGCGTTACCCGCATCAGGTCAACTACGTGTCGCGCCGTCATGCGCATGTGTTCGAAAAGGGCGGGGCGCCGTTCGTCGAAGATCTCGGCAGCACCAACGGCACTTTCGTCAACGGCCAACGCATAGGCGACTCGGCTATCGCACTCAAGGACGGCGACACTCTGGCGTTCGGCGGCACGCATTTCGTCTATCGAGTGAGTCTGCATGGCGACGAAAGCGAATCCACGTTGACTGAAATGGCGGTACAAGCGCAGCCTGATGCCCAAGACGAGCGCGACAGTGACAAGACGACTTTCGTCGGCTCTGCGCATTCGTTTCTTGACATCTTCTGCGTGGATCATGCCGCGCCGGGCGATGATGAGATCAACGCCGACGCTCAGGCCGACTCGGCTCAAAAGGAACAGCGCGGCGAGGTCAAACTCAAACGCGGCAAGTGGGCTCTCTTCATTCGCGAGTTGGAACGGGCGTTCATAGGCGAGGATCAGCGCGTCACGCGGCGGGCACGCGTCGTCACTGTCTGCGTGTTGTTGGCGTTTGCAGCCGGAGGCTTCGCGCTTTTTCATGCCGGATCACTCGAGCGCCGCGCGAAGTCGCTCATGGCAAGCGGCGACTATGCGCAAGCTGCGGTGTTGAGCAACGATTATCTCCGCATGCATCCGCACGACGCGCCGTTCGCGTCGATGAACACAGAGGCCGTTCTGAAGGCCGACGTGCCGCGTTGGCTGGTCGCGTTGCGCAAAGGCGATTATGCGCAGGCGGACAGCATCATCGCGCAGATGGACGCGTTGAGCGAGCACAACGCGGAAGTCCGTTCCATGCTCGATGAATTGCGCTGGATCGGCAAGCTCGAACGTTTCGTCATGAGCCGTGGCGGCCCTGACGCGCCCGTTCGAATGTACGCAGACGAACCGCGCATCGCGGACATCCTGAAGCATCGGGAAGCGGATGCAGGAAGCCATCAGCGCGATCTGGACCGCATCGCGGGCTACATGCCCGAGTTTCGCGATCCTTACGCGCTCGCGCTCAGCCATCTGCGCAAGCTGCAAAGCGATGATTCGGTCTATCTCGCCGCCATCGATCGATTGAATGCGAGTGTCGTGAAGAGCCTCGCCACGGACGACCTCGATGCGATCGATGCCGCGTTGAAGGACTATGCAGACCGGTATCCGCGTCTGGGCGGTCTCGAACGCCTGCGCGCCGATGCGAATGCCTACGCGAGCCTCAGGCACGCGATGACCGCGAAGAGCCTCGCACCGCTCGCCGACTGGATCGGAACGACGACATTCTCGACGCCCCCTTTCAAGGACAAGTGGGCGGAATTGAGCGCGCACCAGTTGCCGCCCGCACCTGTGATGGCGCAATACGCCGCTGTATCCGACGCCTGGCGCAATGGGCGCAGTGCCCAGGCAATTGACCTCTTGACGAAGATTCCGCAGGGCAATTGGACGCCGACCTTGCAGAGTGAACTGGCTCACAAAAAGGCGGTGGCCGCCCAGTTCGACGAATTGCGAAAGACACGCGGCTCCGGACGCTATGAAGACGCACTGCTTTCGTTCTATGAATCGCTCGACCCGCAGAGCGACGGCTATTTCGCTAAGGCTATCGCGCCCGACATTGCAGCGCTCAACGGTAAAGCAGCCGCGCGAGGACAAGCGTTGATGACTCATGCGCAGACGCTTTGGGAGCAGTACCGGACGAACGGTGGAATAGGCGGGTCGCAACGGCTGGAGTCGGATGTGTCGGATGGCTTTCGAACGCAAGCCAAGCGCTTGTCGGATGCGCGGGATGCTTCCGTTCGCGGCATGCGCATGCTCAGGCAAGCGTCGCAAAACGGCGCGGCGGATCAAGGCAAATGGAATGCGCTGAGCAAAGAGATCGATGACGAAGCGGCTCTGCAACGGCGCTCTCTACAAGACCTTCGCATGGTGCTGGATCCGTCGCTGCTGCAAGCGAAACTGAACCTGATTGGAGGGACGAGCGGTGAAGCGCAACGCGGCCCTTAGGCCATTCTCCGAGGCGCTCGGCGATCACGGCGCGGAAGGCGTCGCGATTCTGACCGCTGAGCCGCTGAAGCTCACGCAAGCCGTGGTGCTCGCCATGGTCGCGCTCGTCGTGGCGGCGCTCGCGTGGTCCTTCATCGGTCACGCGGACGTCCTCGTTACCGCGCAAGGCACGCTTGCGCCGGAATCCGAGGTGCGGCGCTTCTACGCGCCTATCGACGGAGAACTGGCCGACCTCTATATCGCGGAAGGGCAACCGGTGCGCAAGGACGACGTCGTGGCGCGCTTGAACGCACGTGGCGCAATCGAAGCCGCGACGAACGCACTGGAAGCGCAACTCAAGCTCGACGACGCCGAGCGCGAATGGAAGCAGTTTCCCGAGAAGAAGTTGCTGATGGAACGCAGAATCGCCGCGCTCAAGGACCAGATGGAAGTGGAGGAACATCAGCATCAGCAGCGAGTGAGCGAAGGCACGAGCAAGCTCGCCGAAGGGCAGAAGGCGCAACTCCAGGAGCAGCGCAGCGTGCTGGAGAATGCGCGCCGCGCCCGCGACGCCGCGAAGAGCGAACTCGACCGCTTCGCGCGACTCTTCGCTTTGCCGGGCGGCGGCGGCGTGTCGGAATCGCAAGTGGAAGCGAAGCGCAACGTCTATCTCGAAGCGGATGGCGCTTATCGCGTCGAACAGGCGAAGCTCGCTGAACTCGACTTTCGCTTGAGCCATGAATTCAAGCAAGCGAAGGCGCAACTCGAAACGAGCGGTCAGGAAGCAACGAGCCTCAGGCTGCAATACGAGTCGGCCATGCGCGAGGTGACGAGCACGGAAGACAAGCTGCGGTTGCAATTGCAGACCGCGCGTCTCGTCGCGGACGCCGCTGCGCGCATCCGCTTCGAGAGCATCGACAAAGACAACTTTCTGCTGATTCTGGCCCCTGTGTCGGGCGTGGTCACGGACGTAACGTCGACTCAGCCGGGCGACAAGATTCAGGCGAACACGCCGCTCGGTGGTATTGCGCCGGCAAATGCGCGGCCCGTGCTGAAGATAGAGATCGCCGAGCATGATCGCGCGTTCCTGCGCGAAGGACAGCGCGTGAAACTCAAATTCAATGCGTTTCCTTATCAACGATATGGCGTGATCGACGGCACGCTCGCCTTCATCTCGCCAGCGACGAAGCCGGGCGCAATTGCCAAGCAGCCGGTCTATGAAGGACGAGTGACGCTGGACCGCGACTACTACCAGATTGCCGGTACGCGATATCCGCTTCGCTATGGCATGACGGCTTCCGCAGAAATCGTGGTGCGCGAGCGGCGACTGATCGACCTCGGGCTCGATCCCTTCCGAAGCGTAGCAGGCTAGCGGGCTAAACCGAACGGAGAACGACATGACGGCGATTGTGCGAATCGACGATGAAGTGGTCGATGTCGACGAATTTCTCAGGCTCCTGAAACTCAATGGACAGTTCGACGGACTCGTCGAGCAACTGGTTCGCGACAAGCTCACGGTGCGCGCGGCAAAGAAGGCCGGCGTCACGCTCACGGCGGACGAGATACAGACCCGCGCCGATCAGTTCCGGCGCATTCGCGGGCTGCACCGCGCAGCGGACATGAACAACTATCTCGACGCGCTCAATGTGAGCCTCGACGAATTCGAGGCCTATATCACCGATACGCTGTACCAGGAGAAGATGCTGGAGCAGGTAGGCACGCAACGCGCCATCGAAGAGTATTTCCAACTCAATTCGCCGCGATTCGACGGCATCGAGGTGCGTCATATCGTTCTCGATTCCGAAGGAAGCGCGAAAGAGATGATGTCTTATCTCAACGACGATCCCGACAGCTTCGCGGACATGGCGCGCGAACATTCCCTCGCTGATACGCGCGAAGAAGGCGGACTCATCGGCCGCGTGATGCGCGGACAGTTGCGGGCGGATATCGAGGCCAAGGTGTTCAATGCCGAGCCGGGCGACCTGCTGGGTCCGTTCGTCTCCGCAGACGGCGCCTCATACGAGATCTTTGCGGTGACGTCCAAGTTTCCGGCACAGCTGGACGAAGACACGACAGCGGAAATCCGTCGGCTATTGCGAGAAGAATGGCTCTTCGCAAGAGCGCAGGAACATGTGATTCAGGCGCGCTAAACATTGCACATGGACATGGACGCACCATCAAACCTCGACTCGCTCGCCAGTTTCCTCACGACGGTGGAGATATTGTCACCGCTTTCGCGCGATGAAATCGAGCAGTTGGCTCAACACACGGAGTCGCGCCGCTACGGCTTCGGCGAAACCGTGTGCAATGCCGGCGACGTGGCTGATGGTCTCTATGTCGTGAGAGCAGGCTCCGTGCGCATATTCACCGAGGAGCATGGCAAAGAGATCAGCATGGGCCTGAAGAAGGAGCGCGAGACATTCGCCGATATCGCGATGCTGCGCGACTATCGGCATGAGTCGTCCGTGCGGTCATCGGGCAAGACCGAACTTTTGTTCATTCCGCGTCGCGCGATCGAACCCGTCATCGCGAAGAATCCCGCGGCGCTTGCGTTCGCGACCAGCTATGTCGCCATTGCTTCAGCAGGCGGTTTCGTCGCCAAGCTGTTCGATCTGCGCGGCAAGCTCGACAAGGCGGAACTCGAAGAATGCGTGAGAAGCGTCGGCGTCAAGCGTATCGCTGAAGGGAAGGAGATTCTCAGGCAGGACGCTCGCGACGACAGGCGCCTGTATGTCGTGCGTCAAGGGGAAGTGCGCATCGTGCGTGAGGAAGGCGGGCATCAGTACGTGCTGGCAACGCTCGGCCCCGGCGAAATTTTCGGCGAGAAGGCGTGCGTGATGCGTCAGGAACAGATGGCCTCGGCCATTGCGAACGCCGATACGCGCCTACTCGTCATCCCCGAGAAGACAGTGCACTTCATCATCGAGCGCAACGTCAGGCTGCGCGAAGTTCTTGAAGAACGCATCCGCTTCAGCGAGCGGGAGTTACAGCGGCAAAAGAAGCTCGCCGAACGTCGCAGTCTTCCCGCGATGCTGGATTTGCACAGCAAGCCTGAACTCGGCGAACGGGTCATCAAACGCTTTGCATGGGTGCAGCAGGCCGAGGAGATGGATTGCGGGGCCGCGTGTCTTGCGATGATCTGCCGGCATTACGGCATCGGCATGACGCTCGGCAAACTGCGCGAACTGGCTAACGTGACGACCCAAGGCGCGACGCTCGACAGTCTCGCGCGCGCGGGCGAGGCGCTCGGCTTCACCACGCGCGGCGTGCAGTGCACCTATGAATCGTTGCGCGGGTTCGAATTGCCGTTCATCGCGCATTGGGAGGGCTATCACTACATTATCGTCTACGGCATTTCGAAGGCGGACGTGTGGGTAGCGGACCCGGCGATAGGCTTCAAAAAGATGACCGTGGACGAGTTCGAACGCGGTTGGAGCGGTACGTGTCTGGTCTTCTCGCCAGCGCACGATATGGTGCAAAAGGCGGTATCCAGTTCGCCGTGGATACGCTTCGTCGGATACATGAAGCCGTACCGCACCATCCTGCTGCATCTCTTTCTCGCCACGTTCGTCATTCAGGTCCTGGGTGTGATTCCACCGCTCATCATCCAGAACATTCTGGACGGCGTGATCGTTCACCAGAACGTCGGATTGCTCCATGTGCTGATCGCCGGACTCATTATCTCGAACGTCTTCTCGCAACTCATGTCGACGATACGCGCGTATCTGGCGAACTTCATGATGCGCAACATGGACTTCGCGATGATGTCGCAGTTCTTCAAGCATACGTTCTCACTGCCGTTCAGCTTCTTTGCCAAACGCAAGACCGGGGACATCTTCGCGCGGTTCCAGGAGAATCACACGATCCGCGCGTTTCTGACTGAATCCACGGTCACGACAGTGCTCAACCTGTTGATGATCTTCATCTACTTCACCATCATGTTTCTCTACAACGTCAAGCTGACGTTGCTGCTGCTTGCGTTCATCATTCCGCTGATGGCGCTGACCGTACTCGCCACACCTCGCATCAAACAGAACGCGCGGGAGACGTTCTCATCGGGGACGGACGCCCGGTCGTACCTGATGGAAGCGCTGGGTGGCGCCGAGACCGTCAAGGGAATGGGCATCGAGCGGGCCGTTCGCCTGAAGTGGGAGAAGAAGTACGCCAAGTCACTCGAAATTCAATATAAGTCTCAACGCTTCAATATTGCGGTCGGCTTCTGTAGTCAATTGCTGAATGCCGCCACGACCATTGCAGTGCTATGGGCAGGGGCCAATCTGGTGCTGGCGCGCGAGTTGACCATCGGCCAGCTCATCGCGTTCAACGCATTCATGGGAAGCGTATTGTCGCCGCTCATGGGCCTCATCAATCTCTGGAGTCTGCTCAACGATGCCGGCGTCGCCATGGAGCGTCTCGGCGATGTGCTCGACATCGAGCCCGAGCAGAAGCCATCCGACATGCAGCAACGCGTGATGCTGCCCGACCTTCAGGGCGACATCCGGTTCAATGGCGTCTACTTCCGCTACGGTGAGGGCGACGCGCCTTATGTGCTCGAAAACATTAGCTTCGATATAAAGCCGGGCGAACTCATTGCAGTGGTCGGACGCAGCGGATCGGGAAAGACGACGCTCGCGAAACTGCTCGTCGGCTTCTATGCGCCGACGGAAGGCAAGATGACCGTCGATGGCTACGACATCAACGTGATCGACAAAGGCTTCTATCGCGCGCAGATCGGTTATGTCATGCAAAGCAATTTGCTGTTCTCCGGGACCATCGCCGACAACATCGCAAGCGGCGACGAAGCGCCGGATCGCAAGCGCATCGAGGAAGTCGCGAAGATGGCCGACGCGCACGGTTTCATCAGCAAGATGCCGCTCGGCTATGAGCAGGTGGTCGGCGAACGCGGCGTGGGGCTATCGGGCGGTCAGATGCAACGCCTGTGCATTGCACGCGCGCTCTATCATGACCCGCGCCTGCTGGTATTCGACGAAGCGACCTCCGCGCTCGATACGCAATCCGAAAGCAATATTCTCGGCAACATGCAGGAGATTTTGAAAGGGCGAACGGCCGTCATCATCGCGCACCGCCTGTCGACCATCATGCGCGCCGACAAGATCCTCGTGCTCTACGAGGGCGGCATCGTGGAGCAGGGCAAGCATGATGAACTTGTCGCGAGAAAGGGCATGTATTACCAACTCGTGCAGAAGCAATTGAGCGCAGCATGAAGATACTCGACCAACCGGAAAGCGACAGCAACGTACCTGCATCGGCTATTTCGTATGCGGGGCTCATCGAGAAGATCGAGATACTGCGTTCGACGCTGCGGTGGACCTCGCGCCTCGAACGCCCCGAGATCGAGAAGCTGCTGCGACAGGCGAGCGCGCTGCGCGACGAGGTCATGCAGCTCTCGCACAAAGAACGTTTCGTACAGGCTGCGGCGTCGGAGCCGAAGCGGGAAATGTCGCCGGGTGCCAGGCGACAGGCACTGCTGGAACGCAGCTTCGTCTTCGAAGGCACGTTCGGCGATAACCCGAAGCTGCTCGAGGCGCTGGAAATCGCGGAGAAAGCGGCGCCGACCGATCTGCCGGTACTGATCGACGGTGAGAGCGGAACTGGCAAGGAACTGATGGCCAAGGTCATTCACGCGAACGGCTCGCGCGCGGACAAGCCGTACATTTCCGTGAACTGTGGCGCGATTCCGGAGAATCTCATCGAATCGGAATTATTCGGGCATCGCAAGGGCGCATTCACGGGCGCGACGAACGACCGCAAAGGAAAGTTCGAGAGCGCGCATACAGGGACCATCTTTCTCGACGAGATCGGTGAGTTGCCGCTGTCGGGCCAAGTCAAATTGCTGCGCGTGCTCGAAGCACATGAGATACAGCGCGTCGGCTCTGACGAGCCTATTGCAGTCGATACCCGCATCGTCGCAGCGACGAATCGCAATCTGCGGCGCTGGTGCGAGGAAGGGCGGTTTCGCGAAGACTTGTTCTATCGCTTAAGTGTCATTCATCTGACGCTGCCGCCATTGCGTGAACGTCGCGATGAAATTCCGCTTCTCCTCGCGTATTTCGGCGACGAAGCGGCGGCTGCGCTCAAGCGCCGTCCGGTGAAAATGTCGCCGCGCTTGCGGGATTTCCTGCGCAGTTACGACTACCCCGGCAACATCCGCGAGTTGCGCAACATGGTGTATCGGCTTGCTTGCCTCGCCGGCGACATGGCGGATATCGAACATCTGCCGGTGGACATACGCCCGAAGTCATCCCTCGCCATTGCGATGGGAGCGCCGTCGGCAAGCGGCGAAGGTGTCGCCATGGCCGGCTCGCTGAGCGAAGCGAAGCGTGTAGCAAGCGACGAAGCGGAGCGCGCGTTTCTCGAACGCGGCTTGCAGGAAGTAGGCGGCACGGTAGCGGAACTTGCGCGGCGCTATGACATGAACCGCTCTCACTTGCAAATGCTTCTGAAGAAGCACGGGCTTCATTCGAAAGACTTCAGGCTCGCAGCGCAACGAAACAAGCAGTGAGCAGCGTGGTTCACAGAGTGGGATTCACTTGCGTTCTGTCCGATCCAAGCACGTCTTCGGCATGAGCAACGACGAGTGAAATGTTATCTCGTCCACCGCGCTCCAGCGCCATCTCCAGCAGCCGCTGCGCCGCCGCCTCGCAATTGCCCGGCGCCAGTTCGCTCGCCATTTCGGCTTCGGTTACTTCGTTGGACAAGCCATCGCTGCATAGCAAGAACGTATCGCCGTCGGCGAGCGTAACGCTGCTTTCGTCGAGTTCCAGTGTGTCGAGCGCGCCTACGGCACGCGTAATCAAATGCTGCGCGGGATGATGCAATGCTTCTTCCGCCGTCAGTTGGCCGCGTGCCTTGAGTTCTTCCACATGACTGTGATCGCGCGTCAACTGTGCGAGGCGGCCGTTGCGGAATAGATAGATGCGGCTATCGCCAGCCCAGAGATAAGCGCACGCGCCGCCGCGCGCGGCAAGCAATACCACCGTACTGCCTATGCGCGATACCTGTCGCCGTGCTGCCTCTGCACGCAGTTCATCGTTCACTCGCAGAAGCCGATCTCGTGCTTCTGCGATGACGTTCCCCAGTGCGCCGCCTGTCGATAAGCCAGTAAGGCGCTCTATCACCATGCGGCTTGCGAGATCGCCCACTGCATGTCCGCCCATGCCGTCGGCCACGGCCCATAGACCCTGCTCGGGCGAGTTGAGCACCGCGTCTTCGTTGACTAAGCGCACGCAGCCCACGTCCGAGCGCGCGGCGGATGTCCATCCGAACTCTGTTGAGAAGGTCACGCCAGTCTCCTTGAACCGGACGCTAATGCAGTGCAATCGTGCTGCGCGCGATGTCAGCCTGCGCGATTCGCCGATATGGCGTTGGGCGTCACCGTGAGGCTCGCTCCATCACCGGAATTGCGCACGTCGACGGACTGAAACTGGTTGATCATCTGGCCGGCGGTGAAGTTGTTCGTAATCTCGAAGACGTTGACAACGCCGCCGAAGTTCGCGTGACGGTCCGCTATGAACGGCGTGATCCAGCCGTACACCCATGGCGCGCCGCCTCCTCCGGCAATCGCGGACATTGCCGTGCGGTCGAGCCGGCGGTCGAAGGCGAGATCGGTGATGGTGAGAGTGGCCATTGTGCCTCTCCAGGGTGTGTCATAGGAACGCACGAAGTCAATGCAAGGCCCGTGCCGATTGCGTGCACCTCGCGAGCGGTCTAATCGACGGACTTCCGCGCTCTTACGCCAGCGGGGATGTTAGCGGCTCGGCAACATTGTCTACCGAGGAGAACGCTATAAACCGACACCGCCCTAGAGCCCTAACTGACGCTGCACAACCAACGAAACAGGCCGCAGAGCGTTGGCCCGGCCTCAACACATCGGGTTAGCCGAAGCATCGCATGCATCGCTCAAGCCCGCAAATCAAGGCTCCGCAACGACTGGCAAGAAAGCTGCAAACGACATGGCAAACGGGCGCGAAACGAACACATCGCGCCGAGCCTGCGAAAGATGGAGCGAGCCATGTCAATCACGTCAACGTCGATCAGGACCCATCAGGCGCCCGTATCGCGCGTGCTTGCGTTCGATGACGAACCGCCGGTCGGCAGCGAACTGATCACGCGCCGCTGCGGCTACGAACACCACGGCATCTATGCGGGCAACGGCAAGGTCATTCACTATGCAGGCTTCGCCAAGTCATTGCATCGCGGTCCCGTCGAAGAAGTGAGTGTCGCGCAGTTCGCAGACGGCTACGGCGTCGTCGTTCGTCAACACGCTTCAGCGTACTTCGTCGGCGTCGAAGCGGTGCGTCGCGCGCGCAGCCGTCTGGGCGAGAACCGCTATCGCCTTCTGACCAACAACTGCGAGCACTTCGTCTCGTGGTGCCTGTTCGGCGAGGCGCGCAGCACGCAAGTGCGCGCCTGCCTCGTTCATCCTCGCGTCGCCATTCACGCGGTAAGAGGGCTCGTTCGAGCCTATGTCGCCGCGCAGCGTCGCCGTCGCGCGAATTCACTGCCTGCCTGCGCCACGGATTGCGCCGCACTGGCCATCTAAGGGAGACCATCATGCAAACTTCGGCAAACTCACTGCACAGCGCCGTCGACAAATGGCTCGCGCCGACGGTCGCTCATCCCGCGCGCGTCGCGCAACTGTGCCGCTCGCACGTCACGGGCATGCGCTATGTGCGCATCGAGGGCTGGCATGGCGGGGCGCTGATCGACATCATTTTCTTTCGTCACGACGACGGCACATGAAACGTCTTTCCGCCTCAGGCACGCCGTCCCTCGATGAATGCCCAGCGGCTTGCAGCCTGAGCCCAGCAATGCCTCGCTTTGACACGGGCGACGTGCTGCCGCTACGCTTGGCACGACCGCCCGCGTCCGTTGTGGCGTACGATGGGGCAGTCATGGTACTTTTTACGTCCGTGAACCAACTCGTACATTTTCGAGGTATTGTCGATGACCCAGCCGCAATCCGCTGACCTTTCCACGGCCGCCGGCGCGATCCCCGATTCCGAAGCCGGCAACAACCCGCTCGGCATTGCGGGGCTGGAATTCGTGGAGTTCTCGAGCCCGGATCCACAAGGCCTTGCGGAGCTGTTCGAACGGCTAGGCTTCGTGCCGGTGGCGCAGCACGTCAGCAAGGCAGTGATGCTCTATCGTCAGGCCAGCATGAATTTCCTGCTCAACGCCGAGCCCGATTCCTTCGCCACGCGTTTCGCAGAGACGCATGGCGTGGGTATCGCGGCCATCGGCATTCGCGTGATGAACGCGCGAATCGCTCATGAACGCGCGGTGGACTACGGCGCGTGGGACTTCGAGGGCGAGAAGATCGGCCCTAACGAACTCGCCATTCCCGCTATTCAGGGTATCGGCGATTCGCATATTTATTTCGTCGATCACTGGCCCGGCAAGAACAGCGGCGAAGCCTCGATTTATGACATCGACTTTCGACCGCTCGACCATGAGCCGACTGGACTCGGCGGTACGGGCCTGCTCGAAGTCGATCACTTCACGCAAACCGTCGGCGCGGGCCGCATTCAGGAGTGGCTCGATTTCTACCGGGAAGTCCTGCATTTCGAAGAGATTCACGAGGTGCATCCGGACTGGCACGTGTCGCAAGATTCCGCTGTCACGGTTTCGCCGTGCGGTTCCATTCGCATTCCCGTGTATGAAGAGGGCACGTATCGCACGGACCTCATGCAGCAGTATCTGCCGGACCATGAAGGCGAGGGCGTGCAGCATATCGCGCTTGCGTCGTCGGATATCTTTGCTTCTGTCGATGCGCTGCGCGCACGCGGAGTGCGCTTTCTCACGCCCCCGCCGCGCTATTACGACGAGATCGACACGCGTCTGCCAGGACATGGCCTCGATATCGAGCAACTGCGTACACGCGGCATTCTCGTCGACGGGGAAATACTTCCGGACGGCACGCCGCAACTCTTTCTCCAAACGTTTCTCGAACGCCGGCCCGGCGACATGTTCTTCGAGATCGTCGAGAGACGCGGGCATCATGGCTTCGGCGAAGGCAATCTGGACGCGATAGCAAAGGCGCAACGCTGACAGCGCGCGCCTTTGCCATCATTGCATCACCGCACGACGATGGTTCCCGTCATATGCGGATGCAACGAGCAGAAGTACTTGTACGTGCCCGGCCGATCGAACACATGCGAGAAGGTGTCGCCGCTATCGAGCGGGTCCGATTTGAACGACTTCGTTTCATCCACGACGGTATGCAACATGTCGTCGCGATTGATCCAGGTCACCTTCGTTCCCGCCGGGACCGTGAGCGTCGGCTGGCTGAACGCGAAGTTGTCGATGGTGATGGTCGGCGCCGCTGCCGCTGCGACTTGTTGCGCTGGCTCTTCGGCGCAAGCCGAGGGCATCAGGCCGAAGAGTCCCTTGACGATGATCGCGACCGCTAGCTGACGCACGCATCGTCCTGCGAAGGATGCATTCATGCGCGTGCTCCTTCGAGTGACGTATCGACGATGGCCAACTGTTCGCGTCCCGGTATGTGCGTGACGGCTCGCAGGCCCAGCATGGACCGCAACTGTTCTGCGCCGACTTTCATGGGTCCGGGGCCGGCTGCCGAACCGGGCGCAGGCTGAGGAAACGCAGTCGACATCGCGGAATAGAATCGCATGTCGCCTTCTACTTTTTGCGCGACCTGATGAACGTGTCCGTTCAACACTGTCACGGAACCGAAGCGCTTGAGAAGCGCGAGCGCCTGCGCGCTGTCGTCGGTGCCCCAGCCCCATTGAGGGTAGAGCGCCCAAAGCGGAATATGCGCGAAGACGACAATCGGCGTGCTGCTGCTTCTTGCCTGCAGGTCCTGTTTGAGCCACGCGAGTTGCGCGTCGCCGAGAAATCCGAGGCCGCCGCCCTTCAGGTCGAGGACATTCGTCAGGCCGATGAAATGCACACCGCCCTCATCGAAGCTGTACCAGTGACGCGCGCCGCCCTTGCCATACTGGTCCGCGAAGCCCGCAAAAAACGGATCGCCGTTTTCGACGAGCACGTCGTGCTCGCCGGGCACGTAATGCACCGGCATGCCGGCATCGTTGATGATCTGCGTGGCCGTGTCGAATTGAGCGGGCTTCGACAGGTGCGTGATATCGCCTGTGTGAATCATGAATGCGGGACGCTGCGGCATGCCGCGGACATGACTGATGGCTTCCTGAAGCGTGCCTGTCGGCTCCGTATTCGGATCTTTGTTGAATCCGATATGACTATCGCTGATTTGCACGAAACTGAAAGAGCGAGTCGTTTCGGCCGCATAAGCCGACGAAATCAGTTGCGAGCGCGGCACGCCGCCGCTGATCGTCCAGAGCACGCCCGCACCGGCCCACGCCATGCACGAGAGAGCGGTGCGCCGGCGTTTGCCGTGATCGTCGAGTTCGGACGGACAAGATAAGGAATTCAGTTCGGTTTGCACGGCGGCTCCTTGTTGAAGTGACGTATCCAGCGTCCATCGAACCGGCGCAGCACCTCCGATATTCCCGATAGAAATTATTTAGCCCTCGGTTGAAATACGAAGGAATAAATCGGCGAGACAAGCGGTAACAGCGAGTGTGGGCGCAATCAATAGATTCGAATCCGGTGGCTTTGGGAGATCCGCGCAATGTGGCCAAGCAGGTCGAAGGTAGACGAGTCCCCGCATGCGCGCTTCGAAGCGACGGTCATGCCGCACCTCGATGCCGCCTATAACCTTGCGCGCTGGCTCTCGGGCAGCCCGAGCGATGCCGATGACGTCGTGCAGGAAGCCTATCTGCGCGCGTTCCGTTTCTTCTCGGGTTTCGAAGACGGCGATGAGTCGAATGCGCGGGGATGGCTGCTCGCCATCGTGCGTAATACGTGGTTCACGGAGTGGCGTCGTCGCGTGCAGTTGGCGGACGCGACGCCATATGACGAGGAGATCGCGGGCGACCAGGCATTGCCGGGATGGTCTGACGATGCCGGCGTGAGTCCGGAAACGCTCGCGGTGCGCAAGGACGAGGTGCAACTGGTGCATCGCGCGCTGGAGTCACTGCCGCTGGTCTTTCGGGAGGTGCTGGTGCTGCGTGAGTTGGAAGACATGAGTTATAAGGAAGTGGCCGCCATTACGGGCGTGCCGATAGGAACCGTGATGTCGAGACTCGCGCGCGGCCGGAAGATGCTGGCGGCAGCCGTGCGCGCAGCTCAGGGCGACAGACCGAACGTGCGGCTCGTGCGCAAATCAGAACCGGGTCATTCCGAGGAATCGGGCAATGGACAATAACGAAACCGCCTCGCTCGAAACGAGGTTGACCGATGGCTCGCTGTATCACCACGCGCCGACGCACCTGCGAGCGCAAGTGCTGGCGCGCGTGCGGGACGAAGCGGCTCGCGAAGCACGCCGGCAATCGCCAACGCCTAACACGCGCAACACATGGCGGCTGCCTTTTTCGGCGCCGTGGCCCTTCTTCGGCGGGGCATTCGCAGGCGCGACGCTATCGGCAGTCGTGCTGGGCGCCGTGCTGTGGATTCAGACCGCGGCCCGCATGCCGGCCGAATCGCCGATCGCGCAAGAGATCGTATCGAGCCATGTGCGGGCGCTCATGTCGGATCGTCCAATAGACGTTTTATCCAGCGATAAACATACGGTAAAGCCGTGGTTCAACGGCCGCATCGACTATGCGCCGCCTGTCATCGACCCGGCAGGACCCGGCTATGCGCTGGTCGGCGGACGGCTCGATTACATCGGACATCGCCCGGTGGCGGTGGTCGTTTATCGCTATCTGAAGCATCCGATCGACGTGTACGTGTTCCCCGAAAAAGCGTCGACGGGGGCGCAAAAGGACGCGAAGGCAGTCGTCACGCGCTCGGACGACGGCTATGCGCTTGCCCGCTGGAATCAGGACGGCATGACGTTCTGGGCCGTGACCGATGCGTCCGGCGCCGTGTTGCATCAATTCATACAGGCGATCGAGGCCGGCGCGCCTCGCTAAAGCGCATAGCACGGCACTTCTGGACGACGCGCATTTCGCGCTGCGCTCATTTGGTGTTACCTTGCCCGAAACGGACAAGGAGACGCCATGAATAACAGCAGCGCCCCGCCTCGTCACCACGCCTTTTCGTCATCGGCACGGCTTGTCGAGCGCGGCAAGATCGTATCGGCGCGCGAGGCCGTGCGCCTCATCCGGTCGGGCGACACGATCGCAACGAGCGGCTTCGTGGGCGTCGGCTTCGCGGAAGAAGTGGCGATGGCGCTCGAGGCGCGCTTTCTCGAAGGCAAGACAGCAGGCGACGCTGAAGCAGACGAGCCGATCGCGGATCTCACCATCGTCTATGCTGCCGGCCAGGGCGATGGGCGTGCGAAAGGCCTCAATCACTTCGCGCATGAAGGGCTCGTGAAGCGCGTCATCGGCGGCCACTGGGGACTCGTTCCCGGCTTGCAGAAGCTCGCCATCGAGAATCGCATCGAAGCGTATAACTTGCCGCAAGGCGTGATTTCGCAGCTCTTTCGCGATATCGCGGCGCATCGTCCCGGGCAGCTATCGACTGTCGGTCTCGGCACATTCGTCGATCCGCGCAATGGCGGAGGAAAACTCAATGCCCGCACGATCGATGACATCGTGCGTCTCATGCAGATAGACGGCACCGACTATTTGTACTACAAGGCCTTTCCCATTGACGTCGCCATCGTGCGCGGAACGACGGCCGATCTGAACGGCAACATCACGATGGAGAAGGAAGCGCTGACGCTGGAAGCACTTTCCATTGCAATGGCCGCGCGCAATTCCGGCGGCATCGTCATTGCGCAAGTGGAACGGCTCGCCGAATCGAACACACTCAACGCGCGGCAAGTGAAAGTGCCGGGCGTCATGGTGGATTGCGTCGTTGTCGCGCGCCCGGAGAATCACTGGCAGACGTTCGGCGAGCAATACAGCGCCGCGTTTTCCAGCGAATTGCGAGTCGCCGCGGGTTCGCTGCCGCCCATGCCGCTCAACGAACGCAAGGTGATCGCGCGTCGCGCCGCGTTCGAACTGATGGCCAATAGCGTGGTGAATCTCGGCATTGGCATGCCGGAAGGCATTGCGAGCGTCGCCAACGAAGAGCAGGTGATCGACCTCTTCACGATGACGACCGAACCGGGTGTGATAGGCGGCATCCCGGCTGGCGGCCTGAATTTCGGCGCGGCGACGAATACGCAGGCGATCATCGACCAGCCGTACCAGTTCGACTTCTACGATGGCGGCGGGCTGGATATCGCCTTCCTCGGACTTGCGCAAGCAGACCGCGAAGGCAATCTCAATGTCAGCAAGTTCGGACCGAAGCTCGCCGGCGCGGGCGGATTCATCAACATTAGTCAGTCGGCCAAGAAGGTGGTTTTCGTCGGAACGTTTAACGCGGGCAAGCTCGATATCGTGATCGAAGACGGCAAGCTCGTCATTCGCCGTGACGGAAGTTGCCGCAAATTCGTGGATGCCGTCGAGCATCGTACGTTTAGCGGCCCCTATGCCGTGGAGCGCGGTCAGACGGTGATTTACATTACCGAACGCTGTGTGTTCGAACTGACGAGCGAGGGATTGGCGCTGAAGGAAGTGGCGCCCGGCATCGATGTTGAGCGCGATATCGTGGCTCAGATGGACTTCCGGCCCGTGATTCAGTCCGCTCCGAGCCTGATGGATCCCCGCATTTTCACGGACGAGCCGATGGGTCTACGCAAGATACTGCTAGGCCTGGATCTCGCGGAGCGGTTCAGCTACGACGCCGACAAGAACCTTTTCTTCATCAATTTCGAAGGCTTTGAGGTGGCGAGCCTGCATGACGTCGAAGCCATTCGCCTTGAAGTCGAGAAGCAACTCGCGGGCGCGAACGTCAAGCCACACGCTATCGTGAACTACGATAATTTCTCGATTCGCCCGAGCATGCTCGACGCTTACTCGGAGATGGTCACGCGGCTTGTCAGTCAGTACTATGGCGGCGTGACGCGTTACACGACGAGCAGCTTCCTGCGCATGAAACTCGGCGATGCGCTGAAACGCCGGGGCGTCGCGCCGTATATCTACGAAAGCCCGCAGGAAGCGCGCGAACACGGCACCCGGCGCCCCCGTCAACCTTAGCTTCTTGCTGTCTGAGCCGGTGGCGTTTGCTTTGCCACGCGCAAGCGGCTATGACGTATGCCGTATGTGAAGTAGATGACGATGCCGATCGCCATCCATATGATGAGCCGTATCCATGTATCGGCAGGCAAGCCGGACATAAGGAAGACGGACGAGATCGCCCCTAACGGTGCCACGATGAAAACGGCGGGCGTTTTGAAGGCCCGCTTCAGCTCGGGCTGCTTGATACGCAGGACGAGCACGCCGACGCAGACCACGGCGAATGCGAACAGCGTGCCGATGCTGACGAGTTCGCCCACGAGACCGATCGGAAGCAGCCCTGCCAGAACCATGACGATCAGGCCGGTAATGATCGTCGTGATGTACGGCGTATGAAAGCGCGCATGAATCTTCGAGGCGAAGGGCGGCAGCAAGCCGTCCCGCGCCATCGAATAGAAAATACGCGGCTGGCTCAACAGCAGAACGAGAATGACCGATGTCAGGCCGAAGATCGCGCCCAGCTTCACGATCGGCGAGAGCCAGCGCATGCCGATGGCATCCACGCCGACTGCGATTGGGTCGGACACATTGAGCTTGTCGTACGACACGATGCCCGTCAGCACGTACGAGACGAGGACATACAGAATCGTGCAGATGGTGAGCGAGCCAAGCAGGCCGATCGGCATGTCGCGACGTGGATTGCGCGTCTCCTGCGCCACGCACGACACCGAATCAAAGCCGATGTACGCGAAGAAGACGACCGCCGCTCCTCGCAGAACGCCGCTCATGCCGTACACGCCCGATTCACCGGTATTGGGTGGAATGAACGCGCCCGTGGGATTCTTCGCGGTGACCCAATGACTCGTATCGACATACGCGATGCCTGCCGCGATGAACGCAAGCACGATAAGCACTTTTATCACGACGATGAAGCTGTTGACCCGCGCCGATTCGCGAATGCCTATGACCAGTAAGATGGTGATGAGCCCCACGATGACCATGGCCGGCACATTGAGGATTGCGCCCGCGTGACTCCATCCCTTGGCGGGGTCATAGGCGAAGGGCGCTTGCGAAAGCTGCGCGGGAATATCAATATGCAGTGAATGCAGGAAACTCACGACATAGCCCGACCAGCCGATCGCCACCGTCGTTGCGCCGACGGCATATTCCAGTATCAAGTCCCAGCCGATGAGCCATGCTATCAGCTCGCCCATCGTTGCGTAAGCGTACGTGTAAGCGCTCCCTGAGACGGGAACGGTCGAGGCCATTTCCGCATAACAAAGGCCGGCAAGCGCGCACACGATTGCGCCCAGCACGAACGATATGACGATGGCCGGGCCTGCATTCGAAGCCGCGGCGTGTCCGGTCAGCACGAATATGCCTGCCCCGATGATGCAGCCGATGCCGAGCATGGTCACATCGAGCGCGGTAAGCGAACGTTTCAACGCGTGGCCGCCTTGCTCCTGCAGAATCTCTTCAGTTTCCGATGCTTCTTTTTGCAGTGCAGCGACGGTCTTTCTCTGCATGACGGCCACGATCACCTCCAGTCCTTGGCAGGACAGTTGCAGGGCGACGAATCGACGCCGGCCTGAAGTTGCAGCTTCGTAATAGCAGACTTCGCCGAGGAATACGAGAACGAAGCCGCGCATGCTCGGTCTTATGGGTCAGAAACGCCCGGTCGCTGCAGCATTCGGCGTGCCGAAGACCGCGTGCGCAGCGGGGTGATTCGTGGCGGTGGTCCGCTCTCTCACAGAGCGGCACTATAATCGGCCTGTCGGTTTCGCTTTAACCAAGGAGACCTGTTGCACGAAAGCGCAACGCTCTCTGATTATTCCTTGACGTGGAGATCATATATGTCGATCCGCATTGGCGATGAAGCCCCCGATTTCACCGCAGAAACCACCGAAGGCCCGATTCGCTTTCACGAGTGGATCGGCGACAAATGGGCGATCCTCTTTTCGCATCCGAAGGACTTCACGCCCGTCTGCACCACCGAGCTCGGCTATATGGCGAAGCTGAAACCCGAGTTCGACAAGCGCAACACCAAGATCATCGGTTTGTCGATCGATCCGGTCGACAATCATGCCAAGTGGGCGAAAGACATCGAGGAAACACAAGGCACGGCCGTGAATTACCCGATGATCGGCGATGCGGACCTGACTGTCGCCAAGCTCTACGACATGATTCATCCGAATGCGAGCGGCGGCGGTCCGCGCACGGCCGTCGACAACGCCACTATTCGGGCCGTCTTTATCATCGGTCCGGACAAGAAGATGAAAGCGACCTTCACGTATCCGATGAGCGCCGGCCGCAATTTCGACGAAGTGCTCAGGTTGCTGGATGCGCTGCAACTGAACGCGAAGCACACCGTCGCCACGCCGGTGAACTGGAAGCCGGGCGATGACGTCATCATCCCCACCTCGGTCTCCGACGAAGACGCCAAGAAAAAGTATCCGGAAGGCTTCAAGACGCTCAAGCCTTATCTGCGTACGGTCGCGCAGCCGAAGTAAGCGGTTGCCGGACGTTCGATGCGCTGTGCGGTGTCCCGCGCAGCGCATGTTCAGACATGCCCCGTGCGTCTTTCCGGGGACGTGTCGACTTCTCCAGGACGGCGCAGCATCTTGTCCACTTCGCCTGCGTGCAGTTCTTCCGTCTGAATCATCTGCCGCGCATATTCTTCGAGCGCGACCGAGCGGTCTTCCACAAGCCTCAAAAGATCGCGATAAAGGTCCAGCGCGACTTTCTCTGCTTGCAGCGATTCGCGAAGAATGGTCGCGATATCGAACGTGTGATTGTCCAGCAATGGACCGATCTCGAGCGATGGATACGCGCCGAGCGTGGTGATCCATTCGCCCGCCTGATGCGCGTGCGTCAACGATTCATCCGCCTGCGCGCGCAGCCATGAAACGATCGGTATGCGCCCGAACCCGAAGACGAGAAACGAATAGTGCGTGTAACGCACCACGCCGGCGAGCTCGGATTCGAGAATCCGGTTCAATACGGCGACGACCTCTTCCTTGTCGAGTTCTGCCATCTCTGCCTCCGAGTCTCAATGCCGAGCGGCTGGCACACCGAATCTCTGACCGAATCATCGATCCATTGTAGTCATTGATTCCTGTACTCGCATTGGAAAAGGCAGAGGCGATCACACGGCTTCTTCGATCCACAACGAAGCAGTACGTTCGAGCATGTGCGACATGATGGTTCGCGCGCTTTCTCCATCGGCTGCGTCGATGGCGCGCACGACCTTGCCGTAATCGCTGATCTCGGACTCGGGCATGCGTAGAAGCCCCTGAGGGTGATTGCGCAGCGTGGCTTTGATCGTCCTCATGGCGACACGCACGACGCTACCCATCTGGCGCAGAATCTCGTCGCCGCTTGCATCGACAATAGCGGTCAATAACGCTTCTTCCGAGGTTGCCTGCGAGGGCTCAGTGGGACTCGCATGCACGAGCCGCTGAAACGCGGCGTTGATGCCGATGCGCTGATGCCGGTTCGCGCGCGCTGCCGCAAGCGCCGCTGCCGGCGGATCGACGAGCGAGCGGAATTCGACGAGCCGTCGCAGACAGTCCGGATCGGGCAGGGCGCGCAAGCGCCACTCGGCCACTTCGGAATCGATGATGAGCCACTCGTGCGCAGGCCGAATGCGCGTGCCTGTCTTCGGCCGTACATCCAACATGCGCCGCGAGATAAGGACGCTCAATGCCTCGCGCATGATGGTGCGCGAGACGCCATGCTTCTGCGATAGAAGGATTTGAGGCGGCAGAATGTTGTCCTTGTATTCTCCGTTGATAATGCCCGCGACGAGTTGGTTCACCACGCGCTTGACGAGCGATGCTTCATATCCATGGTTCATTTTTTGTTCTCGTGAAAACACCCCACGCTCCGGCTGCGCGTCGCCCGTTGCCGGGCCGCTACCGCTCATCCTGCCTATGCGGCGCCTCGGCGCGCCGTAAGTTGGTCTCCCTACATTGCCTTCCTTCCCGGCACCCTTCGCCGGCAAGGCGTGCAGCACATACCCCGCAGCGGTCGGTCATGGTCTAGAAACGCGCCGTCTATCCGCTGCAGCAAGCGTATCGTCCCTCGGCATGCTTTAACAATATGGTTCATTGCGAATTCGACTGACTATCGTGCGTCGTCCCACAAAGTTGCGTCTGCATGCAGAGCGCAAGCGTTTGCGAGTGAAGCCCTGTGCCGGAAGCCATTAGCGGTGTTGTGCTATTTTCCCGTTGCAAAGCGAACGGACTTCGCGTGATGCAGTGACCAGGAGAAACGAAACATGAAGATTGCTGTCATGGGTGCGGGCGCAGTGGGCTGTTATTACGGCGGCATGCTTGCGCGCGCGGGACATGAAGTCGCGCTCATTGCACGGCCCCAACACGTCGAAGCGATCCAGCGAGAAGGCTTGAGGCTTGACACCCAGACTTTCGATGAGCACGTCCGCGTGTTGGCCAGCACAGACGCGAGCGCGGCGAAGGGCGCGCAGTTGGTTCTGTTCTGCGTCAAGTCGACGGATACGGACAGCGCCGCACAGGCACTCAAACCCTATCTCGATGCAGGCGCGCTGGTCTTGTCGCTGCAAAACGGCGTGGACAATGCCGAGCGCTTGCGCCAGTTGCTACCGCAAGAAGTCGCGGCGGCAGTGGTCTATGTCGCTGCGGAAATGGCGGGTCCGGGGCATATGCGTCACCATGGGCGCGGCGAACTGGTCATCGAACCTTCAAGCAAAAGCGAAGACGTCGCGCATATGTTCGCCGCCGCGAATGTGCCTACCGAGATATCGGACAACGTGCGCGGCGCGTTATGGGCGAAGCTCGTTCTCAACTGTGCGTACAACGCGCTTTCGGCCATTGCACAGGTGCCTTATGGACGACTGGTTCAGGGCGAGGGCGTCACGCGCGCGATGCGCGATGTCATCGACGAGTGCGTTGCCGTCGCCAAGGCCGATGGCGTGACGCTCCCCGGCGATGTCGATGCAGCAGTGCGCCGCATTGCGGAAACCATGCCGAATCAGTACTCGTCCACGGCCCAGGATCTGGCGCGCGGCAAACATAGTGAGATCGATCACCTTAACGGATTGATCGTTCGGCGCGGCGAAGCGCTGAAAGTGCCCACGCCGGCTAACCGCATGCTTCACGTGCTGGTCAAACTAATCGAAGCCAAGGCGGAATGAGAAGGCGGCAGGCAGCGCAGGAACGACCGATGCTAAATGTTGGGAGCAGGCGCAGAAATGCTGGCGCGCCGTCTAACAACCGGAGGATCAGTCATGAAGTCCATCGTTAAAGCAGTCGCTGCTGCCGCTGTGCTCGTTGCCCCGGCGCTTTCGTTCGCCCAAACCGACTCTGCCGTTGGGCGCGCGCAGGTGCAGCAGGATTTGCGGCAGGTAGAAGCCGCAGGCTACAACCCTGCGCAAGCGGATCCCACGACGTATCCGAGCGATGTGCAGAACGCGGAAAGACGCGTATCGAGCCAGAATGGTGCGATGCAGGGCGAGCGCAGCGCATACGGTGGCGTCGACAATGGAACTTCCGCCGCAGGCATGCGCGCATTGCGGCCGATGAACGATGCGAATAAGCCGGTTTATTTCGGGCACTGATCTCCGGCGACATTCCTGGCATTGACGGCGGGTTGCTGCGAGGCGTTGACTGTATGCCTTCGCGCAGCCCGTCGCGCCTATGGGCGACCCTCATTCAATGAGCCCGGCTGCGCCCGCTTCACGACTGTTTCGATTCCCTCCGCCGAAGCGACCATTGAGACTACCCACGTCAATACAGTGCGATTGATGCGGTTTCCATCAACCTTTGTTCAATAAGCGATGGTTAATCGGCGCGAATAATATAGATAATCTCCATTGACCTTCTATCGCGTCGTTTAAGTACAAACGGTCGGGCCTCATCCCCTTGCGACAGAAGGAAGAACTACCGGTTGACAGTTTGATGAAAAGTATCAGCCTGCAAAAACAGCAATCTCTTCTTGGTTAGCCGCGATATGTTTGCTAGCATGTAAACACCATCGAGTTGAACCAACAATGTCCTTGCCCGGTGGCGCAGGGTTCATCGTTAATGATTGTCTCGCACTGACAGTCTCATGCCGAACGTTGACGTAATGCTCACGGAACTTTGCACTCATTGACTGCGTTTCAATCTTCGCGTCAAGCGAATCGACGCTCATTCGCCGTGGCAGTCGTTTAACGGCATGACTGTGAATATCGGCATTTCTCTTTGCTTTGACAGTTGAAGCAGGCCAGTATCAACCGCCATCGGCTTTAGCCGATGGCGCGCAGTCGTGCGCCTGCGATCCATGATATTGCGGGAGGGAAAGTGGAAACCGAACTGAGTCTTAAACTAGCGAAGGCATTGCGACGTTGTGCCTCACATCGGCAATTGCTCACTTATCAGCGTTTCCATGCGTTGTGCGACAAGAGCGTGCCGCTGGCACAGCGCTATGCCGCTCTAGAGTCTGCAGTAAAGGCGCTTGGGGACGTCGAAGACATCGACTATGGCGTGCTTCTCGCGCTCGACAGCGGCTTGCCCGGAGCCGAGTTCTTTCAGCGTTATTTGCGCTACCGTCGCGGCGAATACGTCGCAATGATGGGCGACCCGAGATTTCATCGTCAGACGGTGGCCTCGAAGAAGGCCCTTGTCGCGCGCGAGCGCGACCGTGTCTACGCACATGCGCGCCTTGCTGCGCAAGAAGCCGTCAATCCTGCGATGGCCGCCTGACGTAAAGACAGCATGCGGACGATCCCTTCGTCTACCACACCACAATGACTCAAGCGCCGCCATAGCCGCCAAACACTAGCGTATTCAACCGAAATGTCGGAAGCCGACATTGCGAAGTCGACTTGCTCAATATAATCGCGGCAACCAGCACACCGACGCTGCGGATCTCGCACGACGAATCCCGCAGCAAAAGGCGAGCAAAAGGGAAGCGGGGGCCTCCCTTGGGATTCGTGTACGTCGCCAGAGCGAGGACAGAACAATGAAACCGGTCGTATTCGGTGGGCGATTGGGGTGGCTGCATGCAGGAACGGGTAAGCGGGGCGTCGTGCTTTGCAATACCTATGGCCATGAGTATGTCTGGACCTATAGCGGCTTGCGTCTGCTTGCGGAGCTGCTCGCGGCTCGCGGTCTCTGGGTCTTGCGTTTCGACTACATCGGCACCGGGGATTCCATCGGCGACGACGCGGCGCCGGGCCAATTCGAGTCGGCAGTCGATGACATTGGCGCGGCAGTCGATTTCCTGAGAGAGCAGACGGGCGTCGAGCATGTGGCGCTTTGTGGTTTCCGAGTGGGCGCCGCGTTCGCGTTGCATGCGGCACTGCGCCGCCCCGTGGATGAACTCGTGCTGCTTGCGCCCGTTGTGAGCGGGCGCACGTACATGCGCGAACTGAACGTGACGCGCAAGACCTGGCTCGAAAAGCTCGCTGCGCCGTTGCGCGAAGTACAGCCGCAGGACGGTCCGCTGAACGTTCTCGGTCAAACCTATGGCGAAGACTTCAGGCGTGATCTTGAAGCCGTCGATCTGGCGGCCAGCGTCAAACAGTCCGGCATCGCTCCGGCGCCTCGCGTGCTGCTAATGCATGGACGTGTCGGCTCGAAAGACGCGTTGCGCGATGCGCTTGCTTCGCTCGATGTCGATGTACAGGTTCAAACATTCGACGACCTGACCGGATTCATTCAGGAATCAGCCTTCACGGTCATGCCGCATGCAGCGTTCGCGCAGGCGGTGCAGTGGCTTGCCGACGGGACGCACGATTCTCACAACGCACCGTCGATTCCGTTTGAATGGCCCGACGACCTGAGCATTGAAACGCCCGAAGCCATCGAGCGGCCTGTTCGAATAGGCGAGGACGGTCTCATCGGCGTCATGTGCGAGCCGCGCCGTCCCGTGTCGCGTGGGTCCGCATTCTTGCTTGCCAATACATCGGCGAGTTCGCGTGTCGGTGACAGCCGGCTCTCCGTGCGCATCGCGCGCGATCTCGCAAGACGTGGCATCGCTTCGTTGCGTTTCGATGCGCGTGGCCGCGGCGATAGTCCCGCTGCACCCGGCGTGGGTCAGACCGATACGCCCTATAGTCGAATCTATCATCCGGTCGCGACACGCGATACCGCGGCCGCCGCACGATGGCTCTCGCAACGCGGATACGCGTCGATCTACTCGTTCGGCATATGTTCCGGCGCCTATCACGCACTCAAAGCGGCCGCGTCCGAGCCCGCCATTACAGGTGTGATCGCCATAAACATTCCGACGTTCAAGCAACCCGAGGACAAGTCAGCGGACGAGATGCGTCAATCGACGCGCAATTCGATGGCGGGTTACGCAGCCTCGATGTTCGAGTTGCAGAAATGGAAAGCGATACTGCGCGGCGATAAAAACCTGCTGCGCGTGCTCGGCTTCATTGCGGGTTATGCCGGGACGCGCATGCGTTCGCGCATTGCCGACATGTTCCGCCTCGACAGCGCCACTGTTGCGTCCATCGAGCAAGCGACGACGCCTCAAGCGATCGCTCGCGTGCTCGATGCAAAGGGCGTCAAGACCTTGCTCGTCTATGGCAGCTATGACGCGGGGCTCGATCTGCTGGCTGCGCATTGCGGCAAGCTGGGCGTGCGCTTGTCGCGATACCCGAACGTCCGCGTGATGACGTTTCCGGACATCGACCATTCGCTATTCAATCCGGCGAGCGCGGCGCAAATCATCGCGTTATGCGAGAGTGTCATCAAGGAAACGAACGCGCCGGTACGAGAGGGAACAATGGGCGTGCGCGCGCCCGCTGTCTCCTGAGCGACTCTATCGCACGCCGACGCGATAGCGCGTGGTTTGACTGTAGCGCTCTCCGGGCCTCAGCACCACGCGCGACGCATCCGGCATATTGATCTGGTTCGGAAACGCACCGGCTTCGAGGCACAGTCCCGCATGAATGCGATACGGCTTGCCGTCGCGGCCCGGCACGCCTTGCAGAAAGTTGCCGGTATAGAACTGCAAGCCGGGCGCGTCCGTCGATACGGTCAACTCTCTGCCGCTCGCAGGGTCGTACAGCACCGCGACCTTGCGCACGCCGACATCATTCGTATGCGGCAGGATATAGCAATGGTCGAAGCCGCCGGCGCGTGAAAGACGAGCATCGGGCCAGTCCAGTCGTGCGCCGATCGGCGCGCCCGCGCGGAAGTCGAACGCATTGCCGACCACGCTTGCGCGAGCGATGGGAATCATCGCGTCGTCTATGTCGAAGAAGCTATCGGCGTCTATCGCAATGACGTGGCCGCGTATATCGCATGCGCCAGGCGTACCGTCGCCGGACAAGTTGAAATACGCATGATTCGTCAGATTGATGGGCGTCGGTGCGTCCGCGACGGCATCGTACTGAATCGTGAGCGTGCCGTCGTCGTCGAGCGCATAGCGCACGGTCGTTATGACGTTGCCTGGAAAGCCGGCGTCGCCTTCGGGCGACTCGTGGGTGAGTACCAGTGTGCCGTCGATCTCGCGTGCGCTCCAGATCGCCCGATGAAACCCCGCTGCGCCGCCATGAAGATGTTGCGAGCCTTCGTTGCGATCCAGCGAATAACTCACTCCGTCCAGCATGAAGCGGGCGTCGCGAATGCGATTGGCCCATCGCCCGATGATGCCGCCCAGATACGCGCGACCCTTCAAATAGGCTTCCGGCGTGTCGTGTCCGAGCAGAACGTCGGCGACGCGGCCCGCGCGATCCGCTGCATGCCACGAGACGAGGGTCGCGCCGAGATCGCTGATCGCGACTCTCATGCCGTGTGCGTTGCGCAGCGTAAAGAGACGCACGCTGTCGCCGCCTGGCAGGCTGCCCCAGCGCTCGGCGGAGATTCGGTCGGCGTTCGTTCGGGCAGCGCCCTCGGTGTCGGCGATATTCATAAGTCGATACCCTTCGTGGCGTCAGGCGGTGT